>NZ_JAHFVG010000013.1 GCF_023264675.1 Rhodococcus sp. (in: high G+C Gram-positive bacteria)
CGTGCTCCTCAACCGCGGCCGCCAGAAACTGGACTGCAAATACGACGACATCAGCCTCGACGACCTCACCAAAGAAATGGCAGGCGGCGACGAACTCGAAACCCTCACCCACGAACTACGCCGCTGAACCTGCTCATAATTTTCTTCGACGGCCGGCGTCACTGCACCGCGCAGCGGCGCCGGCGGGAACCGTTGTCGCCAAGGGAGTTAGCTCCGATGAATCACAACCTCCGACCGTCCCCAGATCACTTGCCTCCGCTACATTGGCTGACGGGCATCGAAATACGCGCCTCGAGTCCAGTTCCGATCTACCACCAACTCTCGACGCAATTACTCGCCCTGCACAATGACGGAGTCATCTCGCCCAGCGAACTGCTACCCAGTGTGCCGAAACTGGCATCGATCCTCGGGGTCTCCCCCGGCACCGTACGAACAGCGCTGCAGACATTGGTTGCACAGCACGTACTTCGCCGCGATGGCTCACAGTATTCGTTCGACAAGGACTTCACACCACCCGCACACTCTCGATCGTCATCGGATGCGGTTCACTTGTCTCGGGCCGTATTGGCCGTCTAGGGCCCGCTCAATCAGTCCGATGAGGCCAATCACGTTGTGGTCCAGCGCATTGTCGAATTCTATGGGCCGGGACTACGCGCCCTGTCGCTTCCCGACAGGACGACCACTTCAAACATGGCACCCGAATACGGTGCCACCGTGGCGTACTTCCCGGCCGATGAACACACGTTGACTTATCTCACGACGACTGGACGGTCGTCGTCCATCGTGCGACGCGCGCGTGCCTACCTCGACGCGCAGAACATGCTGTACACCGACGACCGCGCAGCGCCGATCTACGACGAAGTCATCGACGTGGACCTGTCGACGATTGTCCAGACAGTCTCCGGCCCGTCGCGGCCGCATCAAACTTTTGCAACGACATCGTCGACGCGCCATAGTCACCGCACAGTCGAAACAGATCCAGGTGATACCGCTCTGAAGGACAACGACGTCGTCATCGCGTCGATCACCAGCTGCACCAACACCTCCAATCCGAAGGCGATGCTGGCAGCAGGGTTGCTCGCCCGCAACGCGCGCACTCGCGGATTGACTTCGTCCGCCTGGACGAAACGTCCATGACGCCGGGTTCTCGGAGAACAGCGCAGCTGCTGAAGAACTCCGGGTTACAGCCCTACCTCGCCGAACTCGAGTTCGGCGTCGCGGGGTTCGGTTGCGGTACGTGCATGGGGAACTCGGGTCCGCTGGAAAAATCCATCGCAGAACAGATCGACAGCCGATCGCTGTCCGTGGCAGCCGTCCTGGCCGGCAATCGTAATTTTCCCGGCCGCATCCACCCGGAAGTGACCTCGTCCTACCTCGCATCCCCGCCGATGGTGGTCGCGATGGCGATCTCCGGCCGAGCATGCTTCGATTTCTGCGAGGAACCCATCGGCCACGATCTGATGGTCGACCGGTGTTTCTCCACGAGATCTGGCCTTCGAGTCACGAACTCCATGCACTGATCGAGACCGTGGATCGGAAGTCCTTCGATCGCACAGATCTCCAACTGTCCACGCCAGAATGGGAATCGCTGCCACACCCGCACGGTGACGATTACGAATGGGACACCGCCACAGGCATGATCCGGCGGCCACCGTTTGCCGATCCCGTAACGACCGCACCGATGCGAACC
Source organism: Rhodococcus sp. (in: high G+C Gram-positive bacteria) (assembly GCF_023264675.1). Taxonomy (GTDB): domain Bacteria; phylum Actinomycetota; class Actinomycetes; order Mycobacteriales; family Mycobacteriaceae; genus Rhodococcoides. The sequence continues at coordinate 1,691 of NZ_JAHFVG010000013.1, forward strand.
GGCGATATCGTCGGGACGCCAACTGGATCCGATTACCGCCAGTACCCCCTCAGGACGAGTTACGAACGAGTTGTGACAACCCGTGACACGCCGCCGAGCACAGTCCACAGTGCCCCAGGTCCAGCTACTGACCGAGCCCACGTGGACCCTGGACCGTCCGACTTCGCCAACACGTGTTTCGATACGAAAAAGGCCTCCTGTCCCGCACATGCATGCAGGTCAGGAGGCCTATCGCGCTCCCCCGGCTGGACTCGAACCAGCAACCGTCCGATTAACAGTCGGAAGCTCTGCCAATTGAGCTACAGGGGATTACTTCGGCTTCACACTCTCGTGTGGGCCGAGAGAAACAATAGCTCATACCCCCATGCGAGTACCAAATCGCCACGTCCGGGCCGCATCAGGCAGGATGGACATCGACGCGCAGAAGACAACGGGAGGCTCTTTCATGATTCGTTTGGTTCTGGCTGCCGGGGCAGCGTATGTACTCGGAGCCAAGGCAGGTCGTGGGCGCTACGAGCAGATCCGCAAGACAGCCTCCGCGGTTGCGGGAAGCCCGGCCACCAAGAAGGTCATCGAGGTCGGTCGGCAGAAGCTGTCGGATTCGCTGAACACTCAGCCGAAGCTGGAGCCGATGAAGCAGGTCGACGAGGACAGCCAGCTCTACATCCCCCAGGATCAGTTGCGTAAGCGCTAGCCGACTTCTTCGACGTTGCCGATCGCCTGCTCGAGCAGACTGCGCCGGTATTGCTCCAGGGCGATGACGTCGCCGAGTAGCGCGTAGTACTCGTCCTGGTTGTCGGCCGGCGACATCCGCTGCATCTTCGATTTCAGCTCGGCCACCTGCTCCCCCACCCACACTTCTTGCAGCCGCGCCAGAACGCCGCCGATGTAGCGCGTGAGGGCGATGTCGGCCACCGGGATGTGCTCGACGGCCAACTCCATGACCAACGACTTCACGACGGGCGTCTCGGCTCGCTTGGCGACGGCGTCGACCCACTCTCCTCCGCCCAACCCTGCGGCAGTTCCTCCGGCCGCGGTGACCGCACTGCTGACGGCCGCGTATGCGGCGTGAGTGAACGTCTCCGGCGGCAACGAGTCGAAGACCGACCCGGCGATCGCCGGATTCTGCAGAGCCGACTTCAGAGCTTCGCGTTGCGGCCACAGCGCTGGGTCCTTCGGGGCCGGGCGCGGCGGACCTGCGGGCACTTCTTGCTGTGGTGCCTGACGCTTCTCGAACGGCACCCGCTTCCTGCTCTCGCCGCCGCCGCGCGCGTTCTTCTTCGCCTCGTCGCGCACCCGGGCGAGCACCATCGCGGTGTCGTCCCAGCCGGTCCATCCGGCGAGCTGGCGGGCGTATTCGTCGCGCAGCGATCCGTCCTTGATGCGCGCGACCACGGGCACGGTACGACGCAAGGCCTCAACACGACCTTCGGGTGTATCGAGGTCGTGTTCGCTCAGAAGCGATTTCACGACGAAGGCGAACATCGGAGTACGACGCGCGACCAGGTCACGAACTGCAGGATCGCCGGACCTCTGGCGAAGCTCGCACGGGTCCATGCCGTCGGGCGCCACCGCGACGAACGTCTGTCCGGCGACCTTCTGATCACCCTCGAACGCCTTCATCGCGGCTGCCTGACCGGCGGCATCACCGTCGAAGGTGTAAATGATCTCACCGCGAAAGTAACTGTCGTCCATCATGAGTCGGCGCAACATCGCAAGGTGATCCTCACCGAAGGCTGTGCCACACGACGCCACGGCGGTCTTGACGCCGGCAAGGTGCATCGCCATCACGTCGGTGTAGCCTTCGACGATCACGGCCTGATGCGATTTCGCGATCTCCTTGCGCGCGAGATCGAGACCGAACAGCACCTGAGACTTCTTGTACAACATGGTTTCCGGGGTGTTGATGTACTTGCCGGGCATGGTGTCGTCGTCGAAGAGTTTGCGCGCACCGAAGCCGATGACGTCGCCGCTCTGACTTCGGATCGGCCAGACGAGGCGTCGCCGGAACCGGTCGATCGGAGTGCCGCGCTTACCGGGCGTCGCGAGGCCGGCATCGATGATCTCCTTGGCCTCGAAGCCCTGGGTCAACAGGTGTTTGGTGAGGGTGTCCCACCCGTCGGGCGCATAGCCGCAGCCGTAGGTCAGCGCGGCCTGGCCGTCGAAGTTTCGTTCGGTGAGGTAGTCGCGCGCGGTCTGCGCCTCGGGTTCGCGCAACCGGGCGGCGTAGAACTCCTGCGCTGCAGCGTTGGCGGCAATCAACCGCGCACGGGTCCCCCGGTCGCGTTGGACCGATGTTCCTCCGCCCTCGTAGGAGATGGAGTAGTTGAGGCGATCGGCGAGTTGCTCGACGGCTTCGACGAACGAGATGTGCTCGATCTTCTGCAGGAAGGAGTACGCGTCGCCGCCCTCACCGCAGCCGAAGCAGTGAAAGTGTCCGTGGTTGGGCCGGACGTGGAACGACGGAGACTTCTCGTCGTGAAACGGGCACAGCCCCTTCATGGAATCCCCGCCCGCGCGCTTGAGCGAGACGTAGTCGCCGACGACGTCCTCGATCCGTGTGCGTTCGCGAATGGCGGCTATGTCACGTTCAGGAATTCGGCCGGCCACACGCGCAGTCTAGTACTGCGCATCGATCGGAGAGAATTGGATTCAACCCCAGCTGGCCTGAGCTCCGAGACTGCGCTTGTCGATGCGTTCGAGCCGCGATTCGGTGTACGACGCGATCTGGTCGACAACCACTCGCGTCCGCTCGCCGTCGGTCTGCGCGCGATTCCACGCGGGCACGAAAATCGGGTCGAGCTCCACCGGCGCCGAGCGTTGCAGCCATTCGGCGACGCGGTGAATACGGTCTCGCTGCCGCTCCTGGCGAATCTTGTGACCGGCATCGGACATGACGTAGCGAAGCGCCATCGTCTTGAGCAAGGCGACCTCGGAGGCGACGATCGGCGGGATCTCCAGATCGGCGGCATACCGCGTGAGCGGCCCGGTGCCCCACTTCTCCTTTGTTGCATTGATCGCTGCCGTCGCAAACCTGCCGACGAGCTCGCTCGTCAGGTGCTTCAGAGCGACCGATGCCTGCAGCGTGCCGTCGTACACCCCGGTGGCCACCACGACCGGCATCCGCGACAGTCGATCCGCCGCCTCGATCAATTCCTCGACATCGAGGCCGCGGAACTCGCGAACACCGAGCTCGGCCAACTCGCGCTGCTCGGCCCGGTCGCCGAGAGCCCGCAGTGCGATGCGTCCGTCGATGACACCGTCCTCGACGTCGTGCACCGAATAGGCGACGTCGTCGGCCCAGTCCATCGACTGCGCTTCCAGGCATTTACGACGGTCGGGCGCGCCGTCCCGTACCCAGGAGAGGATTCCACCGTCGTCGTCGTAGGCTCCGAACTTCGCACCGGGGGCGGGCCGCAACCAGGGATACTTGGTCGCCGCGTCCAGCGAGGCTCGGGTCAGATTGAGGCCGGCACTGTTGCCGTCGGCGTCGAGAATCTTGGGCTCGAGGCCGGTGAGAATGCGCAGATTCTGGGCGTTGCCCTCGAATCCCCCGCAGTCGACCGCGACCTCGTCGAGCGCGCGTTCGCCGTTGTGCCCGTAGGGCGGGTGTCCGATGTCGTGGGCGAGTCCGGCGAGATCGACGAGGTCGGGGTCCGTTCCGAGTCCCTCCGCGATGCTCCGACCGATCTGGGCGACCTCGAGTGAATGCGTCAGCCGAGTTCGCGGCGTATCGCCATCGCGGGGGCCCGTGACCTGTGTCTTGTCGGCCAGACGCCGAAGCGCGGCGCAATGCAGTACCCGCGCGCGGTCACGAGCGAACGCGCTGCGGTGCGACGCGTTCTCCTGCTTGCTGTTCAAACCCGCGGTCTTGGGAGCTTCCGCGACGTACCGCGCAGTGTCGTGGTCGGTGTAGTCACTCAACGTCATTGACCTGCCGTGTAGGAGAAATCAGCCGTGAAGTGCGTCAGCTGGTACCAGAGCAACGCACCGGTCTCGCGGGCAATTCCGTGTGCCTGCGATTCACGGGTGTACACCGCGGGTCCGGTGCGCGTGGGCGACGTCCACGCTTCGAGCCCCGCATCGCGGGCCATCGTCCGCGTCCGCAGCGAATGCCACGGATCGCTGACCAGTACGACAGACGACTTACCTTGTGCACGAAGTGTTTCGCTGACCGCTTCGATGCTTTCCAGCGTATCCGAGCCTTGCTCGACGGCGATGATCTTGTCCGCGGGCACACCCTGATCGATGAGAAAGTTCCGACCGGACGCAGCTTCTGTGTAGAGGTCGCCTTCCTGCTTTCCGCCGACGGTCACGATCTCGGGGGCCACACCTTGCTCGTAGAGCGCCGCCGCTTGCGAGAGCCTGGCCTCGAACACGGTCGACGGCGTTCCCGAGTACTGCGCAGCGCCGAGCACCACGATCGCCTGGGCAGGCGAATTGTCGTCGATGCGAGCTACCTGCCACACCCGCACAGCGGTGCCGCCGACCACGATCAGTCCCATCAGGACGATGCCGATGATCACGCGCACCGTCCACCGACCGAGTGTGCCGAAGAAACCGAGCCGGTCGGGTTCGGGTTCGGTGGATTCGTAGGAATCCCCGTGGGGATCGCCGTACGGATCGCGGTCGAGAGTCGAGTTCACACCTCGAGTTTGCCAGGGCCGAACCGCCCCGGTCGCCCAGGCGCGCGGAAACGCTTACAACCAGCCACGATCCTGGGCTACGCGAACGGCCTCGGCGCGAGTGGTCGTCCCCGTCTTTCCGATCGCCGCGGACAGGTGGTTACGCACCGTCCCCTCCGACAGATGCAGTTCGGACGCCAGCCGCGATGCCGTACCACCGGCCGAGGCCGCGCGCAGTACGTCCTGCTCACGGGCCGTCAACGGCGATATCCCGTCGGTCAAGGTCTCGGTGGCCAAGGTCGGATCCACCACGCGTAGTCCGAGGTGAACTCGTCGTACCGCATCGGCGAGCTGACGCGCGGGTGTGTCCTTGACGACGAATCCATAGGCGCCCGCATCGAGTGCACGGCGCAGGTACCCGGGCCTGCCGAACGTGGTGACGATGAGCACTCGGCACGTCGGCACCTGTGCTCGGAGCGCGGCAGCGGCCGCGATGCCGTCGAGACCGGGCATCTCCACATCCAGCAGCGCGACGTCGGGCGCATGTTCGAGAGCTGCCGCCACGACCTCGTCGCCTCGGCCGACTTCGGCGACGACGTCCAGGTCGGCCTCCAAGTCGAGCAGTGCTGCCAGCGCTCCGCGCACCAACGCCTGGTCGTCCGCCAGGAGCAGTTTGATGCTCATGCCGCCCTCACTTCCACTCTGAATCCGCCGGACCTGCTTCGTCCGATGACCAACGACGCATTGGCCGCGTGCACGCGCTCGGCGAGCCCACGGAGTCCGTTTCCGTCGCCGGACGGAGCGTCCGGCATCCCGCAGCCGTCGTCGGAAATCGCTATGTGAACCGCATCGATGGCGACCGAGCATGTCCGTGCGCCGCTGTGCCGGATGACGTTGGTCACGGCCTCACGAAGCGCCCAGCCGAACAGCTCGCGGTTGCGCAAGCTCACGATGTCCGCGTCCGCAGGAAGTTCTGCATCGATATCGGCTGCTGCGAGGGCGGAGCGGGCATTGCCGAGTTCGACGGCGATATCGACACGGCGCATCCCTCCCACTGTCGATCGAACGTCGCCGAGCGCCTCGCGTGCAAGAGCTTCGACCTCTCCGATTTCGACAGCTGCTCGTGCCGGGTCGATCTCGATCAAGCGACCCGCCAGCTCGGCTTTGACGGTGATGACGGTCAGCGAGTGACCGAGAATGTCGTGGACGTCGCGCCCGACTCGCTCGCGCTCGGCGACCACCGCCAGATCCGCCAATTGCTGACGGGCCTCGGCGAGTTCGTGATTGCGTCGAAAAATCTGCGTGATGCCCCACGCGGCGACGGCGCTGACCACCAGCTGGAATGCGAAGAACGTGCCGGGATTCCAATCGGGGACGATGCGGGGCAGTATCTCGACGGCGGCAACGAGAATCACGACCACCGCGACGGCGTGACGAGTCGGGAGCGTCATCATCGCCAGTACGGCCACGTAGATCGTAGCGCCGAACGCTTCGCTTCCCACGAGGAGAGCCAGCAGGAAGATCAGCACCGCCATCGCGATCAGGCTTGCCCATGCCCACCGCAAGGCTAGTTTTCGACCGTTCCGATTGGCGTTGCGAAAGCCCCAGAACGTCACCACGAATGTCGCACCGAACACGATGACGGTGCTCACTCCGGCAATTTGCTGCCACAACTGCGGCTGATCGAGCGCCTGCCCCAGCGGATAGACCAGATAGAAAAGCCAGATCAACCCGAAGACCCAGCCGAAGCGGAACATCCGAGAAATTGCTTCGGGTGCATCCGCTTCGGCTGAAGTCATGGGGTTCACGGTAGTACTGCTCCTCACGAGAGGCTCACGGACTTGGTTGTCTCACACACGCTGAGTGTCCCGGCGGAAGAGCACTGCGGCGCCGACGATGAAGATGCCTGCCCACACCACGAGGTTCAGAACGGCGACCGCGAGGGTGCCGCCCGAGGCGTCGGTGAACGGTGCACGGGCGACCGTCGCGAGGCCGTACAGCGGGGTGAACTGAGCGACCACCGAGAACCAGCCACTGTCCGAGAGGGGAACGAACAACCCGCCGGCAAACGCGAGCACCGCCAGAACCGGACCGAGTATCTGCATGACATTCTCCGACGGCAGCAGGTAACCCATGAACAATCCGAAGGCAGCGAAGACAGAGCTTCCGAGCCAGGCGATCACCCCGGTCGTGATCCACACCCAAACAGGCATGTCCGCGCCGACGAATGCCGCCACCACGAACACCACCACCACCGACGCAAGACCCATGGTCATCGCGACGAGCATCTTCGTGACGATGTAGGCGACCGGCCGCAACGGCGTCAGGCGAAGTTGTCTGCTCCACCCCTGTGCCCGTTCCACCGACACCATTGCGCCGCCGCTCGTGGCTCCCAACATCGCGCCGTACACAGCCATGCTGATGGCGATGTACGCGGTGACGTTGCCGTGAGCGAACGCGTAGTTGTTCGAGTAGTCGGACTGCAGCCCGAAGATCACGAAGAACACGGGCGGCATCACGAGCGTGAAGGCCACGGTCCGCCGATTTCGAACGAGGCGCTTGATCTCCAGTCCGAGGAACGTGGGACTGAACCCGCCGAGTGCCGCCTTCGGCCGGGGCGTCGTCGTTGCCGGTGCCTGGGTGATCATTTCGTGCTCCCTACGAGGTCGGTGGTGAGGGCGAGGAATGCGTCTTCGAGGTTCTTGGACACGATTTCGAGATCGAGGGCTTCGGTGTGGTTCAGCAGATATCTCGCGACGACGTCGGAGTCTCGACCGTGGACGATCACTCGTTCGCCGCGCATCTCGACGCTGTCCACCCCTGGCAGACGGAGCAACGCCGTCTGATCGACGCCGGGCGCAGTCGCGGTCACCGTCCGACCGGATGCAAGATTCTTGACCTCGGCGGCGCTGCCGTCGGCGACGATCCGGCCGTGGCGGAGCAATACGATCCGATCCGCGTAGGCGTCGGCCTCGTCGAGGTAATGGGTCGCGAACAGAACCGTTCGGCCACCGCGAGCGTCCTGACGAATGGCGTTCCAGAAATCCCGACGACCTTCGACGTCCATCCCGGTGGTCGGTTCGTCGAGAACGATCAGATCGGGCTCGGGCAGGAGGGCGAGGGCGAATCGCAGTCGCTGTTGCTCTCCTCCCGAGCATTTCGCGACGCGGCGGTCGGCGATCGCGGTGATTCCCGCTCGCTCGAGGACGTCGTCCTCCGGGCTCGTGCGGGAAAAGAGCGAGGCGGTCAAACGCACGGTTTCTCGCACCGTCAGATCACGCAGCAACCCGCCCGACTGCATCACCGCGGAGACTCGGCCTGCCCCGACGGCATCGGCAGGTGATGCCCCGAACACCCTGGCGCTACCGGAGTCGGGCTTGGCGAGCCCGAGCATCATGTCGATCGTCGTCGTCTTCCCGGCGCCGTTCGGGCCGAGGAACGCCACTACCTCGCCCGGTTCGACGCGCAGGCTCACGTCGGCGACCGCCTGCACCGATCCGTAACTCTTGCTCAGGTGTTCCAGATGAATCGCTGGTGTCGTTGTCATGAAAGGAACTCTGCTACCGATCGAGGCCGATGCCCTGGTCCGAGCGTCACGATCCTGACATGACAAGTGTCATGGTCACCTCGCCGGCGCACGTGCCGGTAGATTCTGATCCCATGGCAGTCGATCAGGCTAAGCACGTTCCCGATTTTTCACGGACGCGGCGATTCTTCGCCCTCACCGCGCTCACCATGTTGCTCGGATTCGCAGCTCTGCTGGGATCCGCGGGAACGGCCTCGGCCGATCAGCCCTCGCGTCTGGCCGGCCAGATCACCGACACCGTCGAGGCAATCGACGACGGCCAGCGTTCGGATGTACAGGCAGCAATCGACGACCTGTACAACGACGACCGCATTCGACTCTGGGTCGTGTACGTCGCCGACTTCGACAACATGGATCCGGCCGACTGGGCCACCGCAACAGCCAAGGCAAGCGGATTCGGGGATCGAGATGCCCTGCTCGCCGTAGCGACGGTGGATCGTTCGTACGGCACCTGGGTCGCGAAAGGCCTCACTCAGATCACCGATTCGGAGATCTCGGAGATGCGCACCGACAACATCGAACCCGCACTGAGAGAAGAGGATTGGGCAGGAGCCGCCATTGTCACCGCCGGATCGCTCAGCGATGCATACGCATCGTCGGGTTCCGACGGATCCGGTACGCCCTGGCTGATCGGCGCAGGGGTCGTCCTGGCGGGAGGCGGCGGAGCCGTCGTGTACTCCTCACGGCGAAAGAAGTCACGCCAGAAAGCAGGCATCGAAGCCGCCAACAACATCGACCCGACCGATACCGCGGCTCTCTCCGCACTCCCCCTCGACATCCTCGATGCCCGCGCACACTCGATGCTCGTCGAGACCGACAACGCGGTGCGTGCGAGCGAGGAAGAACTCGCGATCGCTCGTTCCGAGTTCGGCGACACCACCGCGGCACCGTTCATCTCGGCGTCCGAGGAAGCCAAGAAGGCGCTCGCGGCAGCATTCACGATCCGCCAGCAACTCGACGACGCCATCACCGAGACGCCGGACCAGCGCCGCGCCATGCTGATTCAGATCATCTCCTCCTGCGGACGCGCCGACCACGAACTCGACTCTCGTGTAGCGGAATTCGACACCATGCGCGATCTGCTGATCAATGCGGACGCGACGCTCGATTCGCTGACGCAGAGCGTCGTCGCTTTGACCGTTCGTCTACCCGAGTCCGAGAAGGTTCTGACTCAGCTTCGCACGGAGTTCGCTGCGCCGGCTCTGGCATCGATCGCCGCCAACGTCGAGATGGCCCGCGAAGACGTCACGCTTGCCGAGTCGAACATCGCGGTCGGTCGCGAGGCTGCGACCAAACCTGCCGGACAGCAGGGTCAGCTCGTCTCGGCCGTGCGCACGGCCGAGAAAGCCGTCGAGCAGGCTCGCGCACTTCTCGATGCTGTCGACCACGCGCAGAACGACATTCGCAATGCGATTGCCACACTGCCCGACGCGATCGCCGAGGTGCGCCGGGATCTGGACCAGGCATCGTCGCTCACCCAGCACGGCGGGCCGGACCTACAGGCCGCTCGGGCCGCAGCCGAACAGGCACTCCGCAACGCCGAAGCGTCGCAGGCATCGGATCCCCTCGGTAGCTACAACCAACTCGTCGAGGCCGATCAGCACCTCGACGACGTGATCGAGGACGCGACCGAAGCGAAGACCCAGGACGAATTGCTCCGCAGCAGGCTCGCGCGAGACCTCGGCGGAGCGCAGTCTCAGATCACTGCCGCGAAGGACTTCATCTCGACCAGACGCGGAGGAATCGGTGCGGACGCTCGCACCGCGCTGGCCGAGGCAGAGCGATACTTTCAGGCAGCGCGTCAACTCGAGGCGAACGATCCCGCCACTGCCATCAAGCATGCGCAGGCTGCAGCACAATTTGCTTCGCGTGCATCACAGATCGCCCAGGCCGATGTCGCGAACTGGGAGGAGAGCAGGCGTCCCCGCGGAGGTGGAGGCAGAGGAGGCGGAGGCACCGCAGGCGCCGTTCTCGGCGGAATCCTGATCGACAGTGTGCTGCGGGGTAGCCGCGGCGGCGGAGGATTCGGCGGCGGCTTCGGTGGAGGATTCGGCGGCGGTGGTGGCGGCGGCTTCGGCGGTGGAGGCGGGGGTGGCGGCGGGCGCGCGGGCGGAGGCCGGTTCTAGACGCGCACTCGTCGCCGCAGTCTGCGTTGCGACGGCGGCCGCGTGCGGCACTACCTCTGTCCCGCAGGAGCACGTCGACCTTCAGGCGTCGGCATCGCGTTCACGCGACGACGACAATGTCGGCGGCCAATTCCAAACCCGCTTGGCCAACACCGGCGACACCGACATCACCATCGAGTCGGTAGCGCTCGATTCGCCCGGCTTCGATCCCGTCGCCGCGAGTGTGCGCGAGGTGACGCTCGGCCCCGGCAATCGGATCGACATTCCCACGCAGTACGGCCCGGTTCGGTGCGACCGAGCACCGACTCCGGCGTCCGTGACCGTGCAGCTCGGTGGCGGCGTCGACGCGTCGGTTCCTCTCGCAACGCCGTACGACGTCCTCGATACCATCTCGGCGCAGGAATGTACGGCAACGGAGGTACAGCGCTCGGTCGAGCTGGTCTTGAATCCCTTGCCCGACAACGGAAGTGACACACTGAGCGCCGAGCTCACGATTCGACGCCTGAGCACCACCGACGCAGTTCGACTCGACGACATCCGCGGGAGTGTGCTGTACGGGTTGACGGCCGCGTTGCCGCAGACGATGGCCGCCGAAGACATGTCCATCGTCGTACCGGTCACGATTACCGCAGCGACATGCGCGGCACATGCGATCGCAGACTCGAAGAAGCCGTTCGTGTTTCCGGTGTTCTTGGCATTCGGCGATGCAGACGCGCTGTACTCGCGGATCCCGATGCCGACGGATACCCAGAGTGCACTCATCGCCTTTCAGGGGCGGGTGTGCAGGGCCCCCAAGTGACCGAATGAGGCATTCGGTCACCTGAGGGCACCAGACATCAAGCCCCGAGCAACCGCTGACCCAGGTAGGCCTGAACCTGATCGAGAGCGACGCGCTCCTGCGCCATGCTGTCGCGCTCGCGGATGGTGACAGCGTGGTCGTCGAGGGTGTCGAAGTCGACGGTGATGCAGAACGGCGTTCCGATTTCGTCCTGACGACGGTAGCGGCGGCCGATGGCACCGGCGTCGTCGAATTCGACGTTCCAGTACTGACGGAGCTGCTCCGCGAGGTCCTTCGCCTTGGGCGTCAGATCGGCGTTGCGTGAGAGCGGAAGCACAGCCACCTTGACCGGAGCGAGACGACGGTCCAGCTTCAGCACGACGCGCTTGTCGACGCCGCCCTTGGCGTTGGGTGCCTCGTCCTCGGTGTACGCATCGACGAGGAAGGCCATCAGCGATCGGGTGAGGCCTGCGGCAGGCTCGATGACGTACGGCGTGTACCGCGTGTCGGTGGCCTGCTCGTAGTAGCTGAGGTCCTGGCCGGATGCCTTCGAGTGGACCGTGAGGTCGTAGTCGGTGCGGTTGGCGACGCCTTCCAGCTCGCCCCACTCACTGCCCTGGAACCGGAATCGGTACTCGATGTCGACGGTCCGCTTGGAGTAGTGCGACAGCTTTTCCTTGGCGTGCTCGTACAGCCGCAGGTTCTCCGGGTCGATGCCGAGGTCGGTGTACCACTTCATGCGGTAGTCGATCCAGTACTGGTGCCACTCGTCGTCCTCGCCCGGCTTGACGAAGAACTCCATCTCCATCTGCTCGAATTCGCGGGTGCGGAAGATGAAGTTGCCGGGGGTGATCTCGTTGCGGAAGCTCTTGCCGATCTGGCCGATGCCGAACGGCGGCTTCTTGCGCGACGTGGTGAGCACGTTGGCGAAGTTGACGAAGATGCCCTGCGCAGTCTCGGGCCGGAGGTAGTGCAGGCCTTCCTCGTTGTCGACGGGACCGAGGAAGGTCTTGAGCAGGCCGGAGAATGCGCGCGGCTCGGTCCATTGACCCGGATCGCCGGTTTCGGGATCGCGAATGTCGGCAAGGCCGTTCTCGGGCGGGCGGCCGTGCTTCTCCTCGTACGCCTCGAGGAGGTGATCGGCGCGGTAGCGCTTGTGGGTGATCAGCGATTCGACGAGCGGATCACTGAACGTTTCGACGTGGCCGGAGGCCTCCCACACCTGGCGAGGCAGAATCACGGACGAGTCGAGACCGACGGTGTCCTCTCGGCTGGTGACCATGTTCCGCCACCACTGCTTCTTGATGTTTTCCTTGAGCTCGACTCCCAGCGGGCCGTAATCCCACGCCGACTTGGTACCGCCGTAGATCTCGCCGCAGGGGTAGACGAGCCCTCTCCGCTTGGCGAGGTTGGCGACGGTTTCGACTTTGGACTTGGGTGCCACTGGCGGAGCTCTCCATCTTGTGTCTGGTGAGAGGGACTTGGTACGGGTAGAAGCCTATCGGTCGCATGAGGTTTATCCGAACGGTCCCCGGCCTGTTTGACATGCACAGTCGTGCATATCAAAATGGAAGTGATTTGCATTAACACTCGCTGGACTAGTGTTGGGTCTGCACCCGAGCCTTGATAGAAGGAGAAATCTGTTGGCGATCTTGGAGACAGACCCTTCGCACCCCATCGAGCCACCGGATGCACTCGCTACGCACTCACAGGATCCTTTCGCGTCCGCACCGCCCGCACCCGTACCGCCCAAGGAAACTCTCACCGCTGCCGGTGACATTCTCCGCGCCCTCGCTGCGCCGGTCCGCATCGCCATCGTTCTCCAACTCCGCGAGTCGGAGCGCTGCGTCCACGAACTCGTCGGAGCGCTCGGGGTTACCCAGCCGCTCATCAGCCAGCACTTGCGGGTACTCAAGGCTGCGGGCGTGGTTCAGGGCGAACGCAACGGCCGCGAAGTTCTCTACCGACTCGTCGACGACCATCTCGCTCACATCGTCGTCGACGCAGTCGCCCACGCAGAGGAAGGCTGAATCAATGGCCGAGAATTCATCGACCGAGACCACCCGTCGCAAACCCGTCGTTGTCGGCGTGCGCGCAACCAAACAGCGCAGCGCTATCTCCGATCTGCTGGACAACATCGACGAGTTCAAGTCCGCACAGGACCTGCACGACGAGCTCCGCAAGCGCGGTGAAGGCATCGGACTGACAACGGTCTACCGAACGCTGCAAACACTCGCCGACGCCGGCACCGTCGACGTTCTCCGCATCGATACCGGTGAATCTGTCTATCGTCGATGCTCGTCGGGTCACCATCATCACCTCGTGTGCCGCGACTGCGGCTACACCGTCGAGGTCGAAGGACCCACTGTCGAGACGTGGTCGCAAGGCGTTGCCGAGACCAACGGTTTCACCGACGTGAGCCATACCATCGAGATCTTCGGCACGTGCAGCGAGTGCAAGACCAAATAGATCAGGGCAGCAAGCCTTCGCGCGCTTTCTCCACCCCGCCGAGCACGAGAACGAGCATCGTCATCAGAGCTTCGTCGTCCAGTCCGCTTGCCGGAAACGTGTAGCGCAGCAACACATCGGCGAGCTTGTCGTGGGTGTTGACCGAGATGGACCCGAACTGCGAGTCGGCATTGCGGTCGGCGACCTTCTTGTGCAATGACGCTTTCAGCGGGCGATCCCACGCCAGAACAGCCGTCAACGACAGCACTTCGAGGCCAGGTGACAACGCAACCGACCGCAGCGAACACAGCGCCCCGGCGTAGTCGAACCCGAGCGATCCTTCTTCTCCCACGACCACGGTTGCGAACTGCGCCAGCGCGATCTCCGCGCGCGACTGCAGCGTCAATTGCTCACTCATACTTGACTCCCCCGAATCTGCGGTCCCTCGATGCGTACTCGATGCACGCTTCCCACAGATCTCGACGATCGAAATCTGGGAACAACTTCTTTTGGAACACGAACTCCGCGTATGCCGATTGCCAGATCAGAAAGTTCGACGTCCGCTGCTCCCCCGACGGGCGCAGGAACAGGTCGACGTCGGGCATGTCCGGTTCGTCGAGATACTTCGCGACGGTCGCCTCGGTGATCTTCTCGGGATCGAGCGTGCCTGCGGCAACTTGACGCGCGATTTCCTTTGTAGCATCGGCAATTTCGGCGCGGCCGCCGTAGTTGACGCACATCGTCAGCGTCATGACGGTGTTCTTCTTCGTCAATTCTTCGGCGACTTCGAGTTCCTTGATGACACTTCGCCACAGACGCGGCCGGCGGCCGGCCCATCGAACGCGCACGCCCATCTCGTTCATCTCGTCGCGGCGACGACGAATGACGTCGCGATTGAAGCCCATCAGGAACTTCACCTCGTCGGGGCTCCGCTTCCAATTCTCGGTGGAGAACGCGTACGCGGAGAGCCACTTCACGCCGATGTCGATGCAACCGCAGACGGTGTCCATCAGGACTGCTTCGCCGCGTTCGTGCCCGGCGGTCCGCGGCATGCCGCGCTCCTGCGCCCACCGACCATTGCCGTCCATCACCAGCGCGACGTGGCGCGGGATGAGTTCCGGTTGCAGGATCGGCGGCTTCGCACCCGACGGATGTGGATCGGGGGGACGAATCGCCCGCTCTCCATCGGACGTGCTGCGCGGCTCGCGTCGGAGAATCACGGTCTTCATCCTGCCCGACGGCCACCTGCCCGTTCGAATCAGGCTGGTCGGCGACCGCCCGACGGGCTACGTCCCCCGGGTCGTCGCGTACTGCGCGAGCGCGGCGATCGCGGCGGTTGCTGCCGTCCTGAACGCGCTGGACGCGACGCATCCGTCGGCGTCGATATCCGATCGTGTCACCGGAGCGTGTACGCAGGCAGCATCGACGATGTCGGCTCCGGTGAAGCCGAGCACTGTCCGCAGAGAGTCGTGCGCATCCGCTGCGCGAGTGGGATTTGCCGAGACATTGAGCCACGCTGCAGGTTTGCCGACAATTTCCATGCCGCCGACCGTCCAGTCGAGCAGATTCTTGAAGGACCCGGGCAGTGCGCCCGCATATTCCGGTGTACAGATCATCACCGCGTCGCTCGAAGCGATCGCCAGGCGGAGCCGGGCCACGCTCTCGGCGATCAGTGCAGCGTCGACGTCGTCATCCGGGTTGAAATGTGGGAGTTCGCCCATGTCGCGATTGATGGAGACAGTCCAACCGGCAGGCACCAACGCGGCGGCCGTGGTGATCGCGGCAGTGTTGGTCGACCCTTCTCGCAGTGAGCCGGAGATCAACAACAGCTCTCTATCGGGCATCGAACACCCTCACGGGCGGGCCACGTCGAGGTCGTTCTGGCCGACAGCCAGCGGGGTGGCCGACTCGGCTTCCCCTGTATGCGGACGAGCGCGCTCGATCAGCGGCAACGTACGCAGCTGACGTTCGAGATGCCATTGCAGATGCGCTGCGACGAGCCCGCTGGCCTGACTCCGAACCGACGCCGACGTCGTCTCGGTGTACTCCCATTCGCCGCGTTCGAGGGCAACCATCAAATCGAGAACACCGGTCATCGGCGTCGCGGACCCCGGAGGTCTGCAGTGCACGCAGACCGACCCGCCTGCGGCGACGTGAAATGCCCGGTGCGGGCCTGGCGCGGCACATCGGGCGCATTCGGTCAGCGACGGAGCCCAACCGGAGAACCCCATGGCGCGCAGCAGGAAGGCGTCGAGAATCAGTTCGGGAGGTCGCGTCCGCTCGCTCAGCGCGCGAAGAGCACCGACGGTGAGCTGGTGAAGGCGCCTGGCCGGAGCATGTTCTTCGCCTGCGAGACGTTCTGCGGTTTCGAGGACCGCGCAGCCGGTGGTGTAGCAGCCGTAGTCGGTGACGATGTCACCGCCGAACGCATCGACCGTGTGCACCTGAGTGACGATGTCGAGATTGCGCCCTGGATGAAGTAGTACGTCCACGTGAGCGAACGGCTCCAGCCTGGCGCCGAACTTCGACTTGGTGCGGCGAACACCTTTCGCGACGGCCCGAACGATGCCGTTGTCTCGGGTCAGGAGCGTGACGATGCGATCGGCCTCGCCCAGCTTGTGCTGGCGCAGAACGACTGCGTTGTCCCGGTACAACCTCACGTGTTCCAGTGTCCCATGCTGGAGCAGGGATGGATGTCTCCCACTCGCGCAAACGTACGTGTCACAGAAACAGGTGGTACGAACTTGCCACCACACACAGCCTGATGGTTCGACCCAGCACTCCGATCACGAAGAACTTCAGCATGCCGAAATTCGCCGTGCCTGCCATGACGGCGATGATGCCGAACGGCGGGATTCCACCGATTGCCGATATCAGCAGAATCACCGATGCTGCGCGCGGGTGCCTGATGCAGCTTTCCTTGAATTTCTCGAGCCACTTCGCCCCGCGGCGGGGTTTGTCGCTGGTGCGCTCGCGCAGCCGAGGGAGCGCGATGGTTCCACGACCCATTCCGTAGTAGGCAACCTTTCCTGCGGTGTTGGCCAGGGCGGCAGCCACCGCGCTCGCGTACCAGGTGGCACCGCTTCCGGCAGCCTGAATGCCCGCAAGGTACAACTCGATGCTCACGAACGGAAGCAAACCCGACAGCAGACCGATGCCGAGCGTGCCGGCCAGGCTCGAGATCATGCCGCGACCGATCGCAGCGCTGCCGGATGCGAGTCGACGACTGCGCAACCTGTCAGCGCCCGCGGTACCGAGATGTGACTCATCCGCACAAGCGACGCCAGCTTCAGAAGGAGATACAGGGATGCGACGAGAGAGACCACCACGACGTCCTCGGTCGCCAACCACAGCAGGACGACGGCACTCGTGTTGAGCCCCTTGGCAACCGGGGACCAGTTCGCGAGGTAGAGACGCCGATCGACGAGCCCGAAGTAGTTGGCACTCAGCAGTGACCACCGCAAGAACGCGGTTCCGAGATACGCATCCACGAAACCGAACTGGAGCAAGAATATGGCCGCCGGCAGCGCCGCATTCGGGTGATCGGAGACGTAGATACCAAGAATTGCAATCACCGACAGCCGGTCTCCGAGTATATCGAGCATCGCGCCGGTCCTGCTTTCCCGATGCAACCAGCGCGCAACGGCTCCGTCGGCCATGTCTCCGACCCAGTACACCGCCAGCGCGATCGCAAGTAGAACCGACGGGTCGTCGGCTTGGACCGCAAGTGCTGCCAGCACCAGGACTCCCACGACGCGAACCCCGGTAATGGCATTGGGCACTGTTGCAAGCACGTCACCGAAGAAGGTCGTGCACCCGATGTGTCCACATTCTGTGCTGGTCGAAGCGTTCATCCGCACCCCTTGTGGTGGAGATCGAGTTCGAATTGACAGGCGAAGTGTTGAGTTCGATACTCATCGGTAGGCAATACCGAACAGTATCGACCGTAGCACTCGCGACACGTGTTGTCCGTTTCGTCGAGGAAACTGCGGGTCCATTCATCCCGACTGCCGATCGGAGTACCCGAATGCTGATAGTCGAGAAACTGTCCGATGCATCACCGAGAACCGAAGTCTCCAACTCGCTTGCCGTCGACACCTGCTTGGCCCTCGACGTCAGGACCCTCGACCCTCGCTCGCAGACTCTCACCGCGCTCGCGGACCTACCCGACTGGGCAACGGATCTGCGGGCGCGTGCGGATCGACTACTGCCGGGCTGGCCGAATCTTCTGATCGACAGCATCTTCCGGACAAGTTACGGTTCAGATTTCACCATCTTCGACGCCAATGAGAATGCGCACGTCGTCGACGACATGACGGCTGCATATCAGCGAATCAACGGCGAAGCGGCGGATCAGGCCCGCTTGACCGAGCGATGCGCCGAAGTACTGATCATCGCTCGCAGAATTGTGCCCGCGGCGGCTTACTCGAGCATCGCACCGGTTCGGACTGCCGACAGATACCGACGGAATTCTGCGTCCGAGCATCTCGCCACGTTGTTGTTGGACAAACCGATTCGAGCGCTCGCCTCCATTTCGCCTCGGATCTTTCACGACCCGGACAACGACCGGCTCGTGTTGGCCGATCACGGTCAGGGGATCGACGTCGTGGACGCAACCGATCTGTCGACGGTCACCGTGATACCGAGCCGTTTCGTCGGGCACGGACTATCGATCACACGTGCCGAGGACCGGCTCGGTATCGTCGTTCCTCCGCCACACCATCCGCTCGATGTCGCGAGCGATGTCACACGAATCGAAGCAGGCGTCCGAGCACTCGGCAACGAGCACGGGCTTCGAATCGTCATGCTCTGCCTGCGCAAACCACACACCACGTCCGAACTCGGTTCATTGATGCACCTCACGCCTGCGCCGGTCTCCCGACAGCTCAAACGGTTGGAATGCGCAGGACTGATCACAGCCAGACGACGCGGTCGGTACGTCGACTACCTGACTACGATCGAGGGATGCGACCTGTTGGGACGAAACATTTCCCGACTGCCCGAACAGGTCAACCGCGCAACTGCCGACGAAGCATTGCGGCGTCACTCTTCGCGGGCATCTCCGTCCCCCACCGCAGACTGATCACCGCCGCGAACTGATCACTCGCCGTGACCGATGATGCGTCACACGTCCGTCATCACACGGGAAAGCACCACGCCCATCAGGTCGTTCGGCACATTGGACTGATCGGCCAGATATTCGATTGCAAATCCGTTGGACAGTGCAAGTACCGTGACTGCCATGGATCTGGCGTCGAGCGAGCCACGCTCCTTCTCGTCCAGGACCTCGGTAATCGCCTGCGCAACAACGTCGATGAATTGATTGCGGTAGTGCACGAAACGTTCACCGACGGCAGGGTCGCGCACCGCCCGCATCCAGAATTCCAAGAAGAGAAGTTGCCAATCACGATCGGACTCGAGTGCCCGCGTCAATCGGTCTCCGAGTACCTGGGCGGGATTCGACCCTGCAGGCCTATCGCGTAAGGCATCTTTCGCGACGTCGACACGCGCAAGAATCGACTCGTCCATCAGAGCCATGAAGAGCTCTTCCTTGGTCGAGAAGTTGGAATAGACAGCCCCTTTGGTAAATCCGGCGAATGCAGCAACCTGATCGAGCGAGGCGTTGACGAACCCCAGTTCGGCGAACACCGAGCGCGCCGAGTCCAGAATGCGGCGGCGCACATCGGCGCGACGAGGACGCGGTGTCGGTTCCACCGGCGCCGCCTTCGACATTCTTCCCCGTCCGACGGGTGACGATTTCATGGACTACCTCCCGGTTGCCTGGATCACACTGTACGATACCACCTAGGATTCGATACCAGTCGGTATCGAGATTCCGAGTCACTACATCTCACTCCGGCACCAGACCGGACAACCATCCTCCGCGTTACCCGTCGCCCACTCGACCGAGCAGGAGAACGCCATGACAACCACCGAGACCACCGAACTGCACGAACCGACCGCAGGTGCTGCACCGAAGCTGCCGACCTGGGCATTTTGCCTGGCCGTTCTGGTCATACAACTGGGATTCGTGTTGTCGTTCGTCGGCGCATTTCATTCACCGACCCCCCACGAGATCTCGCTACGGGTAGTCGCCCCAGAACCGGTAGCGCAGTCCATCACCGACGGTTTCAGCAACGCTCCACACCGACCGGTCGACGCCGTCGTGGCAAGCACCGAAGCGGACGCCATGGACGACCTCAGATCGGGCAGGACGTCCGGGGTCTACATCGTCGACCCCGCCGGAACCACCGATACGCTCGCCATCGCCTCCGCGGGCGGCACGTCGGTCGCAACGGCACTCGAAAAGATCGTCGACCGGGCGGCAGCGTCGAACAATCGCACCATCGTCGTCGACGACGAGGTTCCACTCCAGGCCGGTGACGCCAACGGCCTCACCGGCTTCTACCTCGTGGTCGGATGGATCATCGGTGGATACCTACTCGCGGCCGTACTGGGCATCACGAGCGGAGCGAAACCGTCGACGCTGCGCGGCATGTCCGTTCGACTCGGAGTCTTCCTGCCCTACGCCGTTCTCTCCGGGCTCGGAGGTGCACTCGTCGTCGGACCTCTCCTGGGCGCTGTCGAAATCGACACCGCCGCACTCACCCTGGCCGGAACCCTCATCGTGCTGGCATCGGCGTATACGACAGTCGCTTTGCAGAGCTTGTTCGGAATCGTCGGTATCGCGATCACCATCGTCGTCTTCGTCGTCCTCGGGAACCCCAGTGCAGGAGGGGCCTATCAGCCCGGCCTGTTGCCTCCCTTCTGGAGCGCCCTGAGCACTGGCGTCCCCAACGGTGCAGGCACCGACCTGGTCCGGCGTATGGTCTATTTCGACTTCGCCGGAGTCGGACCCAGCATCGCTGTTCTCCTCACGTGGGTCGTCATCGCTGTCGCCGTCGCGTTCACCGTCACGGCACTGCGCACCCGACGTATCGATCACACCACCACCCGATGACCACCGTGTTACCGATTGCGGCCTGCCGCAATCGGTAAACTCCCCGCTTCCCCTTGCTCTCTCGGCACACTAAATTTCGATGCATGGACATCGCCGAGAGACACAGAACGCAAGCGATACAACATGATTCGAGGGCACTCGGCACTACGAAGGTCGCCCACGTGTTCATGTTTCCGGGACAGGGCAGCCAGACGCCCGACCTGGAGTCGAAGGTTCGAGCCTGGGCGCCCGATCTGGCTCGCCACGCCGTCGACGCACTGGGCGACGACGTGTTTCGATCGGTCGACACTCGACTGTTGCAACCAGCGATCTACTGTGCAGGCATCGCGGGCTGGAGACGGTCGAAGAAGGCAGACGTCGGTGACCCCGCCGCCATCGTCGGTCATTCTCTGGGCGAACTCGCCGCTCTGGCCGCGGCCGGTGTGATCTCCCATGCAGACGGACTCGATCTCGTGATCACCAGGGGCCAGCTCATGTGGGATGCTGCGCAACGTCTTCCGGGCGGCGGCATGATGGCCATCCTCGGTTGTGACGGCGAGCAAGTGTATGCACTTGCCCGCCGGCTCGGCCTCACAGTGGCGACGGACAACGCACCGGGCGAAGTGGTGCTCGCGGGGAGGTCGGACACTCTGAACGAGGCCGCGAATCAACTCGCGGATTCTGGAGCCAAAGCCGTCGTCTTGCCGATCGAGGGCGCATTCCACTCGCCCGAAATGGACATCGTGAGAGCCGAATTCGAAGATGCCGTTCGATCGGTCCCGTGGTCGAGCCCATCGTGTCCTGTCTACTCCTCCCATACCGGATTCGAATTCGACGACATCGCCACCGGTTTGGGCGCCAGCCTCGTCGGTTCCGTCCAGTGGCGGACAACCCTGCTCCGACTGCAGTCGTCGGGGTTCCACAGCTTCGTGGACTGCGGCCCGGGACACGTCCTCGCAAAACTCGTACGTCGGACGTTGGGCAGGAACGCTATCGCTCTGGACGATCTGAACGACGACGAACTGACCGACACCGAACCCGGCGCGTCGACGAGAACTCCTCGGAAGGTAGGTGCATCCTCATGACCTTGTGGAATGCGTTGGTCGAACCGGCAGATCCCGATGCGTGGCTCGAGACCTGGGAAAACGGAACCTTCGAGCGTCGAACGTGGATGGAGACGATCAGAACGGCGGAAGGTATCGCCGCCGAACTGATACGACGGGGTGTACAGCCGGGAGACCGGATCGGCAGCGTCCTCGACAACAGCTATCTCTCGGCGGCGTTCGTTCTCGGAACATGGTGGTCCGGCGGAGTTCTTCTGTCCTTCCCCACTCCGTCCCGAGGCACCTCGCCCGAGGCCTACGTGCACCAGCTGACGACCCTTGCTACGTCCGCGGAAGCGTCGCTACTCGTCGTATCCGACGAATTCGCACTCCCCCTCGCCGAAGTCGTCGACGCCACCCCCGGCAACCACACTTCGGTCGTCGGCTTCGGTGATCTCGACACCGAGGGAACGTGCACGCCACGTTTCGCGGACTCGGACGACGTCGTATTCGTTCAATATTCGTCGGGCAGCACGAGTGCGCCCAAAGGATGCATGCTGACACCGCGTGCAATCGAGGCGCAACTGGACCTCATCGGTGATCGAATCGGCCCCGACGAACTGGGTGAAGTCCAGTACAGCTGGTTGCCTCTTTCTCACGATATGGGTCTGTTCGGCGGTTTCCTGTGGCCGTGGGTGACCGGCATGTCGCTGACGATGAGCACTCCCACTCGCTTTCTCCGTGCCCCGTACACCTGGTTGGAGGAATGCGCCGACCGAGGAGCGACCTACACCGTCGGACCGAATTTCGGCCTCTCGATTGCACTTCGCGCGGTACGGCGTCGCGGACTCACCGCACGGCTCGCCCTCCGACACTGGATCGTAGGCTCCGACGTGGTCGAGCACAGGTTGCTGGCAGAAGCACTGGAGCTTCTCGGTCCGATGGGTCTGCCGGACACGGTGTTCCGACCTGCCTACGGAATGGCCGAGGCGACCCTCGCGGTGGCGATGTCGCACCCCGGAACCACTCCGTCGAGTATCGAGGTTTCACTGGACGGGCTGTACGACGGAGAAGTTCGCGCTCCGAGCGGCGATGAGATTTCGACTCGAATCATCGGCTGTGGTCCTCCCATGGCCGGAACGAGCGTCACTGTCGACGGTGACGGCCCGATCGGTGAGATCCTCGTGACCTCACCGAGCTTGGCGATCGGGTACCTCGGAAACCCTGAACGAACCGCGCGAGCATTCCCCGAACCAGGAGTACTTCGCACGGGCGACCTCGGGTTCGTCCACGATGGCGAGTTGTACGTCGTCGGCCGAGAGGACGACATGGTCACCGTCGGCGGACGCAATATCTACACCAGTCTCGTCGAAAAGAGCCTCGGCGAAGACCCGCGGCTGCGATCGGGCAGTTGCGCCGTCGTCGACGTCCGCCGTGACGACGGGAGCAGTCTCGTCATCATCGCCGAACCGGCGTCGACGGACATCGACTTCGACGCGACCGCGCGGGAACTCAGGCAACGAGCCTCGCGCGAATCCGGACTGTCGATCAGCGAGTGCATATTCGTTCCGCGCGGCTCACTTCCGAAGAGTCCGAGCGGGAAGATTCAGCGATTCAAATGCCGGAGCGTCGCATCCGGCGACGACTCCTCGACTATCACCCGAGTGAAGGTGGGCTGACGCCATGACAATTGGACTCGAACGCACAACCGATGCAGCGATATCGGCCGGCACCGCACTATCGGTGTCGAATGCCATCGACGCCGTAGTCGAGGTACTCGAACAAAAAAATCGTGACACCCACGGTGTCGACGCCGACAGCGTTCTTCTCGACCTCGGCCTCGACAGCCTGGACACTGCAGAACTCTTCATGGCACTCGAAGACTGCTCCGGATGCCGGCTGGATCCGGATTCGGCTGCCGATCTTCGATCCGTCCGCGACCTGACTCTTCTACGACCGCTGTGATCCTCGCCTACTGACACACATCACCCCGGCAACGAGCAGAAGGGAACGTCATGAACGAACCAACTTCGTACGGCGAGAAAGACACCTACAGCGACGATGTGGCAATAACGGGAACCGGCTGTGTTACCGCCTACGGTGACGGTGTCGACACCCTGTTCGACGGGTGGAACAGCGGACACGATGCTCTGACCGACGGATGGGGACAGTGCACGTCGTTCGATCCGGGCAGGTACCTGAGCAGAGCCGAAATGCGGCGGACGGACCGCTTCGCTCAGATGGCGCTCGTGGCAACTCAGGAGGCAGCCGATCAAGCACGATGGGGCCAGGCTGGACCTTACGAGCCGAATCGCGTCGCGTGTGTCATCGCTACCACGTCGTCCGGCCAGCAGACGGTGGAGTCCGAGCTGGCCGTACTCGCGGACAAGGGACCACGCGGAGTCGCGGCCGTCCGCGTCATGCTCGCGGGTCCCGACGCCACCGCCGTGCTTATTTCGATGCGCTTCAACGTCCAAGGCGAGTGCTACGGAATGTCCGGCGCATGCGCCGGTGGTGCGATGGCGGTGGGGGCAGGCGTGCGAATGATCAGAAGCGGATCAGCCGATGCGGTGATCGTCGGCGGTGCCGATGCCGGAATGTCCGGACTCGTGCAGGCGATGTACAGCAACCTGGGCGCGATCTCGCCCGATGGCCAGTGCAGGCCGTTCGACCGGCGACGCAACGGCTTCGTACCGGGCGAAGGTGCTGGAATTCTGATCCTCGAGAACGCGCGTCACGCGGCCGACCGGGGTGCAGACATTCTCGGATATGTGTCGGGCTACGGCTCCTCCAGCGACGCACACCACCTGACCATGCCGAACAAGGCGGGCCAGGTTCGCACCATCACCGACTGCCTCGGCGATTCCGATATCGATGCAGCCGAGATCGACTACATCAATGCGCACGGTACGGGGACCAGACTCAACGACGAGATCGAGACCGCAGCCATTGCCGAATCGTTGGGGAAAGTCGCACTGGACATTCCCATCTCGTCGGTCAAGTCCTCGATCGGCCACCTCCAGGGAGCGGCAGGCGCCGTCGAAGCGATTGCAACGCTTGCTGTTCTGCGCCGAGGAGTGATTCCGGCGACGGTCGGACTGACCGATCCGGATCCGGATCTGGCGCTGCACTGTCTCCCGATGAGCTCGATCCCCTTGCGGCCCGGACATACCTCGGCCGTGGGTCTCACCAATTCGTTCGGCCTCGGCGGTCACAACGCGTCGCTGCTGATCCGCAGTTGATTGCACACCACCACCGACCACACACCACCTCCCGACACGAAAGGCTTCCATCATGACCGACACCACCACGAAACTCGACGACACCGACTTCGAAGCCGCACTACTGCAGATGATTTCACGGCAAGTCGCCGACACCGTCGTCCGCGAGAGCACGGTCAAGGACATCGACCTCGATTCTCTCGACGTCGTCGAACTGGTCCACACGGTCGACGCCGAGTTGGGTGTCAGAATCTCCGCGTTCGACCTCGTTCATGCCAAGACCGTCGGAGAGATCGTGGACACCGTAGCTGACAAGCGATCGGTCTCGGACGATCGATGAGCGCACAACCGAGCCTGTCGACACGGCGCACCGATACTGCGGGTCAACACTTCTCGCGACCGTTCGAGGATTTCACTGTCGGCGATTCGTTCGTCACCGGAGGGCGGACCATCACCGAAACCGACGTCGTGAACTTTTCGGTGTGGACCGGGGACATGCTGCCGAGTCATATCGATCGGCATTGGTCCGAGCAGCACAGCCTGCACGGACGGCGCGTCGCGAACGGCCTCCTGGTCATCTCCTACACACTGGGCCTACTGCCGATCGATCACGAAAATGCGTTGGCACTGAGACGAATCCGTGACGTGGTGATGAAACGACCGACATTTCTCGACGACACCATCCATGCCGAGGGTGTCGTGACGGGACTTCGACGTCTCGATCGATTCGGCTGCGTCGAAACCAAAGTCGCGAGCGTCAATCAAGATGGCAAGACCGTCGCCGTCGGCACGTTCGACATGCTGTGGCGGAGCAACGACGACCAACACTGATCGACGACGAGCGAACCGACAGAATTGGAGAAGCCATGACAACTACCACCGACCCCGTCACCGCGTTGCTCGAACACGGACCGTTCGCCGGCTCGATCCTGACGCCTGACGACTCCGAATACGATGATGCGCGTGCGTTGTTCAACAAGATGATCGATCGAAGGCCTGTACTTCTGGTCCGACCGTCCACCACCGTCGATGTTGCCACCGCAGTGGCATTCGCCGTCGCCCAGGGCCTGGAAATAGCCGTGAGATCGGGCGGGCACAGCGTCGCGGGTCATTCGATGAGCGACGGTGGGATGGTCATCGACCTTGCACGGATGAACCACGTATCGATCGCACCGGACGGCTCGGCCGCCGTGGCCGGGACAGGTGCCAGCTGGCGCGACTTCGATCTCGAAGCAGGCCGAGCGGGCGCGGCAACGCCTGGCGGCGTCATCTCCACCACCGGCGTCGGTGGATTCACCCTCGGAGGCGGTGTGGGTTGGCTGTCGAGGAGATACGGGCTCACCTGTGACAACCTGATCGGAGCCACTCTCGTCACCGCATCGGGTGAGGTTATCGAAGTATCCGAGAAGTGCAACGCAGACATCCTCTGGGGATTACGTGGCGGTGGCGGCAATTTCGGCGTCGTGACCGAGATGACCTTCCGGTTGCATCCGATCGCGCGAGTCGTCGGGGGTATCGCACCGTTCGACGACGACGATCTGGAAACAGTTCTGCGGCACTACGGCTCGACGATGGACGACGCCCCCGATACTCTCGGAGCCATTCTCGACTTCTCACTGGCTCCCGAGGACGTCACGAGAACCGTCGCGTCCATCATCTCGTGTAGTTCCGATGTCGGCACGACCGGAACCGATGCCATCCACCGCCTCGGCGATGTCGGAACGACCGGTGTGACCGGCGGCCCGACGGGCGTCGTTCCGCGGTCGACGCCCCTCGTGCGCGAATTCTCGTACCCCGTCTGGCAGCAGATGCTCGATCACACGGCGCCGAAGGGACGCTACAACTATTGGAAAACGGTCTTCCTCGACGCCGTCCATGAGGAGGTAGTCGAGGTACTGGCCTCACTGGCCCGAACGCTTCCGACTTCGGTAAGCAGGCTGCATCTCATTCGGATGGGAGGGGCCGCGAGCAGACAGGTCCCCGACCACACCGCGTTCGCCGCTCGCTACCACCCCTACGTGGTCCATCTCATCACGGCATGGGAGGACGAGAACGATACTGCCCGGTGTGTCGAGTGGACGAAATCTGCGTTCGACGCCCTGTCCCCCATGGCGGCCGAGGGTGCCTATCTCAACTTCATCGGCGACGAGGGCAACGACCGCATCAGGGCGAGCTACGGGGAGCGCAACTACGCGCGACTGGTCGAATTGAAGAAGCGCCTCGATCCGAACAACGTGTTTCGCCTGAACCAGAACATCACTCCCGACTGAGCCGCGCTCGTCAGAAGCCCAGCTTGCCCATCTGCTTGGGGTCGGTCTGCCAATCCTTGGCGATCTTGACGTGCAGATCGAGGTAGATCCTCGTTCCGAGTAGCTTTTCGATCTGCAGACGCGACGCGGTTCCGACTTCTTTGAGTCGTGATCCGCCCTTGCCGATGATGATCGCCTTCTGGCTCGATCGCTCGACGTAGAGAATTGCGTGCACGTCCAGCATGTTGTCGTGGCCCTCGCGCGGGGTGATCTCCTCGATCACCACCGCAAGCGAGTGTGGGAGTTCATCGCGTACACCTTCGAGCGCAGCCTCACGGATGAGCTCGGCCATCAGGATCTCTTCGGGCTCGTCCGTGAGCTCGCCGTCCGGGTAGAAGGCTGGACCGGGAGGAAGCTCCGATGCGAGCAGCTCGACGAGCTTTTCCACCTGCTCCCCCGATTCGGCGGACACCGGGATGACGTGGCTGTCCTCGCCGAGGAGCTTCGACAGTGCCATCAGCTGCTGGACGACGCGTTCCTTCTTCACCTTGTCGATCTTGGTGACGATGCCGATCAGGGTCGTCTTCGGTGAGATATGGCGGACCTGCTCCAGTATCCAGCGGTCACCGGGGCCGATTTTCTCGTCGGCAGGAATGCACAGGCCGATGACGTCGACCTCGGAGTACGTGTCCTGCACGAGATCGTTCAGGCGTTGCCCCAGAAGTGTTCGGGGACGGTGTAATCCGGGTGTGTCCACCAAGATCAGCTGAGCGTTGTCGCGGTGCACGATGCCGCGGATCGTATGCCTCGTCGTCTGCGGGCGCGACGACGTGATGGCAATTTTCGAGCCCACCAAAGCGTTGGTCAGCGTCGACTTCCCGGTGTTGGGGCGGCCGACGAAACAGACGAATCCGGATCGAAAATCTTCTTTGCTCGCTTCAGACATCGAGCACCTCCCAGCTCTTCCCGCCGCAGTCGGCTGGGATGGTCGTGTTGCCGGTGCGCTTACGCATCGGCATCTTCTGTCTCGTTCGCTGCCTCGTCGTCGGCCGAGTCGGGCGTCGGAACCTTCTGCACCAGAACAGTGCTCACCCGGACACGGCCTTTTTGGTCGGCCCCACCCTCGCCGACCAAGATCAATCCGTGAGATTCGACGCGCGAACCCGGGAGCGGCACGCGGCCGAGTTCGTAGCCGAGTAGGCCGCCGAGTGTGTCGACGTCCTCGGACTCGATGTCGATGCCGAACAATTCGCCGACGTCCTCGAGTGGGACTCGTGCCGACACCCGGTACGTGCCGTCCCCCAGATCCTCGATGGGCGCAACCTCGTCCGCGTCGTACTCGTCCGCGATTTCGCCCACGATCTCTTCGAGGACATCTTCGATGGTGACGAGCCCGGCGGTGCCGCCGTATTCGTCGACGAGGACCGCCATGTGATTGCGGTCCCGCTGCATTTCGGCGAGCAACGCGTCGAGGGCCTTGGAATCGGGTACGAACACTGCCGGGCGCATCAACTGGCTCACCTGGACGCCTCGACCACCGTCGGTCGAATAATACGTCTGCTGCACAAGGTCTTTGAGATAGACGACTCCGACAATGTCGTCGACGTTCTCGCCGATGACCGGAATACGTGAGTGCCCTGACCTCACCGCAAGCGACGTAGCCTGCCCCGCAGATTTGTCGGATTCGATCCAGACCATCTCCGGTCTTGGCACCATGACCTCGCGGGCCGACGTGTCGCCCAGCTCGAACACCGACTGGATCATCCGACGCTCGTCGTCGGCGACGACACCGCGCTCACGGGCCATGTCGACGAGTTCGCGAAGCTCGATCTCGGACGCGAACGGCCCGTTGCGAAACCCTCGCCCGGGAGTGATGGCGTTACCGATCACGATGAGAAGTCGGCTCACCGGTCCGAGAATCCACCCGAGTGCGCGCAACGGGAATGCAGCGGACAACGCGATCGAGTACGCGTGCTGACGACCGAGCGTCCGGGGACCGACTCCGACGGCGACATAACTGACCAGCACCATGACAACCGCCGTGACGGCGAGTGCCATGTTCTCCGCCAGCAGATCCATCATGCCGCCTGCCAGCAGAACGGTTGCTGCAATTTCGCACAGAATCCTCAGCAGCACGGTGAGATTCACATAGCGCGGCCGGTCGGTCACCACGTTCAACAGACCGACGGCGCCGGGCCTCTCGTCTTTGACCATGTCCTCGATACGAGCACGCGAGACCGTGTTGAGCGCCGAGTCGACAGCGGCGAAGACGCCCGCGAGCGGCACCAGAACGACAGCAGAGACAATGAGTGCCGGCGCACTGCTCACAGGTTTTCGTCCCGGGCGAATCCGGTCTTGCCCAGCAGTCGATTGTCACGCGCAGCTTGAAGCTCGGCTTCTTCGGCGCGGCGGAGATCCTCGTACCATTCCTCGAGGATTCGGTTCTGGAGACCGAACATCTCCTTCTCCTCGTCCGGTTCGGCGTGGTCGTATCCGAGCAAGTGGAGAACTCCGTGCACCGTCAACAACGCAAGTTCGTGTTCGAGCGGGTGACCTGCAGCCGCAGCTTGATCCGCCGCGAACGACGGGCACAGCACGATGTCGCCGAGCATCGACGGCCCCGGATCCGGCGCATCGGGACGACCACCCGGCTCCAGTTCGTCCATCGGAAACGACATGACGTCGGTCGGTCCCGGCAGGTCCATCCAGCGCATGTGCAGATCGGCCATGGTGGCCGAATCGACGAGAACCATCGACAGTTCGGCGGCAGGATGCACGTCCATGCTCGCGATCGCGAACCTCGCCACGCTCACGAGTTCCGGCTCGGAGACATCCATCCCCGATTCGTTGGATACCTCGATACTCATCTACTGCACATTCTCTTTCCACACATCGTTCTCTGTCGAACCGCGGTCGTTGTCGATTCCGGACATGCTCACTCTAACGGCGAGCTGACCGTGGACCGTTCGAGCGTCGCTGCGTGCGGTTTCCGTCGGCTTCGTGCGTGGACTCGAACCGCTCGTACGCGTCGACGATCTCGGACACGAGCCGATGCCTCACAACGTCGCTGCTGGTCAGCTGCGCGAAGTGGATGTCGTCCACGTCGGTGAGAATTTCACTGGCCGCGCGCAGCCCGGATCGAGCGCCGCCAGGTAGGTCCACCTGCGTGACGTCGCCGGTCACCACGATCTTGGAACCGAACCCGAGCCTGGTCAGGAACATCTTCATCTGCTCCGCGGTGGTGTTCTGTGCCTCGTCGAGAATGATGAATGCGTCGTTCAACGTCCGGCCGCGCATGTACGCGAGCGGGGCGACTTCGATGACCCCGGCCTGCATCAGCTTCGGAATTGCCTCGTCGTCCATCATGTCGTGGAGCGCATCGTGAAGCGGACGCAGATAAGGATCGATCTTCTCGTGCAGAGTGCCAGGGAGGAATCCGAGCCGCTCCCCTGCTTCCACCGCCGGGCGCGTCAGGATGATCCGGCTGACCTGCTTGGTCTGCAACGCCTGCACGGCCTTGGCCATGGCGAGGTAGGTCTTGCCCGTTCCGGCGGGCCCGATCCCGAACACGATGGTGTTGACGTCGATCGCGTCGACGTAGCGCTTCTGATTCAGCGTCTTGGGTCGAATCGTCTTGCCACGGCGGGAGAGAATATCCAGGCTGAGCACCTCGGCAGGCGATTCTGCAACGCCCTCGGTGAGCATGGCGACCGTGCGTCGGACGCCGTCCGGCGTCAATGGTTGCGCTCGCTTGACGACGGCTGCCAACTCCGAGATCACTCGCTCGGCCAATGCGACGTCGGCTACCTTGCCGCTCAGAGTCACTGCATTTCCGCGAACGTGGATGTCGGCGCCGAGCAGCTCTTCCAAGATGCGCAGATTCTCGTCGGACGGCCCGAGAAGCGGGGGGACCGCCTCGGGTGCCAATTCCATGCTTGACCGAACCTGACGTTCGGCGGGAAATTCGCTGTGTTGACTCACGTGGTGGCTATGGCCTGCTTTCGGGGGTCGCGCATCGGGGTTCTGATTTCGAGTTTAACGCGCACTGCGACGTGCGCATTCCAATTAACCGCCGCGGTGCCCCAGCACCGCGGCCATGGACTGCGCCCAGCACTCGGTACCTGGCTGCAGGAAAGCGAAATGATCCTCGCCCTCGACCACGGACAACACCGCGTCGTCGCCGGCGGCCGATGCTGCCGCCACGTAGCGTTCGCTGAGCGCCACCGGTACCTGCACATCGGCGGATCCGTGCAGACACCGAACAGGAATCCCCGTTGGCACTCTGTGTAGCGGGGACACAGCCTCGTACAACTGGGGCGCTTCCCCGAAGCTCGCCCCGAGCAGCGACTCGACAGCTGGGTTCACGTGGCCGCTCGTCGGACCTGCGGTGAGATCGAGGACGCCGGCCTGCGACACCACGACGGAGGGCCGGATCGCCAACCCGTGCTCCCCCGCCAACCAAACTGCCAAGTGCCCTCCCGCGGAATGGCCGAGAACGCGAACGTCGTTCGTGTCGAAGGGAATCGGTGAGTGCTCCGCCACCACGCCACCGACTGCCTCCAGTGCGGCCGAAACGTCGGCGGCGACCTCGGGCCACATCCCGCCTGCACCGACGCGTCGATATTCGATGTTCCACGCCGCGAGACCGGCGCGCGCGAATTCGATGGCGTACTGCGTGCCGAGGTTGAGGGCATAGCGGCCACTCCAGAATCCGCCGTGCACGACTACTACTATCGGAAGTGGTTCGCGCACAGGGATTTCGGGGAGGTAGAGGCGCCCGAACTGCTGCGGATGCTGCCCGTACTCGATCTTGACGCGGTTCACTCCGGCGATCCGAAATCGAGGGGAGCATGGCTCCACCGGTCGGTGAGAACGCCGATCGCTCCGAGTGCAACAGCGGCGGCGGTCGAGGTTCGCAGTACCGTCGGGCCCAACAAGACCGGGACGGCGCCTGCTCCGGTCAACTTCGCGATCTCGCTGTCGTCGATGCCGCCTTCGGGCCCGACGACCAGTAGCACTTCGGCCACGTCGCGGAATCTCAAGTCGGAAAATCTGCTCGAAGCCGATTCGTGCAGTACCGCAACGATCCCGCCACGATCCACGATGCCGCGAACTCGTTTCAGGACGTCGGCGGTGCTGTGCAGCTCGGCGATCTCGGGCACGTAGGCCCGCCTGGACTGCTTGGACGCCGCAGCCGCGACCCCGCGCCATCGCGTCACACCCTTGGTTGCCTTCGGGCCCTCCCATCGAGCGACGCAGCGCGAGGACTGCCACGGCACGATCGAGTCGATCCCGGCCTCGGTCGCGAGTTCGACGGCCAGCTCCGATCGATCCGCCTTCGGGAGCGCTTGCACGAGGCCGACGGTGGGTGTCGGTCTCGCCGCTTCGGTACGCGAATTGACCGTCATCTCCACACGGTCTCGTTCGGTTGCCGTCACGACGGTGTCGGCGATTCCGCCTTCCCCGTCGGACAGCACGATGCGCTCACCGACCCGGATACGACGCACGGTCGCCGCGTGGTGACCTTCTTTGCCGTCGAGCACCGCAGTGTCGCCGATGCCAGGCAACGGATTCAGGAAGAAGACGGTTGCCGCCATCGTCAGCGTCCGCTGAATGCTTCCCGCAACCTGGAGAACAGGCCACCGCTGTGCTGGGACCCGATGGTGACCACCTCGGCGGCGTCGCGGTCGCGAAGCCGCTTCAGATCTTCGAGGAGCTGAGTCTGCTTGCTGTCCAGCTTGGACGGCACCACCACTTCGAGGTGCGCGTGCAGGTCGCCGCGCACGCCCGAACGCAACTTCGGCATACCGTGTCCACGCAGGACCGTCACCGCCCCTGGCTGAGTTCCCTGGTCCACCGAGATCTCGGTGGGGCCGTCGATGATCGCGTCGATGGATACCGACGTGCCGAGAGCTGCGTCGACCATCGGAACCCGGATGGTGCAGTGCAGATCGTCGGCGTCGCGGACGAAGACGTCATGCTGCTGTTCGACGATCTCGACGTAGAGATCGCCTGCAGGACCGCCACCCGGACCGACCTCACCCTGCGAGGCGAGACGGATTCGCATGCCGTTGCTGACGCCGACCGGAACCTTGACCGAGATGTCTCGGCGCGACTTGACCCGACCGTCGCCGCCACACTTGCGGCACGGGTCGGGAATGGTCTCGCCTGCGCCGCGGCACGTGGGGCACGGACGCGACGTCATGACCTGACCCAGGAACGAACGCTGCACCGACTGCACCTCACCGGCTCCGCCACACGTTTCGCACCGCACAGGCTTCGAGTCGCCGTTGGTACCGGAACCGGTACACAGGTCGCACAGAATTGCGGTGTCGACGGTGATGTGCTTGGTGACGCCGAGGGCACACTCGTCGAGAGTCAACCTGGTGCGGAGCAACGAGTCGGCGCCGGGCTGAACACGGCCACGTGGACCACGGCTGCCGCCACCTCCGCCGCCGCCGAAGAACGCCTCGAACACGTCACCGAGACCGCCACCGAACCCGCCGGCTCCACCGAACCCGCCACCACCGCCGCCGCCTTGCTGCAACGGGTCACCGCCGAGGTCGACGACGCGACGCTTCTCGGGATCCGAGAGCACCTCGTATGCCGTCGAGATGTCCTTGAACCGAGCTTGAGCAGCCTCGTCGGGGTTGACGTCGGGGTGGAGTTCACGCGCCAGCTTGCGGTAGGCGCGCTTGATCTCCTGGTCGGTCGCTTTCTGACCGACTCCGAGCGTTCCGTAATAGTCCCGTGCCACGTAAGTCTCTTTCGTCCTCGTTCGAGCTGTCGATTGAAGCTTCTTTCACAGGCGTCACGTGGTAGTTCGCGACAGCAAGTGCAGCTGGTTCTCAGCGTTCCGCGAGAACCTCGCCGATGTACCTGGCAACGGCTGCAACCGATGCAATTGTTCCTGGATAGTCCATTCGGGTGGGTCCGAGCACACCCATTCCTCCGAGCACCATGCCAGCCGAACCGTAGCCGGTGGAAATCACCGACGTCCCTCGCATCTCCGCGACCTGGGTTTCTTCCCCGATTCGGACGGTGACCTCAGTGGTGTCCTGCGTCACAGCAATGAGTTTCAGGACGACGACTTGCTCCTCGAGAGCTTCCAGGACTGCTCGCAGTGAACCAGGGAAGCCTGCGTCACCGGCAAAGTCGGCTGCGTTACGGGTCAGGTTGGCGGTGCCGCCGAGCACCAGCCGTTCCTCGGGGTGCTCGACGAGAGATTCGATCAGGACCGTCGCCGACCGAATCATCGCGTTTCGCAGTGCCGGAGGCGAGTTCTCCGCGAGCTCCGCCACCGCCGCCGACGCCGCGGCGAGCCTCTTGCCCTCCAGCGCCCCACCGAGAAGTCTGCGCAACTGAGACAGATCGTCGTCGTCGAGCACGTCGCCGAGCTCGACGATGCGCTGGTCGACGCGGCCCGAGTCGGTGATCAGAACCATCAGCAGGCGCGCGGGCGTCAAAGCGACGATCTCGAGGTGCCGAACGGAGGACACCGACAGCGTCGGGTACTGCACGACTGCCACCTGACGGGTCAGCTGGGCGAGTAGCCGCACACCGCGTCGTAGTACGTCGTCGAGGTCGACGCCGTTCTCGAGGAATTCGAGAATCGCACGGCGCTCGGCCTGCGACAGCGGCTTCACATCCGCGATCCGATCCACGAACCGGCGGTAGCCCTTGTCGGTCGGCACTCGCCCCGAACTGGTGTGTGGCTGCGCGATGTACCCCTCGGCTTCGAGGACCGCCATGTCGTTGCGAACGGTGGCGCTCGAAACCCCGAGGGTATGGCGCTCGACCAGGGCTCTCGAACCGACTGGCTCCTGGGTGGACACGTAGTCTGCGACGATGGCGCGCAAGACTTCGAAACGCCTGTCTTCTGTGGTCGACACGTTCCATCCCCTCCGTTCGACTTCGGTCGGACTGCCCATCGGCTTCAACTGCTCGAAGTCTAGTAGCCGACGGACCGCCCATGCCGCAAGGCCTTAGTGTGGACGGGTGGCCAACTCGACTCCAATGACGAACACCGCATGATCTTCAAAGGCGTGAGGGACGGAAAACCGTATCCGGAGCACGGCTTGTCGCTCCGCGACTGGTCCAAGATTCCACCCCGCCAACTGAGGCTGGACGAGATCGTCACCACGACCAAAGTCCTCGAGCTCGACCGCTTGCTCTCCGAGGATTCGACCTTCTACGGCGATCTGTTCCCCCACGCGGTTCACTATCGCGGCGTCGTCTATCTCGAGGACGGCCTGCACCGCGCGGTACGTGCCGCACTGCGAAATCGAACGGTCCTGCATGCACGCGTGTTCGACTACGACGTGCTGGGAGCCTGACTTCTCCTCGCCGGGAGCAGTGTTCAGGCGGCGATGGCGCGCACCACGGCGTCGGCGAGGAGCCGTCCACGGTCCGTGAGCACGAAACGCTCGTTCTCCAGCACCATCAAACCGTCGGCAACCACCTGTTCCGCCGCGGAGCGCTCGGCGCGGTCGAGTGCTGCTGCCGGTAGACCACTGCGAAGTCTGATCTTCAGCATCAACTTCTCGAGATGCCTGTCCTCGGTACTGAGCAGCTCACTCCCGGCGACCGGCAGCGATCCCTGCGCCAGCTGATCGGCGTAGCGAGCCGGATGCTTGACGTTCCAGAACCGCGTGCCGCCGATATGGCTGTGTGCGCCCGGTCCGGCTCCCCACCAGTCGCCGCCGTCCCAATACCCCACGTTGTGCTTGCACTCGGCGGCGTCGTCGGTGGCCCAATTCGATACCTCGTACCAGTTCAGCCCTGCCCCGGAGAGCACCGCGTCGATGCGCTCGTAGCGACTGGCGAGGACGTCGTCGTCGGGCATCGGCAGCTCGCCTCGGCGGACTTTTCTCGCCATCGCGGTTCCGTCCTCGACGATCAGGGCATAAGCGGAGACGTGGTCGACGCCTGCCTCTAGAACGGCCTCCAATGATCGGTCGAGATCGACGTCACGTTCACCGGGGGTGCCGTAGATGAGATCCAGATTCACGTGCGTGAAGCCCGCGGCGCGTGCTTCCTTGGCCGCAGCGACCGGCCGCCCCGGCGTGTGCGTCCGATCCAAGGTCGCCAACACGTGGGCTGCTGCCGACTGCATTCCGAGGGAAATGCGGGTGAAGCCGGCGGAACGAAGTTGCTCGAAGAACTGCGGGGACGTCGACTCGGGATTGGACTCCGTGGTGACCTCCGCGCCCGCCGTCACCCCGAAACTCGACCGCACGGCCGCCAGTACGTCGCCGAGTCCGTCGCCGCCGAGCAGCGACGGTGTTCCGCCGCCGATGAACACGGTGTCGGCCGTCGGCACCCGGCCGGCACGCTCGCTCATCAGCGTTGCCGCCACGTCCAGTTCGCGCCGAAGTCCGTCCAGCCACGACTGCGGCGACGCCGAGGTACCGAGTTCACCCGCGGTATAGGTGTTGAAATCGCAGTACCCACAGCGCGTCGTGCAGAACGGAACATGGACGTAGATTCCGAACGGCCGCTGCCCTACGCCCTCGAATGCCTCATCGGGCAGCTCGAGGGAAATGGTGGGTGCAGCGAGAAGGTTCACCACGACAGTCTCCCAGAACGTAGGCGAGCCGTTCGCCGCGCGAGGACCGAAAGAACTTTCGGGCGCTCTGCCAGCCTATTTACCGTGAAATCGGGGTAAATAGACCTCCTCGGTCGGACCAGGGCGAATGTCGTGGCACAATGGTCGACATGACTGACTCCGGGATCCGACTCGTGGCGCGCCGCCATGTCGATCTCAAGCGTGTCTGCAGCTCCTCGTGTCGATGCTGTAAGAGCCTGTAGCAGCGCTCTGCGCCAGCTCGCTCCAGCAAACACAACAAGCAGATCTTTCCACGTCAGATCCCACGATCCGTCCGGTTTCGTGTGCAAGCGGTGAGTCTCAGCCCCTCCCCTTCGCCGCCCGGAAGCTACAAGATGCAGGAGCACATCGATGTCGTCGACCACCGACGCCGCCACGCACGCGGACTCGTCAAAGCCTGCGCACGTTGCCCCGAGGGAGCGCACCGCTCGGCCGACGAAAAGGCGCGCCGAGGGACAGTGGGCCCTCGGGTACCGCGAACCGCTGAACGCGAACGAGCAGGCCAAGAAGGACGACAATCCGCTCAACGTCCGGGCTCGCATCGAGAACATCTACGCGAAGCAAGGCTTCGACAGCATCGACAAGGGCGACCTTCGTGGCCGTATGCGCTGGTGGGGTCTCTACACCCAACGTGAGCAGGGCTACGACGGCACATTTACCGGGGACGAGAACATCGACCTTCTCGAAGCCAAGTACTTCATGATGCGCATCCGCTGCGACGCCGGAGCGCTCAACCTCGAGCAGTTCCGCACCCTCGCAGGCATATCGAAAGAATTTGCCCGTGACACCGCCGACCTCTCGGACCGCGAGAACGTCCAGTACCACTGGATCGAGATCGAAAACGTCCCCGAGATCTGGCGACGCATCGAGTCCGTCGGGCTGAAGACAACCGAGGCCTGCGGTGATTGCCCCCGCGTCGTGCTCGGCTCTCCGCTCGCCGGCGAAGCCGTCGACGAGATTCTCGACCCGACGCCCGCCATCGACGAAATCGTCGAGCGCTACATCGGCAAGCCCGAGTACTCGAACCTCCCGCGCAAGTTCAAGACGGCGATCTCCGGTCTTCAGGACGTCGTCCACGAGATCAACGATGTCGCGTTCATCGGCGTGAACCATCCCGAGCACGGCCCGGGCCTCGACCTCTGGGTCGGCGGCGGGCTGTCCACCAATCCGATGCTCGCGCAGCGCGTCGGCGTCTGGGTTCCGCTGGCCGACGTCCCCGATGTATGGGAAGGCGTCGTCTCCATCTTCCGTGACTACGGATACCGGCGACTGCGCACCAAGGCGCGCTTGAAGTTCCTCATCAAGGACTGGGGAATCGAAAAGTTCCGCCAGGTCCTCGAAGACGAGTACCTCCATCGCAAGCTGATCGACGGGCCTGCACCGGAGAAGCCTTCTCGCCCACGCGATCACGTCGGGATCCAGAAGCTCAAGAACGGGCTGAACGCAGTCGGCGTCGCCCCGATCGCCGGCCGCATCTCGGGAACGATCATGGCGAAGGTCGCCGATGCAGCCGAGAAGGCAGGCTCGGATCGACTCCGGTTCACGCCCTACCAGAAGCTGATCGTTCTCGACGTTCCCGACGACAAGCTCGAGGAGCTCATCGCCGATCTCGACGCACTCGGTTTGCCTGCTCGGCCGTCGCACTGGCGCAAGAACCTGATGGCCTGCAGCGGAATCGAATTCTGCAAACTCTCGTTCGCGGAAACCCGTAAGCGTTCACAGGTTCTCGTTCCCGAGCTCGAGCAGCGTCTCGCCGACATCAACAGTCAGCTCGACGTGCCGGTCACCATCAACATCAACGGTTGCCCCAACTCGTGCGCGCGGTCCCAGATCGCCGACATCGGGTTCAAGGGAATGCTCGTCGACGACGGGGCCGGGAATCAGGTCGAGGGTTTCCAGGTTCATCTTGGTGGCAGCCTCGGACTGGACAGTGCGTTCGGCCGAAAGCTGCGCCAGCACAAGGTGAACAGCACCGAGCTGGGCGATTACATCGAACGAGTGGTGCGTAACTTCATCAAGCACCGCGAGGACAGCGAGCGCTTCGCACAGTGGGCCGTGCGAGCAGACGAGGCGGATTTGCGATGAGTACCGGACTGAATCTTTCCGTGGACCAACTGAAGGCCACTGCCGAGCGCGGCGCCCGCGAACTCGACGGAGCGAATGCCATCGAGCTGATGGAGTGGACCGAACGCGAATTCGGAAACGACTTCATCGTTGCTTCGAACATGCAGGACGGGGTGCTGGTTCACCTGGCAACTCAGGTTCATCCGGGCGTCGACGTTCTGTTCCTCGACACCGGCTACCACTTCGCCGAGACCATCGGAACTCGCGACGCGGTCGAGGCTGTCTACGGCGTGAACATCGTCAACGCTCGCGCCGAGAAGACCGTCGCGCAGCAGGACTCGATCGAAGGCAAGGATCTCTTCGCGCGCGAGCCCAACCGGTGCTGCGCCATGCGCAAAGTCGCGCCGCTGAAGAAGGAACTGGCGAACTACAGTGCCTGGGTCACCGGCATTCGCCGCGTCGAGGCCCCTACGCGCGCCAACGCTCCCCTCATCTCTTTCGACGACGCGTTCGGGCTCGTGAAGATCAACCCCATCGCGGCGTGGTCGGACGAAAAAATGCAGCACTACATCGACGAGCACTCCATCCTCGTCAACCCCCTCGTCGACGAAGGATATCCATCGATCGGGTGCGCACCCTGCACCATCAAGCCAGCCCCCGGCGCCGATCCGCGTAGCGGTCGGTGGGCCGGCAAGGCTAAGACCGAATGTGGGTTGCACGCCTCATGACTTCGAATTCGACGACACTGACAACGCCGGCGTCCCTCGGACGCACGCTGATCGACAGCGACCGTTTCGACACACTGGATGCGCTCGAGTCCGAGGCAATCCACATCTTCCGCGAGGTCGCAGGCGAATTCGAACGCCCGGTGATCCTTTTCTCCGGAGGCAAGGACTCCACCGTCCTGCTGCATCTCGCGATCAAGGCGTTCTGGCCGGCGCCACTGCCCTTCGCTCTCCTGCACGTCGACACCGGACACAACCTGCAGGAAGTGCTGGACTTCCGCGACTACGTGGTCGCGAAGTACAACCTTCGCCTGCACGTGGCGAAGGTGGAGGACTACCTGGCCGATGGACGGCTCACCGAGCGCCCGGACGGTATCCGTAACCCGCTGCAGACGGTGCCGTTGCTCGACTCGATCTCGGAGAATCGGTTCGACGCCGTCTTCGGTGGCGCCCGGCGCGACGAAGAGCGCGCCCGCGCCAAAGAGCGAATCTTCTCACTGCGCAATGCATTCGGCCAGTGGGATCCCAAGAAGCAGCGTCCCGAGCTCTGGAACCTCTACAACGGCAAGCACTCCCCCGGTGAACAGGTTCGTGTGTTCCCGCTCAGCAATTTCACCGAACTCGACATCTGGCGCTACATCGCGCGTGAGAACGTCGAACTCGCGAGCATCTACTACGCGCACCAACGTCCGGTCTATCAGCGCGACGGAATGTGGATGACCCCCGGCGTGTGGGGCGGACCAACCGAGGCCGAGGACCTGCAGACTCTGTCGGTGCGCTACCGCACCGTCGGCGACGGCTCCACCACGGGCGCAGTGCTGTCCGAGGCCGCCGACAACGAGGCTATTCTCGCCGAGGTCGCCGCATCCCGACTCACCGAACGTGGCGCCACCCGCGGTGACGACCGCGTCTCCGAAGCTGCCATGGAAGACCGTAAGCGCGAAGGATACTTCTGATGAGCCCCACTTCTGCTCCCACGGCCTCGGCTCCGGGCGCTCAGCTTCTCCGCCTGGCCACCGCCGGCAGCGTGGACGACGGAAAGTCGACCCTCGTCGGTCGGCTGCTCTACGACACCAAATCGGTTCTGGCCGACCAGATCGACGCCGTGACGCGCGCATCGGTCGACCGTGGGTTGAGCACTCCCGATCTGTCGCTGCTCGTCGACGGGCTCCGGGCAGAGCGCGAACAGGGAATCACCATCGATGTGGCCTACCGCTACTTCGCAACACCGGCGCGCTCCTTCGTCCTCGCCGACACTCCGGGTCACGTGCAGTACACCCGAAATACGGTGTCCGGTGCATCCACAGCTCAGCTGGTAATTCTCCTCGTCGATGCCCGCAAAGGCGTCATCACCCAAACTCGCAGGCACGCAGCAGTTCTCGCGCTTCTCGGCGTACCCAAACTGGTACTGGCGGTGAACAAGATCGACCTCGTCGAGGATCCGGCACAGGTTTTCGCCGACATCTCGGCCGAGTTCACCTCGCTCACCACCTCACTCGGATGGGCATCCGAGGACGTCGTCGAGATCCCGGTGTCCGCT
Organism: Rhodococcus sp. (in: high G+C Gram-positive bacteria); assembly: GCF_023264675.1. GTDB lineage: Bacteria > Actinomycetota > Actinomycetes > Mycobacteriales > Mycobacteriaceae > Rhodococcoides. The sequence continues at coordinate 42,643 of NZ_JAHFVG010000013.1, forward strand.
CTTCACGGCGACAACGTCGCCATTCGCTCGACCAACACCCCGTACTACAGCGGACCGACGCTGATCGAACACCTCGAGTCGGTACCGGTCGACGCCGAGCCCCATCGTGTCGGACTCCGCTTTCCGGTCCAGTACGTGATCCGCCCTCGTACCGCAGAATTCCCGGACTACCGTGGCTACGCGGGACAGGTCGCTGCGGGCACCGTCTCCCCCGGCGACGACGTGGTGATTCTGCCTTCGGGCACTCGGACCACCATCGAACGCATCGACACCGCCGACGGTGAACTCGGAACGGCCAATGCGGGCCGAAGTGTCACCCTGATCCTCGCCGACGACGTGGATGTCTCTCGCGGCGACACCATCGTCTCTCCGCAGGATGCACCGGAGCCGATCGGTGAATTCGACGCCACCGTATGCTGGCTGGCCGAGAAGCCGCTGCGCCCGGGCGCTCGCCTTCTGCTCAAGCACGGGACCCGCACCACGCAGGCTATCGTCGGTTCGTTGGTCGAGAAGTTCGACGAGCAGAATCTGACATCCGAGCCGTCACCGGAATCGTTGGAGCTCAACGACATCGGACGGATATCCGTTCGAGTCGCCGAACCGATCGTCGCCGACGACTACGCCGTCAACCGCCACACCGGAAGCTTCCTCCTGATCGACCCGTCCGGTGGAAACACTCTCGCGGCGGGACTCGTCGGCGATGCTCTCTCGGCCGTCGAACTCGGTTCTCCGCAACCCGCTTGAGTCGGTAGCGACCATGAGTACTTTGATTGCAGTCGCCCACGGCAGCCGCGACCCGCGTTCCGCGCGGACCGTCGGCGCCGTGGTCGAGCAGATCCGAGTTCGCCGTCCGGACCTCGACGTGCGCGTTGCGTTTCTCGATCTGTCCGAGCCGAAGGTCGACACCGTTCTCGATCAGGTGGCAGCAGACGGCGTGCGCTCGGCGATCATGGTTCCACTGTTGCTGGGCAAGGCTTTCCACGCCAGGGTCGATCTTCCCGGACTGATCGACGCCGCGCGAATTCGTCATCCGCATCTGGAGCTCACCCAGTCGCAGGTCCTCGGAGACGATCGACGTTTGATCGATGTCGTACGCACCAGAATCATCGAGACCGGCGTCGATGTGGACGACCCGAGTGTCGGCATCGCTCTGGCCGCCGTCGGATCCTCGGATCCATCGGCCAATCAACGCATGCGAGCACTCGCCGAACGTGTCCTCGTCGGAACGCGGTGGGCAGCAGCAGTGACATGCTTTGCCACCGCGCAGAATCCGGGACCGGCCGACTGTCTCGCGCGAATCGCCGATCTGGGAGCCCGCACCATCGTCCTCGCGCCGTGGTTCCTTGCGCCCGGCCTACTCACCGACCGAATCCTCGCGGCGGTAGGCGACGACACCGTCACCGTGGCCGAGGTGATCGGGGATCACCCCCTCGTCGCCGACGTCGTATCGAGTCGCTACGACGCTGCATTGTCGAATCTGTCGACACGCCGGTCGGCCTGATTCAACCGAGTATCGACGAGTCCTCCACCGTGCGACGGTAGGTGTACAAGGTAGTCACCAAGCAGACCGCCGTCGCCGCGATCAGAACCTGCGGTCCGGTGATGAAGAGGCTCATCACTCCACCGATCAACGCACCGGCGGTGAAACCGGCGTACAGCAGAAAGTATTCGAGCCAATCCTTCGCCGAACCTCCGCTGATGTGCCGCTCGATGCCTTGCCCCATCTTGACCAGCGTGCCGGTGACGTAGCTCAGCGGAATCGAGACTTCGCCGTTCTTCACGAACGAAGTGTTCAAGGCGCCCATGGCAAACGAGATGAACAGAATGGGCACGAACTGAACCTGCGGCGCACTCCAACCACTCATGATCACATCGACAGCGGACGCGATCGCCAGGGCTGCCGTCGTCAGCACCGTCGCACCGTGCGGATGGTCGTTCCACAGATGCCGTCGGCACAGCGACGCAACCACAACGCCCGCAACGAAAGTCACGATCAACAGGATTGCTGCGGCGGCCATCGCATTGTCGCCGCGGAAGAATCCGACGGCTCCCCGCTCGGTATTTCCCGTCATGAAGGTGACGAAGTAACCGGCGGTGTTGGTGAACGCGGCGGCACCGACCAGACCCGCAAGTCCGGCCAGCACCCAGGACAATCTGGCATGGGAATTGAACACCTCGGGTTCATACCCCGCCGCGGCCGAGGTTCATGCCTCGCACCGCGGTGGGTTCGGTCACGCTACGCCATCTCCCGACGACTCGATCACCGAAGCGAGTGCCTCGAACTGCAACTCCGCCGAGGGAACCGCTATCCCGAAGTCGCCTTCTCCAGCGGGTCGGTCTCCACCGGCGCACCCGTGGACGCGATGACGGGGATCCGGGTCGCGCGCGCGTACACGGTCTCGCCCGGGTTGAGTTGAAGTGCCTCGCTGTCCCCGCGCGTGATCTGGGCCGCGAACAGCTCCCCCGTTGCTGCGTTCTTGAGCTCGACCTTGACCTCGAAGCCGAGGTGAACGACACGTTCGACGACAGCGCGAGTGACGCCGGCCGATTCTGCGGTGCCGTTTTCCTGAGCCAGCGCCAGGCTCGGATCTCGGCCGACGCGAATATCGTGCGGGCGAACGAGCACGCCGTTGAGCTTGGCGACCTGCCCGAGGAACGACATGACGAAGTCGTTGCCCGGCCGGTCGTACAGATCCTCCGGCGATCCGATCTGTTCGATCCGCCCCTTGTTCAGCACCGCGATCCGGTCGGCGACATCGAGTGCCTCCTCTTGGTCGTGGGTCACGAGCACCGTCGTCACATGTACCTCGTCGTGCAGGCGACGCAACCAGGTTCGCAGATCCTCGCGGACCTTGGCGTCGAGTGCACCGAACGGCTCGTCCAGAAGGAGCACCTGCGGATCGACGGCGAGCGCGCGGGCGAGCGCGATGCGCTGACGCTGGCCACCCGACAGCTGCGCTGGGAATCTGGTCTGGAACCCCGCGAGTCCGACGATCTCGAGGAGCTCGTCGACCTTCCGCTTGATCTCGGCTTTCGGGCGCTTCCTGATCTTCAACCCGAATGCGACGTTGTCGCGCACGCTCAGGTGCTTGAACGCTGCGTAGTGTTGAAACACGAATCCGATCTCGCGCTTCTGCGGACTGATCCACGTCACGTCCTGACCGGCGAGAATCACCTGGCCCGAATCCAGCTGCTCCAGCCCGGCAATGGACCTCAACAGAGTCGATTTGCCGGACCCACTCGGTCCGAGCAGAGCAGTGAGCGATCCCTTGGGAATGTCGATGCTCACGTTGTCGAGTGCAGCGAAGTCGCCGTAGTTCTTGTTGGCACCGACGACCGATATCTCGATCTCGCCTGCGTTCTGCACGGTCATTACTTCGTCCTCTTCTTGTCGAGGGCAGTCATCAGTAGCAGCACGATGACGGCGATTGCCATGAGCAGCGTCGACGCAGCGTAGGCACCCTGTGGATTGAAGTCCTCGTACCGCGAGTTCACGAGGAGTGTCAGCGTCTGGGAGATTCCCGGCAGGTTCGTCGACACCATGATGACGGCACCGAATTCGCCGAGAGAACGCGCGACGGTCAGCACGATCCCGTAGGTGAGACCCCACCGGATCGCTGGAAGCGTGATTCGCCAGAACGTTTGCAGCGCAGACGCACCGAGAGTCGATGCGGCTTCCTCCTGCTCCTCGCCGATTTCGTAGAGGACCGGTTCCACCTCACGGACCACGAAGGGAAGCGTGACGAAGATCGTGGCGATCACCATTCCCGGCAGCGCGAAGATGATCTTGAATCCGAGACTCTCGATGCCTCCGAGCCACCCGTTGGCACCCCACAGCAGGATGAGAGCTACACCGGTGACGATGGGAGACACGGCGAACGGCAGGTCGACGATGGCCTCCAGCACACCCTTGCCACGGAAGCGGCCCCGCACCAACGCGAGAGCGGTGACGACACCGAATACAACGTTGATGGGCACCACGATCGCGACGATCAACAGCGATAGTTGCAACGCGGATTGAGCTGCAGGAGTGGTGATCAGGCCCCAGAATTCCGTGAAGCCGTCCTCGAACGTTCGATACAAAATCGCGCCGAGCGGAAACAGCACGAGCGCGGCCAAGTACAGCAGTGCGATCGTGCGCAGTGAAAGTTTGACCGGTAGACCGATTTTCATCGGATCTGCTCCTCTCGACGCGCGAGCCGGTTCCCGACGATACGCAGAACGAACAGCACCACGAAGGCGAGCGCCAACAGCACTACCGAAATTGCCGCGGCGTCCACCGCCTGGTCGTACTCGATGAGCTCACGAATGTACTGCGACGCTATCTGTGTGTCCCCGGGGATGTTACCGCCGATGAGGACGACCGAACCGAACTCACCGATCGCCCTGGCGAACGCGAGCCCGGTGCCGCTGAGAACCGACGGCAGCAGCACCGGAAGCACGATCGAACGGAAGATCGTCCAATTGCCGGCGCCGAGCGACGCGGCTGCTTCCTCGACCTCTTTGTCGAGCTCGATCAGCACGGGTTGTACGGCGCGAACCACGAAGGGAAGGGTCACGAACAGCAATGCCACCACCACGGCGGGTTTGGTGGCATTGAAGACGAGACCGATCGGGCTGGTCGGACCGTACAGGGACAACAGAACCAGGCTGGCGACGATCGTCGGAAGCGCGAACGGCAGATCGATCAGGGCATTGACGAAACGCTTTCCCGGGAACTCGTCGCGCACCAACACCCATGCGATCAGCGTTCCCAGAAACAGGTTGACCACTGCCGCTGCAATCGAGACCTCCAACGTCACCCGGAAGGTCGCGATGGCACGCGGCGCAGTCACCGCGTCCCAGAACCCCCCGATGCCGTCGTCGAACGATTTGACGGTCAATGCTGCCAGCGGGAGCAGAACGATGACGCTGAGCCACAGAACGGCGACGCCGAGCCCGAACGGCCCGACCGAGCCGGGTCCGCGAAACTTTCTCCCCTTGGAGGGAGAAGGCCGCGAGCCCGACTCGGTACCGATACTCGTCGTGGACATGGTTGTTACTTGGTGTTTTCTTTGTAGATCGTGGTGATCGCGCCGGTGTCACCGAACAGATCCGCATCCACCTGAGTCCAGCCACCGAGGTCGTCGATGGTGCGAAGCTTTGCGGGCGTGAAGAACTTGTCCGAGTACTCCGCGGCGATGTCCGGGTTGGTGGGGCGGAACCCGGCCTCGGCCCAGATCTTCTGGCCCTCGTCGGTGTAGATGAAATCGTTGAGAGCGTTCGCCTTGTCGAGCTGCGAGCTGCTGTTGACCACGGCTACCGGGTTGTCGATACGGAAGGTGTCCGCGACATCGACGTGCTCGACTTTTTCACCCTGCGATTCGATCAACAGTGCTTCGTTCTCGTAGCTGATGAGCACGTCGCCCTGGCCCTGCAGGAATGCCTCGGTAGCGGCGCGACCCGACTCGGGCTGAACCGGGAAGTGACCGGAGACCAACTGCTGGACGTAATCGAGGCCGGCCTGCTTGTCCTGTCCGCCATTGCTCTTGGCAGCGTACGGCGCGAGCAGATTCCACTTGGCAGAACCCGAACTGAGCGGACTCGGGCTGATCACCTGAACGTCCGGCTTCAGCAGGTCGTCCCAGCCCTGAATGTTCTTCGGGTTTCCCTCGCGAACGACGAGTGTGACGACTGAGCCGAAAGGCACACCGCCATAAGCATTTTGATTCCAGTTCTCGTCGACCTTGCCCGCCTTCACCAAGCGCGCCACATCGGGTTCGACCGAGAAGTTGACGATGTCGGCAGGCGCGCCGTCCGCCACCTTGCGTGACTGGTTGCCCGAAGCGCCATAGTCGGCGTTGATCGACGTTCCCTCGCCTGCGTCGGTCTCGGCGAATGCCGGAGCGATCGCGTCCCACCCGTTCTTCGGAACCGCATAGCCCACGAGCGTCAGCGCAGCTCCGCTGGTGGAACCACCCTCGGCGCCGACCGTGTCGCTCGATCCGCCACCGCACGCAGCGAGCACAAGAGTCCCCACAGCAGCAAAGGTGGTGAGCAGATAACGAGAACTGTGCCTCATCGGATAGTGCCTTTCATCGAATTGTCGATCCAGAAGATGTGCTGAAGGAAGTCGTACGAAAAATGCGGCCGACAAGAATTACTTGTCGAGCAGGCTGCACGGTGAGTCGAGCGATCTGGTGAGATGCGCGGGGTCTGACAAGACCCGACACGGATCCCACGCACGCTGGTACCGTCGGAAAGCGCCTCAGCTAGGGCGTGGAGCGCCGACAGTCGATATCGGCGACCGCAAGCATGCCGACCGCAATCAACGCCAGTTCATGGCGGACTCGGTACTCGGCAGCGACAGACACGGACAGAAATCTAGCAGAGGTTCCGGCCGGACTCTAATCCTGCCGACCTACCATCGATCACCTGGTCAGAAACCACGCAAGGACGACGAGAACCAGCAGGGCGATCAATGCGAGCGAGACCCTCGACTTCGGCATCAGGAACCTTCCGTGATCGATGGATCCGACACGACATCTGTCGTATCTCGCTCGGCGCGACCGTCACGCCCGAGCAGGTGAAGCACTCCGGCCAACAGGCGATCGAAGGCCCACGCCAGCAGGAAAGCCGCGGGCACGAGCACTACCAGCACCACAATCGACTGCGGCACGAACGGCAGACCGGTGATCCACAGTTCGATCCCGTCCCACCAGGTGGCTATCGCGTGCACGATCTACACCCTAATGCGCCCAACCACGCAGCCTCCACTCCCCGCCCAACCGGGTCGCCACGCCGAGGCCTGCCAGCGGTGGACGCAGGGCACCCCTGGCGTCGATGATTGACCGATGACGGCATTCGAGGAGCAGTCGACAGTAGTGCCCGTGCGAGACGACACCATCCTGAAAGCAGGAGTGCCGGACGCAGACGACCACGACACGCAGGGAGTTCTGGGCAGCACCGAAGCTCCGGTGTCCACACTCACTTCCTATCGCAGCGCGTTTCCGCCGATCGACGACTACGCCTTCCTCTCCGACTGCGAGACGACCTGCCTCATCGCCCGCAACGGATCGGTCGAGTGGATGTGCGTGCCGCGGCCGGATTCGCCGAGCGTCTTCGGCGCCGTCCTCGACCGAAGTGCCGGTCATTTCCGTGTCGGTCCCTACGGACAGTCCGTGCCGGCAGCACGGCGCTACCTGCCCGGTGGCCTGATCGTCGAGACGACATGGCAGACCGAGACGGGCTGGCTGGTCATCCGGGATGCACTCGTGATGGGTCCGTGGCACAACACCGACCAACGTTCGCGTACGCACAAACGGGCGCCGACGGACTGGGACGCCGAGCACATCCTGCTGCGCACCGTGAAATGCGTCAGCGGAACCGTGGAACTCGAGATGAGTTGTGAGCCCGCGTTCGACTATCACCGCGCCCCGGCACAGTGGGAGTACACCGGCAAGGTATACGAGGAAGCAACAGCAACGTGCGAGGCCAGTGCTGACGGTGACCAACCGACGCTCAAGCTCACCACCAATCTTCGCATCGGGATCGAAGGCCGAGAAGCTCGAGCACGAACACGCATGACCGAGGGCGACAACATCTTCGTGGCTCTCTCCTGGTCCGATCTTCCGTCGCCTCAGACCTTCGAGGAAGCAGCCGAGAAGATGTGGCGCACGTCGGAGTGTTGGCGCCAGTGGATCACCATCGGACGATTCCCCGACCACCCGTGGCGCGGCTACCTGCAGCGCAGCGCGCTTGCCCTCAAAGGTCTCACCTACGCACCGACCGGTGCGCTACTGGCCGCCTCCACGACATCTCTTCCGGAAACGCCTGGTGGAGAGCGCAACTGGGACTATCGCTACACCTGGGTACGCGATTCCACGTTCGCATTGTGGGGCCTGTACACCCTCGGACTCGACCGCGAGGCGAACGATTTCTTCTCGTTCATGGCCGATGTGTCCAAGTCCGACAACGGAAACGCAAACCCGCTGCAAGTCATGTACGGCATCGGCGGTGAGAAGACCCTCGAAGAAAGCGAACTCTCACACCTGTCGGGTTACGACGGAGCGCGTCCGGTGCGGATCGGCAACGGTGCGTACAACCAAGAACAGCACGATATCTGGGGCACGATGCTCGACTCGGTGTACTTGCACGTCAAGTCTCGCGAGCACGTGCCCGAGTTTCTGTGGCCCCTGCTCAAGAGACAGGTCGAGGAGGCAATTGCGAACTGGCGCAAGCCGGACCGCGGCATCTGGGAGGTGCGCGGCGAGCCGCAGCACTTCACCTCGTCGAAGTTGATGTGCTGGGTGGCACTCGACCGCGGATCGAAACTCGCCGAGATCCACGGCGAGATGAATTACGCGAAACAATGGGACGAGATCGCCGACGAGATCAAGGCCGACATCCTCGAACACGGCGTCGACTCCCGCGGAGTTCTCACTCAGCGTTACGGCCACCCATCGCTCGACGCGTCGCTGCTCCTGGCTCCGTTGCTCAGGTTTCTCCCCGCCGACGACGATCGCATCCGAGCGACGGTCCTTGCCATCGCCGACGAACTCACCGAGGACGGCTTGGTGCTGCGCTACCGCGTCGACACCACCGACGACGGTCTGGCGGGCGAGGAAGGTACCTTCACCATTTGTTCGTTCTGGCTGGTGTCGGCGCTGGTGGAGATCGATGAACTCCCCCGAGCCAAGCATCTGTGCGAGCGATTGCTCGGCTACGCAAGTCCGCTGAAGTTGTACGCCGAGGAGATCGATGCCAAAACCGGTCGCCACCTCGGTAACTTCCCGCAGGCGTTCACCCATCTGGCGCTGATCAATGCCGTGGTGCACGTGATCCGCGCCGAGGAAGCGCAAGCCGCTGGACACTTCCAACCGGCACACACCAACTAGAACGCCGGCGAACGTCTGTCAACGTCCGAGCTGGTGAGCCCATTCGGTCATCAGTTCGGACGCCGACGCTGATCGCGCTCGCACATGCCCGGTGCCCGCCCACATCGATACACCCGACGGATCGCCTGCTGCACCGGACTGTGCTCGCATCGGCGCCGTCAGATAGTGAATATCCGGATAGGCCAACGGCGCTTCCTCGGAATTCGCACGCATGAACTCGTTGACGAGTCCGCGCGCAGGCCGACCCGAGAATGCCCGCGTGACAGCAGTATCCGTCGTGGCGGTCAGTTGTTCGCGGTGTACTTTCCTGGTGCCGGCCTCGGCGGTGTTCAAGAATGCGGTGCCCAGCTGAGCGGCATCGGCCAGACCTGACGCGAGCAGCGGTGCGACATCGTCGCCGTCCATCAGACCGCCGGTCGCGATCCTCGGAAGGTCCGACACCGCTCGTACTTCCTCGAGGAGCTCACGCAGGGGAAGATCAGGCGCCGAGCCGTCGAAACTTCCGCGGTGGCCACCGGCTTCGGGCCCCTGTACGACAAGGGCATCGACACCGTTCCGGTCGGCTTCGATGGCTTCGGCCGCCGACGTGACGGTGCACCACACCTCGGTACCGACTTCGTGCAAAGCCTCGACCTCGGCAGCGCTGAAGGTGCCGAACGTGCTCGACACCAGCGGAACCGGATGTTCGACGAGCCAAGCGAACTTGGCCGGGTAGTTGTCGTCGCGCCGCGGAAGCTCGCCTGGCTCGACACCGAACCGCTCGAACCACGGACGAATCTTCACCGCGTAGGCGGCAACGTCGGCCCCGGACGGATCATCGGGGAGGAACAGGTTGACCCCGAAGGTCACCTCCCTGAGCGAGTCGACCTGCGCAGCGAACTTCTCGGGGTCCAGCAGCGCGCCGGCCAGCATCCCGAGGCCACCTGCCCGCGATACTGCCACGGCCAGGTCGGGAGTGGACGGTCCACCTGCCATCGGTGCGCTGATGATCGGGACGGTCAGTTCGCTCAGTATTCGAGTCGTCACACCATAGGAATGTACTAGGGCCGCTGCGCGGCCCGTGTGCGCGTGGTAGAGGCGGGGACCGACTACGCACACACGGGCGGCGAAGCCGCCCTACTTCTTGGGCTTGTCCGTCGACGATTCCGACGACAGTGCAGCGACGAATGCCTCCTGCGGCACCTCGACGCGGCCGATCGTCTTCATGCGCTTCTTGCCTTCCTTCTGCTTCTCGAGCAGCTTGCGCTTTCGGCTGATGTCACCGCCGTAGCACTTGGCCAGAACGTCCTTGCGGATCGCGCGAATATTCTCGCGGGCAATGATTCTCGACCCGATTGCAGCCTGAATCGGCACCTCGAACTGTTGCCTCGGAATGAGTTCCTTGAGCTTGGTGGTCATCTTGTTGCCGTAGGCAGCGGCAGCATCCTTGTGGACGATTGCCGAGAACGCATCGACGGCCTCACCCTGCAGAAGGATGTCGACCTTGACGAGCGCGGCGCTCTGCTCGCCGATCTCCTCGTAGTCGAGGCTGGCGTAGCCACGCGTGCGCGACTTCAAGATGTCGAAGAAATCGAAGATGATCTCGGCCATCGGGATGGTGTAGCGCAGCTCGACACGGGTTTCGGACAGGTAGTCCATGCCGCCGAGTTCACCGCGTCGGCCCTGGCACAGTTCCATGATCGATCCGATGAACTCGCTCGGAGAAATGATGGTGCACTTGACCATCGGCTCGTACACGTCGCGCACCTTGCCTTCGGGCCAGTACGACGGGTTGGTGACGATGTGCTCGGCCTTGTCCTCCATCTCGACGCGGTACACAACGTTCGGTGACGTCGAGATCAAGTCGAGGTTGAACTCGCGTTCGAGACGTTCACGCGTGATCTCCATGTGAAGCAGGCCGAGGAAGCCGCAGCGGAAGCCGAACCCGAGCGCCACCGACGTCTCCGGCTCGTACGTGAGCGCAGCATCGTTGAGCTGCAGTTTCTCCAGCGCGTCACGCAGGTCCGGGTAGTCGGACCCGTCGAGCGGATACAAGCCTGAGTACACCATCGGTCGCGGTTCGCGATATCCCGTCAACGGCTCGGTTGCGCCCTTGCGTGCCGTGGTGACGGTATCGCCGACCTTGGACTGCCGGACGTCCTTCACACCGGTGATCAGGTAGCCGACCTCGCCGACGCCGAGTCCCTTGGTCGCCTTCGGATCGGGAGAGACGATGCCGACTTCGAGAAGCTCGTGTGTCGAGCCGGTCGACATCATCGTGACCTTCTCGCGCGGATTCAGGGCGCCGTCGACCACGCGCACATACGTCACGACTCCGCGGTAGGTGTCGTAGACCGAGTCGAAGATCATCGCGCGCGCGGGGCCGTCGGGATTGCCGACCGGAGCGGGGACCAGCTTCACGACCTCGTTGAGCAGTTCCTCGACGCCCACACCTGTCTTGCCGGACACCCGCAGTACATCGCCGGGCTCGCACCCGATGATGTGCGCGATCTCGCCCGCGTATCGATCAGGATCGGCGGCAGGAAGGTCGATCTTGTTCAGCACCGGGATGATCGTCAGATCCTTGTCGAGGGCAAGGTAGAGGTTCGCCAATGTCTGCGCCTCGATACCCTGCGCTGCGTCGACCAGAAGGACTGCGCCTTCACACGCTTCCAGTGCGCGCGAAACCTCGTAGGTGAAGTCGACGTGCCCCGGCGTGTCGATGAGATGCAGCACGAATTCTTCGCCGTCGACGACCCACGGCAGGCGCACGTTCTGCGCCTTGATCGTGATGCCACGCTCGCGCTCGATATCCATGCGGTCCAGGTACTGGGCTCGCATCGACCGATCGTCGACGACGCCCGTGAGCTGCAGCATCCGGTCTGCCAGCGTCGACTTGCCGTGGTCGATGTGGGCGATGATGCAGAAGTTCCTGATCCGAGCCGGATCGGTGAACGTCGTGTCGGCGAAGCTGGGCACTCGTATCCTTTGCTGGCATTTTGCTGGAGATAACTGGTCCATCGTCCCACACCAGCGTCCCTGGCCCTTTCCCACTCCGTTCTGCATGTCCCTCGCCGTCCGGCTGCCGGGACGCCACCATCGAGCGCTGCTGTCTAAACTCGACTCCCATGGCTGGCAACTGGAGCAAATTCGGCAAAGAACTCAGTAAAATCGCGCTCCGCGAGGGACCGAGACTGTTTCGTCAGTTGCAGAGTTCGGGTGCCCTCCAGAAAGGCAAGGACGCCATCACCGGCGCCGGTTCGTCCGGACCCGCAGTCGACCCCGGCCGCCCGGTGGCGTCGAAGACCGTTGCGACGGCTCACCGCGCACGACGGGTCGAGTACTCCCCCGATCTCGACGGCAAGGCCGACCCCGGCGAGATCGTATGGACCTGGGTCACCTACGAGGAAGACGCGTCCCAGGGCAAGGATCGTCCCGTTCTCGTGGTCGGACGCGACGGAAACACGTTGCTCGGACTGATGCTGTCGAGCCAGGACAAGCGCGACGGCGACCCCGACTGGGTATCGATCGGTTCCGGATCGTGGGACGGCGAGGGAAGACCGAGTTGGATTCGGCTCGATCGCGTCCTCGACGTACCCGAAACCGGGATACGTCGCGAGGGTGCCATCCTCGCCAAGGGCAAGTTCGACGCCGTGGCCTCGCGCCTCCGCTCGGACTACAGCTGGTCCTGACAGCTCAGGAGTCGAGTCGGTCGTAGCGTCCGAACACGCCGCGGTAGACGAGAGCCCCGAGCGCACCCCCGATCAGCGGGAACACGAGGAACACCCACACCTGGGCCAGGGCGCCCGGCTGCCAGAACGCAACGGCCAGGCTTCGTGCCGGGTTGACGGAGGTGTTGTCGATCGGGATGGACACCAGGTGAATGACCACCAGCGTGAATCCGATCGATACACCTGCGAGCGGCACGTCCGAAATCTGGTCGGTCGACGCGAGCACGACGAACACCAGCAGCGCGGTCAACAGCACTTCGACGAGAATCGCCGCACCGATGCCGTAACCGTTTTCGAGGATCCCGCCGAGCGGGCCCTTGATCGCCGACGGACTGTGCGCTCCCCACCCGTTGGCGCCGAGACCGTTCACCGCCCGGTCGTACGACGGCAGACTGTTGGCCACCGCGAACAGGACGGCACCGGCCAACAGGCCACCGACGATCTGAGCGGCGATATAGATGGCGGCACGCCCCCACGTCAGCCTGCCGAGCAACGCTTGTCCCACCGTCACAGCGGGATTGACGTGGCATCCGGAAATCGGGCCGATCGCGTACACGAGGAAAAGCAGAGTCAATCCGAACGCGAGGGCTACCCCGAGATTGCCGACCTTGTCGCCGGCGAACACCGCGGTTCCCACGGCGGCAAAGACAAGGACGAATGTGCCGATCGCTTCGGCCACATACTTTTTCGCGTCCGAAATTACTTCCGGTTCCACGTACTCCTGTGCCGTCGACATGTGCCCCACCTCTGCTCGATAGGTCCCCGATCAAAGCCTGTCGAGCAGTACGTTACGCCAGTCGTGTGATCTCCACCACGACATCGAGCGCGGTGGAACCTCCTCCCGAGAAAATCCCCTTGAGTGGCGGGACGTCGGCGTAGTCACGACCGAGCCCGACCGAGACGTGCTGCTCGTTCACCGCGATCGCATTGGTCGGGTCGTATCCCCACCAGGCTCCGGTCCACGCTTCGATCCACGCGTGGCTCTGTCCCTCCACCGCGACACCGATGGCCGCTTCCTTCTTCGGATGAAGGTAGCCGGAAACGTAGCGACTCGGGATCCCGATGCTGCGCAGCAACAGCAGGGTCAGGTGCGCGTAATCCTGGCACACGCCCTTCTTTTCCGACCACGCCTCGACAGCGGAGGTGTGGACGCCCGTCGTCCCCGGCACGTAGGACATTTCCTGATTCACCCAGTTGGCGACCTCGACGACGGATTCCTGCGGCGGCAATCCTTTGGACAACTTCTTGGCGATGACGGCCAACTGCCGATTCTTGGGGACGTACTCGGTGTTGTCGAGCACTTCGTTGAATCGATCGATGACGCCTTCGCTCGCCAGCTCTTCCCAGGTCGCAATTTCCTCGGGAGGCGTGAACGGATCCGTCTCCACGACCGACGATCCCGTCACCTCCAGTTCGGTGTGCGGTGCGTGAAGGTCGAACGCCGTGACCGCGGTGCCCCAGTAATCGGTGTACCGGTAACTTCTGGTGACCGGATTGGTCTCCACACGATTGAGGATGACGTTCTGCCGGTTGTCACTTCGCGGAGTCAGTCGCGCTTCGTTGTAGGACGACGTCACCGGTGCGTCGTACTGGTAGCCCGTGGTGTGGACAACGCGCATACGCCAACTCACAATTCACCTTCCAATTGATCTTCGTACGTTCCGGAACCTGCGTCGGTCCAGGCAACCCAGGGAGCTGCGTGGAAATACTGCTTCGAGATTGCTTCGCCGAGGTCGCGGCATGTTTCCTGCAGAGCGAGCAATCTGTCCTGCAAATCGTCCAACAATGCTCCTGGACGCAGGAATTCGAGTTCGCTACGCGCCCGGCCCAGCAGACGCTGCGCTTCTGCCCGCGCACCGACGCGACTGTTCGGCTGGTGATCGAGTCGGTCGAGCGAGCGCTCCGCTTCGCTGAGCGCGTAGAACACCGAGCGAGGGAAGAGCCTGTCCAACAACATGAATTCCAGTACTCGCTGAGCGTCGAGCGCACCGCGATAGGTCCTCAGATAAGTGTCGTGCGCACCAGCGGAGCGAAGCACCGTGACCCAGGCAGGCGAAGACGGCCGGTCACCGGCGCGCGAGAGAAGCAGTCGCACGGTCATGTCGATACGTTCGACCGACCGGCCGAGGATGAGAAAGCGGTAGCCGTCGTCGTGGCTGAGGGTGGAATCCGCAAGCCCGGCGAACATTGCTGCTCGTTCTTCGATGTAGCTGAAGAACTCGTGCGGTCCGGTGCGCTTCGACGACCTGATGCGATCGCCCAGTCCGTTGTACGTGGTGTTGAGGCACTCCCACATCTCACTCGACGTGACTTCTCTGGCACCGCGGGCATTTTCGCGCGCGCTCGAGAGCGAATCGACGATGGAACCGCTCCCGTCCCGACTGAACGCAACGAGTTCGGTCAGAGACCACACGTCGAGAGACACGTCCGGCTCGTGCTTGAACCCGAGCACGCGCAACAGGATTCGAGAAATCTGATCCGGATCGACCGTCGCATCCTCCAGCAACTGATGAACCGTCACATCGAGGATGCGGGCAGTGTCGTCCGCGCGCTCGACGTATCTTCCGATCCAATAGAGCGACTCTGCATTCCGCGCGAGCATCTACTGTCCACCGCCATTCATGAGCTGCTGCTGCTGTTGTTGTTGCTGTTGCTGGTCCATCGTCAGCTCGGGCCCCTGCTCGGTCCGCGGCGCCTCGGGCGGCTCGCTGACGATCTCCTCGCCCGCGAGTTCCTGCTCCTCCTGCGAAGTTCGAGTGGCAAGCACCCAGGTGTCCTTGCTTCCGCCGCCCTGACTCGAGTTGACCACCAACGAACCCTCCGGCAAGGCCACGCGGGTCAGTCCGCCGGGCAACACCCAGACGTCGTCGCCGTCGTTGACCGCGAACGGTCGGAGATCGACATGGCGTGGGACGAGGCGATCACCGATCTTCGTGGGCACTGTCGAGAGTTGTACGACGGGCTGGGCGATCCAACCGCGTGGATCCGCTCGGATCTTCTTGCTGATCGTCGCGAGTTCCTTCGGCGAGGCGTCGGGGCCGAACACGATGCCGTAACCGCCCGAACCCTCCACCGGCTTGATAACCAGTTCGTCGACGCGGTCGAGCACTTCCTCGCACTCGTCGTCGAGCCAGCACCGGAACGTGTCGACGTTCGCGAGCAGCGGCTTCTCACCCAGGTAGTAGTCGATGATGGTCGGGACGTAGGTGTACACCAGCTTGTCGTCGCCGACGCCGTTACCCACGGCGCTCGAGATGACGACGTTGCCCGCACGGGCAGCGTTCACGAGACCGGCCACACCGAGAACGGAGTCGGGACGGAACTGCATGGGGTCGAGGTAGTCGTCGTCGATCCGGCGATAGATGACGTCGACCTGACGCTCGCCCTCGGTGGTCCGCATGTAGACGATGTTGTCGCGGCAGAAGAGATCGCGACCCTCGACCAACTCGACACCCATCAAGCGCGCGAGGAGCGAATGCTCGAAGTAGGCCGAGTTGGCCACACCTGGAGTGAGAACCACCACCGTCGGGTCTGCCTCGTTGAGGGCGGCCGCTGCACGGAGGGCGCGCAACAAGTGGGATGCGTAATCCCCCACGGCCCGTACTCGATGCGAGGCGAAGAGATCGGGAAACACCCGTGCCATCGTGCGACGGTTCTCCATGACGTACGACACACCGGACGGGGATCGAAGGTTGTCTTCGAGAACGCGGAACGTTCCCTGTGCGTCACGAACCAGATCGATACCCGAGACGTGTATGCGGACACCGTTGGGCGGCACAATTCCGATGGCTTCGCGGTGGAAGTGCTCGCACGAGGTGATCAGCCGTTTCGGGACCACGCCATCACGAAGAATTTCCTGATCCCCGTAGATGTCGGCGAGAAACATTTCCAGAGCTTTGACTCGCTGCTTGATTCCGCGCTCCAACCGTGCCCACTCGCCGGCGGCGATGACACGTGGAACCTGGTCGAGCGGGAACGGACGCTCCTGGCCGGACAACGAGAACGTGATTCCCTGATCGATGAACGCGCGTCCCAATGCATCCGAGCGAGCGTCGAGGTCGCCCGCGCTGGCCGGATTGAGCGCGGTGTGGATCCCCTTGTACGGAGTTCGGGTCTTCCCGTCGCCGTCGAACATCTCGTCGAAGGCCAGACCGTACTTTCCGACATCGGCATAGCCGCTGAAGACCCCGTCGACCTCGGGTTTCTCGCGAGCCGCCGGCTTCGATTTGCTGGTGTTGGCCTTGTCTTGGGCAGTAGCTGCAGATCGCGGGCTCATCCTCGTCATGTTGCTACAGAGACAGGAGATAAGCGCGCCGGACGCGTTAATTTCTGGAAACGGACAACCCGAGAGGCCCTGGAGAGTGACATTTCGCTCCGCTGCGCCGTTCGCTGTCCCGAGGTAATTTCGGTTCTGCCGCGGGTGCTGGTATTCTCGATCTTCGGCGCTGGGCTGTAGTGGCTCAGCAGCAGACTTCGGGCATTCCAGCATGGATCGCCCTGACCGGAATACCGACGAAGACAGAAGGATTTTACGCGTGGCCAACATCAAGTCCCAGAAGAAGCGGATTCTCACCAACGAGCGCAATCGTCTGCGCAACCAGTCGGTGAAGTCCTCACTGCGGACGATCATTCGCTCTTTCCGCACTGCCGAAGCTGCAGGCGACAAGGAAGCGGCATCGGCCATCCTCGTGACCGCAGGTCGTCAGCTCGACAAGGCTGCCAGCAAGGGCGTCATCCACAAGAACCAGGCCGCCAACAAGAAGTCGGCTCTGTCCTTGGCTGTCAACAAGCTCTGATCTTCGTACACTTTCCGCAACAACCCGCTCGGATCACCGAGCGGGTTGTTGTGCGTTCTGCTCCTTACTGACGAGTGAGCCGTGCCACCCGCTGTGATCGGGAGTCAGTGGCTCAGGCCCGCAACCACCGACACTGCCCGCTCGACCGCGTAGTCCGCATCAGCCGCTTGGCCTTTCACGTCCGCGTTGAGCTGCGAGACGATCTGCAGAGCTTCGCCGATGGACTGCCCGTTCCACCCGCGAGACTGCGCCTGTGCCTTCTTGATCTTCCACGGCGGCATCCCGAGCTGCCCGGCCAAAGCGAACGGATCGCCGCGACCGGCAGAGCCGACGAGCGCGATGGTGCGCACCGCGTCGGCCAACGCGTCGGCCAGCAGCACATGGGGAACACCGCGATGCATCGCCCACCTCAACGCCTCCAGCGCGCCGGGACGATCACCGGCAACTGCCTTCTCCGCGACGTCGAAGCCGGATACCTCGGCCTTGCCCGAGTAGTAGCGGTTGACCGCAGCAACGTCGACCTTGCCTGCAGTGTCCGCCACCAATTGCGAGCACGCTGCAGCCAATTCGCGTAGCTCCGATCCGACAGCCTCGACGACCGCGTCGACGACGTCCGGGCTCACCCGAACCTGGGCAGCGGCGAATTCGCGTTTGACGAAATCGGTGCGTTCGGCTGCCTTGGTCAGCTTGGCGCATTCGTGGGTGGTCGCCCCCGACTTCTGCAGTGCACCCACCATCGCCTTCGCGCGCCCGCCGCCGGAGTGCATGATGACCAGCACCGCGCCTTCCGGAGGATCCGCAGCGGCGTCGAGGACGAGCGTGACGGCATCTTTGCCTGCCTCGGCTGCTGCTTCGAGGACGACGACGCGGTCTTCCGCGAACAGAGATGGGCTGAGCAACTCTGCGAGCTCGGGCCCGCTGGCGTCACCGGCACGAAGCCTGGTGACCGGCACGTCGTCGCCCTCGGGCGCTGCCTGCTTCACGGCCGAGACGATGGATGCGACGGCCCGATCCATGAGGAGCTCTTCGTCGCCGAGTACGAGGTGCAGAGCGGCTACCGGACTGTTCGCATTCACACAGGAGATCGTGCCACGCGGGTCCGACGGAATCGAAACAAGCCGTCGGAGTCACGCGAGGATCGCAAGGCCGAGCCATGCGAGCACGATCGTCGTCGCCGCGGCCCCCATCGTCCACCGAAGCATTCGGCTGCGGAGTATCCCGAGACACACAGCCGTCGTCGCCGTCACGACCAGCGCGCCGATGATTCCACTCGGCGTCCCGATGCCGGCCCCCGGCAGCTCGGCGGAACGGCGTGCGACGACGATCAACCACCACAGCGGAGCCGACGCCAACTTCAGCACGAGCGAAGCCGATCCACCGGCCCACGGAGCGACCACCGACGCGATCGCCCCGATCACCGTGATCGGCGCGACCACCGGTGCGACGGCGATGTTGGCCACCACACCCACGGCGGAGAAGGTACCTGCCATCGCGGCGACGATCGGTGCCGTCACCGCGTGCGCGGCGGCCGCCACGGCGACGATCTCCGCTGACCCTCGTCCCCACCCGTGCTTGCGTAGCCAATCGACCCACACCGGAGACAACACCACGAGACCCGCGGTTGCCGATACCGACAGTGCGAACCCGAAATCCACTGCCAGTTCCGGCCACCACGCCAACAACCCGAGCACTGCCGCGCACAGCGCGGGTACAGCATGCTTTCGACGTCCCGTCACGAGAGCGAGCAGTCCGATACCGCCCATCACTGCCGCGCGCAGCACGCTCGGCGACGGCCTGGCCACGACGACGAACGCCACGAGAACTACCGAACACACCAGCAGAACCCAGTAGGGCCCGATCCCGAGTGCGCGGGTGACCAACAGGACCGCCCCTAGAATGATCGCGAAATTCGCCCCGGAGACTGCGGTCAGGTGAGCCAATCCCGCCGCCCGGAAGTCGGACTCCACGTCCTCGGGCAGCGCAGAGACGTCGCCGACCACGAGGCCTGGCAACAGCGCGGCCTGATCGGGAGGCAACGCGTCCGAGGCTGCCGCCGCAAGCGAGGAACGAATGTCGGTTGCCGCCCGCGCGATGGGACCTGGCCTGCCCTCCAGCAACGGGGGTCCTTGGACACGAACGAACGCCAGTGTCAGATCCGCACGGTCGGGCGGGCTCAATCGTCCGCGAAGGACGAGGTGTTGTCCCGGCACGAGGTGATCCCAGCCGTCCGCCGGGGCGAGGATCTTCACCCGGCCGCCCAGCCGGTGCGGAACGCCACCGAGATCGATGCGTTCGAGTTCCGCGCGTACCGACACGGTCTCGGGCCCGGGAAACGCGACTCGCCGAGGATCTTCGGTAACGACGACTTCTGCGCTGACCCAGGCCTTGTCGACTGCCGCCGCCGTCACCGGGCTGCTCTCGAACAGCCAGGCGTTCACGGCAGTCGTACCCGCGTAGGCGCATCCGATCACCGCCATCGCGATCAGTCCGAGCCTCCAGCTCTCGAACCGCGCACGCGGCCGCCAGAACACCAGCACTGCCGCTCCCCAGGCCACGGCCAGTAGAGCTACCGTGCAGGCTCCCCACGCGATACCGACGATGGTCGCCGTCCAGGCGGCGAGAGCAGCAGGAACGAGCCGAAGATCGAACGGCCGGATCGGCGATTCGTTCACACGGTGACCTGGGCTCGGAGCTTCTCCAGTCGCACCGGACCGATTCCGTCCACTTCGGCGAGCTGAGCAACGTCGGAAAAGGGACCGTTCACCTCGCGCCACGACACGATGGCGGCGGCGGTCACCGGCCCCACTCCTGGCAGCGCATCGAGTTCCGCGGCGGTTGCCGTGTTGAGATCGACCTTTCCCGCAGGCGCCGACTCCGCAGCGCCTGGCTGTCCCGGGCCTACTACGTCGGCACCACTCCCCTGGCCGGTCGTCCCGCTCACCAGAGGTCTTCCGTCGGGCGGCATGGACCCGACCACTATCTGGGCGCCGTCGTCGAGCTTCGCAGCCAGGTTGAGCGCCAACAGATCCGCGCCCTGAAGTGGACCACCCGCCGCGGCCAACGCGTCGGCGACCCGTGAACCGGGTGGTAGATGGACCAATCCGGCGGTCGTCACCAGACCGACCACACTGACCACGATCATCGACGGCACGTCCGTCGACGACGCCTCGGCGGAGGGCGCCTGCGTGCCCGTCGCCGGTTCGGCGTAGGCGCTCGACTGTGGTTGGACGACGGGGAGAGCCGGTACGGGCGCCACTTCCGGCGATCGACGAACCAGGTTGTACCCACCGATCAGAACCACGACAGCACCCAGTGCGCACAGCGCGCGCACTCCAGCTTTGCCCGGGCTCACTCGCCCCGAACGCCATCGCTCGGGAAGATACGGCGTGAGCGCCGATTCTCGCTCGCCGTCCGCTCTCAACCAGTCCGGTCGGTAGGAGCCGTCTTCCGGGTGCAGCGCCGACCACCTGACCTCGACATCGGCGTTGTCGTCGCGGGATATTTCTTCTCGGCGCTCGTCGGGTACACCACGAGAGCGATCCGCCTCGAGCGACACCCGTGAGATCGATCGAGGTTCCAATCCAGCCATGACGGGAGACGCTAGCGCCGGCGAGAACAGCGGAGAGCGCTGCAACCCAGGTCGAAATCTGCCCTGTGGATACCCCGGCTACCTGTGGACAACTACCTCGACTTCAGGAGGTTCACGGCTCGACGCTCATCGCGACACCGACGGCGCCCGGGCCGACGTGCGCACCCAAAACGGCACCGAACGGGCGGATGCTCAGCTCACTGACCAGCGAGATTCGTTCGGTGAGCAGAGAAACCACCGTGGAGGCCCTGTCCGCGCACTGCATGTGATGCACGGTCAGCGCAACCCTTTTGTCGCCTGCACCCGCTGCGACCGCATCCACCAATTTGGCCAGCGCCTTGGTCGACGTTCGTGCTTTCTCACGCAGCACGAGTTTTCCCTCGTGCAGATGCAGAACCGGTTTCATCGCCAGCGCGGTCCCGACGAGAGCGGCCGCGGTGCCGATCCGGCCGCCGCGGCGTAGGTGATCGAGACGGTCCACCACGATGAAGCATCTGCTCCGAGAAGCGACTGCGACCGCATCGTCGTACACGGCGTCGAGGTCGCCGCCGTCCGCTGCGATCCGGGCCGCCGAGAGTGCCGCGTACCCGACGCCCATGCCGGCGACACCGCTGTCGACCACGCGGACCGAGGTACCGACGGCTGCTGCGGCCTGACGCGCTGCCTCCCACGTGCTGGACAGCCCTCGAGAGATGTGAACTGCGACAACGCCTGCGCCTTCGCTGCGGTCGAGCGCCTCGCGGTACAGGGTCGTCAGTTCGGCGGGAGACGCCCCCGACGTGGTCACCGGACCTGCTGCTGCGAAGTCGTCCGGAATCACGTCGACGCCTTCGCGGAGATCGCGTCCGCCGACGAACACGTGCAGGGGCGCAACGGCGATTCCTGCAGCTTTCGCGGTCGAATCGTCGAGGCATGCCGAAGAATCGGAGACGACGGCAACGCTCACGGTTGCCGACTCTCCGCGGCGGCGATCGACCGAAGTTCGACGAGCATTTTTGCGGCGACGGCGATGTGCGCGTCCCACCCCCAGTGAATGCCGTCAGGATTTGCATTGTCCGAGAAGATGTTCTCGCGCACGGCGTCGGCCAGATCGACCAGCGGAACCCCGGTATCCGAGCTCCATTGCCGCAGAGCCTTTTCCGCAGCAGGCCTGCCGGAGTGAACGTTGCCGTACGCAGCACATCGGTGCACCGACGGGAGCGTGCCGATGATCGGGAGTTCGGGTCTGACGTAGGCGAGCGCGGCGCGAGATTGTTCGAGGTAGTCCACGCTCAACTTCGGCGGCAGGGCGACCGGCCAACCGAGGTGCGACAACTTCGGCTGAACCCACTGGTACGCGGCTCTGAATGCGCGACGCGCCACCGGTGGACGGATGTACCTGATCTGTTCTCGCAGTGCGGTCGGGAGGGGCGACGGAAGCGAGTCCATCCCGCCGACGCCGAACACCACAGCGCCTGCTTTCGGGATCACTGCCCACACCCGTGGGTCTTGGGTCAGCGCCCACCATGCATCGCGAGAAGTCCAGCCGATGCGCGCGACGAGCTCGACAGTCCAACCGAGTTCGGCAGCAACGATATTGGGCCAGATGCGGGGATCGTCGACGGGTAGGCCACCCTCGGGGCCGTAGTAGCTCAGTGAATCCGCGATCACCAACAGCACCGGGGGTGCATCGCCACCGAGATCAGAGGACGTCACTGGCCACTCGTGCCGACGCGTTCCAGACGTCGAGGCGCCATCCGAGCGAACCGCTCTGATCGTGGCTGCTCAGTTGCACCCAGCTCGTGTTCGACAGTCCGCCGAGCACCGGCCAACGATCCACCGGAAGATCGAGCAACGCTGCGGTCAAGGCCGCGATCAGACCGCCGTGCGCCACGAGCACCACCGGAGCCGACGCCCCGGCCGCACCCCACTCGGGCAGGTCCCGCGAAAGCTCTTCGACGACCGGCACGCTTCGGCGCGCGACGTCGATTCTGCTCTCGCCCGAGGGCGGAGCGATGGTCGCGTCCGCGCGCCAGGCAAGCCGCGCGCCGGGTGAGAGGGCGTCGACGTCGAGGTGGGTCAGACCCTGCCACTCGCCGAGATGAGTCTCGCGCAGACGCTCGTCGACGCCGACCGGCACTGCGCTGGCGTCGCCGAGAGCTACGGCTGTGTCGTGAGCGCGCCGGAGGTCTGACGAGACGATCCGCAACGGGTTGCGAGTGGCAAGTTCGGCCGCCGCTGTCTTCGCCTGGCTTCGCCCGAGCTCGGTCAGATCGGTGTCCAGTTGCCCTTGCATTCGATCGGTCGCGTTGTATTCCGTCTGCCCGTGACGCAACAGGATGAGTTGCCGCTTGACCGCCTGGCTCACTGAGTTGGTTCCGCGTCCGTACGCTCGCCGAGCCCGGGAACCTCGATCGACGGGCAGTCCTTCCACAGACGCTCGAGCGCGTAGAAGTTCCGCTCGTCGTTGTGCTGGACGTGAACGACGACGTCGATGTAATCGAGCAACGCCCAGCGGCCCTCGCGGGTGCCTTCCTTGCGCACCGGCTTGTGGCCGGCCTCGCGGAGCTTGTCTTCGATGTTCTCCACGATCGCGTTGACCTGACGCTCGTTGGGCGCCGAGGCGATCACGAAGCAATCGGTGATGTACAGCTGATCGGAGACGTCGAGCACGACCACGTCGAGCGCCAGTTTGTCGTCGGCCGCGAGTGCCGCGATGCGCGCGATCGAGGTGGCCTGGTCTGTAGCAGTCAATGGACTTCACTTTCATTGTGCGGATCGTGTTGCTGGTGTTTCGGTGGTGCCGGTTCCGACATGGTGACCGAACCGTCGAGACGTTGTGCGCCTCGGGGGCGGTACAGATTCCTCTTCGAGATGTACTGCACGACCCCGTCGGGGACGAGGTACCACACGGGGCGGTTCTCGCTTGCTCTCAATCTGCATTCGGTCGAGGAAATCGCCAGCGCCGGAATCTCGATGAGCGTCAGCGCATCCTCCGGAAGATCCTGAAGATGGTCTGCGAGATGTTCGACGCCCAGTTCGAACCCTGGCCGCGACACACCGACGAACTTCGCCAGCTCGAACAACTCTTCCCAGTTCTGCCAGGTGAGGATACTCTCGAGCGCGTCGGCACCTGTGATGAAGTACAACTCCGCGGCTGGATGCTGCTCGCGCAGGTCCCGAAGGGTATCGACGGTGTAGGTCAGCTTCTCGCGATCGACGTCGACACGGCTGACCGAGAACCTCGGGTTCGATGCGGTGGCGATGACTGTCATCAAATAGCGGTCCTCAGCAGGGCTGACGACTTTGCCTTCCTTCTGCCAGGGCGTTCCGGTCGGCACGAAGACAACCTCGTCCAGACCGAAGCTGTTGGCGACCTCGCTTGCTGCGACGAGGTGCCCGTGGTGAATGGGATCGAACGTTCCGCCCATCACTCCCAGCTTGCGGACGGGCTCGGCTTGTTGTTGCACGGCCCAAAGCTTACGTCGCTCGTCTGCGCGGTCTTTCTCACACCGGCAGGAGTCGCGAGACGATGTCACCGAGCTGCTTCGCGGACCGGCACTCGTACATGCTGATGACGTCCTCGTAGGCCGGTGCGGCCGAGTCCCCCGAGCCCCACTGCCCCTTCGGTTCGGGGTTGAGCCAGTATGCGTGTTTGGCCACGGACACCGTGTGAGCCAGCGCCGCGACCTTGGGATCTCGATAGTTGGTACGGCCGTCGCCGAGCACGAGCACCGAGGTACGTGAGGTCACGGCTTGGGCGTATTTGTCGTCGAAGGTTTCGAAGGCGTTGCCGTAGTCGGAATGCCCGTCGTAGGTGATCAGATCCGATTCTCGAATGATCCGAGACATCGCGGCACCGAGATCGGCACCGGAATCGAAGAATCGGGTCACCTCGTCCGTCGAATCGATGAACGCAAAAATGCGGACGCGCGAGAACTGTTCACGAAGGGCGTGCACGAGCAGCAACGTGAAGTGACTGAAGCCCGCGACTGATCCGGACACATCACACAGCACCACGAGCTCCGGCCTCGCCCGGCGAGGTTTGCGCTGCACCAGATCGATCGGCACTCCCCCGGTGGACATCGACTTTCGCAGGGTCCGCCGAAGATCGATCGAACCGGCTCGGCTTCGGCTGCGTCGGACGGCAAGCCTGCTCGCCAGCAACCGTGCCAGCGGCGTCACGCTGCGCCGAAGCGCGAGCATCTCGGTATCGGAAGCACGGAGAAAATCGACCTCCTCGGCGAGCTTGGGCACTCCGTAGCTCGCGACGCGGTCGCGACCGAGCTGTTCGGCGGCGCGGCGCCTCGTCTCGTTCTCGACAAGCTTGCGGAGATCGGCAATCCTCTGAGCTGCAGTACGTTTGGCAACTTCGTCGACGTAGCTTCCACCAGCGCGGTCCGATCCGGTGTCGGCGTTTCCCAGCAAGCCTTCGAGAATCTTGCTCAACAGTGTGTCGGGAGCGATGTCGCGCAGCGCCTGATACGCCGAGAACGACGGCCCGTTCGCGGACTTGTACTGCCCCAGTTCCTCGACGATCTGCGCTGCCAGCATTTCGGTGAGCTCCATTGCCTCGGCATCGCCGTCGACGAGAAGCTCGGTGATCAGCTCACGGAGCGCGACATAGTCGATCTCGCCTGCGTCGGTGCGAGGAAGTGCGGTGTCGACCTGCCCCGAGTCGCGCATGCCCGTCGCGGCCGGGAACCAGAGGTCGAACAACGCATCGAAGGTCGCCCGATGGGTCGGCCGGCGGAGCAGCGAACACGCCAGGCCCTCGCGAAGAGCTTCACGATCGAGCAGATCGAGAACCGAGACGACTCGGCCTGCGTCGACGGTCTCCGACGGCCCGACGGCTATGCCGCGCTTGCGGAGCGCCTCCACGAAGCCGACGAGATGGCCGGGGAAACCGTGCGGGGCATGCATGTCAGTTCAGCCGAAGCTCGGCAGCGACCTTGTCCTGATCGGACTGGTGTTTGAGTACGACACCGAGGGTGGCGCGCACGGCCTCGTCGTTCAGGGTGTCCATGCCGAGGGCGAGCAACGTGCGACCCCAGTCGATGGTCTCGGCGACCGACGGGAGTTTCTTGAGTTGCATGGCGCGCATGACACGGATCGTGCGCACCAATTGCTCGGCTATGGCCTCGGGCAGCTCGGGGACTCGGCTGGCCAGGATGCGCCGCTCCAGGTCCTCGTCAGGGAAGTCCAGGTGCAGGAAGAGGCAGCGGCGCTTGAGTGCCTCGGACAGCTCCCTCGTAGCGTTCGAGGTGAGTACCGCGAACGGCTTTCTGATGGCAGTGATCGTGCCGAGTTCGGGGATGGTGACCGCGAAGTCACTGAGCACTTCGAGTAGCAGTCCCTCGATCTCGACGTCCGCCTTGTCGGTTTCGTCGATCAGCAGGACCGTCGGATCTTCCCGTCGAATCGCGTGCAGCAACGGCCGGGCGAGTAGAAATTCCTCGGAGAACACATCGAGCTTGGTCGCATCCCAATCCTGATGGCCCGCCGAACTCGACTGAATGCGCAGAATTTGCTTCGCGTGATTCCACTCGTACAACGCCCGGGCCTCGTCGACGCCTTCGTAGCACTGCAAGCGCACAAGCTCGGCACCCGTCGACTGCGCAACCGCGCGCGCCAGTTCGGTCTTTCCGACGCCTGCGGGGCCCTCGATCAGCAACGGTTTCCCGAGCCGGTCGGCCAGGAACACGGATGTGGCAGTGGCCTTGTTGGCCAGATACCCCGTCTCGGCAAGCCTTGATACGACGTCGTCGACGCTGCCGAACAGCGGCGGCGATGTCGGTACTGCTCGGTCCACGTCTGCTCCTCTGTCGTTCACGTCACCGGTCGTTCTCTTGCAGGTCGGCCTGTCGCCGCTACACGTCGCGGATGTGGCCTTCGCCCCAGACGGTCCATTTGGTCGAAGTCAACTCCGGTAGTCCCATCGGGCCGCGGGCATGCAACTTCTGGGTCGAGATACCGATCTCGGCGCCGAATCCGAATTGCTCGCCGTCGGTGAAGGACGTGGACGCGTTCACCATGACGGCGGCCGCGTCGACTCGGGCAGTGAACTCTCGAGCCGCGCGCAGATCGGACGTCACGATCGCCTCGGTGTGCCCGGTTCCGTACGTGTCGATATGAGAAATCGCCGCATCGATTCCATCGACGACCTTGAGCGCAACGTCGAGCGAGAGGTACTCCTCGGCCCAGTCCTTGTCCGTTGCGGGCACGAGGCCCGGAAGGTCGCCGTGTACGACGACACTGTGCATCTGAAAGGCCTGGAGCAGCCGCGGCACCGCGATGTCGGCGATCGCCGTGTCGACGAGGACCGTC
Source organism: Rhodococcus sp. (in: high G+C Gram-positive bacteria) (assembly GCF_023264675.1). GTDB lineage: Bacteria > Actinomycetota > Actinomycetes > Mycobacteriales > Mycobacteriaceae > Rhodococcoides. The sequence goes on from NZ_JAHFVG010000013.1 coordinate 69,920, forward strand.
TCGGCGGCGTTGCAGACACTCACGCGACGGGTCTTGGAATTGAGGACGATCTTCTCCGCCATCTCGAGGTCCGCCGCAGAATGGACGTAGATGTGGCAGTTACCGACACCGGTCTCGATGGTCGGCACCGTCGCATCCCGAACGACGGCGGCGATGAGTCCCGCGCCGCCGCGCGGGATCACCACATCGACCAGTCCTCTGGCCTGGATCAGGTGCGTGACGGACGAGCGGTCGGCACTGCCGAGAAGTTGGACCGAGTCGATCGGCACACCGCTGGCCTGCAGCGACTGTTGCAGAACCTCGACCAGGGCTGCGTTGGACTGCGCCGCCGAGGACGATCCGCGCAGCAGTGCCGCATTCCCGGACTTGAAGGCAAGCCCGAACGCATCGACCGTCACGTTCGGACGAGCCTCGTAGACCATTCCCACCACCCCGAGCGGAACCCTGAGCTGGCGAATCTCCAACCCGTTCGGGAGGGTGGAACCTCTCACCACCTCACCGATCGGATCCGGGAGTCCCGCTACCTGCCGAAGTCCTGCCGCAATGCCGTCGATCCGCGCCTCGGTCAGACGCAACCGGTCCAGAAGGCCCTCGTCGGTCCCGGCGGCACGTGCCCTCTCGACGTCGGCGGTGTTCGCCGCGAGTACTCGGGAGCCTGCCGCGAGGACGGCGTCGGCAGCGGCATGCAACGCTGCGTCTTTCTCGGCGGTGGTCAGCAAGGCCAGTGTCCGCGACGCGGTCCGCGCGCGCCGAGCAGCGGCATGGACCTTCTCACGCTCGGCGGAGGTAGATGAACCCGATTCGGCAGAGGATTTCGTGTCGGCAGACAGGGGTGCTGCAGTCATGTCCTACACAGTAACCAGCATTGCCGCCCCGACTGCAGCGTGGCCCGCCGGGAATGAGTCGACGCCTGCTGCGGTTACGCACCTCGGATGCACTGGCCGGAGGTCCGCGAACCGCCGGGCACGTTCGAAACCACGAAGGAGATCTCTTGAGCGCCTTGTTCGAACCCCTGACGCTGCGCGGCGTCACGTTTCCCAACCGCGTCTGGATGGCGCCGATGTGTCAATACTCGGCGGACGAGACCGGTGAGAACGTCGGCGCTCCCAACGACTGGCACCGACAGCATCTGGTCGCCCGCGCGATCGGCGGCGCCGGACTGATCATCACCGAAGCCACCGCCGTGAATGCCGACGGAAGAATCAGTCCAGCAGATCTGGGGCTGTGGAACGACGCACAAGAGAGATCGTTCACCGACATCGTTTCGCGCATCGAGCAGTTCGGCTCCGTCGCGGGCATTCAGCTCGCCCACGCCGGCCGCAAGGCATCGACGACGGCGCCGTGGAAAGGCGGCACGTCGATACCAGCAGATCAGCCTTCCGGTTGGGAGACACTCGCCCCGAGTGCGGTCGCATTCGGCGACCATGCGATTCCTCGTTCGGCCACAGCCGTGGACATCGCGGCAATCGTGTCCGACTTCAGGGCGTCCGCCGAGCGTGCACTACGTGCCGGCTTCAAGGTCGTCGAAATACACGCGGCGCACGGATACCTGGTCCACCAGTTCCTCTCGGCGGCCAGTAACACCCGCACCGACGAGTACGGCGGCGATTTCATCGGCCGCACCAGGTTGTTGGTCGAGATCGTCGATGCGGTCCGCGAAGTGTGGCCCGCGGAGCTGCCGTTGTTCGTCCGCGTCTCTGCCACGGACTGGCTCGACGACGAGACACCCGGACTCGATGCACCGACGTGGACCGCAGATCAGACCGTCGCGTTGGTCCAACTGTTGCAGGACCACGACGTCGACCTGATCGACGTTTCCACCGGCGGGAACGGCCGGGCGCACATCCCGCTCGGCCCCGGTTACCAGGTTCCGTTCGCCGCGCGCATTCAGAGCGAGACGACGGTCCCCGCGGCGGCAGTCGGTTTGATCACCGAGCCGAAGCAGGCCGAGGACATCGTCAGCTCGGGCGAGGCCACGGCAGTGCTGCTTGCGCGCGAGCTGCTGCGAGATCCGTACTGGCCGCGCCGGGCGGCGCGGGAGCTCGGCGTGGACATCGAGCCCGTTGTCGCACCGCAGTACGCCCGCGCCTACTGACCCCTGACCGCGCAGGCCCTGGTGGAGCGTTCAGCTGGGGACGAAACCGAGCCTCTTGTCGACGACGTTGGCAAGAGGCTCGGCGCGGTTGTAGCGGGCGAAATTCGCGACGAACAGGTCCGCAAGACGCCCGCGCCACCCGGCGGCGTCACCGCTCATGTGCGGGGTGATCACCACGTTCTCCGTCGTCCACAGTTCACTGTCCTGCGGCAGTGGTTCGACATCGAAGACGTCCAACGCCGCTCCCCCGATGCGCCCGGAGCGCAGTCCGGCGAGCAGGGCACCGACGTCGAGGAGCTCGCCCCTGCCCACATTGATCACGCGCATACCGGGTGTGGCTGCTTCGAGCACACTCTCGTCGACGAGCCCGCGAGTGGCATCGGTGAGCGGCGCCAGCAACACGAGGTAGTCGACTCCTTCGATCACGGACGACAGATCCGCGCTGGCGTAGACCTCCCCGAAATCGGCGTCGCCCGTTCGAGCCGTCCGCCCCACGCCGGACACCGACATCCCGACCGCACGCAGCAATCGGGCCGTTTCGCGGCCGATCGCGCCGGTTCCGACGATCATCGCGTGCGCCGTATCGATGCGCTGGGTCTCGCGGTGCTTCCATATCTTGCGGTGCTGCAAACCGGCAGAGCGCGCCGAGTCCTTGGCGAATGCAAGTATCTGACCGAGAACGAACTCGGCGATCGGGCGGTCGAAGATTCCCCGCGAATTGGTCACCAGCACATCGGATTCCACGAGCTCGTCGAACATCAGCGAATCGACACCCGCCGCAGCGATGTGGATCCACTTCAGCGAATCACAGAGATCCCACACGTTCCGTACTGCAGGCGAAAAGAAGTCCCACAGCAGCAGCACGTCCGCGCCCGGCACTGCGTCACCGAGCGTATCGGCTGTGGCATAACGGATCTCGGCGACCGCCGAGACCTGATCCATCCCCTCCGGGAGGTGGTCGTCGTGCAGCACGACGACCACCGGCCGCGCCGACACTACGACTTGTATCCCACGAGCTCGACGCCCGATGCAGCCACTTGCGCGTCGTTGTCTCCTGGGCACTGCGTGCCTCGCAGCGACCTACCTGCTGTTTCGGGCATCAACAGGATCGGCACGAAGGCGATTGCCGCCGCCAGCATCATGTACCAGCCCGGAATCAGGTTCGATCCGGTCTTGTCGATGAGGAATGTCAGGATCAGCGGCGCGGTACCTCCGAACAGGGAGGTCGAGACGTTGTAGCCGATTGCGAAGGCTCCGTAGCGAACCTGCGTCGGGAACAGCGCCGGCAGTGTCGAGGACACGCACGAGCACATGATGACGAGCAGAATTCCCAGACCCAGCAATCCGATCGTCTGGCCGACGATGCCGGTGTTGATGATCAGCAGGAACAGCGGGACGCTGAACACGAAGTAACCGACGCACGCTGCGAGCAACAACGGCTTTCGTCCGACGCGGTCGGAGAGCGCACCGATGGGGTTGATGATCGCCATCATGATCAACATGATCACGACCAGGGTGAAGTTGGATTGAGTTGTGCTGTGGCCCAGCGTGTCACTGAGATACGACGGCAGGAAGGTCAGCACCGTGTAGTACGCGATGTTGAGCAGCAGCACGAACCCCATGAGAATCAGAATCCGCTGCCAGTACGTCATGGTGGTCTTCAGCGAAGCAATCGCTCCACCCTGCTCGCCTTCGGACACCGTTTCGCCGTCGGCCTTGGCCTCGGCGAACACCGGCGAATCTTCGAGTCTCGTTCGCAGCCACAGGGCCACGATGCCGAGCGGCAGGGTGAGCAGGAACGGAATCCTCCATGCCCATGCCTCCATCGTGTCGTCACCGAGACCGAGGTTCAGCAGAGTGCACAAGGTCGCACCGGCGACCGTTCCTGCCAGTGTTCCGAATTCGAGGAAGGACCCGAAGAATCCACGCCGACGGTCGGGCGCGTACTCGGCCATGAACACTGCGGCTCCGCCGTATTCACCCCCAGTCGAGAAACCCTGAACCAAACGGCACGCCAACAGCAGAATCGGAGCGAAGATTCCGATGGTGTCGAAGGTCGGCAGGATTCCGATCGCCGCGGTCGAGAGCGACATCATCGTGACCGTCAGGACCAGAACCTTCTGACGTCCGATCCGGTCACCCAACGGGCCGAGTACGATTCCGCCGATCGGACGGATGATGAAGGACGCCGCGAGCACCGCGAACGTCGACAGCAAGCTCGCCCCGCCATCCTCCGACGGGAAGAAGTTCGCGGCAATGTAGACGGCCAGGTAGCCGTAGACGGCATAGTCGAACCACTCGACCGCGTTGCCGAGCGCGGAACCGCCGATTGCGCGCCGTAGAACTCGGGTCTCTTCGGGGCTGAGCTCCTTGTGATCCGGTGGATAACCGGTGGTGGAACCATTCGGGCCGGTACCACTGGTAGAACCGGTGTTACTGGTGAACCCACTGCTTGATGACTGTGTCACGGTCCAATACCTCTCGCCTTTGTGATCAAAGTGGAGCGTCGGGCTGGTACTTCGCAGCGTTTCACACTACGGAAGCAAATACTTCGGTATTCGCACTACCCCAGTGATCTCGTCATAACCGCTGGTAGCGCAATGATTTTGGACGCCAGTAGCGCGTACGTCCTTGCGCTGTCGCACAATTGCTGGACCGAGACCGACTCGTCGGGCTGGTGAGCCTGCAATTCGATCTCTCCCGGTCCCAGCACGACGGTGGGGATACCCATGTCTCGAGCTACGAAACCTCCATCGCAGGAAGCGGTCCAGATATCGGTGCCTCGGTGACCTACGACGTCTGCAACTGCGCCCACCACTACACGCGAGATCTCCGCATCGTCGCTGGTCAGAAAACCGGGCATCTCCATCGGCACCGCCACCGACACCTCGATTCCGTCGCCCGTGATTCCAGCGGCCTCGATGTCGCGTCCCAGTTGCGACGCGACATCGTGCGCGTCCTCCTCCGGTAGCAACCGTCGGTCGACGGTCAGAACGCATCGATCAGGGACCATCGAGGTCCCGGTTCCCCCGTCCACGGTGCCGACGTTCCATGTCGCCGCCCCGAGAACGGGGTGGGGGTCGGCTCGCAGCGACGCGGACATCTCATCGATCAGCACGACGATGCGCGCCGCCGCGGACACCGCGTTTCGGCCGTTCGTTGGCTTGCCTGCGTGCGCCGAACGGCCCGTCACGGTGATCTCCAGGTTCGCCGCACCTCGACATCCGGTGATGGTCACCAGATCCGTCGGTTCGGCGACGACACAGTACGAGTACTGCCGGCGAGGCAATTGCCGAACGAACGAACGAATACCGAGTCCCGTATCTTCCTCGTCCACGAGGCACGCCAACGATACTGGCGCGGAACCGACTGCACCACAGCGCTTCAACGCTGCCATGGCGATCACGACAGCGGCCAGACCGCCTTTCATGTCGCAGGATCCACGCCCATACAGTCGACCGTCCTTCACGACGGCCTCGAACGGGTTGGTCGTCCAGCCTCCGCCGGCAGGAACGACGTCCGAGTGCCCGACGAACAAGACACCCGGATCGGTCGACCCACCCACGGAAACAACGACGTTGGGCCGCCCGGGGGCTACCTCGTCGATGTCGACGTCGAATCCGAGTGCCCGACAGTGTTCCGCGAGCACTGCCGCCACGCCGCTCTCGGTGCTGCCGGGGTTCTCACCGCCCGCCTCGATCAACGCCGATGCCAGAGCGACGATCTCGTCGGAATCGATGGCGCTCTGCAGCGACCGATCCAGATCCGTCATCGAGTCGGATCACTCGCGAGCGTTGCGATCGATCGATCAACGGCTGCCGCAAGCCTTTTGACACCCTCGTCGATTCTTTCGGGAGTCGACGAGGCGAAGCACAAGCGCAGCGAATCGTGGAACTTGCCGCCGACCGACAGCGCAGGACCAGGAATGTAGGCGACCCCCTCGGCCAACGCGACTTCGAACAGATCCTGAGTCGAGACTGCGGCGGCATCTCCGCGCAGGGTCGCCCACAGGAAGAAGCCACCCTCGGGATCGGTGGTGGCGATCCGATCGCCGAAGTACCTGTCCAGACTTCGCTGCATGGCGATCTTTCGCGGTCGATACACCGCAGCGAGCGAACGCAGATGCGACGCGAGGTGGCCGCGCCGGACGAACTCGGCGATCATCCGCTGGGCCGGCAGATTGGTGCAGGTATCCATTGCCTGTTTGGCATTGATCAGCAGTTGCCGGGCCTCGGGCGCCGCATCGACCCAGCCGACCCGCAGCCCTGGTGCAATCATCTTGGAGAACGTTCGTACCGAGAACACGAGCGGATCTCCCGGGCTCAGTGCGTTGAAACTCGGGATATGCTCACCCTCGAAACGAAGGAGGCCGTAGGGGTCGTCGTCGAGGATCACCGAGCCCCACTTGTGGGCAAGTTCGAGCAGCAGAGTTCGCCGAGCCAGCGACATCGTGGTGCCGGAGGGGTTCTGGAAGTTGGGGATGACGTAGATCATCTTCGGCAGGCGCCCCGCCTGCTCGACCAACTCGGGTAGGGCTTCGACGATGAGTCCGTCGCTGTCCATCGGCGCTTCCAGAACGTCACCGCCGTAGCTGAGCACGGTCGCGGTTCCGTTCGTGTACGTGGGACTTTCGACGATGACCAGGTCACCCGGATCGACGAACAGTTTGCAGGCGAGATCGAGTCCCTGCATTCCGCCCGACGTGATCACGATGCGATCTGCCGACGACGGCTCGCCGACGGAATCCAGATAACCGAGGAGCGCGTCGAGCAGCCCGGGATCGCCTTCGGTCGCGGCGTAATCCATCGCGTCGGTCGTCATGACGGCCGAGGCGATCTCCGAGAATGCAGCCGCAGGAACGGTTTCCGCGGCAGGTGATCCCATTGCGAATCGAACGATGTCGTGCTTCTGGGCGGCGAGAAGTGATGTCGACGAGTCGATCACCGATCCCACCAGCTTGTCGGTGCGCAGCGCCCACGGGATAGCAGGAGTGGAGCCTGCGGAACGACCCGGAACAGCAGGAGTGGAGCCTGCGGAACGACCCGTGTTGGTGGTGGCGATCATGTTCTCACTCCTTCGTCAGTAGTCGGCGCGGGTAGTCGGTGAATGTTTCGACCCCGCTCTCGGTCACGCGGACGGCCTCGGACACTTCGTATCCGTAGTCGTCCATCCACATTCCACCGATGATGTGGAATGTCATGTTCTCGGCGAGCACGGTGTCGTCGTCGGTTCTGATGCTCACGGTCCGCTCGCCCCAGTCGGGGGCGTAGGCGATTCCGATGGAGTATCCGATGCGCGACGGCTTGTGCAGGCCGTGTTTCGCGAGGCTGACGTTCCAGACCTGCGCGAGTTCGGTGGTGGTGACACCGGGGCGCACCGTGGCAAGCACCTCGTTCAACGCGTCTCCGGTCGACTGCGCGAGGTAGTCCAAGCGGGCGCTGGGTCGACCGAGGACGATGGTGCGCGCCATCGGTACGTGGTAGCGCCGGAAGACACCGGTGAGTTCGACGACGGTTGTCTCACCGGCGATGAACACCTGGTCCGACCACGTCAGGTGTGGGGTGTCGGCGCCGGCGCCGGTCGGGAGCATCGGCACGATCGCGGGATGATCGCCGCCGAACTCGTTGGTACCCCTGACCTGTGCGTTCATGATCGCCGCCGCGGCGTCGCACTGACGACCTCCGACGACGACGGATTCGTAGGCCGCCGCCATCGCGGACTCGCAGACTCGAGCGGCGCCGCGCATGAGGTCGATTTCGGCGGGTGATTTGATCACACGCACCCAGTTGATCAGCTCGTAGGAATCGGTGAAGCGGTACTCGGGGAGCGACTTCACGAGTGCCTCGAACGCTTTGGGACTGAAGTAGTACGAATCCATTTCCAGGCCGACCTGCCCGTGCGCGAAATTGTTCACGACACCGAGTTCGCGGAGTCTCTGCGAGACCCAGACGAACGGGTGGGTGTCCTTGCGCTGCACGAATGTCTCGGGGTAGCCGAACGTCTGGTCCTGAGGCAGCCAGGATGTCCGGAAGGCGCCGTTGGCATCCATCTCGCGGGCGAAGAAGTAGAGGTCTCCGTCGAGCGGGACGTAGAGCATCTGAGGGGTGTAGAACGACAATGCGTTGTAACCGAGCAGGTAGTAGAGGTTCGACGGATCGGTGACGATCAGCGCATGGAGATTCTGCGACGCCATCCGTGCTCGTACGGCGGCGAGACGGGTGGAGTACTCCTCGTCGGTGAACGTGATCGGCGTGCTGTTCGGTAGGTCGACGTATTCCGCGAGGCCGGGCGCGTGGTCCGGTCCGACCGCGCTGGTGAGTTCGGCGGCGTAGTACTCGTTCTCGTTCACTGGGTACCCCCTTTCGAGGCATCGCGGGTGTTGTTCGATCAGCCCGTGTGCAGTTTGCAGATTGTTGACAATCAGGCTAAACGCAAAGTGCCAGAAGCCGCAAGACGAGTCGTGTTACTTCTTTATTTCGGCTAACTGGGTTTGGCCAGAACCGAATCCGCATCCTCGGCCGCCTGATCGTGCATCGCGCGGGTCAAATCTTCGATCGCGGTATCCATGTGCTCGTGCACACCGGCTTCCAGAGCCGACCAATCTCCGGCGAGCAACAGATCGACCAGCAGTTGGTGCTCTTCCACCAGCGCCTCGGGACGGTAGTACGCCGTCTCGAGGTTCGCCATGCAGATTCGGGCCTCGGCAGCCAGAGTTGCATACATCCGCGACATCCGACTGTTCGCCGTAGCCGCCACCAAGGCCGTATGGAAAGCCAGGTCGCGTTCGGCGAGGCCGAGCCAATCGGCTCGGTCGATGAACGGCTGCATCTGATCCACCACAGCCGAGAGTGCGGCCGCGGTGGCCGTCAACACGGATTGCTCGCCGTGTACGAGCGTCCACGCAGCACCCACTTCGATCGCTGCGCGAGCCTCGTAGATCTCGGCGACGTCCTCGCTGCTGAGCTCGACCACGAACACCCCACGATTCCGATAGCTCACCAGCAGCCCCTCCTGATTGAGGCGCTGCAGTGCTTCTCGAACCGGACCACGGGAAATCTCGAGTTCGGCGGCGACGTTCGCCTCGTTCACCTGCTCACCAGGTGCATACGACCCGTCGATGATGCGATCACGAATCTGATCGGCAATCACCATCGACGTATTCCGTGCGTTGATCGGAGTCAGTCTCCTGGCTGCGCCTGCATTTGCTCTCGTCACGCCTGTGGACCTCCTGCTAGGACCTGGGTATTGCGAAGTATTTGTACTCCAGGAACTCGTCGATACCGACCTTGCCACCTTCGCGGCCGAGGCCGGACTGCTTGACGCCGCCGAACGGTGCAGCCGGATTGGACACCAGGCCGGTGTTGAGCCCGACCATGCCGACCTCCAGCCGCTCCCCCATCCGCAATGCTCGATCGATGTCCTGGGTGAACACGTAGCCGACGAGGCCCCACTCGGTGTCGTTGGCGAGCGCGATGACCTCGTCCTCGGTGTCGTAAGGAACCACCGCAGCGACGGGACCGAAGATCTCCGTCGACATCAATTCCGATGCCGAGTCCACCGAATCCAGCACGGTAGGCGGATAGAAGTAGCCGGGTCCCGAGTCTTCGACACCTCCCACGACCGCTCGCGCGCCGCGACCGACCGCGTCGTCGACGAGGTGTTGCACCTTGGCCCGGCCGTCCTGATCGATCAGCGGCCCAACCTCGACGCCCGCGGCGCTGCCTGCGCCGACCTTCAATGCACCCATTCGGGCACCGAGCTTTTCGGCGAATTCGGTTGCGAGAGAAGAATGTACGAAGAACCTGTTGGCCGCGGTGCAGGCTTCGCCCATGTTTCGCATCTTCGCGACCATTGCACCGTCGACGGCACGATCCACATCGGCGTCCTCGGCGACGATGAACGGTGCGTTTCCACCGAGCTCCATCGACGTGCGCATCACCGTCGGCGCCGCTTGCGCCAGAAGAATCTTGCCGACGGCGGTCGAACCGGTGAAGCTGATCTTGCGGGCAATCCCGCTCGCCATCCACGATCCGACGACTCCGGCCGCATCGGTGGTGGGGACGACGTTGACGACGCCGTCGGGCACTCCGGCCTCGGTGAGAATGTCCGCGAGGGCGAGAGCGGTCAACGGTGTCTGCTCGGCAGGTTTGAACACCACCGTGCAGCCTGCGGCCAACGCCGGTCCGATCTTTCGTGTGCCCATTGCGAGCGGAAAGTTCCACGGCGTCACCAGAATGCATGGCCCGACCGGTGCCCGGGTCACGATGATCCGGTTCTTGCCGTCGCCCGTCAGGGTGTGATCGCCCGAGATCCGGACGGCCTCCTCGGAGAACCAGCGGAAAAATTCGGCACCGTAGGCAACCTCTCCGCGGGCGTCGGCCAACGGCTTGCCCATCTCGGCGGTGATGATCGCCGCGAGCTCCTCGGTGCGTTCGATGATCAACTCGAATGCCCGGCGCAAGATGACACTGCGCTCGCGCGGCGCCGTCGCTGCCCACGACGCCTGCGCTCCTGCGGCGGCAGCCATGGCCGCCTCGGCATCGGTGACGTCGCCGTCGGAGACTGCCGCGATCACCTCACCGGTCGCCGGGTCCACGACGTCGAACGTGGCGCCACTGTTGCCTTCTCGCCAGTTGCCGCCGATGAAAAGTCCGGTGGGAGAGGTGATGGTGGAACGTGTCATAGATGTCGTCACGAGAGTTCATCCTTCCTGAAGTTCTGTTCTGCACGAGGTGGTGTCGTGGTACTGCCGGAAAGACCGAGATCACTCGCGCCGGGGTCGAGAATCAGCGCCAGATGCGTCGATGCACCGGAGCTGTGATCTCCTGTCAATTCACGAACTTGCATGTGGCAGCTGAATCCGTCGGTGAGAATCGGTCGGTGTCCTGCTCGCCGTACCGCGGGAGCGAGGGCCTGCTCGGCCACTTTCATACTGATGTCGAAGTGGTCCGGTTCGAAGCCGAAGTTTCCGGCGACTCCGCAGCATCCGGTCGCCTCGTCGACCGAGTTGATTCCCGACGCCGCGAGTGCAGAGCGCTGAGTCGCCTCACCGAACACTGCGTACTCGTGGCAGTGGGTCTGCACGGTCACCTCCGCGGGCACCGTCGCCGACGGCGTCCAGCCTGCCGCCGCCTGATCGATCACCGCCCCCGCAAAACTCTGTACCCGGGCAGCGACACGACGCGCCGCGTCGGAGTTCACCAGCTCCGGCAGATCCTTCTTCAGTGCGGCAGCACAACTCGGCTCGGTGACGACGATGGGGCGATCGCTTCCGTCGTCCAGAACATCGGCCGTTCTGGTGAGAACCTTTCGAGCAGTGGAAAGCTGGCCCGTCGAGATCCAGGTGAGCCCGCAGCAGAGATCGGTTCGGCATTCGGTGGTCCGCCCCGCATCGGCGAGGACGCGCGCGGCTGCACCGACGATCTCCGGACGGAACCCTTTTGTGAACGAATCCACGAACAAGACCACGTCACCGCCGGTGACCGACGACGCGACCTGCGACCGGAGTTCCTTGCGGGAAGCGAACCGCGGCAACGAACGCTTGGTAGTCAATCCACCGAGTTTCGCTGCCAATTTTCCGGTCGCCGGCGTCAACGCCGCATTCAACAACGGCGCGATCCGCGAAGTCACCTTCAGCCAACGCGGCAACCACCCGAGCGAGTAGTGAGCCATCGGCCTGAGCTTGCCCGCGTAATGGTGATCGAGAAATTCGGCCTTGTAGGTGGCCATGTCGACACCGACCGGACAGTCCGACGAACAGGCCTTGCACGAGAGGCACAAGTCAAGAGACTCCTTGACCTCTGACGATGCCCAGCCGTCGGCGACGGACGGAGAACTACGCACCATCTCCTGCAACACGCGAGCACGCCCGCGCGTCGAGTCCTTCTCGTCCCCGGTGGCACGGAAACTGGGGCACATCACCCCGCCGCTACTCGACCGGCATCGGCCGACACCAACACATGCTTGAGTCGCGTGAACGAACGGATCCAGATTCGTCGTGGTTCCGATCTGGTGCAGCTCGAAGCTTGTCTTCCACTCTCGGTCCGGAACACCCTGCAATGCAAGATCGTTCATCATCGGCGCAGGATCGGTGATGCTACCCGGATTGAGGATCGCCATCGGGTCCCAGATGTTCTTGAACCGCGCGAAAGCGGCGAGCATCGCCGGTGAATACATCACCGGAAGCAACTCGGAGCGAGCCCGGCCGTCCCCGTGCTCACCGGACAGCGAACCTCCATGACGTACCACTAGTTTCGCTGCATCGAGCAAGAAGCCCGCCATGACGGCGCGGCCTTCGTCGGTGCGCTGGTCGAAGGTGATGCGCACGTGCATGCAACCCGCACCGAAGTGCCCGTACATCACACCGGTCAACGAATGCTCGGCCAGCAGGTCACGGAACTCGGCCAAGTAGGCGGCGAGGTTCTCCGGAGCAACCGCGGAATCCTCCCATCCCGGCCAGGATTCGGTCACCCCCGCTCCACTCCCGCCATTCTCGGTCATTCCGCGGGCTCCACTCCCGCCACCCCCGGTCATTCCGCGGGCTCCACTCCCGCCTCCCCCGGCGAGTCGCGCCGACAACCCGGCACCGTCCTCGCGAACGCGCCACAGCGACTTACGTTCGGCTGGATCGGCGACGATACGGCCCTCTTTCAACCTGCCGAGCTCGGTCAAGCGGGCAAGCAACCGTTCGGCCTTCTCCTCGACCTCGGCGGGGTTCTCTCCGTCCAGGTCGACGTACAGCCACGCGTTCCCCGACGGCAATCCCTTCACCGAGTCCTGGCCTCGCCTGTACTGCATGGTCTCGACGATCTTCTCGTCGATGCCCTCGATGGCGGCCGGCGAGAATTCCAGGATGGTCATCACGTCCTGTGCCGCTTCGACCACGTCCTGATAGCCGAGGCACAGCAGCAATGCTGCCGGTGGCACCGGGACGAGCACAACGGTCGCCGCGACGACGATCGCGCACGTCCCTTCGCTGCCCACCAAGGCGCGGGCCACGTCGAAGCCGTTCTCGGGCAACAACGTCGCAAGATGGAACCCGGATACCTGGCGAGCGATCCGGCCGAGCTCCAGCCGGAAGTCGGCAAGGTTGTCCGACACGAGGCCGCGGAGTTCGGTGGTGATGCGTGATGCCTCCTCCACCGCCGCGGCATCCTCGACATCGACGGCGCCGATGCCGGACCTGGTGGCTCTCAACAGGTTGCCCTGGGCCGTCACCACATCGAGCGCGATGGTGTGATCCGCGGTGCGCCCGTACCGAACGGAGTGGTTGCCGCACGCATCGTTGCCGATCGCTCCGCCGACCGTTGCCCGAGTTCTGCTCGACGGATCGGGGGCATAGGTCAGCACGCCGTCGGTGACTGCGGACGCCGCGGCCGCGAGTTCGGAGATCACGATGCCCGGCTCGACGACGGCAGATCTCCCCGCAACGTCGATCGACACGACGCGGTTCATGTGACGCGAGAAGTCGAGAACCACTCCGGCGCCGATTGCGTTGCCCGCCATCGACGTTCCACCGCCGCGACCGACCACAGGAACTCCGGCGGACGCGCACGCGAGCACCACGGTTCGTACGTCTTGCGCCGAGCGCGGAAACACCACAGCACGCGGCCGTACCCGATAGTTCGAGGCATCGTAGGAATACTCGGCCAGTCGACGGGCCGAGGAATCGGTCTCGATTCCCGCCCTCAGCAGTACGCCGAGGACGGAATCGCGGTCGTCGCGAACGCTGTCGACCAGGGTCACAATGCTCGCTTGAGCGTCCGTGCAATCGCGTCGATGCCCTCGGCTATCTCGTCGTCGGTGACGACCAGAGCGGGAATCACTCGAACGACGTTGCCGAGCGCACCGCAGGTGAGCAGCAGCAAACCCTCCGAGATCGCGGTCTGCTGCACTCGGGCTGCGGCCGCGGCGTCCGGCTTGCCGTTGTCGTCGACGAATTCCAGCGCCTGCATCAGGCCGAGTCCGCGCGCGTCGCCGATTGCCGAGTACTGCTCCTTCAGTTGCAGCAAGCCGTCGAGCAGCACCGCACCCTGCTTGGCTGCGTTCTCGACCAGACCCTCGTCGCGGACCACATCGAGTGTGGCAACCGCTGCGGCCGCAGCGACGGCGTTTCCGCCGTACGTCCCGCCCTGCGACCCTGGCCAGGCCTTCGACATCAGTTCCGTCGACGCCGCAATGGCGGAGATGGGGAACCCCGAGGCCAGCCCCTTCGCAGTGATGACGATGTCGGGCTTGGCCGTCGAGTGCTCGTGGCCCCAGAATTTCCCGGTCCGGCCGACTCCTGCCTGTACCTCGTCGACGATCAACACGATGCCGTGCTCGTCGGCTCGCGCACGCACACCCTCGAGGAATGCGGGAGGCGTCGGGAGGTAGCCGCCGTCGCCGAGGACAGGTTCGATGATGAAGGCCGCGGTGTCGGCGGGGCTGGAGATGGTGGCGAGAAGGTAGTCGAGTTCGGTCAACGCGAAGGCGATTGCGGTGTCCATGTCCCAGCCGTAACGGAATGCATACGGGAACGGTGCGATGTGGACACCGCCCATGATCGGCGAGAAGCCGGAACGGAACTTGGTGCCGGCTGTCGTCAACGACGCAGCGGCAACGGTGCGCCCGTGGAACCCGCCGTGAAAGGCAATGATGTTCGGCCGACCGGTGGCCATTCGCGCCAGCCGAATGGAGGCTTCGACGGCTTCCGAGCCGGAGTTGGCGTAGAAGACGCTGTCGAGCCCGGCGGGGAGAAAGTCGCCCAGCTTCTCCGTCAGTTCCAGCAGCGGCTTGTGCATGACGGTCGTGTACTGGGCATGGATGATCTTGCCGACCTGCTCTCGGGCCGCTTCGACGACGCGAGGATGGCAGTGACCGGTGCTGGTGACGCCGATTCCGGTGGTGAAGTCCAGGTATCGGTTTCCGTCCGTGCCGTGAATCCAGCTGCCGGCTGCATAGTCGACGACAACCGGAGTTGCTTGCTTGAGTGCGGGACTGAGGTGGGTGCGGGTCGGCGCTGTCATGGCTGCAATCGTGGTTCAGGATTTGCAGATTGTCAACAATCTGCAAGAAACTATTTCTGCGGACGTCCGATGTTTGCGCACGACGGCGGCGAAGCAGCATTCTTCACAGATGACGACGACGCGCGTGACCGTGCTGGGCAGTATCAACATGGACCTCGTCACGGGCGCTGCGGCACTCCCTTCACCCGGCGAGACAGTTCTCGGGAACTCGTTCGCAACCGCTCAAGGCGGAAAAGGCGCCAATCAGGCGATTGCCGCTGCCAAATCGGGTGCCCGGACGACATTCATCGGCTCTGTCGGCGACGACGCATTCGCCGACGAATTGGCCACCTGCCTGTCCGCGGCCGAGGTCGACACCACACTTCTGCGTCGCGAACCAGGCCCGAGCGGTATCGCGGCCATCACCGTCGACCAGGCAGGTGAAAACTCGATCGTCGTCGTGCCTGGCGCCAACAGCTCCGTCACGGATCTGACCGACACCGAACTGTCGGCGATCGCCGATGCCGATATTCTGCTGTGCCAGTTGGAAATTCCGCTGGCTACCGTGATCGCCGGAGCCGCACACGCGCGTGAACACAGCACAGTGGTGATGCTGAACCCGTCACCGGTGCAACCGTTGCCCGACAGCCTCGTGGACACCGTCGACGTTCTCGTGGTCAACGAGGCCGAGGCCGCAGCAATCGGCCCGGAAACACTGGATCGTATCGACCATGTGGTCATCACTCTTGGATCGGCCGGTGCGCGGTATCGGGCTCTCGACACGACGTTCGACGTCTCGGCGCCGAAAGTCGAGGCCGTCGACACCACCGGAGCGGGTGACGCCTTCGCCGGGGCGCTGGCATCGGAGTGGCACGCCGGTCCATCGCGAGCGATGGCGTTCGCCTGCGCTGGAGGAGCGTTTGCCACCACGGGGCGTGGCGCCGGTTCTTCCTCGGGTTCACGGGCCGACATCGAGGCCCTGCTGGCCTGATGTCCCCTCGTCGCCCGACCCGGCGATACGGTTGCGCTCATGGCCCTCTCCCCTCGCGTCCCCGATCTCGCTGCACTCGACGTGATGGTCTCGGTCGCTCGCCTGGGCAGCATGAGCGCGGCGGGGAGGGAACACGGGCTCAGCCAGCAGGCCGTCAGCGCTCGGATCAGGGCAGCCGAACGAGACATCGGCCTCCGCGTGTTCGACAGGACGAGTTCGGGCGTCGGACTGACGCCCGAGGGCGTCGCTGTCCTCGAATGGGCCGAGATCGTTCTCCGTTCGGCGGAGAAGTTCGCCACCGGTGTTCAGTCCTTGATGCAGGAGGACAACGCCCATCTCACCGTTGCTGCCAGCATGACGATCGCCGAGCATCTCGTCCCCGGCTGGATCGTCCTGATGCGCAGGCGCTTTCCGGCGGTCGACACCCAGATGCGATTGATGAACTCGACCGAGGTCGCCCAGTACGTTCTGGACGGCCGAGCGAATCTCGGATTCGTGGAAGGCCCCGTCATTCCAGCCGGCTTGGACGTTCGCGTTGTCGCGGTGGACGAGCTGCTGGTGGTGACAGGCCTCGAACACCCATGGGCGCGAACGAAATCCGTGGGGATCGACGAGCTGGCCGCGACTCCGCTGATCCAGCGAGAGCCCGGGTCGGGAACACGCACCACCTACGAGAACACGGTACATCCCACCGTGCCACCCTTGCTGGAGCTGGGCTCGGTGACAGCGATCAAATCTGCTGTGGTGAGCGGTAATACACCGAGTGTGTTGTCATCGTTGGCGGTCGCCTCCGACATCCGCGACGGACGGTTGGTCCGCATTCGCGTCGACGGACTCTCGATGTCACGCCAGCTCCGCGCAGTGTGGAGCAGTCAGTCGTCCCCGACGGGTCCGAGCCGGGATTTCCTGGACATCGCAACCCAACCGCGGTGACGCTCGCCGCACCCAGGCCTCACTGCTACAGCAAGCCCGAGGCCCAGACCCCGGTGGCGCACGCACCGACGGAGATCACGAGCGTTCCCACGGCATGGAACAGCCCGAGGGCAGTTCGACCCGAGTGGACCAAGCGCACCGTCTCCACACTTGCCGTGCTGAAGGTCGTGTATCCGCCGCAGAATCCGGTGCCGATCACCGCTTGAACATCGCCCGACCCACCGTCGAACAGAACAAGGCCCGCCAGAAACCCGAGAACCAGGGAGCCGGTGACGTTGATACCAACGGTCGCCCACGGAAACACGGTGCGGAGTTTCGACTTCACGTGGGAATCGACGACGAAGCGGACGACTGCGCCGAGTGCGCCCGCCAGCGCGACGAGCACGACGATCATCGAACCGTCCTCCGTGCCCCGAATCGGATGCCTGCCCAGGCCGCGGCCGCGCCGAGCACTACGGTCACGACGGCGTAGGCAAGCGCAGTCGGCACGTGTCCGTCCCGAGCCAGCAGGACTGTCTCCAGTGCGAACGTGCTGTAGGTGGTGAACGCACCGCAGAAACCGGTACCCGCCAACAGACGAACGCGCCGTCGATTGCCCGTGTCGTCTCCGCGGCGCACCAATGTCTCGAGCAACAATCCGAGTACGAAGGCCCCGGCGATGTTGATCCCGAACGTGGCGACCGGCCAGCCTGGACTGCTGTGCGGAACGGCCGTCTCGATTCCGTAGCGGGCGAGCGTCCCCAGGACGCCGCCTCCGAATACGAGACCGAGTGCCGAGAGTTGCAGATGCACGGGCCTGGCCTCGGTGAACTGTTCCATCGAGTCGGAATCGGGGTCGATCGGCATCTCGTCGGACGAGTCAGCCCCGTACCTCGCGCTCTCGGCCATGACGCCCCTCTCTCGAATTGCTTTCTCGATTGTCCGCAGACGAGCTCGTCCCACTCGCTGCACCCCCTCCATCGTGTCGGACTCGTGCGGCACGATGGTGCAATGACCACCGCAGCGGAAACGCCGACGACAGACCTGCGCGCCGACGCCGAGCGCCTGCTTCGCGAACTCGCAGGCCCCGACGCGAGCCTGCGCGAGGACCAGTGGATCGCTATCGAGGCGCTGGTGGTGCAGCGGCGGCGAGCGCTCGTCGTTCAGCGCACCGGCTGGGGAAAGTCGGCGGTGTACTTCATCGCGGCGAAATTACTGCGCGAACAAGGCCTGGGCCCCACGGTGATCGTCTCGCCCCTCTTGGCGTTGATGCGCAACCAGGTTGCCGCCGCCGAGCGGGCGGGCGTCAAAGCGGCCACCATCAACTCGGGGAACATGACCGAGTGGGAGGACGTCCATGCCGACGTCGCCGCAGGCAGGCTCGACGTCCTGCTGGTCAGTCCCGAGCGCCTCAACAACCCGGATTTCCGAGACCAGGTGCTTCCGTCGCTTGCAGGCGACGCCGGTCTCGTGGTGGTCGACGAGGCGCACTGTGTATCGGATTGGGGTCACGATTTTCGTCCCGACTACCGGCGAATTCGCACGCTCATCTCCGAGCTTCGCGAAGGCATTCCAGTGCTTGCCACCACGGCAACCGCGAACGATCGCGTGGTCGCCGATGTCGCAGCCCAGCTCGGAGTCGGCGGTGGAGACACATTGGTGCTGCGCGGCGGACTGGAAAGAGAATCGTTGCACTTGTCGGTGGTGCAGATCGAGAACACCACCGAACGAGCTGCGTGGCTGGCTTCGCATCTGACTCAGCTCCCGGGATCGGGGATCATCTACACCCTGACGGTCTCTGCCGCGCGCGACCTGGCGAGTCTGCTGTCCGACCAAGGCCTGGCGGTAGCTGCCTATACCGGCCAGACCGACACCACCGAACGCGAGGCGTTGGAAGCGGATCTACTCGGCAACCAGGTCAAAGCCCTGGTCGCTACATCCGCGCTCGGAATGGGCTTCGACAAGCCCGACCTGGGCTTCGTCGTACACATGGGTGCTCCGTCCTCCCCGATCTCGTATTACCAGCAGGTCGGTCGCGCCGGCCGCGCCACCGAACGCGCCGAAGTCATTCTGCTGCCGGGCCACGAGGACAAACAGATCTGGAGCTACTTCGCCTCCGTCGCGTTTCCCCGTGAACACGTGGTCAGGCAGGTCATCGACACTCTCGATTCGGTGAAGCCACAGTCGACGCCCGCATTGGAGCCGCTGGTCGATCTGAACCGAAGTCGACTGGAGATGGTCCTCAAGGTGCTCGACGTCGACGGGGCGGTTCAACGCGTGCGAGGCGGATGGATCTCCACCGGGCAACCCTGGACGTACGACGCCGCTCGTTACGAGCGTCTCGAAGAAGCCAGGGAGTCGGAACAACAAGCGATGGTCGACTATCAGCGCACCGACGGGTGCCGGATGGAATTTCTGCGGCGCCAGTTGGACGATCCGGACTTGGGCGCGGGCGAGAGCAAATGTGGTCGCTGCGACAATTGCACAGGCCAGACTTACTCTTCACACGTTGACGCGGCTGCCGTGGAATCCGCCAAAGCCCGGCTCGATCGGCCGGGTCTCGATCTACCGCCACGAAAGCAGTGGCCGAGCGGAATGAAGAAGCTCGGTGTTTCGCTGTCGGGGAAGATCGCCGACGGACCCGAGCCGGGCCGCATTCTGGGCAGGCTGACCGACCTGGGATGGGGTTCTCGATTGCGCGGTGTACTGGGCGGACCCGACGGACCGGCACCGGAGGCTCTTGTCGACGGCTGCATCAAGGTTCTGGCCTCGTGGGACTGGAAAGAGCGTCCGACGTCGGTCATCGCGCTCGAATCCGACAGTCATCCCGTCCTCGTGCGATCGGTGGCAAGCGAGTTGGCACGAATCGGCAGGCTCGCCGACCTCGGGGTTCTCGGCGTTCGCCCGGATCACCCACCGGTCGCTGCCGCCAACTCGGCGTTCCGCGTCGCCGGACTCGTCGATTCATGGGACGTCCCGGACCTCACCGGCACCGACGGCCCGGTCCTTCTGGTGGATCTGACCACCGACACCGGCTGGACCTTCACCTGCGCTGCGGTGGCGCTGAAGCAGGCAGGCGCCGACGCTGTGCTGCCGTTCGCGTTGGCCACCCCGAAGTAGCTCACGGGGTCGGGCGCGAAACTAAGTTCACCCTCACGATCGAGGGGGTGCATCGCTTCGGAAACGGCTCCGCGTTACCCCACAACCACTGTTTGTGACCAGCATCACATTCACCCTCTAACCAGGGGATGCAAGGGGGTTTGAGCAAGCAATATCCGCGGGTACATGAAATGCCATGAGCAGCTTGTTACGTTTGTATTTCCTATGAAGCCCGCATCGCTGAGAGCAACCCCAGTCACTGCGCCGGACGCAGTGAAGTTTCGTAGCCCACGTATTTCCGACGGAGTCCGGCTCTGGGAGATCGCCCGAGATTCGAGAGTGCTCGATCTCAACTCGAGTTACTCGTACATTCTGTGGTGCCGAGATTTCGCCGCCACGTCCGTCGTGTCGGATGTCGATGGACGAGCCGTCGGTTTCGTCACCGGTTACATCCGACAGGACGCGCCCACAACATTTTTCGTGTGGCAGGTCGCAGTCGACTCCGACCAACGAGGCAAAGGCCTCGCCGGACGGATGCTCAACGAATTGCTCGACCGCCTTACACCACAGGGCATCACACATCTCGAAACAACGATCAGCCCCGACAACGAAGCGTCGATAGCGCTGTTCACGGCCCTCGCCCGAACACGAGGGACCGACATTGGAAAATCAGACCTGTTCGCGCCCAATGATTTCCCTGATAGCCACGAGGCCGAGGAGCTCTACACAGTAGGCCCCGCTCACGTGCGCACAAACGAAAGGAACAAGCAGAACATGACCGAAAAGACGCAGATCACCGAGAAGCCCGACGTTTTCGAAACCGTCGAGTCCGCTGTCCGTAGCTACAGCCGCCAGTGGCCCGCTGTGTTCAAGACAGCAAAGAATTCCACCATCACCGACGAGAGCGGTCTGGAGTACCTGGACTTCTTCGGTGGCGCAGGCGCATTGAACTACGGACACAACAATCAGATCCTCAAGGACGCACTCGTCGAGTACATCCAGAGCGACGGCATCACCCACGGCCTGGACATGTCCACTGTTGCCAAGCGCGAATTCCTCGAGTCGTTCAAGAAGAACATTCTCGAGCCGCGCGGACTGGACTACAAGGTCCAGTTCCCCGGCCCCACAGGCGCCAACACCGTCGAGGCGGCACTCAAGCTCGCCCGCAAGGTGACCGGCCGTGAGTCGATCATCAACTTCACCAACGCCTTCCACGGAATGACACTCGGAGCGTTGTCGGTAACCGGCAACTCGATGAAGCGAGCTGGCGCCGGAATCCCGTTGGTACACACCACCCCGATGCCGTACGACAACTACTTCGGCGGCGTCACCGAGGACTTCCAGTGGTTCGAGCGGGTACTCGACGACTCGGGCAGTGGCTTCAACCGTCCGGCAGCAGTCATTGTCGAGACCATTCAGGGTGAGGGCGGCATCAACGTCGCGCGTCCGGAGTGGTTGCGCGCCTTGGCCGAGCTGTGCAAGCGACGCGAAATCCTGCTGATCGTCGATGACGTGCAGATGGGTTGCGGACGCACCGGCCAGTTCTTCTCCTTCGAAGAGGCCGGAATCGTGCCGGACATCGTCACCCTGTCCAAGTCGATCGGCGGCTATGGAATGCCGATGGCGCTGACCCTGTTCAAGCCCGAACTCGATGTGTGGGCACCGGGCGAGCACAACGGTACGTTCCGCGGATTCAACCCGTCGTTCGTGACATCGAAGGCTGCCATCGACACCTACTGGTCGGACGACACTTTCGAGAAGGACGTTCTCGCCAAGGGCGCGCACATCCAGGATCGTTTCATCAAGTTGTGCGCGAAGTTCGACGGAATCTCGACTCGTGGCCGTGGCATGGTCCAGGCACTGGTGTTCGACGAGCCGGAACTGGCTTCCAAGGTTTCCCAGCTCGCCTACGACGAGCGGTTGCTCGTCGAGACCGCCGGCCCCAAGGACGAGGTCGTCAAGCTGCTGCCGCCGCTGACCACCACGCTCGACGAGCTGGATCGCGGGTTGGACATTCTCGAAGGAGCTGTCGCGAAAGTGCTCTCCTGAGCCACTTCTCGCCCAGCACCGATCTTTTTCGAAGGATTTTTCTCGAAGGGAGCAACACATGATCGTACGTACCACCGCAGAAATCACCGGCACCGATCGCGACATTGCGAGCGAGGACGGCAACTGGAGAAGCAAGCGCATCATCCTCGGCGGCGACAAGGTCGGGTTCTCGTTCCACGAGACCACGATCCAGGCCGGAACGGTGAACAATTTTCACTATGCCAACCACGTCGAGGCTGTCTGGCTCATCGAAGGCGAAGGCACGCTGACCGATCGCGAAACCGGTGAGACCTACGAACTCGGTGCGGGGTCGATGTACCTACTCAACGGCAACGAGCGCCACACCGTCGAGCCGCGCACACAGATGCGCATGCTGTGCGTTTTCAATCCTCCCGTGGTGGGCAACGAAACCCACGACGAGAACGGTGTGTACCCCCTCGTCGAGGTACCGGCGTAACGGTCTGCACGCAGTAGAATTTCAAGTGTGACTTCGCCCCGCTCAACTGCAATCGCCGTCGGCCCCGAAGAGGACCGGAAGTTGGTGAACGCAGTCGAGCGGGGCGGAGGTGTATCCGCACCGGTCTCCGAGGCGGAGGCGTTGATCTGGAACTCCTCCCCCGAACAGTTCCCCGAATCCCTCCCGTCCACTGTCAAGTGGGTTCAACTAGCGTCTGCAGGCGTCGAGTCGTGGTTCGACGCCGGAATTCTGGAGAAATATCCCCTCGTCGAGTTCACCTCCGCCGCAGGCGCCTACGCGTGCACTGTTGCCGAGCACGCCCTCTCGCTGCTGCTCGCCGGTGTTCGGGCACTCCCCGAGCATCTGGAAGCGCGCACTTGGAAGCAATCTCAGTTCATGAAGCAGGTCGGCACCCTGAGAGGTTCGACGGTCACCATCGTCGGGGCCGGCGGCATCGGCCGGGCTCTGATCCCGATGCTCACGGCACTCGGAGCCGAGGTCGTCGCCGTCAACCGCTCGGGTTCTCCCGTTCCCGGCGCCGTCCGCACACTTCCCGTGATTCAGCTCGACGAAGTCTGGTCCGCGACCGATCACGTCGTCGTTGCGGCGCCCGCCACCCCCGCCACCCGGCACCTGATCGGTAGCGCCGAGCTGAGCCGGTTGAAAACGCACTCCTGGGTGATCAATGTGGCGCGCGGCTCACTGATCGACACCGACGCTCTGGTGAGCGCCATCGATACCGGCGCGATCGGCGGGGCCGGTCTCGATGTCACCGATCCCGAGCCGCTTCCCGACGGCCATCGGCTGTGGGATCTGACCAACGCGATCGTCACGCCCCACGATTCCAACCCGCCACATCTTCGCGAAGATGCATACGCCGATCACGTGGCGGCCAACGTAGCGCGTTTCGTCGCAGGTGAGGAGCTCATAGCCCGCGTCGATCCCCTTCGCGGCTACTGAGCGCTAACCTGGAGTGCGTGGCTTCACCTGCTCCAATCGACTCCCCCGGTCAGCAACTCGACACCGTGATCGAACTGCTGGCCGGGCAACGCGTCGCCGTCGTCTCCGGTGCCGGAATGTCCACCGACTCCGGCATCCCCGACTACCGCGGCCCCGACTCCCCTCCGCGGAATCCGATGACCTACCAGCAGTTCGTCGGCGACGACGAGTTCCGCAGACACTATTGGGCTCGGAATCATGTCGGTTGGCGTCATATGGATGCGGCGAGGCCGAACAGCGGTCACCGCGCCCTCGCCGAACTGGAGCGTCGAAGAAACGTCAGCGGCATCATCACCCAGAACGTCGACATGCTGCACACCAAAGCGGGCAGCCGACGAGTGATCGACCTGCACGGCGTGTACGCCCGTGTGCGCTGTCTGGGATGCGAACGGCTCGTCTCGCGGGTTGCGCTCGCTCAGCGGCTCGATCGCGAGAACCCTGGCTTCACCGAGAGCGTGGCTCCGGCCGACGGAGTCGAGATCGCGCCCGACGCCGACGCCGTCATCACCAGTACCGCTCATTTCCGGATGGTGGACTGCGAACACTGCGGCGGCGTTCTCAAGCCGGACATCGTCTACTTCGGCGAAAGCGTGCCCAAACCTCGCGTCGCGGACGCGTTCGCTCTCGTCGACGAGAGCGACGCCCTTCTGGTACTCGGATCCTCGCTCACCGTCATGTCCGGCCTGCGATTCGTACGGCGGGCGGCAAAAGCGGGAACTCCGGTCGTCATCGTCAACCGCGGATCGACGCGAGGCGATCCATTCGCCGCGGTGACCAGCCATGCGGGCTGCTCCGAGACACTCGCTGCACTGCTGTCGTCTCTACCGCCGCGTGAATAACCTTATCGGACAACTCCTTCCGCATCGTCCTCGATGCGAAGGCGCCCCGGCAACAGCGTGAACGCCGCGATGGCACCGAGAAAGGCACTTCCGGCTGCCGCTACCGACGAGACATGCATGCCGTGGACGAAGGCATCCTTCGAGTCGGCGACGAAACCCGTCAGCGCTGCCTCGGCCTTCGCCTTCTGATCAGCGAGGACGTCCGCGGGAATCTGATCAGCTTGGGGAAGCGCGGCGCGCGCCTGCAGGGCCGACGCCGATCGACCGGCGAATTCCAATGCACCACCGATGGATTCGCTTGCATCCGCCGTCACGAGCGGCGTGACCTGAACGTCGGACGGCAGTTGCGCCACGATGTTCGACGGCTGATCCAACGACGACGCCACTTGCTCGGGCGTTCCGGCTCCCAGATCGGCCCGGAAGGCGACGGCCAACAACGAGCCGAGCACGGCGACACCCAAAGCACCTGCCACCTGTCGCACGGTGTTGTTGACCGCCGAGCCCGCCCCCGCCTTGTCTCGTGGTACCGCGCCCATGATCGCGTTGGTTGCCGGTGTCATGGTCAGTCCCATTCCCGAACCGAGAGCGAACATCTGCACTTCGACGATCCACTGCGGCGTCGTCTCCCCCACCAAGCCATACGACAGCATCGACAGCGCAAACAGCGTCAGGCCCGAGCCCGCGACATACCTGGCGCCGAAACGATCGGACAATCGCGCCGCTTGGCTCGCCGAGATCATCACACCCGCCGCGACGGCGATCAACGCCACGCCGGCGGCGAGCGGAGTGTATCCGCGAATCGCCTGCAGGTAGTAGGCAAGATAGAACGTTGCACCCATCAACGAGAAGAACACCAGCGCAATGGATATGGTGCCCGCCGAGAATTGTCGATTCTTGAACAGCGTCACATCGATGGTGGGGTGCGAACTTCGGCGCTCCAGCACCACGAAGAGCGTCAGAAGAGCGAGACCGAGAACGATCGCGCCGAGCGAACGCCACTGCGTCCAGTCATTGGTGTTGCCACCCTCGATGATTCCGAACACGAGTACGACGAGAGCAACGATCGACAGGAGAACCCCGAACGGGTCGATCTTGCCGGGATGCGGGTCCTTCGACTCGGGGACGAGCACGAAGATCAGCGCGACGCCGACGATGACGATCGGCACGTTGACGAGGAACACCGAACCCCACCAGAAGAATTCGAGAAGCGCGCCGCCGGAGATCGGCCCGAGTGCGATCGCGATTCCGGATGCCGCGGCCCAGATTCCGATGGCCTTCGGTCGCTCGTCCGGTTCGAACACGTTCTGAATGATCGACAACGTCTGGGGTTGGACCGCGGCCGCGCCGATACCCATGAGCGCGCGGTACACGATCAGCTCGGTCGCGGAGTCGGCAGTGGAACACAGTGCCGATGTCACACCGAACAACACCATGCCGATCACAAGGGTTCGTTTACGACCGATACGGTCACCGGTCACACCCCACAGGATCAGCAGACCTGCGAACACGACCGCGTAGCTGTCGACAGCCCACTGCATCGCACTCTGTGATGCATCGAGGTCCGATTGAATCGTCTTGAGTGCCACGTTCAAGATCGTGTTGTCGAGGATGACGACGAGTAGGCAGATCACCATCACTGCCAGAATCAACCAGCGCCTCCGGAAGATGATGTCCGATTGCGTGGAGAGTTCGGTCTGTGTGCGGTCCATGTGTCACTCCCACTCGCGCGTGTGTTGATTCCATCGAACTGCGCGCGCGCGTGTACTGCAACACTTATCTCACAAAACGGACTCATTTGTCCGGTTCGAGTGGAAACTACAGGTTGACCGGGACCAGATCGTCGGCGTGAACCACTGGCCTCTGCAGCTCGGGCGAGAGAGCCGAGCTGGATTTACCGAGCATTGCCGCAAGTTCGGACGCGTCGTACGCGACTACGCCTCGTGCCACGACGGTTCCGCTTGGATCACTCAGCGACACGACGTCACCACCGTAGAAGCGCCCGCTCGTCCCGGTGATTCCAGCGGAGAGCAACGACCGCCTCTTGTCGACCACCGCACGCACCGCCCCGGCATCGAGCTGAAGATCGCCCGCGACGTCGGCAGCGTGGCGCACCCAGAACCTGCGCGAGGACAACCGGACCGGGCGCGCCGCGAACGCTGTTCCCACCTCGGCTGTCGTCAGTGCCGTGTGGGCGTCGGAGGCCGCAGCGAGAAGGACAGGTACGCCCGCGTCGGCCGCCAGGCGAGCGGCGGACAGTTTGGATGCCATACCGCCGGTCCCGAGTGCTCCCCCCGAGCCCGCGACCACACCGTCGAGATCCTCCGGGCTGTCCACCTCGGAAATGAGTGTGGCAGCGCCCTTTCGCGGATCGCCGTCGTAGAGGCCGTCGACATCGGACAACAACACGAGGGCATCGGCGCCGACCAGGTGAGCGACGAGTGCTGCCAATCGATCGTTGTCGCCGAACCGGATCTCGGCCGTCGCCACCGTGTCGTTCTCGTTGACGATGGCGACGGCACCCAATGACCGAAGCCGATCGAGGGTGCGCTGAGCATTGCGATGGTTCGTTCGCCGCGCGATGTCCTCCGCGGTGAGGAGAACTTGCCCGACCGTGCGGCCGTACCGGGCGAACGACGTGCCCCAGGCATGCGCGAGCGCCAGCTGTCCGACACTCGCTGCCGCCTGCTTCGTCGCCAGATCTCTTGGCCGCTTGGACAATCCGAGCGGAGCGATGCCCGCACCGATTGCTCCCGACGACACGACCACCACATCGGTACCCGCGCGCATCCGGCCTTCGATGGCGTCGGCCAGACGATCGAGCCACTCCACTTCCAGTCCGCCCTCGAGAGAGGTCAGTGCGGACGAACCGATCTTGACGACGATTCGCTTGGCGCCTGCGACCACCGTTCTCGTGGCGGAACCCGCAGCCGAAGTCGATTCGGCCTCGGCCTCGGTCATTCCTCGGTTTCGAGTCCGCGTCGGACTCGACGAGCATGCTTGCGTTCGTCGGCGCCGATGCGATCGACCTGATCGAGCCGTGCATCCGTACCGCGGCCGGTTCGGGTCACCTCGACACCGGACGGAGTCATCGGTTCCCAATCGAAGGACACCGTGCCGATGGTGACCGAAGCACCGGGCTCCGCGCCCAGTTTGATCAGTGCCGCTTCGACGCCAAGTCGAGCGAGCCTGTCCGCCAGGTATCCGACGGCTTCGTCGTTGCTGAACTGAGTCTGAGCGACCCACCGCTCCGGACGAGTACCGAGCACGATGAAACCGCCAGGGACATCCGGATCCTTGACGACCTGGAAGCCCTCCTCGTTGCGGGCGACCGGACGCAGAACGGCGCGCCGTGGCTCGGCGGGAGGATGTGCAACGCGGTACTCGTCGACCATCTTGGCCAGCGCGAAGATCAAGGGCTTCAAGCCTTCTCGGCTCACCGCCGAGATCGTGAACACCTGCCACCCGCGCGCCTCGAATTCGGGAGTGACCATCTCGGCGAGTTCTGCGGCCTCCGGAACGTCGGCTTTGTTGAGTACGACGATGCGCGGACGGTCGGCGAGGTCACCGAGGCTCGCGTCACCCGACAACGCCGGCTTGTACGCGGCGAGTTCCGCCTCGAGCGCGTCGACATCGGAGACCGGATCGCGGCCGGGATCGAGCGTCGCGCAATCCACGACGTGCGCGAGCACTGCGCACCGCTCGATGTGGCGGAGGAATTCCAGTCCGAGCCCACGTCCTTCGGAAGCGCCGGGAATGAGCCCGGGCACATCTGCGACGGTGAACGTCGTGTCACCGCTCGACACAACACCGAGGTTCGGCACGAGTGTCGTGAACGGGTAGTCGGCGATCTTCGGTTTCGCAGCCGACAGAACAGACACGAGAGACGACTTGCCCGCGGAGGGGAATCCGACCAGTCCGACGTCGGCGACCGACTTCAGTTCGAGGATCAGGTCCCGCTCGATGCCGTCCTCGCCCAGGAGCGCGAACCCGGGAGCCTTGCGCGCCTTGGAGGCAAGCGCCGCGTTGCCGAGTCCACCGCGTCCACCGGGGGCAGCGTCGAATCTTGTTCCCTCACCCGTCATGTCGGCGAGGATGCGGCCGTCCTTGTCGAGTACGACGGTGCCGTCGGGAACTTTGAGCACCAGATCGTCGCCGTTGGCACCCTCACGGTTGCCGCCCATTCCCTGGGTCCCGTTGGTCCCCTTGGCATGAGAATTGAAGTGGAAGTCGAGGAGCGTGTGCACGCTGCGATCGACGACGAAAATCACGCCACCGCCGCGTCCACCGTTGCCGCCGTCCGGGCCACCGAGGGGCTTGAACTTCTCACGATGGACAGAGGAGCAGCCGTTGCCGCCTTTACCCGCGGTCACGTGGAGGACCACGCGGTCGATGAATCGCGACATAGCTGCCTTCGATCCTTCCTCGGCCGGATCGCGACCGAAATTGTTCTATCCCCATACACACGATAAGGGCGGACCGGGGTATCTAGACCCTGGTCCGCCCTGATCGACTAGCTTTGGGCGCGCCGTGTGGCTTCCGGAGGTGTCCGGATGCCTACCGACGCAGTTGGTGCAGTGTCGGACTAGGCCTCGACTGCGACCGGAACGATGTTCACGGTCTTGCGTCCACGCTTGGCGCCGAATTCGACTGCGCCTGCGGACAATGCGAACAGCGTGTCGTCTCCGCCACGGCCGACGTTGACGCCGGGGTGGAAGTGCGTGCCGCGCTGACGAACCAGGATCTCGCCTGCGCTGACCGTCTGGCCGCCGAAACGCTTGACGCCGAGGCGCTGTGAGTTCGAATCGCGACCGTTACGGGAGCTTGATGCACCCTTCTTATGTGCCATGTGCGTACCCTCCTCGGGTAAGAAGAACGCCGACTCTTATCAAGAAACCGGCTGTGAGAGAACTGGTTACTTGATACCGGTGACCTTGAGCACGGTCAGCTTCTGCCTGTGACCCTGACGCTTGTGGTAACCGGTCTTGTTCTTGAACTTGTGGATGCGGATCTTCGGGCCCTTGGTGTGCTCGACGATCTCGCCGGCGACGGAGATCTTCGCCAGCTTGTCTGCATCTGTGGTCAGGTCGGAACCGTCTACGACGAGGACCGGAGCAAGCGAGACAGCAGTGCCGGGCGCTCCCTCGATCTTCTCGACCTTGACGAGGTCACCAACAGCGACCTTGTACTGCTTTCCGCCGGTCTTGACGATCGCGTACGTTGCCATCGGAGGGCTACCCCTTGCTTCTTCGAACTTGCTCGCGCTGCCCACGGCAACACGACTGGTCTGATCTTGCTGGTTTTCCAACTCCCAGATGAACGGTTGCAGGCCAGGAAGTAATCAAGGCACAACAGAACGGTGTCACCGGGAGCGACTTATCAAGGTTACGGCAGACGGGCGGCCATGGTCAAACCGCCTGTCCCCCGCGACCTAGGCGTCTACGGGCGGGCCCGCCGGACGAGCCGCTGCGCGCCGCCGGCGAGGCTTGCCGACAGGCGGCTCCTGCACTGCGTCGGACGCGTCCACCTGCGTGAACGCTGGCGCCGTGACTGGTGCAGCCTCGGAGTCGGACGCGTCGGACGCGCCCTCGGACGTAGCCGGGATCACGAACACCGCGCCCGCGTCCGGCGCTTCGGCAGTGGGAGCCGCGGCCTTCCGTGCGACCCGACGTCCGCGCCTGGCCTTCGCCACGGGCGGCTCTGCCGAGGGCTCGACAGCCGTCGGCAGCGAAGCGTCTGCGTCGGTCGAGGCTGCTGCACTGTCCGCCGACACAGCACTGTCCGCGAGCACAGCACTGTCGGTAGTCGGTGACTCGTCCACGACAGGCTCTGGCCTCACGACGGGCTCTGTACCCACCGCAGGCTCTGTAGTCACCACAGGCTCTGTAGTCACCGCAGGCACCACTATGTCGCCAGGCACCTCGGTGGACGCCGACGGATCGTGCTGAGCTGCCGCAGCAGGCCTCGACGCCTTGCGGCGGCCGTTCCTGCCGCCACGACGACTCGGAGCGCTTGGCTCGGAAGAGCCTGCCTCCTCGACCTGAACCGTCTCACCCTGCACCGCTTCACCCTGGACAGCTTCACCCTGGACAGCGGCGACGTCGGCTGCGTCGATGACCTTCGTATCCGACGCAACGGATCCGTCGGCGTTGTGGTCGACCACATCCGCCGGTGTCACGTCCGCGACGACCTCGTCGTGGTGCGCTGCCATCGCCAGAGCCACGGGATGTGCACGTTTCACCGAAGGGTCGGCGCCATGATCGTGGTGCTCGGTCGCAGGCGTTCCCGTCTGTGCCGATGGTGTCGCGTTGGAGACGGGGTTCTCGGCCTTGTCGCGACCGCGGCGCTTGCGCTGCGATCCCGAGTCACCGCGCTGCGACCCTCCACGAGCGCCGTCGTCCTGCTTGGCCTCGACCGGGAACGGATGCACGATGATTCCTCGGCCCTGGCAGTGCTCGCAGGTCGTCGAGAATGCTTCGACCAGTCCGGTGCCGAGCTTCTTGCGTGTCATCTGCACGAGACCGAGCGAGGTGACCTCGGACACCTGGTGCCGGGTCCGGTCGCGCCCGAGAGCCTCGGTCAGTCGCCGCAGAACCAGGTCACGGTTCGATTCGAGGACCATGTCGATGAAGTCGACGACGATCATTCCGCCGATGTCACGCAGCCGCATCTGTCGGACGACCTCTTCGGCCGCCTCCAGGTTGTTGCGGGTGACCGTCTCTTCGAGGTTGCCGCCGGAGCCGGTGAACTTACCGGTGTTGACGTCGACCACGGTCATGGCTTCGGTGCGGTCGATGACCAGCGTTCCGCCCGACGGAAGCCACACCTTCCGATCCAGAGCCTTCGCCAACTGCTCGTCGATGCGATGGGCCTCGAACACGTCCGGCTGACCCGGTTCGGCTACGTGGCGCTCCAGCTTCGGCAGCATGTCGGCTGCGACCGTCTCGATGTAGTTCGAGGTGGTCGACCACGCCTTCTCGCCTTCGATGACCAGCTTGACGAAGTCCTCGTTGAACAGGTCACGAATGACCTTCACCAACAGATCGGGCTCTTCGTACAGAGTTTGAGGCTGGCTCCCCTTGCCTGTCTCGGCCTTGGCCGACGCCTCTTCGATGCTGGCCCACTGCGCCTGCAACCGCTCGACATCGCGTGCGAGCTCCTCTTCGCTGACGCCCTCGGCCGCGGTACGGATTATGACTCCGGCTTCGGACGGGACGATCTCGCGAAGGATCTCCTTCAAACGCTTGCGCTCGGTGTCGGGAAGCTTGCGGCTGATGCCGGTCGAGCTGCCACCGGGCACGTAGACGAGGTACCGACCGGCCAACGACAGCTGCGTCGTCAGACGCGCACCCTTGTGTCCCACCGGATCCTTGCTGACCTGCACCAGAACCTGGTCACCCGGCTTGAGCGCCTGCTCGATCTTGCGTGAGTTACCGCCGAGACCTGCCGCGTCCCAGTTGACTTCACCGGCGTAGAGGACGCCGTTGCGTCCCCGACCGATGTCGACGAACGCCGCTTCCATGCTGGGCAGCACGTTCTGCACACGGCCGAGGTAGACGTTGCCCACCATCGAGGCCGACGCGCTACTGGTGACGAAATGCTCGACGAGAACCCCGTCTTCGAGCACGGCGACCTGCGTGGTCTCTCCCTGCTCCGGGAACGACTTCTCGCGAACCACCATGACGCGATCGACGGACTCGCGGCGCGCGAGGAATTCGGACTCCGTCAGGATCGGCGGACGACGACGCCCGGCGTCGCGGCCGTCGCGGCGTCGCTGACGCTTGGCTTCGAGACGCGTCGATCCCGTGATGCCCTGGACTTCGTCCTTGTTGCGAGCCTTGTTTCGCGGTTCGCGCTCGTGGACCACCGTGTTCGGCGGATCGTCTTCCGACGACGCCGCGTCCGAAGCCGGGTCTCCCGAGCTGCGACGACGCCGACGCCGACGCCGACGCCTGCTCGATCCGTCGGCTCCGTCCTGGTCGTCGTCCTCGGAATCGTCGGCCGAGGATTCAGCTCCGGTGTCCTCGGACTCGTCGGAGTCCGACGAACGAGTCGAGTCCGTTGATTCCGTCGAGTCGTCGCTATCGGACGAATCGGCTGCACGCGAGCCCGATCGAGATCGACTTCGACGACGCGAACGCCGCTCCCCCGTCGGCTTGTCCTCGGAATCACCGTCGGTGGAGTCGTCGGATTCGGCATCGACCTCGGTGCCGTCAGCCGTCACGGCATCGCCTGTGACTGCATCGCGTTTCGCGGTGTCCACCGCATCGTCGGAATCGTCCCCTGCAGAACTGCTGTCCGACGAATCGTCCGACTCGTCGTCTGAGTTGCCATCGCTCGACTGATCGCCGCGCCCGCGCCCGCGCCCGCGACGCCCTCGCCTACGACGGCGAGGCTGCGACTGATCGTCGTCGCCGTCGTCGGAGTCCGTCGAATCGGACTGCGCGTCGTTGCTGCCGGTGTCGTCGTCGTTCTTGTCGTCGTTCGTGTCCGCTTTGTTCTCGTGCAGGTCACGGTCTGCGGCGGGCTTCTTCGGGTCGGCATCCGTGGAGTGAGCTACCTCAGCCGAATCGACAGCCGCGACCGAAGGTCCGGTGCCAGTCGATGCTGCGGTGCCGGTAGATGCTGCGGCGCCGGTCGATGCTGCGGCGCCGGTCGAGTCGGCGCTGCCCTCGCTGGAGGCTGGCTCAGCAGCCGGGCCTGCAGCTTTTCGGCTACGACGACGCTTCGGCGGTGCTTCCACTGCCGCTTCCGGCTGGAGGAACACCGGTGTGGCGAACGCGGCCCGCGGCGGTGCCGATGCATCGGGGTCGGCGCTGTCGCCGACATTCGACGTGGGTGCGGGCGCGGCCGCGGGTGTGGAGAACAAGCTGTTCTCCGGACCACTGTGTTTAGCCGGATCCACGTGTACGGGAGTGCCCGCACCGACTGGCGGCACCGGCACGACGGGCGCTGCGTCCGTCAGCAGCAGCGGCTCGTCGGCCGGAGCGGCCTCGACCGCAGGTGACTCGACTGCAGGTGACTCGACTGCAGCAGCGGCGCCTGCCCCCGCGAAAGCACTGTGCACGGTCTCGGCAACGTCGCGGCCGAGACTGGACTGAGCGCTGCGGGCTTCGATGCCGAGCTCACCGAGTTTGGCGAGCACCTGCTTGCTGGTGACGCCGATGATCTTTGCCAACGCGTGCACGCGTAAGCGGTCGGGGAACGTCGGAGTCACTCCTGCAGACGCACCCTCGTCACCTGCTGAACTTCCTGAGTTCGAATTCTGTACGTCTTCGGGCGGGGCTTGATCGGCCACGTATGTCTCCTCGGGCCCCCGGGCGCGTCCACCCGATGTTCTGGTGTGACGCGGCCACGCGAGGGCAATCCTTGTGTTCTGACGCCGGGTTTCGGCGCCAGTTGGTCTGGTTTCGCTCCGAGCCCCGTGCACAGTCCACAGCGTGTGGCCGGTGCGCCGAGCGCGTTGCCTTGCTGGATGGCTTTTGTTATCCCGAGTCCGAGCGCCTGATCATCAAGCATGCCGAAGCGGTGGGGTCTTCCCACTCCGTCGGCAGCGATGACGGGCATCGCACTGCGGGTGTCATCCGGTTGCTTCCACGAGAACATCACGTGGGGTGACGTTCGATCGTGCTGAAACTTTCGTTTCGTGTGTTGCAAAGCCTGTAGGTACTGCAAAACTTGTCGGGTACTGCAATTTGTCGACGGTAGAACCGACGGTGTGAAAGCAACCTTCACGAGTATCCCACACCGAGGGTTGCCGACCCGCCACACCGCTGAAGATCGCATTGTCTTCCGGCGTGGCGGGCGTCGTCGACGATGCCTACTCGGGCGAAGCTACGAGGTCAGCCGAGAGCCGGGAACCACAGCGCGATCTCGCGATCGGCCGATTCGACGGAATCGGATCCGTGCACGAGGTTCTGCTGCCCGTCCAGCGCGAGGTCGCCTCGAATGGTGCCGGGAACGGCTTTCTCCACCGGATCGGTCCCGCCGGCGATCTGGCGGAATGCGGCAATAGCGCGCGGTCCTTCGAGGACGGCGGCGACAACCGGTCCCGAGGTGATGAAGTCGAGCAGAGCCGGAAAGAACGGCTTGCCTTCGTGTTCGGCGTAGTGGGCACTGGCCAGGTCGAGTGGAACGGACTTGAGCTCGAGTGCTGCGATGCTCAGTCCCTTCTTCTCGACGCGGCCCAGTATCTCCCCTACGTATCGGCGGGAAACTCCGTCTGGCTTGATCAGTACAAGGGTGCGCTCGGTCACGACACCAGAGCGTAGTGGACGGGAATCGGGCGCCGTCGGCCAGTACTCGACGCCCCGGCGCCGGTAGGTCAGTCCCGCTGGCCGTAGAGCATGCCTCGGTCGATTCGACGGGTGATGTCACGGCGCAGGTAGATCAGGTAGATCCATACGGCTCCGAAGATCACCCCGACGATTCCGATGGACAGGTGAATGAAGACGCCCAGGAGAACGAGCACCTGGATGGTGATGTTGACCTGCATGGCCTGGGGGCGCCCCTGCATTCCGCACGCCAGAACCATCAGGATGGCCAACGCCACGATGTAGACGGTGGAGAACCACGTGAGGCCGCCGCCGACGGTGGACACCACGGGTAGCGCCAGCAGGATGACGATCATCTCCAGAATGAGCGTTCCGGAGCAGACCCCTCGGAAGCCCTTCCATGGGTCGTTCGTCGGCGGTTTGAACGCTGGATGGTCCTGAGCTTCCTCGCTCATACTGGGTCCTTTCCGAACAAAGTCCTCGCAGCGCCTGCGGTGACGACGGAACCGGTGACGACCACTCCGGCCCCCGACACCGCTTCTCCGGGATCGGCGACCTCCTCGGCGAGTCCGATCGCGGTCTCGAGAGCGTCGGCCAGCGTGGACGCGACCACGACTCGCTCGTCACCGAACTTGGCCACGGCCAGGTTCGCCAACTCCTCGACGTCCATTGCCCGAGGCGAACCGTTGTGCGTGACGACGATCTCGTCGAATACCGGTTCGAGCACGGAGAGCATCTGCTCGACATCCTTGTCGCCCATCACGCTGACGACGCCTACCAACTTACGAAAATCGAATTCTTCGGCGAGTGTGGCCGCCAGCGCCCGCGCGCCGTGCGGGTTGTGCGCCGCATCGAGAAACACCGTCGGCGCGTTCCTGACGCGTTCGAGCCGGCCGGGATTGACGATGGACGCGAATGCCGCGCGGACGATGTCCGCATCGAGCTGACGATCAGGGCCTGCTCCGAAGAACGCTTCGACCGCCGCGAGTGCAAGCGAGGCATTGAGTGCCTGATGCTCGCCGTGCAGTGGCAGGAAGATGTCGCTGTACACGCCGCCGAGGCCCTGCAACTCCAGCTGCTGTCCGCCGACGGCAACTTGCCGGGCCAGGACACGAAACTCCGAGCCCTGCCGTGCGACGGCTGCATCCGCCTCGACCGCAGCGCGGAGCAGGACCTCGGTGACCTCGGGCTTCTGCTCCGCGATGATCGCGACGGTGTCGCGTGGATCGAGCCGCTCCGGGGATCGCTTGATGATCCCGCCCTTCTCGGCTGCTATTCCGGCAAGGTCGCTGCCGAGGAACTCGACGTGATCGATGTCGATCGGTGTGATCACCGCGACCTCGCCGTCGACGACGTTCGTGGCATCCCAGCGTCCACCGAGGCCGACCTCGACCACGGCTACCTCGATCGGTGCTTCGGCGAATGCTGCGAAGGCCATCGCCGTGGTGACCTCGAATTTGCTCATTCGTGGGCCGCCAGCAGCTTCGGACTGTCGATCGACCATCTCGACGAACGGGGCGATCTCGTTGTAGGTGTCCACGTAGAGCCGCGGAGAGATCGGCGCACCGTCGATACTGATCCGCTCGGTCGCCAGCTGCAGGTGCGGGCTCGTCGTCCTGCCGGTTCGGCGGTGAAAATGCGTCAACAATGCGTCGATCATGCGCGTCACCGAGGTCTTGCCGTTCGTCCCGGCTACATGGATCGACGGGTACGCCTTCTGCGGCGAACCGAGCAGGTCCATCAGCGCGGCGATGCGTGCCGTACTCGGCTCGATCTTGGTTTCCGGCCAGCGCGTGTCGAGATCGGCCTCGACGAGCACGAGCTCGGCGAGGTCGACCGGATCGGGTTGCACAGGAGTCGAACCGAACTCGGACACTACTTCCCCATCGTTTCGAGTCGAACGTTGATCCGCGCGATCTCCTCGGTGGCAATCTGCTGACGACTGCGGATCTTGTCCACGACGGCATCGGGCGCTTTCGCCAGGAACGCTTCGTTGCCCAGTTTGCCTGTGGTCTGCGCCAATTCCTTCTCGGCAGCAGCCAGATCCTTGACCAGCCTTGCGCGTTCGGCAACGAGATCGACGGTTCCGGATGTGTCGAGTTCGACGGTGACCGTTGCACTGGTCAAACGAACCTCGACCGACGCTGTGGCGGTGAAATCGTCTCCCGGTTCGGTGAGCTTTGCCAGCGCACGGGTCGCGGGCACCTGCGCGAGCAGGTCGGCCTCGTCGATGGCGACGAGCTTGGCGGCCACCTTCTGCGACGGCTTGAGCCCCTGGTCGCTGCGGAAGCGTCGGACCTCGGTGATCAACTTCTGCATGTCCGAAATACGTCGTGCAGCAACAGGATCCACCACTGCCGCCGACGCCTCGGGCCACGCGGCGATCACGACGGACTCACCACCGGTGAGCACCTTCCACAGCGTTTCGGTCACGAACGGAATCACCGGATGGAGCAGCCGCATGAGGGCATCGAGCACGTTGCCCAGAACGCCTCGCGTCGCCTCGGCCGCACCCTCGTCGGAGAACTGGACTTTCGCGATCTCCAGGTACCAGTCGCACACCTCGTCCCACGCGAAGTGATACAGCGCTTCGCATGCCTTGCTGAACTCGAATCGCTCGAATGCCGTATCCACCTCCGCGCGAACATGATCGAGGCGATCGAGAATCCAGCGGTCCGCATCGGTCAGAGCGGAACGATCTGGAAGCTCTGCCGGCGCAGCACCGTTCATCAACGCGAACTTGGTGGCGTTGAACAGCTTGTTCGCGAAGTTGCGCGACGACTGCGCATGGTCTTCTCCGACGGAGAGATCGGCGCCCGGGTTGGCTCCGCGAGCGAGTGTGAAGCGCAATGCATCCGCGCCGAATTGATCGACCCAGTCGAGCGGATCGATGCCGTTGCCCTTCGACTTGGACATCTTCTTGCCGAACTGATCTCGGACGAGGCCATGCAGGAACAAGTCCTTGAACGGAACCTGTCCAGGGTTTTCCCCTGCGTTGACCGACGCATCGCCTGCGACGTATGTGCCGAACATCATCATGCGAGCGACCCAGAAGAACAAGATGTCGTAACCGGTGACGAGCACGGACGTCGGGTAGAACTTGGCGAGATCGGCGGTCGCGTCAGGCCAGCCCATCGTCGAGAACGGCCACAGTCCCGAGGAAAACCATGTATCCAGAACGTCGGGATCCTGCACCCATCCCTCGGGGGCGGTCTCACCCGGGCCGAGGCACACGGTTTCACCGTCGGGGCCGTACCAGATCGGAATGCGGTGACCCCACCACAGTTGCCGAGAGATGCACCAGTCGTGCATGTTGTCGATCCACGCGAACCAGCGCGGTTCCTGGCTGGCCGGATGAATGACCGTGTCACCGCTTCGGACTGCGTCACCGGCCGCCTTCGCGAGACCGTCGACCTTGACCCACCACTGAAGGGACAGGCGCGGTTCGATGGATTCGCCGCTGCGCTCGGAATGGCCAACGCTGTGCAGGTACGGCCGCTTCTCGGCGACGACACGACCCTGTTCGGCCAGCGCCTCCCGGATCTTGACTCTGGCCTCGAATCGATCGAGACCGTCGAATTCGGTTCCGGAGTTCGCGATTCGACCTGTCTTGTCCATGATCGTCGGCATCGGCAGGTTGTGCCGCACGCCCATCTCGAAGTCGTTGGGGTCGTGAGCGGGCGTGATTTTCACTGCGCCCGTACCGAACTCGGGGTCCACGTAGTCGTCGGCGATGATCGGGATCGCGCGGCCCGTGAACGGGTGTTCCAATGTGGTTCCGACGAGGTGCTTGTAACGCTCGTCCTCGGGATGGACCGCGACGGCCGTGTCACCGAGCATCGTCTCCA
This sequence comes from Rhodococcus sp. (in: high G+C Gram-positive bacteria), assembly GCF_023264675.1. GTDB lineage: Bacteria > Actinomycetota > Actinomycetes > Mycobacteriales > Mycobacteriaceae > Rhodococcoides. The sequence continues at coordinate 108,466 of NZ_JAHFVG010000013.1, forward strand.
CACGAGTGGTGGCGACGATGACGTGTGGCTCGTCGTCCTTCAGGGATCCGTAGCGCAGCGAGACGAGCTCGCCCTCGACGTCCTCGAACTTGACCTCGATATCGGAGATCGCAGTCTGCAACACCGGGGACCAGTTGACGAGACGCTCGGCGCGATAGATCAGTCCGTCGTCGTACATGCGCTTGAAGATGGTCTGGACGGCACGCGAGAGACCGTCGTCCATCGTGAAGCGCTCGCGGCTCCAGTCGACGCCGTCGCCGATGCGGCGCATCTGACCGCCGATGGTGCCACCCGACTCGCGCTTCCAGTCCCAGACCTTGTCGATGAACAGCTCGCGACCGAACTCTTCCTTGGTCTTGCCGTCCACGGCCAACTGCTTCTCGACGACGGATTGCGTCGCAATTCCGGCATGATCCATTCCGGGCAACCACAGCACCTCGAAGCCGAGCATCCGCTTACGACGGCTGAGCGCATCCATCAACGTGTGATCCAACGCGTGGCCCATGTGCAGGCTGCCTGTGACGTTCGGAGGCGGCAGCACGATCGAGTACGGCGGCTTGCCGCTGCTCGGGTCGGCCTCGAAGTAACCGGCGTCCACCCAGCCCTGATACAGCTCCGCCTCTACCTCGCTGGGGTCCCAGCTCTTGGGCAGGTCTTGGGCTGGGTTGGCTGGGGTCTCTGGTGCTGAACTGGTCACCGGTCGATTCTAGTGGTCATCCTCGTGGGCTCCGACAGCCCCTTTTGCTTCAGGCTCTCCCCAGCGTGTCCGGCAACGCGACGGTCTCGCCCAGCACGTGCTCGGCCAGGAACGCCACGACCACCTCGTACCAGATTCTGGCGTGCTGGGGTGTCAGAACCCAATGGTTCTCCGACGGGAAGTACAGCAGGCGGTGATCGGTCTTGCCCTCGTCGTCAGCGGGTAACCCCGACTCGCTCAGCAGCTCGTACCAGAGCCTGAGACCTTCGCCGATCGGGACGCGATAGTCCTTGTCTCCGTGTATTACGAGCATCGGCGTGACGATGTCCGCGACGTAGAGATGTGGTGAATTCTCCACGGCCATCTCGGGCGACATCTCCCGCTGCCAGTAGTAGGCGACGTCGGTGGTCGGTCCGAACTGATCGAGCGCCCAGAGGCTGGCGTGGCTGACGATCGCAGCGAACCTGTCGGTGTGCCCCGCGATCCAGTTGGCCATGTAACCGCCGAAGGATCCGCCCATCGCGGCAATTCTCGACGAATCGATCTCGGGTAACTCGACGGCCACGTCGGTGATGGCCATCAGGTCGGTGAAGGGTTCGCTGCCCCATCTCCCCCAGCCGCGTTGCACGAAGTCCTGCCCGTATCCGGTGGACAAGGCCGGATCCGGAAGCAGCACGGCATATCCCTTCGCCACCAACAGCCACGGGTTCCAGCGCCACGACCACGTGTTCCACGAGCCGAGTGGTCCGCCGTGTACCCACAGCACGAGAGGCGCCTTCGCCGACTCCGACGCCCCTGACGGAAGCGCGAGCCAGGACCGAACCGTGGAACCGTCCAGCGCGGTCGCCTCGATCTCGGCGAGGGTCCCCGGCAGGCTCGGCAATTCTGCGGCTAGCCGGAGTTGCGTGATCTCGCCGGTTGCCGCGTCGATCCGGACCGGGTGCGGCGGTGCGGCATACGACGCCTCGAGCGCGAAGATCGAGCCGTCGGCAGCGGCGTGCACGTGGGAGTACGCACTGTCGGTCTCGGTGAGCTTGGTGGCTGTGCCTGCGCGAACGACGAAGATCGGCGCCCGCCCGTTGTCGTCCGCGATCACCAGGACACCTGATCCATCGGGCAGCCACCGCGGATCGGCGGGCCATCGATCCCACCCGGGAGCCTGCTCGGTCACCACCCCGTCCGCGAACGAATACTGCTGCAACGTCATCGACGGTGCTTCGTCCGGCGTCGACACCGTTTCGCGAACGAACACCACCCGAGAGCCGTCGGGGGAGATGGCCGGCGAACCGAGATCGGCATCTTCGTCGTCGACGAGAACGATGCGTTCTCCCGACCTCACGTCGATTCTGACCAGTACCGTCCTCGACGTGGCCAGCATGCCGGGGACGGTCCAGGTGGAGACGACGAAAGTTCCGTCGGCGCTGATGTCGTAGGCGGCCTCGTGCAGCGCCGCAGCCGCCTTCGCGGTGATTCGCCGAACCGGTTGTTCGTCTCCCCCGGCGTACAGGTGCGGAGTCGCGGGGCCGAGATCGTGATCCCAGTACCGCACGGGATAGCCACTGTGAAGTACGGCGCCGATCTTGCCGTCCTTGCGCAACACACGAATTCGCTCATCGTCCTCGTCCGTGGCCGCCGCCGGAAATACATCGGACGCGGCCAGGAACGTGTCGGCTGCCGCTGCGGTCCGGATGCCGGAGAAGCCCGCTCCGCGCGCAGCGATCAGCCTGGCCTCACCCGAATCGCGCGGCAGCGACCACACGGCCGAGGAGTCGTCGTCGCTCGACGCGCGCCGCAGGAACAGCAGCTCACCGGATGCGTCGAACACGGGGCCGCTCGCTCCGCCTTCGTTCCACGTCAGACGTCTCGCCACGGCGGCGCCGGTCACGTCGACGGCCCAGAGGGCACTGACGTATTTGGTTCCGTCGGCGGACGGCTCCGAGATGGCCACCACAGCCCGGGAACCATCCACGGACACCGCGAGATCCGACACTCGTGGCGCGGCAACGTACTGCCCGAGGTCGAAAAAGATCCCGTTCGATTCTCCCGACATGTCGCATCGCTCCTAGAACTCGCCGCTACCGACCGAAGGTCGATGCTACTGACGAGTGCATCGGCGAGCTCAGCTCGGCCCGAGATCCTCGCGTAGCTGGGCGAGCGTTCGCGCGAGGATTCGCGACACGTGCATCTGGGAGATGCCCATCCGCTCGGCGATCTGAGTCTGCGTCATCGATCCGAAAAAGCGCAGGACAACAATTTGCCGTTCACGCTCGGGAAGCTTCTCCAGAGCCGGACGCACGGTGAGGTAGCTCTCCATCTTCTCGAGCTCGGGATCCGCGGCCCCGAGGGTGTCCATCAAAGGTAGGCGGTCGTCGCTCACCACCGAATCGACCGACACGGTCTGGTAGGCACTGCGAGCGAGAAGCGCTTGCGACGCCTCCTTCACGTCGATGTCGAGCTCGGCTGCGATCTCACTCGCGGTCGGCGCGCGGCCGAGTTTCTGCGACAGCGTGCCGACCGCTCCGGAGATCATCGAGTTGAGCTCCTTCATGCGGCGAGGCACCCGTACGGACCAGCCCGCGTCACGGAAGTAGCGGCGCGCTTCACCCATGATGGTCGGCACCGCGAACGAGACGAAGTCCGAACCACGTTCGATGTCGAATCTGTCCACGGCATTCACCAGCCCGAGGCGAGCCACCTGCAACAGATCTTCGTGCGCCTCACCTCGTCCACCGAAACGACGAGCGATGTGCTCGGCGAGGGGAAGGCATCGCGTGATGATTCGATCACGCAGGACCTGTCGCTGGGGAGAGTCCTCGGGAAGAGTCTGCATCTCCTGGATCAGAGGTACTACTTCGCTGTAGTCGTCCGACTGACGCCGAGTCGGTTTTGCGTGCGGAGCGGGCACTAGACGTTGCTCCTCCGCTTGACCACGTCCACGACGACGGCCGATCCGTTATCCACCGACGACGCGCTGAGCGCAATCGAGTCGGTCAGAGTCTGGAGAACATGCCAGCCGAAGCTGTCGGACGTGGGAACGCGGCCTTCCTGCACCACGGAGGTGGTGGTGATGCGCATTGCGGTACCGCTGACGACGAAGGAGCACGTCAGTTCGGCACCGGCGACTGCACCCGAAATCAGCTCCGAACACACCTCGTCCACCACCAACTTGATATCCGCGATGTCGTCGAGGGTGAAATCGCCCAACACAGCCAGAGTTTCGGCTACTGCACGCACAACCGGCAGTTGCTCGGCATCGGCAACCACCCGCAGCTCGACCGGTGCGCCGGAATCTCGTTCCAGCTCTTCGATCTTGCCGACGCCAGTCATTCGCGCTCCCTATCCGTATTTCGAGCAAAGCTTGTACGACAGAAAATGATGCAGATCGAGTCGTGAAATTCGACCGCGCCCAGAGTACCCGGGTCCGAGAAGTTCAATCTCGCCGTCGACGAGGCGATCCTCGGTGGTCATTCGGGGAACGTTCCGGCCAGCAGGTGACGCCGAGAGCTGAGACTGGCACGATCACACCTGTGAGTTACACAGAGCAGTTGCGGGTTCTCGCCCAGCGATGCGGGGTGTCCACGTCGTACCAAGGTTGGGACCACGTCCACCGCGACGTCTCCGACTCGACGCTCCACCGAGTCCTGAGCGCCCGCGGAATCGAAGCGGCCACCGAATCCGAGGTCGACGCGGCATTGATCGACCTCGAGTTGGCGCCGTGGCGGCGCACCCTTCCCCCGGTCGTGGTCACCGTCGAAGGCGTCGCCGCCGAAGTGAGTGTTCATGTCCCGCATGGCGATCCGGTGACCGTCCATCTCGTCACCGAAGCCGGCGAGCAGCTGCCGGTCGCTCAATTGCAGGTGTGGATCGAACCACGCGTCGTCGACGACGCACTCATCGGACGAGCGACGTTCGAGATACCCGCCGACCTCGATACCGGCTGGCACACGCTCGTCGCCGTCAGTTCACCCGACTCGATTCACAGCACCCGGTCCCAGTGCAGCGTAGTCGTGACGCCTCGCCGACTCTCGACCAACGACGCGCTCCTCGGTCGCCGACGCACCGGTCTGCTCACCCAGCTGTACTCGGTTCGCTCGGACAGATCCTGGGGAGTCGGTGACTACGCCGATCTGGCCGATCTCTCGTCGATCGCCGGCGGGACGCACGGATTCGACTACGTTCTGGTCAATCCCTTGCACGCACAGCGACCTTCGCCGCCGGTGGAGGCGTCCCCCTATCTACCCACGACACGCAGATTCTTCGACCCGATGTACATCCGAGTCGAAGACATCACCGAGACTGCCTACCTACCTCGTGATCAATATTCGAAGGTCCGAGAATCAGCGCGCTACTTCGGCAAAGCGAACCGGCGCACCAAACGTATCGATCGAGATCCTTCGTTTCGCGCGAAGCTCCGCGCTTTGAAACGGATCTTCCGGGTACCCCGCTCGGCAGCGCGTGCAGCCGAGTTCGACGCCTTCTGCGAACGCGAAGGCCGCGGCCTCGACGACTTCGCACTGTGGTGCGCAATCGCCGAGAAGTACGCTCCGGATCACGAGGTCTGGAGCGGGAAGGCCGCACATCCCGGCACCGACTTCGCAACGGAATTCCGCAGCTCGGCCGCCGAGAGAATTCAGTTTCACCGTTGGCTTCAGTGGGTGTGCGACGAACAACTAGCGCGCGCTCAGTCGGCAGCAGTGCAGTCGGGGATGGACATCGGCGTCATGCACGATTTGGCGGTAGGGGTCCATCGACAGGGCGCGGATGCCTGGACGCTCGGGGACGCTCTGACCACCGGGGTCACCGTCGGGGCACCGCCGGACAACTTCAACCAGCAGGGCCAGAACTGGAATCAGCCACCGTGGAACCCGGACGCATTGCGTGAGCTGGGCTACGCGCCGTATCGAGACATGCTGCGCACAGTGCTCCGCCATGCGGGTGGAGTTCGAGTCGACCACATCCTCGGTCTCTTCCGACTGTGGTGGATACCGGAGGACGCCGAATCTCCCGGCGACGGCACGTACGTCCAGTACGACCATGAGGCGCTCATCGGAATCCTCGTCCTCGAAGCCGAACGTGCGGGCGCAGTCGTCGTCGGTGAGGATCTCGGGGTGTTCGAGCCGCGGGTTCAGGAGTATCTGGGACAACGCGGCCTGTTCGGGACCTCCATCCTGTGGTTCGAGAACGACGGTGATCACCCGATTGCTCCGGAGAACTATCGCGAGCTGTGCCTGACATCGGTCACCACTCATGATCTCCCTCCCACCGTCGGCTACCTGCGTGGTGAGCACATCGCACTTCGGTCGCGTCTCGGGCTTCTCGAACGTGACCTCGACGAAGAGATTCGTCAGGACTCCGAGGGCCGCGAAGCAGTGCTCGATCTGGCCAGGGATCGAGGACTTCTGGCCGCCGATGCTTCCGAGGAGGACACCGTCGAAGCGTTGTATCGCTTGGTCGCGCGTAGTCCTTCCGTCCTGATCGGAGTCGCGCTCGTCGACGCGGTCGGCGAGAACAGAATCCAGAACCAACCCGGCACCGATGAGACGCAGTATCAGAACTGGCGAGTACCGCTGGCCGATCACAAAGGTGATGCAGTGTGGATCGACGATCTAGTCGACCACCCTCGCATGGTGTCGCTGGTGGCGGCATTGCGCAAAGCCGACTGACGCCGGCCCCTGCGCTGACGGCATCGGGAAGGCCGCACCGGTCCCTACGGTGCACCGGGTTCGGGGCCACCGGCGGCAGTCGTTCCTTCGCCGGCGACATCGAGTGTCCGGCCGCTGTCCACGCCTTCTCCGGTCGGACTGGTGCTGGCCTCGTCGATGACCGATCCGGCGCGGTCGGCCGCCGGATAGATGTACTCGTTCGGGTGGTGATAGTGATTCACCAGTCCAGTTCGGTTGGGATCCAACGTGACCGGTGGGTGCCACAGGGTCCGACCCGGGTACTGGTGATCGCGCGCGGCTTTGGTGGTCGCCCAATCGGTCTCGCATGTCCCGACGAGTGCATGGTGCATGTCGCAGCCGAAGGTCAACGAATCGATATCGGTGCTGCCCCCGGCGCGCCACTCGTCGATGTGATGGACCTGCGACCACGTCGCGGGCCGTGTGCAACCAGGGAAGCTGCAACCACGATCGGACGCCATCAACACGATTCGCTGATCCGCTGAGGCAATACGTTTGGAACGCCCCAGATGCAGAGCTCGACCGGTGGCGTCGTCGAAGATCGCCAGATAGTGGTGAGCGTGCGACGCCATGCGGATCGCATCACGCATCCGGACCAGGGAGCCGGTGGCTGTGACGGCATAGCCGGTGGCGGCTTCGAGATCGGCGAGGGTCATCGACACGACAGCGGTGACCGGTAATCCACGGTGTGTACCGAGCTGACCGGATGCAAGCATCTGTCGCACGATGGTCTTCAGGGCGTCGTGCTGGCGTCGCCCTTGGCTACGGTGATCGCGTTCGGCGCGCCGCCGAGCATCGGCGGCGCTGGCGTCGCCGCTGCCTTGTCCACCCGAGCTGTCGTCGCCGCTGCCTTGTCCACCCGAGCTGTCGTCGCCGCTGCCTTGTCCACCCGAGCTGTCGTCGCCGCCTTCGCTGCTGTCGAGGTCGGGACCCTCACCGGATCTCTCGGTGTCGAACAACGACGGATCCGACGTAGCAGTTCCGCCGCCGGTTCCCGTCCCCGAACCTCCTGAGCCCGCTGGACTGCCCGCTGTTCCGTCCGTCTCCCCACCGTTGGGGTTCGGGACACCGGACTCGCCGTCGGCACGACGGTCTACTCCGGACACGCCGTCAGCTGGGTTCTCGATGCCAGACTCACCGTCAGTCGGATGCTCGACACCAGGCTGATCGTCGTCGGGATTGCACATCCCAGGTTTCGCCCATTTTGCGAATGCAGCTTCGAGGTAGGCGCGGGTTTCGGCGTCGATCACGAAGCTGCCCCTGGACAGTCCGTTCTCGCCCTGGTCTCTGAACTTGAAGAAGCATTGATTCGCGACCTGTTTCTCGTCGACGAGTGTGCCATCGGGGTCGAGGGTGTCGAACAGCCTCTCGGCAGCGGCCCCGAACTCCGCGGGGCCCAGCTGCCGTGCCAGTTCGGCGAGTTGATTGTCGGCGCTCTCACGAGTCTCGACGTCGATGTCGGGGCTCAGCCCGGCGAAGAACTTCTTGACGATGATCTGGTGTTCCTCGTCGAGGACACCGTCCTCGACGGCAGCAGCGGTCGAGGCCTGCTCCGGCGCGAGACGTTCGCCGGAGAGCGCCGTACGTCGACCGAATTGGTTCGAGAGCCGGATCCGTTGACCGGCTCGTCGCGCCGAGAAACGCATCAGCGTCGACAGTGAGTACGGAACGGACCCGGGGAGGTCGTCGAGCCCGTGCTGGGAGATGACATCGGCGATCCAGGTGTGGGAGAACCCGAACAAGGCCCGCTGCACGGCTTCTCCGCGAACCAGCAGCGAACGCCGATCGGAATTGCATATCCCGGCGGTCTCGATACGACCCAGAATCTCGACGTTCTCTTCGATGACCGCCACGACATTCGCGAGATACGCGGCCTCGATCCTCGGCACGCCGGAATCAACCGCGCCGGAATCACCCTCGTCAGCCCTGACGGCGCCGTCCGCCGAGCCGACACCGGAGTACGGTCCGTTCACCGGATCACATTCCCAGGGATAACTCTCGAACCACCGCGTGAACTTCTCCACCTCGAACTCGGCATCGGACGGTGCAGCATCGAACGGCGGATGTAGGTTCTCGGACCAATTCTCGGAATCCATCCAGCCTTGCTCCGGATCCATGAGGCAGAGCAGATCGACGGCCGCTCGACCCCGCTTTGCCTGCTCATCCCCCGACTCCATACGAAAAGCGTAGCTCAAATCAGGCCATAAGTCGAACATATGTTCGAATCGATTTCGCGATATCCGCTCGCGGGAACCTCGCTCATCTACCGTACAGCGTACGGTAGAGACGCGACCGCATCAGAGTCCTACCGTCGAGGAGTTGCCATGAGAAAAGTTCCAACCGGCGTCGTTTCACCACCGCGATGGCTCAAACCGATGAACAAGATCCTCATGGCCATCCGGAGAGTCGGCGGCATGAAAGAACTCAGCGTCCTCACCGTCGTGGGCCGCACCAGCGGCAAACGTCGGAGCACACCTCTGACCGTCGTCGAGGTAGATGACGAAAGTTACCTTCTCGAGGGATTTCCCGGCGCGGACTGGGCGCGCAACGTGCGCGCCGCGCGAGGCGAGGCCGACTTGTCGGTAGGGCGAACAACGAATCGGGTCCGCCTCGTCGAGTTGACTTCCGCAGCCGCCGAACCGATTCTACGAATCTGGCCCGCACGCGCCGGCACGGACGGGCCGAAGATCATGAAGGACGCGGGCGTAGTCGACGAGGTGACGCCGGAGGCGTTTGCCGCCCTGGCAGGAACCTGTGCGGTATTTCGAATCGACTTCCCCGACCGAAGCCTGCAGGGGACGATCGACGACTGAGCGCATAATCGACGGATGGGACGAATCACCGCCAGACGTCCGGTAGTGCGGATTCGCGGCATGCACGAGTCGAGCCGGCCGGACACACTCGTCGTCGAAGAGCCGTTGGAGATCCGTGTGAACGGCTCGGCACTCGCGGTCACGATGCGCACGCCGGGCCACGACGTGGAACTGGCGCACGGTTTTCTGCTTACCGAGGGCGTGATCGCCGGCCGAGAGGACATATCCGTCGCACGGTACTGCGACGGTGTCGACGAGCAGGGACAGAACACTTACAACGTCCTCGACATCGCGCTCGCCGCCGGTGTGCCGCCGCCACAGCCCGGTGTGGAGCGCAATTTCTACACGACGTCCTCGTGTGGAGTGTGCGGCAAGGGCTCGCTCGATGCGGTCCGCCTGAAGACGGTTCATTCGCCTGCCGCCGACACCGCCGAGGTGAAGGCGTCGGTCCTCGCCACGATGCCCGACACTCTGCGGAAATCTCAGAAGGTTTTCGATTCCACCGGCGGTCTGCATGCAGCAGCGTTGTTCGATGCGGACGGAACGATGTTGGTGCTGCGCGAGGACGTCGGACGCCACAATGCGGTGGACAAGGTGGTCGGCTGGGCCACGGGCGAAGGACGCATCCCGATGGCAGGCACCGTACTGATGGTCAGCGGCCGCGCATCGTTCGAGCTGGCGCAGAAAGCTGTGATGGCGGGAATCCCCATTCTCGCCGCAGTGTCGGCGCCGTCGTCACTGGCCGTCGATCTTGCCCAGGAATCCGGGTTGACAGTGGTCGGATTCCTCCGCGGCGAGAACATGAACCTGTACTCGCACACTCACCGCATCACGCGCTGAGCGGGGCTCCCGTCGCGGCTCGTACCTGCTCCACCGTGATTCCGGGTGCGGTTTCGACGAGCACGAGGCCGTCGGGCGTCACGTCGAGAACTGCCATGTCGGTGATGATGCGTTGCACGCACCCCTTGCCGGTCAGCGGAAGTGAGCACGATTCGAGAATCTTCGGCTCGCCCTTCTTCGACACGTGCTCCATCATCACCAGCACGCGACGTGCGCCGTGGACGAGATCCATCGCACCGCCCATTCCCTTGACCATATGGCCCGGAATCATCCAGTTCGCGAGGTCGCCGTTCTGGCTCACCTGCATTGCGCCGAGGACTGCGACGTCGACCTGACCTCCGCGGATCATGCCGAAGGACTGCGCCGAGTCGAAGTACGACGCGCCCGGTAGGACCGTGATGGTTTCCTTGCCCGCGTTGATGACCTCGGGATCGAGTTCGTCTTCGGTCGGGTACGGACCGACTCCGAGGACACCGTTCTCGGAATGGAGAACCACGGTGATGTCGGTGGACAGGTAGTTGGGAACCAGGGTCGGCATACCGATGCCGAGATTGACGTACTCGCCGTCGTTCAGTTCCTGCGCGACGCGGGCAGCCATCTGCTCGCGGGTCAGCTTGGTGATCGTCTCGCTCATGCTCGTACCGTTCGTTGTTCGATGCCTACTGTGACCTTGCCGACGTGCACCACGCGCTGGACGTGAATGCCCGGCGTATGGATGTCGTCGGGACCGATCTCACCCGGTTCGACCAACTCCTCGACCTGAGCGATGGTGATACGCCCGGACGCAGCGGCCGGCGGATTGAAATTGCGGGCGCTGGCGTGGAACACGAGATTGCCGTGCCGGTCGCCTTTCCAGGCGTGGACGAGTGCGTAGTCGGCCACGATGCCGCGTTCCATGACGTAGGTGGTGCCGTCGAACTCTCGGGTCTCCTTGGGAGGGCTGGAGACCGCGATGCCTCCCGAGCCGTCGTAACGCAGTGGCAGGCCGCCGTCGGCGACCTGGGTTCCGACGCCTGCAGGCGTGAAGAACGCAGGAATGCCTGCGCCGCCTGCACGAAGGCGCTCTGCGAGTGTGCCCTGAGGAGTGAGTTCCACTTCGAGCTCACCCGAGAGGTATTGGCGTGCGAACTCTTTGTTGGAGCCGACGTACGAACTGATCGTTCGCCTGATCCGGTGCTTCTCGAGTAGTACGCCGAGGCCGAATCCGTCAGTGCCGCAGTTGTTGCTGACGATCTCCAGATCGGTCGCTCCTTGATCCAGTACGGCGTCGATCAGGATTTCGGGAACTCCGACCAGCCCGAAACCTCCCACGGCGACAGAGGCGCCGTCCGGCATGTCGGCTACTGCTTCGGCGGCACTCGCCACGACTTTGTCCATCATGTGTCCGACCATACCCAAGATTGTGCGTAATGTGAACACTTCGCCGCTATACGAACATTTCTTACCGATTTTATTGCTTGGATCACTGTGGTGGCTCTATTGTCGTTCGCATAGCGGCTATGCGTCCACATCACGAACGCTTAGCCGAGGACTGATTCGGAACGTGAGGAATCCCCGATGCTCCATCTACCGCCGAATCACTCGGCCACCGGCGAGGCAACCGCCTACCGCGACCAAGCGGGAACGAACGCGCCCCGCGACTTCGCTGACTACCGGACCACCTCGCTGCGCAGCCCCAAGCAACCCCTCGTACTGCTCCCCCAGCGTCTGACCGAGATCACAGGTCCAGTTCTCGGCGAGGGCCGCGTGAACGCCTCGGATGCCGATCTCACTCTCGTCGGCGGCGGCGAAGCACAGGGCCAGAGAATCATCGTGCACGGCCGCGTGCTCGACAGCGACGGTCGCGCAGTGCCCAACACCCTCGTCGAGGTCTGGCAGGCCAATGCAGGCGGCCGTTACCGCCACGCTGGTGACAACTGGCCCGCACCGCTGGATCCGCATTTCGACGGAGTCGGCCGAGTTCTCACCGACGACCACGGCAACTACCGCTTCACGACGATCCGGCCCGGTGCATATCCGTGGGGAAATCACCACAACGCGTGGCGCCCCGCCCACATCCATTTCTCGCTCTTCGGGCGAGCGTTCACGCAACGCCTCGTCACCCAGATGTACTTCCCCGACGACCCCATGTTCTTCCAGGACCCGATCTTCAATGCCGCGCCGGCCGATGCACGGGCGCGCATGATCAGCGTGTTCGACTACGAAGCAACACAGGACAACTGGGCGCTCGGCTACCGCTTCGACATCGTTCTACGCGGAAAGGGCGCCACCCCGTTCGAAGGAGACGATCACGATGACTGAACCCGTTTTCGCGCCGCGCTATCCCGTCGCTCCCGGAAGCAACTTCACCACGGTTCCGTTCGGACAGACGCCGTCGCAGACGGTGGGCCCCTACCTGCACATCGGACTCCCCTGGGCCGACGGTCCCGACGTCGTGCCCCCGGGCACCGACGGCGCCATCGACATCTCGATCGGCGTCGTCGACGGCAACCGAACCCCGATGGCCGACGTCATGATCGAGACCTGGCAGGCCGACGCGGCAGGTCGGTTCGAGCATCCCGATGATCCTCGCGGGTCCGCTGCCCCGACTCCGGCAGGCTTTCGCGGTTTCGGTCGTGCGGTAGCCGACTCCACCGGCACCGCGGTGGTGCACACGGTCAAGCCCGGGGCGTTGCCCGCCGAGGACGGCGCCGTCGAGGCCCCACACATCGACGTCGGAATCTTTGCGCGCGGAGTTCTGGAACGGCTCGTCACCCGGATTTATTTTCCGGACGAAACCGATGCCAACGCAGTCGATCCCGTGTTGGCATCGTTGGACGAGCGCGCACGCGCCAAACTGACCGCCCGCGCGACACTCACCGGATACCACCTCGATGTGGTACTCCAGGACAGTGATCCGGACGGCGACGAAACTCCGTTCTTCGACCTGTAGATTCCGCACGAGGAAAGCGAGACCATGCCGGCTACACGCGGTCCCCTGTTCGACTCCACGTTCGGCGCGAGTGCCGTCGCAGCACACGTGTCGGATCAGGCATGGATCACCGCCATGCTCGATGTCGAGGCCGCCCTGTCGAGGGCCGCAGCCGAACAGGGTCTCGTGAGCACCGAGAATGCCGCCGTCGTGACCGAGGTCGCCTCCCGACTCGCCGCTCCCGGCGGATTGGACGTCGCCGAACTCGGCGCGGCGTCGGCAGCGGGAGGCAACCCCGTCATTCCTCTGGTCAAGATTCTTCGGCGCGCGGTCGCCGAGCACGGGGTACCCGGCAGCGCGGTACATCCGGGTGCCACGTCGCAGGACGTCGTGGACACCGCCGCAATGCTGCTGGCCCGATCGGCACTGACCGATCTGGTCGGGGAACTGAACGACGCGATCACCGCGGGTGCAGCGCTCGCTCGTCGTCACCGCGACACGCCAACGGCAGGACGCACACTCGGCCAGCAGGCGCTACCGACCACCTTCGGTGCGGTGGCCGCCGGATGGACCATGGGCCTGGTGCGCGGCCGTGAATCCGTTCAGCGCGTCTTCTCCACTCTTGCAGTCCAATTCGGCGGCGCTGCGGGCACATCAGCGGCTCTTCATCCGCTGGGACTCCTCGTCGCAGATTCTCTTGCCGTTCAACTCGGCCTTGCTCGTCAAGACGTTCCGTGGCACACCGACCGAACTCGGATCGCCGAGATCGTCGGAGCACTCGGTACGGCTGCGGGAGCCGTCTCCAAGCCTGCACTCGATATCACGCTGCTGGCGACAACGGAGGTGGGAGAGGTCGAGGAGGACGCGCCTGGCGGTTCGTCGGCGATGCCGCACAAGCGAAACCCCGTAGCGGCCATCACTGCTCGTGCTGCGGTGCGCCGGGTGCCGGGACTCGTCGCCATCATGCTGTCGTCGATGGAGCACGAGCACCAACGGGCCGCGGGAGCCTGGCATGCCGAGTGGGAGACGTTCACCGACCTCCTTCGATCGGTGACGGGCGGAGCGCATCAACTTGCCGTCAGTCTCTCCGGATTGCACGTGCACGCGGACGCGATGGCCAGAAATCTCGACATCACCCACGGGCTGTTGTTGGCCGAGCGTGTCACCTCGGCACTGGCGCCGCACACCGACCGAGCCCGCGACATCGTCACAGCGGCATGCTCGTCCGGAGCACCGCTCGATCAGGATCCCGGCATCACCGAATTTCTCGATCCCCGCCAGGTTCACGAACTACTCGATCCGACGCACTATCTGGGACATGCGGGCGACATCGTCGACCGAGTCCTCGCCGTCGTCGCAGCACATACGGAAAGAAGCTCATGAGCGTCGAACTGTCCTACGATCTCATTCCAGGTTCCGGATCCCCCGACTCGACCGTCGTACTGATCGGTTCTCTCGGATCCGACCGATCCATGTGGGATCCCCAGATCGCCGGCTTGTCTTCGGTGGCGAACGTTCTTGCGGTCGATCTCCGCGGGCACGGCGCCTCACCGGCCCCGGCCGGACCGTATTCGGTGGCCGACCTCGCCGGAGATGTTGTCGCCGTTCTCGATTCGATCGGGGTGGACCGCGCTCATCTCGTCGGTCTCTCGCTCGGCGGTGCCGTCGCGCAGTGGATCGCGGTTCACCGACCGGCGCGGGTCGACACCCTCTCGCTGCTGTGCACGTCGGCCAAGTTCGGCGAGTCACAGGCGTGGCTCGATCGAGCGAGTGCCACCAGGAGCAGCGGCACGCAGTCACTGGCCGACGCCGTGTTGAGCCGCTGGTTCACGCCAGAACTGGCAGCGCGCGACACGGAACTGGCAGCGCGGCATCGACAGATGATCATCGACACTCCCGACGAGGGATATGCCGCGTGTTGCGACGCCCTCGCCGCTTGGGACAACCGCGCCGACCTCGGTCGCATCGCGGCCCCGACTCTTGTCATCGCAGGCGAGCAGGATCCTTCGACGCCGCCCGCCGACCTGAAGGTCATCGCCGACGGCATCGCGCGGTCGAGCTTGCACGTACTCGATCCCGCAGCACATCTCGCCAATGTCGAGCAGGCGGGTGAGGTGACTCGCCTGATCATCGATCACATCTCGTCCGGCGCCTACGAGGCCGGTCGTCGGGCAGCGCACAGCGCCGGAATGACCGTGCGCCGTCAGGTACTCGGCGACGCGCACGTCGACAGAAGCATCGAACGCACCACCGAATTCACGGCTCCGTTCCAGGATTTCATCACCCGTACCGCGTGGGGCGACGTCTGGACGCGGGACGGGCTCGATCACCGGACGCGCCGGCTACTGACGCTCGCGATCCTGACGGCTGTGGGAAATCAGCACGAGCTGGACATGCACATAAGGGCAGCGCTGCGCGGAGGCGTCGAACCGGATGCCCTCGCCGAGGTGTTCCTCCACACGGCCGTCTACGCGGGGGTTCCGAACAGCAACGCAGCCTTTGCTCAGGCGAACACCGCTCTGCAGGAACTGGCGAGCGCCGCAGAGGCCGAGCAGGAAGAGTCGGAGAATCCATGACCGAACCTCAAGGGCCGTCACCGGACTACGTGCAGTCGCTCGCACGCGGTCTAGCCGTCATCCGGGCCTTCGATGCCTCCCATCCTCGGCGAACGCTGTCCGACGTCGCCAAATCGACCGACCTGACCCGCGCAACAGCGCGCAGATTCCTGTTGACGCTCGTGGAACTCGGATACGTGCGCAGCGACGGATCGATGTTCTGGTTGACTCCGAGGGTTCTCGAGCTCGGTTACAGCTATCTCTCGAGTCTGTCTTTGCCCGATGTCGCGGGACCTCATCTGGAGTCGCTCGCGGAGCAGGTCCGCGAGTCCTCGTCGGTATCGATCCTCGACGGCGACGACGTGGTCTATGTCGCCCGCGTTCCGGTCAGCCGCATCATGACCGTCGCCATCACTATCGGTACCCGTTTTCCGGCGTACGCGACGTCGATGGGACGCGTTCTGTTGGCCGGTCTCGCGCCCGCAGATCTCGACGCCTACCTCGCGCGAGTGGCACTGACCGCCCTCACCGGGAAAACGATCACCGATGCGGTGTCGCTGCGTCGCGAACTCGACGCCGTTCGCGCACAGGGTTACTGCCTCGTCGACCAAGAACTGGAAGAGGGTCTGCGATCGATCGCGGCACCGGTCCACGACAGTGCAGGCGAGGTCGTAGCGGCAGCGAACGTCTCGACCCAGGCCGCGCGGCATTCCGCCGACGCGGTCCGCGAACACCTGCTACCAGCCCTTCTCCGAGCGACCGGCGCCATCGAGACAGATCTACGCCGAGTGCAATCGCAATCCACCGATCACAAAGGAAGTTTCCGTGCCTGACGCCGTAATCTGTGAACCCCTCCGCACACCGGTCGGACGATTCGGTGGTGTCTTCCGAGACATCACTCCCGAGTCGCTCGCGGCTACCGTCATCAGCGAGCTGGTCTCGCGTACTGGCATCTCCGGGTCGGACATCGACGATGTCATCCTTGGCCAGGCCTCCCCGAACGGCGATGCGCCGGCGATCGGACGAGTGGCAGCACTCGATGCCGGTCTCGGCGTCGACGTGCCGGGCCAGCAGGTAGACCGCCGGTGCGGGTCGGGGCTGCAGGCCGTCCTCCAAGCATGTATGCAGGTGCAGTCCGGCGGAAACGACCTCGTTCTCGCGGGCGGCGTCGAAAGCATGAGTCAGGCCGAGTTCTACGCGACCGGAATGCGATGGGGCGTCAAGGCCGAGGCAGTGGCGCTGTCGGACCGACTGGCGCGTGCTCGTGTCACCGCGGGCGGAAAGAACTACCCCGTCCCGGGCGGCATGATCGAAACTGCCGAGAACCTGCGGGCCGAGTTTTCGATCTCGCGCGCGGACCAGGACGCGCTTGCCGTGCACTCGCACCAGAAGGCCGTAGCCGCGCAGAAGAACGGGGTGTTCGCCGAGGAGATCGTCGGAGTCTCGGTCCCGCAACGCAGGACCGACCCGTTGATCGTCGATACCGACGAGCACCCGCGCGCCGACACCAGCGTCGAGTCACTGTCGAAGCTTCGGGCGATCCGCGCGAAGATCGACCCCGATTCCACTGTCACTGCAGGCAATGCCAGCGGTCAGAACGACGGCGCCGCACTGGCCATCGTGACGACCCCGGAGAAGGCCGCGTCCCTCGGACTGCGTCCGATCGCACGAATGGTCAGCTGGGCCGTCGCCGGAGTTCCGCCGCGCACCATGGGAATCGGGCCTGTCCCGGCGAGTGAGAAAGCGCTCGGCCGAATCGGTCTGAGTCTGGCAGACATGGACGTCATCGAGTTGAACGAAGCGTTCGCCGCTCAGACTCTGGCGGTATTGCGAACGTGGGGAATCGAACCCGACGATTCGCGGCTCAACCCGAACGGGTCGGGAATCTCGCTCGGACATCCCGTCGGCGCTACCGGTGCCCGCATCCTTGCGACACTTCTGCGCGAGATGAACCGGCGTGAGGCGCGCTACGGTCTCGAAACGATGTGCATCGGCGGCGGCCAGGGATTGGCCGCGGTGTTCGAGCGACTGGCATAGCCGGGCGTGCCCGGGGCCTCGGGCCCCGGGCTCAGGCGCTCAGGACTGCAGCTGCGCTGCGAGTCGGACCGCTGAATTGACCTCGCCGTACCCGAAATAGCCGCCACGCCGCTCGACGACCTCGAAGAACAGGTCCTCCCCCACCACCGGTGTGAAGTAGTGAAAGAACTCTCCACCCGATCCGTCGGCGTCGTAGAGGATTCCGAAACGCTGCATCTCGTCGAGCAGTCCGGCCGAGAGGTCGAACCGGGCAGCGAGATCCGCGTAGTAGTTGCCGGAGATGTCGAGTGGGACGAAGCCCCTACCTGTCATCTCGCGGGCGGCGGCGAGGATATCCGAGCAGCCGAACGCGACATGACTGACGCCGCCTCGGCGGGCTGCAGGCAACGGATCGGTGGAACCGGATCGCCCAGGAACCATGTTGAGCGAGATGCGAATGGTTCCATGCCCTGTCGCGAGCGTCAGCGCCTGACTCCGCACCGAACCGACCGCGTCGACGACATCGAGTCCCTCGTGGGGCGTCATGCCGAACACGGAGCGCAGCAACAACATGATGCCGTCCCAGCTGTCGGCTGGCACCGCGAGCGCAATGTGGTCGACGGCCGAAACGATGGGAACCGATGACGGATCAGGCTGTCGCGGAGCAAGATCGAATGCAGCCTGCCAAGCGCCTGCACTTGCACGGGTGCGCAGATCGAGCGATGTTGCGTCCGTGATGTTCATCCGGACCACACCGTCCTGCGCATCGACGGTTCCCGGCATCGTCACCGATTTGGCCGTGACACCGAACGCGTGCGCCCGTGTTTCCCACTGCTCGGGAGCATCACTTCGCACCCCGATCTGAGCAAGAGCAGGCAGGTGCGCAGGAACTCCCGGCGCTGTCCAGAGGCTGTCGACGGTGGTGTCGACGGCAACCGCCAACGGACCCTGAGTATGAAGCTGAAGTCCGTGTTCGCTGTGCGCGGCCGTCA
Organism: Rhodococcus sp. (in: high G+C Gram-positive bacteria); assembly: GCF_023264675.1. Classification (GTDB taxonomy): domain Bacteria; phylum Actinomycetota; class Actinomycetes; order Mycobacteriales; family Mycobacteriaceae; genus Rhodococcoides. The sequence continues at coordinate 126,971 of NZ_JAHFVG010000013.1, forward strand.
TATCGAAGCCGAGATGGCGCAACGTCCGGCCCAGTTCAGCACCGCGTACCGGACCGGCCGCAACACGTAACGAGACCACGTTCTCGATCGGGCCTGGCTCCGGAGCCTCGAACAGGAAGGCGGTCGGCGAAGATCCGGTGGCCTCGTGCCGATGCTGAGCGACGTGTTCCTGCAGATAGAGCAGCGACCGGTGTGCATCGGCTGCCGTACGGCCGGTAGCGGATTCACGAAAGACGTCGTTGAAGATCTCGAGCGACCATGGTCCGGAATACCCGGAATCGACAATGTAGGAGCCGAAGCCGACGAGATCGAAGTTTCCCTGACCCGGGAAGCAACGGTGGTGCCGAGACCATTGAAGAACGTCCATCACCAGATGGGGCGCATCGGCGAGCTGGAGGAAGAAGATCTTGTCGCCGGGGATGTCGGCGATGCCCGATGGGTCGTCCCCGCGAGAGAGGATATGGAAACTGTCGAGACACGTACCGAGAGAGCTCATGTCGACCTGGCGGACGATGTCCCACGCGTGGCGGTAGGTATTGACGTGGGTCCCCCACGCCAACGCCTCGTATGCCAGGCACATCCCACGCACGCGTGCACGCTCGGCAGCTCGACCCAGCTGATCGACCAGCCGAGCATCGTCCGTCACCGCCGCCGGGAGCGGTGACGAGCAGACCAGAAGCAGGTCGCAACCGAGCTGTTCCATGACGTCGAACTTGCGTTCCAGTCGAACGAGATTGCGTTCGAAGCGCTTCTCGTCGGATGAATCGAGGTCTCGAAACGGCTGATAGAGATCGATGGTGATTCCCAGATCGGCCGCCTGCTTCGCAATGTCCGACGGTGAGAACGGTGAGCTCACCAGGTCGGGTTCGAACACCTCGAATCCGTCGAAGCCCGCGCCGGAGATCGCGTCCATCTTCTCGCGCAGGGATCCGCTCAGCGACACGGTCGCGACAGCGGTGCGTACCGAACTCACGACGATGCTCCGGCCAGGGTCGATGCCACGGTGTCCTCGAACGCGATAAGTTCCTGCATGTGGGTGATCATTCGATCGGCATTCGCGGGGAGGCCCGTGAAGATCTCGAAGGCGTCGGCAGCCTGATGAACGGCCATTCCGGTCCCGCTCAGCGTGCGAGCACCGAGTGCCGCTGCCGCGGTGAGCAATTCGGTCTGCGCCGGGCGGTATACCACCTCGGCAACCCACATCGAAGTACGTAGCAGTGCCGGGTCGAACGCGGTTCCCGGGTGCGCAGCCATTCCGATCGGCGTCGCATGGACAACCCCGTCGGCCACTCCGAGAGATCGCTCGATCTCCGCAGGAGTGCCGGCCACGAACTCGACGTCGGGAAACAGCGACGCCATCGATGCGGTCAATTCGGATGCCCGCGAGATATCCGCGTCGATGACGGTCAGCTGTCCGGCTCCCCGGCTGGCGATCGCATAGGCGACGGCTGCGCCCGCACCACCTGCACCGACCTGCACCACCGATCCGATGGACGCTCCGGTCAGCCCCGTGTCGAAGCTGCGTCCGAAGCCGGACCAATCGGTGTTGTGGCCGATCTTCTTGCCGCCGTCGAACAGCACGGTGTTGACGGCGCCGAGCCGAGCTGCATCGTCGGACAGATCGTCGAGCAGTGGAATCACCCGCTGCTTGCATGGATGAGTGATGTTGAGGCCTCGAAAACCGAGGTCGGCAGCCGTGTCGACCAGCCGCGGCAGATCGTCGACGGTGAGACCGCGTGCGTCCAGATCGATGATGCGGTAGACGTATCGCAGCCCCTGAGCGGCACCCTCTCGCTCGTGCATCGCCGGCGTCAGTGAACGCCCGATACCGGTGCCGATCAGGCCACAGACCAGAGATTCGGCCATATCGACTCCTCGGGTTGGTCGAGATTTTTAATGTACGAACTAGTGAGTTATTCCACAGAGTACTACGCGGAGTGGCTTACCCCAAGCTTTTCGGCGATCGGCGCCCGATAGAGTTTCGATCCATGACGCCTCCGACAACCACCGACACCGGCGGCAAGCGGCGGCGCAACAGCGAGACCACTCGTCTCAACATTCTCGATGTCGCCACCAGCGAGTTCGCCGACAAGGGGTACGCCGGCGCACGCGTGGACGAGATCGCCGAACGCACTCACACGACCAAACGGATGATCTACTACTACTTCACCGACAAAGAGGGCCTCTACCAGTCCGTTCTCGAGCGCTCGTACAGTCGGATTCGCGAGCGCGAACGTGAACTCGACATCGAAGGCCTCACGCCGTCGGAGTCGATTCGCGCGATCGCATCGCTGACGTTCGATCACCACGAGAACAACCCCGATTTCATTCGGCTGGTGTCCACGGAGAACATTCTCCGCGGTGAACACATCCGCAAATCCGAGGCACTGAACAATCTCGGCAATCCAGCGGCGGAACTTCTCGAACGAATTCTCACCAGAGGCCAAGCCGACGGCGTCTTCCGCACGGACGTCGATGCACTCGACGTACACATGGCAATCAGTAGTTTTTGCGTCTTCCGTCTGTCGAATCGCTACACCTTCGAGGCGTTGTTCGGGCGAGACCTCACTGCTCCGGCCCACCGCGAGCACCTACGGACGATGCTCGGCGACATGATCATCGCGTTCCTCACCTCCGACGCCACCTGACATCGCCGAACCAAGATCATGTACGCGCCCGGCTCACACCGGGGGTTGACACGTGGCCCGGGTCACGTTCAGTATCTACTGACACCCCGTTTTAACCAGTTAGTACATTAGGGTCCGGTTCCGGCTCATCCGGCTCGTCGACCTCATGTACTCCCCCTGACGCGAAGAGAGACGACGATGACCGACCCCGTGACGCCCCACCCGGTTCCGGACCGTCCCCGAACCGTTGCCAATCCGAAGAAGGCCGCCACCGCGGCATGGATCGGAAGCGCACTCGAGTATTACGACTTCTTCATCTACGGCACCGCAGCCGCTCTGGTGTTCGGTCGAGTCTTCTTCCCTGGCTCGAACGCAGCCACCGGAACGTTGTTGGCGCTGGCCACATTCGGCGTCGGCTATCTCGCCCGCCCGCTCGGCGCGCTGGTTCTCGGCCACATCGGCGATCAATACGGCCGCAAGAAAGTAATGGTCGCGACAGTATTGCTGATGGGAGTGGCCACTCTCGGAGTTGGACTACTGCCGAGCTACGCCAGCATCGGAATCGCCGCACCGATCATCTTGGTCTGCCTGCGACTCGCTCAAGGATTCTCCGCAGGCGGCGAACAAGCAGGCGCGAACTCGATGACACTCGAGCACTCGCCGGACAACCGTCGAGCGTTCTTCACCAGCTTCACCCTCAGCGGCACGCAGGGCGGCCAGATCCTGGCAACCGCAGTGTTCTTGCCGGTAGCAGCTCTCCCCGAGGAACAACTGCTGTCATGGGGATGGCGAATCCCGTTCATTCTCAGCGCATTCGTCGTGCTTGCCGCATTCCTCATTCGCCGGTCACTGGACGAGACACCTGTCTTCGAAGAGGAAATCGCCGGCGCCGAAGCTCCCAAGATGCCGCTGTCGGTACTGCTCACCGACCACTGGCGCTCGGTCCTGCGCGTTGTCTTCGCTGCAGTGATCGCCTCGGTCAGCACCATCTTCACCGTCTACGCGCTCTCGTATGCCGTCAACACCGTTGGACTGGATCGCACACCGATGCTCTGGGTCGGCGTCCTCGCCAATGTTGCTGCGCTCGTGTCGCTTCCGTTGTTCGGCAAGCTCTCCGACCGAATCGGCCGCAAGCCGGTGTTCATCTTCGGCTCCACCGGCTGCGCCATTCTCATGTTCGGCTACCTCTGGTCGATCTCGATCGGTAACTACGCCCTCATCTTCGCCTTCGGCATCGTGATGTTCGGCATCGTTCACAGTGCCACCGGCGGCGTCTGGCCGGCGTTCTACGGTGAAATGTTCCCGGCGAAGGTCCGGCTCTCCGGTACGGCCATCGGAACTCAGATCGGTTTCGCCATCGCCGGATTCGCACCGACGATCGCCGGCGCCATCGCAGGCGACGGGGTCGGAGCCTGGCTCCCGGTCGCCATCGTGACCGCGGTGTTCTGCGTCATCAACATCACCATCGTCGCAACCTCCCGCGAAACTTTCCGTATCCCGACGGCCAAGCTCGGAACCAGCGAGGCCATCGAATCGCCTGTCCCGGCAGCCGTCTGACAACTCCGTGACGAACGACAACTCCTCCAGGACGGCGGCCGAAAGCATTCGGCCGCCGTCCGGCGATCACTGGCGTGTCTATGCAGTCCAGTACGCCCGCCGAACCGGCAAGCGCGGCACACACTTTCACGGATACGACAGCCGGGGCGAAGAACCACACCCCACCGCGTACTTCGTGTGGTTGGCGGTATCGACTTCTCGTACGGTGCTGATCGATGCCGGGATCTCACCCGCCACGGCGTCGGGCATCGAAGATCTCGAGTACTTCGGTTCACCCATCGAACTGATCGGCGAACTCGGGATCTCCCCCGCGGAGATCGACACCGTCGTTCTCACTCACCTCCACTACGACCACACCGGCGTCGTCGCCGATCTCGACCACGCCTGCTACGTCGTTCAGGGTGAGGAACTGCGCTACTGGACAGGGCCGTGGGCACGCAGAATCACGAAGGAGCAGTGGCTGAGTTCCGCCGCGGACGTGGCTCACATCCGGGCGAGCGAACGACTGCTGACGATCGACGGAGACTCGGAGTTGTTTCCCGGCTTGTCAGTGCATCTCGTCGGTGGCCACACCGCAGGCATGCAAGTGGTCAGAGTCCGCACGGCCGAGGGGTTCGTCGTGGTGGCGTCGGACGCGAGCCACTTCTACGAGAACATCGAGACGGATTCACCGTTCGCGATCCTTCACGATCTCCCGGGAATGTACGGAGCATTCGACCGGATCAACGAACTCTCCGACGGCCCGCACCTCGTCGTCCCCGGACACGACCCCGAGGTCGCGGTGCGGCACCGTGAGGTCACCGACCGCCCCGCCGCTCACGCGTACCTCATAGCCTGACCACGAGAAACGAGAGAACCCCGGCATCGAGGCGATGCCGGGGTTCTCTCGTTTGTCGTTTACGCGGACTTGTCGCGGCGTTCGGGTCGCTCCGGCTTGCGCGGGACGATCGTGGGCAGCACGTTGTCGTTGACGGTCTCGGACGTCACGACGACCTTCGCGACATCGTCGCGACTCGGGATGTCGAACATCACGGGGTTGAGCACCTCTTCGAGGATGGCCCGAAGACCACGAGCACCGGTGCCCCGCAGAATTGCCTGATCGGCGATTGCTTCCAGCGCGTCCTTGGTGAACTCCAGTTCGACGTTGTCCATTTCGAACAGCCGACTGTATTGCTTGACCAGCGCATTCTTGGGCTCGGACAGGATCGTCACGAGCGAATCCTTGTCCAGATTGGTCACCGAAGCGATGACCGGCAGACGACCGATGAACTCCGGGATCAAACCGAACTTGATCAGATCCTCGGGCATCACCTCGGCGAAGTGATCCTGGGTGTCGATCTCGGCCTTGGAACGAACCTCGGCACCGAATCCGAGTCCACGCTTGCCGACGCGATCGGAGACGATCCTTTCGAGACCGGCGAACGCTCCCGCAACGATGAACAGCACGTTGGTCGTGTCGATCTGAATGAATTCCTGATGCGGATGCTTACGCCCGCCCTGGGGAGGCACGCTGGCCTGCGTCCCTTCGAGGATCTTCAGCAACGCCTGCTGGACGCCCTCGCCGGAGACGTCGCGCGTGATCGACGGGTTCTCGCTCTTGCGGGCGATCTTGTCGACCTCGTCGATGTAGATGATTCCGGTCTCGGCGCGCTTGACGTCGTAGTCGGCTGCCTGAATCAGTTTCAGAAGGATGTTCTCCACATCCTCGCCCACGTACCCGGCCTCGGTGAGAGCCGTGGCGTCGGCGATCGCGAACGGCACGTTCAGCATCTTCGCCAGCGTCTGGGCGAGGTAGGTCTTGCCGCAGCCGGTGGGTCCGAGCATCAGAATGTTCGACTTGGCGAGCTCGACCGTCTCACCCCTGGCATCGCGGGCCTTGTCGCCGGCCTGGATGCGCTTGTAGTGGTTGTACACAGCCACTGCCAAGGTCCGCTTGGCTGTGTCCTGGCCGATCACGTAGTTCTCGAGGAAGTCTCGGATCTCGGAGGGCTTCGGCAGGTCGTCGAGCTTGACCTCGCTCGACTCCGCGAGCTCCTCCTCGATGATCTCGTTGCACAGGTCGATGCACTCGTCGCAGATGTACACCCCTGGTCCTGCAATGAGCTTCTTCACCTGCTTCTGGCTCTTACCGCAGAAAGAGCATTTCAGCAGATCGCCACCGTCACCGATGCGTGCCATTCGGAGGTTCCTACTTCCTTGTCCGCGCCCGACCGACCATCCGCCCACAATGGGCAACTGTTCGGCCGTGAGCAACTTCTCGATCCACAGTGTCGATCGATCCACCGTGCCGATCGATCTACTGCAGTTGTCGCATTCCACAGCGTTCGAGCCCTGATGCGACCGTACCCGTGTTCCGAAGAACTGGGCGAGTTGTTTCCGGTGATTCGTCGCCCTAGTTCGAAAGACAACGGGCATAGCCCTCGTGTCAGTTCACTACCGACGTGTCGCATCGACACCATCGAAGTGTTACGTCGTTCACGTTCTACGGTGCCGGATTGCGACCATTGTCGCTACCCGACACCGTAGAGCGGTCCTGCGAAGATACCCGCTGACGCTACTTCTGTGCGGACAACTTGCGGTACTCGAAGACAGTGTCGATGATTCCGTATTCCTTGGCCTGCTCGGCGGTCAGAATCTTGTCACGATCGGTGTCCTTGCGAATGACATCGGGGTCCTTGCCGGTGTGGCGACCCAGGGTGGTCTCCATCAGGCGACGCATGCGCTCGATCTCGGCAGCCTGGATCTCGAGGTCCGAGACCTGACCCTGAATTCCGCCGCTGGAGGGCTGGTGGATCAGCACGCGAGCGTTCGGCAGAGCCGCACGCTTGCCCGGTGTACCGGCAGCGAGCAGAACGGCAGCAGCGGATGCCGCCTGACCGAGGCAGACCGTCGCGACGTCGGCACGGACGTACTGCATCGTGTCGTAGATCGCCATCAGCGAGGTGAACGATCCACCGGGCGAGTTGATGTACATCGTGATGTCGCGGTCCGGGTCGAGGCCTTCGAGCACGAGAAGCTGAGCCATGACGTCGTTCGCGGAGGCATCGTCGACCTGGACGCCGAGGAAGATGATGCGCTCTTCGAACAGCTTGTTGTACGGGTTCGATTCCTTCACGCCGTAGCTGGAGTGCTCGACGAAGGAGGGCAGGATGTACCGCGAGGACGGCATCTGATTGGGGTCGAACAAGTTTGTCATCGTTTCTCCAAGATGTGAGTGATCGTGGGGCGGGATGTCAGGGCGATCTACTCGCCGATTCCGCCTGCCTCCCGCGCCCGCGAGACGACGTGATCCACGAAGCCGTATTCCTTGGCTGCGGTCGCGGTGAACCAGCGATCGCGGTCGGAATCCTCGGTGATCTGCTCGACGGTCTGGCCTGTGTGCTGCGCGATCAGCTCTGCCATTTCACGCTTGGTGTGTGCGAACTGCTCCGCCATGATCGCGATGTCGCTGGCACTACCACCGATGCCTGCCGAAGGCTGGTGCATCATGATGCGGGCGTGCGGAAGCGCATAGCGCTTGCCCTTCGCTCCTGCGGAGAGCAAGAACTGCCCCATGGACGCCGCAAGACCCATGCCGTACGTCGCGATGTCGCACTCGGCGAATTCCATCGTGTCGAAGATCGCCATGCCTGCGGTGACCGAGCCACCGGGCGAGTTGATGTAGAGCGAGATGTCGCGAGTGGGGTCCTCGGCGGAGAGTAGAAGAATCTGCGCGCACAGCTTGTTGGCGATGTCATCGTCGACCTGAGTACCGAGGAAGATGATGCGCTCGCGAAGCAGACGCTCGTACACCGAGTCGCTGAGATTCAGGCCGGAAGCGGCCGAAGTCATGACGGGACTCTGCTGGTGCGAAGCCGCCGGATTCTGAACAGTCACGGTACCTGCCTTTTCCATACTGATCGTTGGTTCCTGATACAGACACTAACGAAAGACGGCGGCCCCGGAGTCCCGGAACCGCCGTCGTTCGCTGTCAGCGTTACTTCTCTTGTTCACCCTCGGCAGAATCGCCTGCTGCAGGCTCTTCCGCTTCTGCGGGACTACCGAACAGCTCGGCCGTGTCGACGTCGGCGCCGGCCGTGTCGGTGACCTTGACGCGGTCTACGACGGACGCGAGAGCCTTGCCTCGACGTACATCGGCGAACACGGCACCGAGCTGGTTGGCCTGCTGCACCTGCTGGATGAACTCTTCCGGCGAGATGCCGTAGCGCTGCGCCTGGAAGATGATCCGCTCGGTGAGCTCGTCCTGACCGACCTGCGTGTTCTCGGCCTCGGCGATGGCGTCGAGGAGGAGCTGCGTGCGCACCGACTTCTCGGCGGTCTCCTTGACGTCCTTGTCGAACTCTTCACGGCTCGAGCCCTGCGACTCGAGCAGTTCGGCCAGCTTGGCCTCGTCGTGATCGAGACCGTGGATTGCTTCGTGGAGCTGCGAGTCGACCTCGGCCTTGACGACAGCCTCGGGAGCCGGGATCTCGACGGTCTCGAGCAGAGTCTCGAGAACCTTGTCGCGGATCTGACCGGCCTGCTCGACCTTCTTGACCCGCTCGACGCGCGTCTTCAGGTCGGCGAGGAGCTCGTCGAGGGTGTCGAACTCGCTGGCGAGCTGCGCGAACTCGTCGTCGGCCTCGGGAAGCTCGCGCTCCTTGACGGAGACGACCTTGACGGAGACGACGGCTTCCTTGCCTGCGTGCTCACCGGCAACGAGGGTGGAGGTGAATTCCTTCGACTCGTCGACGGACACACCGACGATCGCTTCGTCGAGTCCCTCGATGAGCTGACCCGAACCGACCTCGTGAGAGAGGCCCTGCGCGGACGCTTCTTCGACCGTCTCGCCGTCGACGGTGGCCGACAGGTCGATGGAGACGAAGTCTCCGTCCTGGACTGCGCGATCGACGCCGGTCAACGTGCCGAAGCGCTGACGGAGCGACTGCAGCTGCTCGTCGACGGCTTCGTCGGTGATCTCGAGCGGATCGACGGTGACGCTGATGGTCGAGTAGTCGGGAAGCGAGATCTCCGGACGAACGTCGACCTCGGCGGTGAACGTGAGCTCCTCGCCGTCTTCGATCTTCGTGATCTCGATCTCGGGCTGGCCGATGACCTTGATGTTCTCGGCGGTGACTGCCTCGGAGTAGCGAGTCGGGAGCGCATCGTTGACGACCTGCTCCAGAACCGCACCGCGTCCGACGCGAGCTTCGAGAAGCTTCGCGGGGGCCTTGCCCGGACGGAAGCCAGGCAGGCGGATCTGCTGAGCGAGAGCCTTGTAGGCGCGGTCGAAATCAGGCTTGAGCTCCTCGAAGGGCACCTCAACGTTGATACGGACTCGCGTCGGGCTGAGCTGCTCGACGGTGCTCTTCACGGGACATGCTCCTTCTGCTGGTCTTGCCTTGCTGTCGGTCCGATTCACACCACCGACGTCGGCGAACCATGCAGTGATTCGTCGGCGTCGTCGCCCGCGAGTCGAATCGCCGGCGCTGTGAATCGTTGTGACGAAGCCGGACCCTGATCGGATCCGGCTTCGTTCTTTGTCGGGGTGACAGGAATTGAACCTGCGACCCTCCGCTCCCAAAGCGGATGCGCTACCAAGCTGCGCCACACCCCGTCGAAACTTCACACACGCTGTTTCACTTCACGAACACTGCAGCACTAACCAGGTACATCGCGAACGCTGCATCAACCTACAGGCTCCATTCAACAGCAGCCACCAGCGGTACCCGTGAACGGGCCACCGCTTGCGCCTGAAGCGACTCTACATGCAGGCAATTTGTAATCCAGAAGCGAGGTTATGTAGAGTTTCGAATCGCAAGCGGCGCAGATGGCGATCCCATCCGAGTCGCATGCATGCCGATGTAGCTCAATGGTAGAGCCCCTGTCTTCCAAACAGGCTACGCGAGTTCGATTCTCGTCATCGGCTCAGTGAAAGGTCCGGCCCCGCAGCAATGCGGGGCCGGACCTTTTTCAGTTCCCTGATCCGCCGGCCTCAGATCCGCACGCCCTCGTAGAGCGCGTGCGCGACCGTATCGTCGCCCACGATGTCCAGCACGTCGAGCGGCCTGCGGCGCCACACTGCCAGCAGCAGGTCGTCCGCGGATCCGCGTACGGCAACATCGCCTTTGCGGTGTTCCCTCGTGACGACTACGCGATCGGCCCTGAAGTCGAGAAAGAACTCGGCGTTCGTACCGTCGTCCGTGTGCAGGTGCACCGTGCGCCCCGCCAGACCCGGAACCTCGTCCACGGGAAACCGTGTCAGGAAGTTCTCGGCCCATTCCCCGATTCCGTCTGCCGCGCCCGTCGCGTCGGCGGCGTCCGGCGCCTCACCACCTGCGGCGTGCACTGCATTTTGCGCATCGAAGCGGTGCACGGTCACCTCGTGGAGTTGACGGCGGATCCAGTAGTCGGCACTTCCCGGCCCCTCCCAGGTGGAAACAGGAGACGAGCGATCGACCTTCTCGTAGGCACTGAGCATCTCGTCCGCGGATGCGCGGTAGTCATCGAGAAATTGCGGACCGCGTCGGGGCTTCTCCACCGCTGCAAGGACATTCGGCATTCCATCGGCTGCCGGAACCGACAGAGCCGCCAGTGCCATTCGGTGTACGAAACTCACGTGCCGCACAAGTTTCTCGATCGTCCAATCCGGCATCGTCGGCACCGGAGTCTCGGCGTCGTTCGGGGAAACCGACGCAATGCGATCACATTCGACGGCGAGCAGGGCAAGCTGTTCATCCGGAGTCATGCTTCCGATCCTGCCTCCCCCAGCCAGGGTTCGCCGCGAGATCGACCGCGTATCGTGAAAGGTGTCCGATTTGTCCGACAGGATCGGCTCGTCGCGCCGATCCTGGACGTATCCCCCGGAAGGGTAATTGCAGTGGAAGCCCTAGTGCTGGTTGTCATCGTCGTCGTCGCCGTCGTATTCCTGGTGGTCCGCAATCAGAAGAACTCCGCCGCCAAGGCTGCGAGCACCCTGGCCGATGCGAAAGCCGATGCTCGGGCCTCGATCGAACGGCTCGGCGGCCAGGTTTACAACCTCGTCGGCAGCGACACACCGTCCAAACAGGCGCTCGCCGACGCATCCGAGCGGAACATCGCGGCGGGTTCTCAGATCGATCAGGCGACGACCGTCCAGCAAGCGCGTATCGCCAAGCAGACAGCCCTCGAAGGCCTGTATTACATACGAGCCGCCCGGCTGGCGATGGGCATGGACCCAGGACGCGCGATCCAGGGCATCGACGGCCAGAAGTCGGCAGGCGAGGTCACCGAGGATCGCACGGTCGATTTCGAAGGTCGCCAGGTCAAGGCGTCACCCAACCCATCCGATCGCACCCCGAACTACTATCCCGGCGGTAAGGTCGCGGGGCGCCCCGTACCGGCCGGTTGGTACTCCGAGTCATGGTGGCGACCGGCACTCGTCGCCGGCGCCTGGGGCGTTGGTTCGATGTTCTTGTTCTCGGCGATGTTCTCGGGAATGGCAGGTGTCGGTTACGGCGAACAGGAATTCGCCAGTGGCACGGGCGACGGTTCCGAGGGCGGCGGCGATACAGGTGGCGACTCGGACGGCGGCGATTTCGGGGGCGACGGTGACTTCGGAGGGGGCGACGGCGGAGACTTCGGAGGCGGCAGTGACTTCGGGGGCAGCGACTTCGGAGGAGGCGGCGACTTCGGAGGCTTCTGACGGTTCGTCAGGTCGCCTGACAGACCGGGCACCAAAACAGGTTTCGCGCTTGCATCACCGAATGCAAAATCTCCGTTCCACAGATTCGGCATGGACGCCCCGCCCTGCGATAGACGTAGGAGCGGGGCCTTTTTGCCGCGTACCCCTTGTCGCCGTGGTCGTCCTCGGGCCTGATCGTGATGATTTTCCCGCGTCGTACACCGATCTTCATCAGTTCGACGAGGTCGAGCCAGATCGCATCCCACTCCGAACGGTCGACGTCCTTACCGGGGCGCATCGGGTTGATCTCGTGTCGGAACAAAATCTCTGCGCGGTAGACGTTGCCGACACCGGCGAGCACCTTCTGATCCATGAGCAACGTACCGATGGGCGTGCGAGACTTCGAGATCCGAGCCCAGGCCGACTCGGGATCCGCATCCTTACGGATCGGGTCCGGCCCCAACCTGGCTACGAGAGCATCCAACTGCTGCTCGGTATAGATCTCGCACGCTGTCGGACCACGGAGATCGGTGCCGTACTGCTCCCCCACCATGCGCAGACGTACCGCTCCGACCGGATCGTCGAGCGGCACGGCATGTTCGGTGAATTTCCCGTACAGACCGAGGTGGATGTGGACGATGAGATCGGTCTCGTACCGATGCACGAGATGCTTGCCCCAGGCCTCGGCCTTCTCGAGGATCAAGCCGTCGATCAGCGCGGCGCCCGAGGTGAAGCGGCCCTGAGGGCTGCTCACCTCGACCGGCGCGCCGCCGAACCGTCGCTGATGAAGCCGGGCAAGCCGGTGAAGAGTATGACCCTCGGGCACTTAAGCGGGCTTCGCCGAGCCGCCGAGCGCCTCGCCACCGGGAACTGCTGGAGCGTCTCCGCTGCGTTCGTACTCGGACAGGATGTCGATGCGGCGCTGGTGGCGCTCCTCACCCGAGAACGGGGTGTCGAGGAAGGCGTCGACGATCGCCAGAGCCTCGGGCAACGTGTGCATGCGCCCACCGATACCGATCAGCTGAGCGTCGTTGTGCTCACGGGCGAGCTTGGCGGTCTCGACGCTCCAGGCCAGAGCGCAACGGGCACCGGGCACCTTGTTGGCGGCAATCTGCTCACCGTTGCCCGATCCACCGAGTACCAAGCCGCGGCTTCCCGGATCCGCCACGACGCGGCGAGCGGCGTCGATGCAGAACGCGGGGTAGTCGTCGACGGGGTCGTAGTCGAATGCTCCACAGTCGACGGGCTCGTGCCCGGTCGCCGTGAGGTGTTCGATGATCTGATTCTTGAACTCGAGACCGGCATGGTCTGCACCCAGGTATACGCGCATGCCTAGAGTCTGACAGGTGAGTGCGCGGACAGAAAACGTGGTGGCCGGTGTCGACGGCGCGAAGGGCCAGTGGGTGGTGGCGCACTACGACGGGCGGCGCGTCGACTGGATCGTGGCCACCGATGTCGACCGTGTTCTGGACGCGACCGAGCAGTGTGTTGCGATCGGCGTCGACATGCCGTTGTCGATGCCCGAGACGGGGTACCGAGTCGCCGAGGTCGAGGCGAAGAAGTTTCTGGGACCAGCTCGATCGTCGATCTTTCACACGCCGGTCCTCGACGTCCTGAGCGCCGAGAACTACGCCGATGCTTGTGCGATCTCGCGAGATCGCACAGGCAAAGCGATCAGCAAGCAGACGTGGCATCTTCTGCCCGGAGTCCGTGCGTGGCGTGCCGCGGAATTCGCCGCGGATCGCGTGGTCGAAGTGCACCCCGAGTGCTCGTTCCGATTGATGGACCCCGGCGCGACGTTCGCGTCGAAGAAGACGGGTCGTGGAGCAGGCCAACGCCTTCGAGCGCTGCAGCAGTGGATCGATCCCTCGAACCTGTCCGATGGTCTGGCCGAGTTGCCGCCAGGCCCTCTGCTCGACGACGCCCTCGACGCTGCTGCTGCAGCGTGGTCCGCGTGGCGCTTCAGCCGCGGCGAGCACCATACGTTCGGAACCGCCGACTCCGCCGACCGCATAGTGGCCTGAGGCCTGTGTTCCAGGACCCGATACACATGTGAGCGCGAATCCATGACGGTTCATGGATTCGCGCTCACATGGGGTGCGTTCCCCCGCTACGGCCGCTACGACGCGATCAGTCGAACTGAGGATCCTCGTTGCGCGTGCGCTTGAGTTCGTAGAAGTGCGGGTACGAGGCGAAGATCACCGATGCGTCCCACAGCTTTCCGGCTTCTTCACCGCGCGGGATTCGCGAGAGCACCGGGCCGAAGAACGCGACGCCGTTGACGTGGATCGTCGGCGTACCGACATCGGGACCAACTTTGTCCATACCTGCGTGATGGCTCGTGCGGAGCGCTTCGTCGTAGTCGCCGCTGGCTGCAGCCTTCGCCAGATCGGCGGGGAGACCGACCTCGGCCAGCGACTGCTCGATGACCTCGTCGAAGTTCTTGTTGCCCTCGTTGTGAATACGAGTGCCCATTGCGGTGTAGAGCGGCAGGAGAATCTCGTCGCCCGCGGACTGTGCCGCCGCGATAGCGACGCGAACCGGGCCCCACGCCGTCTTCATCATCTCGGCGTACTGCTCGGGGAGATCGCGCCCCTCGTTGAGAACTGCAAGTGACATCACATGGAAGTTCGCATCGATGTCGCGCACCTTCTCGACTTCGAGGATCCATCGCGAAGTGATCCAGCACCAGGGACACAACGGATCGAACCAGAAATCTGCGGTGTCCTTCTGTCCACTGTCGGTCACGTAGAGCTCCTTCGGTCGAGTTCGAGTGCTTCTCTTCTGGGTGCAACCGCGGACTGGTTCGTGGCATTCCACTGCAGTTGTTTCTCGCGGCATCCCTCGGCCAGCATGCCCGAGGTCGAACGTGATGGGATGGTGGTATCACCCGTTCCCTACTCGAGAAGGTGCCCAAACAACGTGGTTGCTCCCAACCTGACACGCGACCAAGCCGCGGCACGATCGGCCGTGCTCGGCAATTCCACCTATTCGATCGTGCTGGATCTCACCGACGGCTCGGGTAATCCGAGCGAGAAGACCTTCCTGTCGACGACGACCATCGAATTCTCGGCGACTCCCGGCTCCGACACGTTCGTCGATATCGTTGCTGCCGCGGTCACCTCGGCCACGCTCAACGGCACCGAACTCGATGTCTCCGGCTACGACGAGGAGGCAGGTATCGCTCTGGTCGGGCTTGCGGAGCACAACGAGTTGGTGGTCGTCGCCCAGTGCTCCTACTCGCACACCGGTGAAGGTCTTCATCGCTTCGTCGATCAGTCGGACGGTTCG
Organism: Rhodococcus sp. (in: high G+C Gram-positive bacteria); assembly: GCF_023264675.1. GTDB lineage: Bacteria > Actinomycetota > Actinomycetes > Mycobacteriales > Mycobacteriaceae > Rhodococcoides. Next base: position 142,088 of record NZ_JAHFVG010000013.1, read on the forward strand.
GTCTACCTGTATTCGCAGTTCGAGACCGCCGACGCCAAGCGGATGTTCGCGTGCTTCGACCAGCCCGACCTGAAGGCAACGTTCGATCTGAAGGTCACGGCACCGGACAGCTGGAAGGTCATCTCCAACTCCGCTCATGCCGCCGAACCTGCCGCCGGCGAGCACGTGTTCGACACGACCCCGCTGATGAGCACCTATCTCGTCGCACTCATCGCCGGTCCGTACGCGGAATGGACGGACTCGTATTCCGACGATCACGGCACCATCCCGCTTGGGATCTACTGCCGAGCATCACTCGCCGAGCACATGGATTTCGAGCGGCTTTTCACCGAGACAAAGCAGGGATTCGGCTTCTACCACGCGAACTTCGGCACCCCCTACGCGTTCGGAAAATACGATCAGCTCTTCGTCCCCGAGTTCAACGCGGGCGCGATGGAAAACGCCGGCGCAGTCACCTTCCTCGAGGACTATGTGTTCCGGTCCAAGGTGACCCGCTACTCCTACGAGCGCCGTGCCGAGACCGTGCTGCACGAGATGGCTCACATGTGGTTCGGCGACCTCGTCACGATGACGTGGTGGGACGACCTGTGGTTGAACGAATCCTTCGCCACGTTCGCGTCGGTGCTGTGCCAGTCCGAGGCGACCGAGTACACCAATGCGTGGACGACGTTCGCGAATGTCGAGAAGGCGTGGGCGTACCGCCAGGATCAGCTTCCGTCGACGCACCCGATCGCTGCCGACATCCCTGACCTCGCTGCGGTGGAGGTCAACTTCGACGGCATCACGTACGCCAAGGGCGCGAGTGTGCTCAAGCAGCTGGTCGCCTACGTCGGCAAGGAAGATTTCCTGGCCGGTCTGCGCAGTTACTTCGTCGACCACGCCTTCGGCAACGCGACCTTCTCCGATCTACTCGCGGCCCTGGAGAAATCCTCGGGACGCGACCTGTCGGACTGGGGCAACCAATGGTTGCGCACAACAGGTTTGAACACACTGAGCCCCGACTTCGACGTCGACGCGAACGGCGCCTTCACTCGCTTCGCCGTCGAGCAGAGCGGCGCCGCACCTGGCGCGGGCGAGCAGCGAGTGCACCGCATCGCGGTCGGCATCTACGACGACGTCGACGGCAAACTCGTGCGAACCCACCGCGTCGAACTCGACCTGGAGGCTGCTCCCGCGACCGACGTACCCGACCTTGTCGGCGTCTCGCGCGGAAAACTCGTCCTCGTCAACGACGACGACCTCACGTACTGCTCGGTCCGTCTGGATCCGGAGTCCCTCGAGACTCTGGTTGCGCGGATCGGTGACATCGCGGAGTCGCTCCCCCGCACTCTCGCGTGGTCGGCCGCTTGGGAGATGACTCGTCAGGCTGAGATGAAGGCGCGCGACTTCGTCGCCCTCGTCCAGCGCGGCATTTCCGCCGAGACCGAGGTCGGTGTCGTTCAGCGCCTACTGCTGCAGGCGCAGACGGCCATCAGCAGCTACGCCGAGCCAGGCTGGGCGGCGGAGCACGGTCAGCCGGAGTTCGCGGACGTCGTGCTGGAGCAAGCCCGTGCTTCGGTCGCCGGCTCCGATCACCAGCTGGCGTTCGTCAACTCGCTCACCGGGTTGCTTCTCGCCGAGCGGCACGTCGCGGTGCTGAAGGCACTTCTCGACGGCGACGTCGCGGGCCAGGGACTGGACGGACTAGAGGTCGACACCGACCTTCGGTGGCGTCTCGTCGCTGCCTTGGCAGCCGCAGGTGCCATCGACACCGACGGATCGGCGTCGCCGACCATCGACGCCGAGGCCGAGCGCGACAACACGGCAGCAGGGACGCGGTCCGCAGCAGCGGCTCGGACAATCCGCCCCGACAGTGACGTCAAGGAACATGCGTGGAAGACGGTCGTCGACGACGATTCCGTTCCGAACATCACCGCCCGCGCGATCATCGGAGGGTTCGCCGGTCCGGGTCAGGCAGAGCTCCTCGAGCCCTACGTCGACCGCTACTTCGACGCGATCGAGGGTGTGTGGGCCAGGAGGTCGAGCGAGGTAGCTCAGACCGTTGTCATCGGTCTGTACCCGTCGTGGTCGGTCCGAGCGGAGTCCGTGGCCGCCGCCGACAGGTTCCTGGAGAAGGACCTGCCGCCTGCACTGCGACGCCTCGTGATCGAGGGCCGCGCCGGAATCGTCCGGTCGCTGGCGGCACGGGAGTTCGACGCCGGCTGATACACCCCCCAACGAGCGAATGCGCCGTTCGATCGAATGATCCGATCGAACGGCGCATTCGCCGTATGAAGAGTCTGACGCGAAGCCGTTACGTCAGGGACTGACGATCGCAGCAGCCATCACGCGCACGGAGCTGACGAGTCCGTCGATCAGGTTGCCGTCACGGAACGGTCCGGTCGCCGCAGTGATACCGAGCTGGGCGACGCGATCGGTTGCCCGATCGGACACACGGCGTCCGGTGCGGATCTCGATGGCCTTGTGGTTGGGATCGACGGCGATCAGGATCGAGCGGATCGCATCGGGAGTCCCGGGGAACACCGCGTCGACGCCCTCGGCGACGTTGTCGCCGAGATCACCGATGTAGATGTTGAAGCGGATCTGGGTTGCCCGCGTCGCCTCGGACAGCGCATCGTCGAGGGCGACGAGGTCCGGGGTCTCGAACGGAAGATGTTCCGGGCTCTTCGTCCCGAACTCGTGGGCCACGGACACGCGCCCACTCGATGTCAGAGCCGCGCCGAACGGCAGATCTGCCTCGTCGATGTTGCTCTTGACCAATTCACCACTTGCCACTTGCCGACCCTCCGATCGAATCCGCCACGGATGCGTGCGAGTCGCCGTGGCCACCGTGTGGTGTCACCTCGTCCGTCGCACTCCACAGCAATGGTTCACGTGTCCATTTGTCCGCCAGCTTGTACGGCGTCACGTTCAAGCCGGGCTGCCGGTCGGAGATGTAGGACAGCGCGCCGACGATTCCGACGATCGCGATCGGAATCACGCCGAATATCAGCGAAGTCTCGAGAATGCTCACAGGGTGTGACGTTAGCCGACTTTGGGCGCGAGAGCGATGCCGGGGCAGGCGTCAGGCCGCGCCCTCGCCCAGGTAAGCCAGCCAGGCGGGATCGAGCTCCTTGTTGCTCGCCAGCAGCCGCCAGTGCGGGCCCGTTGGCGGAACCAGTTGCGCGCGGAGCGTCCAGCCCAGCTCACTGAGCATTTTGTCCGCTTTGCGATGGTTACAGGGCGCACAGCAGGCGACGCAATTCTCCCATGAATGCTCCCCTCCCCGGCTCCGCGGAACGACGTGGTCGACGGTCTCGGCCTTGGAACCGCAGTACGCGCATCGAAAGCGGTCACGGTGCATGAGCGCTGCACGGGTCATCGGTACGCGGGCACGGTAGGGAACTCTGACGAAGGTTCGTAGCCTGATGACCGAGGGCACCTGGACAGCGAAGTCGGCCGAGCGAATGAACGGGCCGGACGGGTCGTCGTGGACGACGTCGGCTTTGCTGCACACGAGCAGAACTACCGCTCGACGCATCGGCAGTGCGGTCAAGGGCTCGAAGGTGGCGTTCAGAAGCAGCACCCGGCGCTTGACCCAGGCCGGCACACTGTCCTCGCCGGGTGAAACTACATGCAGTGGAGAAGCCCCCGAAATCCGTACCCGCTGGTCTGCGGTGTCGTGGACATCGGTGGGCAGGAGTTGTCGGTGGCGATGTTGCTTGTTCTTCATGAGTGTTCTCCTGAGGAGATGTCGGCGCCCGCGCATGGCTTGCGCGGAACACGTGTGAGAAGTGGAACACGAAATCCGTGAGTGTGCACACCCCTTTTCGCGATAAATGCAGTGGCCGAGCGGTGAATTTAGAACCAACGACACATGGATCGCTCGCACAGGGTGGCAAGATTCCGTGTCGTCCGTAGACTTTTCAGGTGTCTGTATTCGATTCGAACTCTTTCCATGTCCCCGCCGCTCTCGCGCTCGACACACGGGCCTTCGAATTGACCGAAACAAGCCGAGACTGGCTGGTGGACAGACCTTTACAGATTCTCGGTTACGTAGTTCTCGCACTGGTCCTGCGTTGGGCCCTGCACAAACTGATCACTCGTTTCACTCAGCGCAACGCGCGTGATTCCGACAAATCGCCGCTTTTGCTCCGGCCCCTACGCGAGCGCGCCCCGAGCACTCTCCAGGGCTCGATCCTGTCCGAGCGACGCCGCCAGCGAGCCACAACCATCGGTTCGGTGCTCAAGTCCGGGGTGTCGGTAGTGATACTGACGTGGTTCGTGCTCTCCGTCCTCGACGTGGTCGGTGTCAATGTCACACCGTTCATCGCATCCGCAGGAATCGTGGGCGTCGCCCTCGGTTTCGGTGCCCAGAACTTGGTCCGTGACTTTCTCTCCGGCATCTTCATGCTTCTCGAGGATCAGTACGGCGTAGGTGACGTCGTGGATTTGGGCGAAGCCGTCGGAACCGTCGAAAGCGTCGGACTGCGCGTCACCACCATTCGCGACGTCAACGGGACGGTCTGGTATTGCCGAAACGGCGAAGTTCTGCGCGTGGGCAACATGAGCCAGGGATTCGCTGTGGCAGTTCTCGATCTGCCGGTCGCGCACACCGCCAACCTCGACGAGGCATGCGAGGTGGCCGAGAAGACAACACTGGACGTCGTCACCTCGGGCGCATTCGAGGACGACCTACTCGGCGAGCCCGAGATGCTGGGCGTGAACGCAGTAAGCGCCGACACCGTGACCATCCGAATCACCATCAAGACTCGTCCGGGACGTCAGTGGGCCGTTCAGCGCCGACTCCACCGCGAGATCCTGGCAGCATTCGACGATGCAGGAGTCAAAGCGCCCTACCCCAACGGACGCCAGGGCGGCGTCGTCGACCTGGCGAAGTAGACCGGCACATCCACGAGTAGGCGAACCTCAGGCAATCGAGCAGTCGGTGGTGGCCGATAATGGTTCGGCCCAGCAAACCAAGCCCAGCAGAGAGACTTCACATGACCGAACCGCAACAGACCTTCTATGACGCGGTCGGCGGCGCGGACACGTTCGAAAAACTCACCGCCAGGTTCTACGAAGAAGTGGCAAAGGACGAGATCGTCAGGCCTCTCTATCCCGAAGAAGACCTCGGGCCGGCCGAACGACGGATGCGTATGTTCCTCGAGCAATACTGGGGAGGCCCTCGTACGTACTCCGACGAACGAGGACATCCACGTCTGCGGATGCGGCATTCGCCGTTCCAGATCGGACCGCTGCAGCGCGACGCGTGGCTGCGGTGCATGCATACCGCGATCGGCTCCATCGACGACTCGGTGTTGGATCCGCCGCACCGTGCACAACTCGTCGACTACATGGAGATGGCTGCTGCCTCGATGGTCAACTCGGCGCTGTAGCCCAAGGCTTCAGCGCCGAGTAGCCAGCGGCGAGTACCGATGAGTCAGAGACGGTGTGGCGCAGGCGCCACGGATTCCTTGCGGCCGAGCCCTTTGGCGAGCCGCAACGCTGCGCGCACGTTGCCTGCAAATTTGAGCGCCAACAGAATCGACGACGGCAGGTGCTGGCGGAGGATTGCGTGCTTGCGGACGTAATTCGGCACGTGCCATTCCGACCAGGTTCCGGCGCGGAACAGCGCGGCATCTCCGGCCACGAGGGTTCGCGGGGGCTGATCCTCGGACGACACCGTGACCGAACCGTCCATGATGTGCACGATTTCGTCGACGGCGAAGAACCACCGGAATCGTCCGGCCGTGCAATCCCAGACGTTGGTGGTCGTGGTGCCATCGACGCTACGAGACCACTCCGCCATACGGGCTTCAGGTTCTCCGTCGACGATCCATTCCGGATTGATCGGGCTGGGCTGCAACAGTAAATCGCCGAGGCTGACTGCCTCGATAGCCCGGGCTCGCACTGCCAGGTCTAGTTGTTCGGTCATGAATTCTTCCTCGTACCTCTCGGTCGGTTCGCCGAAACGGTACCTCATTTATCGGACAAAGCGACTGTTTCGCCCATCAAATCCAGGAGTCGGACTGCAAAATCATTCGGTTGCATCACAGATTCCGGAACTGAGCCTGTGATCATCGGCATCATCGGCGATCCTGAGTCGAGTCATCGGCATTCGGTTTGGCAGACTCGACTGTTGTGACCGATCAGATCGCACTCGAGCGAGACCCGTGGTGGAACGATGCAGTTTTCTACCAGATCTACCCGCGATCCTTTTCCGATTCCAACGGCGACGGAGTCGGTGACCTGGGCGGAGTTCGCGACAAGCTCGGCTATCTCGAACTGCTCGGTATCGATGCGATCTGGCTGAGCCCGGTGATGCGCTCCCCCATGGCCGACCATGGATACGACGTGTCGGATCCGCGCGCAATCGACCCGCTGTTCGGCGATCTCGAGATCATGGATGCCCTCATCGACGAGGCACATGCACGCGACATCAAAGTCACCATGGACCTGGTACCGAATCACACGAGTGACCAGCATCGATGGTTCGTCGACGCGCTGGCGTCGGCACCCGGCAGCCCCGAGCGCGCGCGCTATATTT
>NZ_JAHFVG010000094.1 GCF_023264675.1 Rhodococcus sp. (in: high G+C Gram-positive bacteria)
CCCTCGGTCCGGGTACTGGCATCAGCTAGAGGGCTTACCGATTCACTCGGCCACGGAGTGATGAGGAACATCAAACAGTGGCTGGGATCGTCATCCTGGCTTGTTTGCGAGATCAGGAGATCCAAGTAGAGGCATAGCAGACTGCACACGGAGAAGCCCTGGCAATGCAGCAGAGGACCCGGGTTCGATTCCCGGCAGCTCCACCTCTGAAGCCGGGTCGACGAGCACACGCTCGCCGGCCCGGCTTTTTCGTGTCGCCGGCCAAGAAACCTGGAGTGCTCGCGCGAACGACCTCGATGTAGTTCAGGTCACAATCAGGCTGCGCGAGGTGAACCCAACCCGTAACCGTGGTGGTGTCGAATAGTGATTATGAGTGATCGCCTCGAGCCGACGTTGTGGACAGGTCCGGAGCAGGCGAAGGGCAAACCGGTCCGGTGCGTCGTTCTGGTGCTGCACGGCGGCAAGCCGGATAGTTGGGCGCGGAGTCGCGTCTGGCATCTGTCGGGGTTGCGCATGTGGCAATTCACCTGGGCCATCAGACGGGCGGGGCGTAGTCGCGGAATCGTGTCCATGCAGCTGCAGTACCGGTTTCGCGGCTGGAACGGCGCCGACCGCAGCCCGGTCGAGGATGCGCGGTGGGCGCTGGCCCGTATTCACGACCGATACCCTGGCGCCTCCGTGGTGCTCGTCGGGCACTCGATGGGCGGGCGCACAGCAGCGGCAGTCGCGGACGATCCACAGGTTGTCGGGGTCGTCGCATTGGCACCCTGGTGGCCGAACGGGCGCGAACTTGCCACGGTGCACGGGGGCCAACAGGTCCGAGTCGTTCACGGTAGATCCGACAGTTGGACCGATGCGTCAGCATCGCGTACCGAGACCGAGGCAGCGGCGTCGCGGGGTGTGGACGCGACGTTCACCGAGATGCCGGGCGGTCACTTCATGATTCGCGGGGCGCGATTATGGGTAAAGACGGCGACGACGATGGTGAGGGATATTGCCGGACAAGTCCGACCGCCCAACAGCAGCTCGGACGAGGTCTGCCCCGAAGACAGTGGAGTGACATCATGACGCGTCGATCGGTAGCGGTGGTGGGTAGCGGGGTCGCAGGACTCACGGCGGCCTATGTGTTGTCGAAATCCGCTCACGTCACCGTGTTCGAGGCGGATTCACGGCTGGGCGGGCACGCCGACACGCACCACGTTCAAGGACCGCGGGGAAGGGTGGGCGTCGACACCGGGTTCATCGTGCACAACGATCGGACCTATCCGACGCTCCTGCGTCTGTTCGCCGAACTCGCTGTGCCGACTCAGGAGTCGGACATGAGCATGTCGATCCGGTGCGACGGATGTGGACTCGAATATTCGGGCGGGCAGGGCATGAAGGGCATCGTTCCGTCACTGCGCACTCTGGCGCGCCCGCGCTACCTCGCGATGCTGCTCGAGGTGAAGCGGTTCCACCGCGAAGCGCAGAAGGTTCTCGCGTCGGACTCGGCCGATGACAAGGACGAGGCGCTGGCCGAATTCCTGACCCGAAACAAGTTTTCGCAATACTTCGCATCGCACTTCATGGCTCCCGTGGTCTCGGCGGTCTGGTCGTGCGATCCGGTGACCGCACTGAGCTACCCCGCGCGATACCTCTTCACATTTCTCGATCACCACGGAATGCTGAGTGTCAGCGGTTCTCCCGTCTGGAAGACGGTGACGGGTGGATCGATCGAATACGTCGATCGGGTGGCGAAGCACATCGACGACATCCATACGAGCACCCCTGTACGTGCGATCTACCGGCACGCCGACGGAGTCGACATCCGCGACGGATTCGACGTGATCCGAAAGTTCGACGCCGTGGTCGTCGCGGTGCATCCTCAGCAGGCTCTGAAACTTCTTGCCGAGCCGACGGCGGTGGAGCACCAGATTCTCGGCGCGATGCCGTACTCGGTCAACCACACTCAGTTACACACCGACGAGGCCGTGTTGCCGAAGACTCAGCGCGCGCGAGCATCGTGGAACTACCGAATTCCAGCGTGCGGCGCGACACCGGAGAGCGTATTGGTCAGTTACGACATGACGCGTTTGCAGCGGCTGGACGGTCCGGGTCGATTCCTGGTGACGCTCGGTGGATCCGACGTCGTCGACCCGTCGACGGTCCTGGACGAGATGACCTACGAACACCCCCAGTACACCCCTGAATCGCTTGCGGCTCAGCGCCGACTACCTGAAATCGACACCGAGACTCTTGCTTTCGCCGGTGCTTACCACGGTTGGGGCTTCCACGAGGACGGTGCTGCCTCGGGCCTCGCTGCTGCCGAACGGATCGGAGGACAGTGGACATGACGGCGTCGAACGCGATCTACTCGACAACGATCGAGCACATTCGCACTGCGCCTCTGCGAAACCGTTTCCGCTACAGGAGTTACAGCTGGTTCGTCGATCTCGACGACATGCCCCGGCTGGCGCGCTGGTTGCGCCCGCTGGCCGGATTCGACTCGCGGGATCACATCGGTGATCCGGATCGATCGATTCGCGAGAACATCGAAGAATTTCTTGCACTCGAAGACATCGACCTCGGCGGCGGCCGGATCACGATGCTCGCCAACGCACGGGTGTTCGGCCACACGTTCAATCCGCTGAGTGTGTTCTGGTGCCACGACCCGAGCGGGGCTCTGACGTGCGTGGTCGCGGAGGTCCACAACACCTATGGCGAGCGATACGCGTACCTGCTCGAGACGGACGAGCGAGGCTCGGCGAGAACGAGCAAGGAGTTCTACGTGTCGCCGTTCAACGATGTCGACGGTGAGTACCGGATGCGGTTGCCCGAACCACGCGAGAGATTGACGCTCTCGATCGTTCTCGAACGGGACGGATCTCCGCCGTTCGTCGCCACCGTGGCAGGCACTCGTAAACCGGCCACCAACCGCACGGTGGTTCTCTCGGCGCTTGCGGTGCCGCTGGCACCACTTCGCGTAGTACTTCAGATTCGCTGGCAAGGCATTCGGTTGTGGGCGCGCGGTCTCCCGCTCGTGGCACGGCCCCATGCTCCGGCAGTAGGAAAGGCATCACGTTGACCACTGTCATCAGGTCCAAGTCCGGTGTCGACACCGATGCATGGCCCGGCATCGCGTACGTCCCCGCGGGCACCAAAGCGACGGTTGCTGCTCCCGTTGCAGGGTTCTTGTTCCGCCGAGCCGTCGGGATGCTTCCGGTCCGCGTCCGGATGGACGACGGATCCGAGATCGGGGGAGGCGACGCGGGCTCACCGCTCATGGTGATCAAGCGTCCCGCCGATTTCGCGGCACGCGTCGGCGAGAGCGGGCTCATCGGTTTCGGTGAGGCGTACATGGCGGGTGATTGGGATGCCGATGATCTGACCGGTGTCCTCGAGGTTTTCGCGACGCGTATGGCGTCGTTGATTCCGCAGTCGTTGCAGCGTCTTCGCGGCCTCTACGTTCCGAAACAGCCTCGAACCGAACGAAACTCGACGAAGAACACTCGATCGAACATCGCGCGCCACTACGACCTGTCGAACGAGTTGTTCGAGCTCTTCCTCGACGAGACGATGACATACTCTTCGGCTCTGTTCTCGGCCGCGGGCACCCGCGACGACGGTGAAGACCTCGCGGACGCGCAGCGGCGAAAGATCGACAGACTCCTCGACCTTGCCCGTGTCGGCGAAGGATCCCGGGTTCTCGAAATCGGTACGGGTTGGGGCGAACTTGCGATTCGCGCGGCCGCGCGTGGGGCGACGGTCCGCTCGGTGACGCTGTCGAGCGAACAACAGGAACTCGCGGGCAAGCGCATTGCGGCCGCAGGATTCGCGGAGCGCGTGCAGGTCGATCTGCTCGACTACCGGTTGGTCGACGGTGAGTACGACGCAGTGGTGTCGGTGGAGATGATCGAAGCCGTCGGACATCAATACTGGGGAACATATTTCGAGACGATCGATCGTCTGCTTGCACCGGGCGGGCGAGTGGCCATCCAAGCGATCACGATGCCGCACGATCGAATGTTGGCGACGAGAAACACCTACACCTGGGTGCACAAATACATCTTCCCCGGCGGATTCCTTCCCTCCATTCGTGCGATCGAGGAAGTCACCGAGAGCCAGACGAGTCTGCGAGTCCGCGAGCGGCTGTCGATGGGTGATCACTATGCGCGCACACTGCGCCGGTGGGACGACGAATTTCGTGCTCATCCGAAGGAAACCGCAGACCTCGGCTTCGATCGAATCTTCGATCGAATGTGGCATTTCTACCTGTGCTACTCGGAGGCAGGGTTTCGATCGGGGTACCTGGACGTTCAGCAGATCGTGCTCGATCGAAGGGGCGACAAATGAGCACCACATCGTCGACGCCCATCGCACCACGTATCGCGGAGCTCCTCGCGCCGCTCGTCGGCGGCGAACTCCCGGTGCACCTGGTGGCCTGGGACGGCAGCGCCGCAGGCCCAGCCGATGCTCCGAAGGTTCTCTTGAAGAGTCCCGGAGTCCTTCGTCGGCTGTTGTGGAGCCCGGGCGAGCTCGGCGCGGCGCAGGCATACGTCACCGGCGAACTCGACGTCGAGGGAGACGTGGCAGCGGCACTCGATCATGTGTGGGCCGAAGTTCGCGCTCGAAACCTGAAGGCCGTTCGGCCGTCTCCCGCTGCTTTGATCAAACTGGCCCGATTGGCGCGCGAACTCGGCGCGTTCGGTCGCCCGCTCGCGCCCCCCGCGTCTCAGGCCGTGGTGAAAGGACGCCTGCACTCGCTGGTTCGTGACCGTGCAGCCATCAGCCATCATTACGACCTGTCGAACGACTTCTACGAGTTGGTTCTCGACTCCACCATGGCCTACTCCTCGGGGTACTGGACATCCGACGCGGCGGATTACACGCTCGACGATTCGCAGCGCGACAAACTGGATCTGGTCTGCCGCAAGATCGGACTCGACGCTCGAACCGGAATGCGGTTCCTCGACGTCGGTTGTGGTTGGGGGTCGCTGAGTCTGCACGCTGCCGAGCACTACGGCGCGCAGGTTGTCGGGGTGACGATTTCGCGGGAGCAGAAAGCATTCATCGACAAGCGAATTGCCGATCGTGGGCTGCAAGACAGGGTGGAGATCAGAATTCAGGACTACCGCGAGATCCCCGATGGTCCTTTCGACGCCGTCGCGTCGATCGAGATGGGGGAGCACGTCGGCGAGTCGAACTACCCGACGTACACCGCCGCGTTGAAGAAGAACGTACGGCCCGGTGGTCGAGTGCTGATTCAACAGATGTCGCGCAAGGAAGGCGACAATCCTGGAGGTGGGGCCTTCATCGAGCAGTTCATCGCACCGGACATGTACATGCGGCCGGTCGGCCGGACCGTCGCGATGATCGAAGAGGCCGGACTCGAAGTGCGCGACGTTCACGTGATGCGAGAGCACTACGTGCGCACGGTCGACGTCTGGACCGAGCGCTTCGAATCGCGCTGGGACGACGTGGTCGCGTTGGTCGGTGAAGAAGTTGCACGGGTGTGGCGCCTGTATCTCGTCGGCGGCGGAATGGCGTTCCGTGACGGCCGAATGGGCGTCGACCAGATTCTGGCCGTACGGCCGGGTCCCTCGGGACGAGTCGAGATGGAGGCCGTGCGACCGCAGTGGGTCGGTGCACACGAGTGACATCCTTCGACTGGACCGAGTTCGCCACCGTATCGGCGGCATCGTTGGTCGCCACCGCACTCCTGATGATCGTGACCGCTCTGATCGGCGCCCGGGTGGGACGTCACAGCGTCGTCGACGTCACCTGGGGAGGAGGCTTCGTCCTCATCGCAGTGGTCGCCGCCGCCGTTGGTACCGGTGAATTGTGGCGCAGACTGGTGCTTCTCGTCATCGTCGCGCTCTGGGGGCTGCGGTTGGCGTGGCACGTGTTTCGTCGATCTCTCGGTCACGGGGAGGATCCGCGATACGAGGAGCTCCTGTCCAAGGCGACCGGAAACAGAACGCTCTACGCTCTCCGCAAGATCTATCTCACCCAGGCGATCGCTCTGTGGTTCGTGTCCCTTCCGATTCAGGTGTCGGCCGTTGCACACGGTTCCGTTGCAGGGGTCGCGGTCATCGGCGTGCTGCTCTGGGCAGTCGGTCTCACCTTCGAGGCCGTCGGAGACGCTCAGCTGAAAGCGTTCAAGGCCGACTCGTCGAACAAGGGCAGGATCATGGATCGTGGTCTGTGGTCCTGGACCCGCCATCCCAACTACTTCGGCGATGCCTGCGTGTGGTGGGGCATCTACCTCGTCAGCGCCTCGGCCTGGCCGGGCATCGTCACCGTACTGTCGCCGATTGCGATGACCTACTTTCTGGTGTTCGCCACGGGAGCCAAGTTGCTGGAGCGTTCCATGGCCGAGCGGGACGGCTACTCCGACTACCAACGTCGAACCAGCTACTTCGTTCCGCGTCCGCCCAAGCGGCCCTGAAGTTGGATGGGTATCTGAACCCGCGCCGACTCGGCCGGAGGCCTAGTGTTGAACCCGGCCCCGGACGGTTGATCAACAAGGAGGCGCAACGTGGCGCACGCTAGAGCAGGTACGGTCGCTTTACCCGAGGATCTCGTCGACATCGCGCAACTGATCACCGCGTACTACTCGCGCACACCCGACGTGTCGGATCCGGATCAGCAGGTGGTGTTCGGAACTTCGGGACATCGAGGGTCGAGTCTCGATACCGCGTTCAACGAAGGACACATTCTCGCCACGACACAGGCCATCGTCGAATATCGGGCATCGCAGGGCATCACCGGCCCGCTGTTCATCGGCCGCGACACCCACGCGCTGTCCGAACCCGCGTGGACCACGGCGCTGGAAGTGCTTGCGGGCAACGATGTCTCGGTACTGGTAGATTCGGGCGACCGCTACACCCCGACGCCCGCGGTGAGTCACGCAATTCTGCGGTACAACGATTCCGGTTCCGCCGCTCGCGCCGACGGAATAGTGGTGACACCGTCGCACAATCCGCCGCGAGACGGCGGATTCAAATACAACCCTCCGCACGGAGGTCCCGCCGACAGCGATGCCACCTCGGTCATCGCGGCGCGCGCCAACGAGCTACTGAAGAACGGTTTGGTCGGCGTCAAGCGAGTCTCCCTCGCGACGGCGCTCGCCACCGTGGTGGACAAGTACGACTACCTCGGAACCTACGTCGACGACCTACCCAACGTGGTGGATCTCGACGCCATCCGGGCTGCGGGGGTACGGATAGGGGCGGATCCGCTCGGCGGCGCGAGCGTGGACTACTGGGATGCCATCGCCGAACGCCACAACCTCGACCTCACGGTCGTCAATCCACTCGTGGACGCCACCTTCCGGTTCATGACCCTCGACACCGACGGCAAGATCCGCATGGACTGCTCGTCGCCGAACGCGATGGCGTCGTTGATCGACGCCCGCAATTCCTACGACATCGCGACGGGCAACGACGCCGATTCCGATCGTCACGGGATCGTCACCCCCGACGGTGGACTCATGAACCCGAATCACTATCTGGCCGTCGCCATCGACTATCTGTTCACGCATCGGCCCGGGTGGTCGCCGGCGACGAAGGTCGGTAAGACGCTCGTATCGTCCTCGATGATCGATCGAGTGGTGGCCGGACTCGGCCGCAGCCTTCTCGAGGTGCCGGTCGGGTTCAAATGGTTCGTGCCGGGGCTCTTGAACGGTGATCTCGGATTCGGTGGAGAGGAGAGCGCTGGGGCGTCGTTCCTGCGGTTCGACGGGCGGGTGTGGACGACGGACAAGGACGGAATCACACTGGCGCTGCTCGCGTCGGAGATCACAGCCGTCACGGGCAAGACTCCGTCGCAGCGATACGCGGAGTTCGCGGCGCTCTACGGTAGCCCCGCCTACGCCCGTGTCGACGCACCAGCCACTCGGGAGCAGAAAGCCGTCCTGGCGAAACTGTCGCCGGAACAGGTCACCGCGACGCACCTCGCGGGCGAGAAGATCACGGCGACACTGACAACCGCGCCCGGCAACGGCGCAGCACTCGGTGGTTTGAAGGTGACGACCGAGAATGCGTGGTTCGCCGCACGGCCGTCGGGCACCGAGGACGTCTACAAGATCTACGCCGAATCGTTCGAAGGCGAAGCTCATCTGGCGAAAGTCCAGGCCGCCGCGAAAGAAGTGGTCACTCAGGCTTTGACAGAGTGATGACGGAAGTCAATTCCTCCGAGAACCACACCGATTCCACCAAGTTGCCGTCCGAGATCTGGGTTCTGATCTCGGCCAGCTTCGTCATCGCGCTCGGCTTCGGCATCGTCTCACCCGCGCTGCCGCAGTTCGCGACGGAGTTCGGCGTCGGGGTGTTCGCGGCGTCGGCCGTGATCAGCACGTTCGCCATGATGAGGTTGCTCTTCGCACCTGCCAGTGGTGCTCTGGTGCAGAAGCTCGGCGAGCGCCCGGTGTATCTGACCGGGCTCCTGATCGTCGCCCTGTCCACGGGCGCGTGTGCGTTTGCCCAGACATACTGGCAGCTGCTCGTGTTCCGCGGGCTCGGCGGTGTCGGCTCGACGATGTTCTCGGTGTCCGCTCTCGGTCTGCTGATCCGAATGAGCCCGTCGCAGAGCCGAGGTCGGGTATCGGGCATGTACGCGACGAGTTTCCTTCTCGGGTCGATCGGCGGGCCACTGCTGGGCGGCGCCGTCGTCGGACTCGGACTGCGTGCCCCCTTCGTCATCTATGCAATCGCGCTCGTGATCGCAGCGGCTGTGGTGTTCTTCAGCTTGGACAGCGTGAAGGAAGAGACGAGCGCGCACGAGTCCTCGGTTCCGGTTCTGTCGCTGCGAGCAGCACTTCGCGTTCCGGCGTACCGTGCGGCGCTCGCATCGAACTTTGCCACCGGCTGGACCGTGTTCGGCGTTCGGGTTGCCCTCGTTCCGTTGTTCGTCATCGCGGTTCTCGATCGATCGGCGGCCGTTGCCGCTGTATCACTTGCAGTCTTCGCCGTAGGCAACGCGTCGGTGCTCATCACCTCGGGTCGCCTGTCGGACGTACACGGCCGTAAGCCGTTCGTCGTGATCGGACTCGTCGTCGCCGGCCTCGGCACTGCAGCAGTGGGCTTGGCCGATGACATCGTGCTGTTCATGATCGCCTCCTTCGTCGCCGGTATCGGGTCGGGGCTGATGACGCCGGCGCAGCAGGCGTCGGTCGCCGATGTCATCGGATCGAAGGCACGAGGGGGACCGGTACTGTCCACCTTCCAGATGTCCGCGGACGTCGGTGCAATCCTCGGCCCCGTCGTGGCAGGCGCAGTCGTGGAGGCATATTCCTACGGAACGGCATTCGTGCTGTCCGGTGCAATACTCTTGCTGGCCGCGGGCTGGTGGTTGTTCGCTTCGGACACGACCCCGCGAAAAGGAGTCGTCGAACCACCGTCCTGAATGCTCGATTCATTGTCGAAACGGGCACACATCGGTGATCGGCTCCCTGCTCAGTATCATGAGGCCGTGACCCAAAAGAGAACCTCGAACACGAAATACACACCGCAGCCGACGTCGAACAGATTCACCTACATTCTCGCGGCAGTTGCGTTGTCGGTCGTCGTCGTGGTTGTCGTCGTCGCGATTCTGTGGCAGCGAGGGGGAGACGAGCCGCGCAACGACGGCTACGGCTCGGTGAAGAATTCGGCTGTGGAATCTGCCGTGCAAGCAGACGGCGTCGTGCAATTGAGCGCACCGGGCGCACCTCGAATGGTCGACATCTTCGAGGACCCCATGTGCCCGTTCTGTGGTCAACTCGAGGTGAAGCACGGACAGGAACTGGCCCAGAAGATCGATGAGGGAAAGATCGGTATTCGGTACCACATGGTCGTGTTGCCACAACTGAACGAGGCTTCGGCCAGCGGCAACTATTCGAGTCGGGCAGTAGCGGCATCGCACTGCGTTGCAGACTCCGCTGATGCCATCGTCTATTCCGCATTCCACGCAACGCTGTTCTCTTCGGAATTCCAGCCGAAGGAGAACGGGGACACCGATCACAGCGATGCCGAGCTTGCCGAAATGGCCACGCAGAGCGGTGCAAGCGAGGACGCCGCGAAATGCATCACGTCCGGTTCGATGACCGAGGTGGCTGCAGCAGACGCCGAGACCGCCCGTACGGCGCTGGCAGCATCAGGCGCTGCAGGTACCCCTGGCGTGTTGGTCGACGGCTCTCTGGTCGATGCTCTCGGCGATTCCGGGTGGGTCGAATCGATCGGGTGACGGACTCGTCCCCGAACGACGTCGTCTTTGTTCTACCAGGGGATTTGTCGCGCCGAGTCGACATGGTGTAACTTCGTTCGAGCAACCGCAAGGTAACGCGGAAGTGAAGTACGGGGCTATGGCGCAGCTGGTAGCGCACCACACTGGCAGTGTGGGGGTCAGGGGTTCGAGTCCCCTTAGCTCCAC
>NZ_JAHFVG010000058.1 GCF_023264675.1 Rhodococcus sp. (in: high G+C Gram-positive bacteria)
ACCAACCCACACAAACGCACGTGCTTTCGCCTACCCAGCGCACATTCCACCCCGCCCGACCCCCAACCCACGCAAACGCACGTGCTTTTGCCTACCCCGCGCACATTCCACCCCGCCCGACCACCACACCCACACAAACGCACGTGCTTTTGCCTACCCCGCAGCCCCGACCGGCACGAAACCCGCGCCCACGCCGCCCCTCGAGTTGAGGTCGGCCACCGACGCCGCCGCCGACGCATAGGCCGTCGGGCTGATGACCGGCACCGAGTCCGCGTGACTCGCGATGCCCACCAGCGTCGTACCGCTGACGAGCGCCGAGCCGGAGTCGGCCCACAGCGTCGGCGTCGCGGTCAGGATATCGGTGTCGGGTCGGACGTCGAGGACTGTGCCACAGGTGGTTCCGGTTGCCGCGCCGCTCTTGCACACGGCCTGCCCCGGCGACGCGCTGCCGATCGACGTGACCGTGACGCCTCCTACCGAGGGCACCGGGATCACTTTCGACGCATCGAGTTCGATGACGCCGTAGTCGGGTCCCCAATGCCCGGACGCCGTGGTCCCCACCGGTCCCGCGCCCGGGTTACCGATGAGCGTGACGGGCAGACCCGGGCGCAGCACACAATGCCCCGCCGTCAGTCCGACGAGTCTGCCTGCGGCGTCGTATCCCACGGCGGCGAAGGAACACGCCGTCCACTCTTCGGGCGCGCCGGTGGTGACGTACCCCGTTCCCGGGCCGATCACCACGCTCGGGGCAGCAGCTGCGGGCGTCGCGCAGGCCATGCCCACCACGGCAACACCGACAACTACTGCCGCGGCTCTCATTCCTGGTATCTCCTGGAGGTTGTCGCCGTGCCGTTCTGAGGTGTCGTCGACTTGTGCGTCGCCACCGACGACGTAGCCGCTGGCCGCGTCGAACCGTATGTCGCGGGCGGAGTCTCGGGTGCGGCGGGCTTCGCAGCCGCACCGGGTCCGTCCCATGGAGCCGAGACCGATCCGGGTACGACAGGGTTGGGCGTCTGCCGCGGGATCGACTTGTCGGTCTCGTAGTAGTACGAGTAGTTGTCGCCCCCCTTGCGGCCGTTCGGCATCATCGTGAACACGGCACCGAGGATGTGCGCGCCGATGGTCTCGAGGTTCCCGACGGCTCGGCCGACCTCGTTTTCGGTGGTGTGTCCGAACCGAGCGACGACGAGTGCGCCGTCGCTGTGGGTGGTGAGCAGCGCCGAGTCCGTCACCGGGAGCAGCGGTGCACCGTCGATGATGACGTAGTCGAATCGTCCGCGCAGTTCTTCGATGATGCGCCGCGATGCCTCGGAGCCGAGAAGTTCCGACGGGTTGGGCGGCAGCGGTCCCGAGGCGAGGACGTCGAGACCTTCGAAGCTGCTGGGCTGCAGTACATCCGACAGATCAGCTTGGCCGGCGAGCACGGTGGACAGGCCGACCGAGCCGATCAAGCCGAGGTACTTCGATACCCGTGGTCGTCGGAGATCGCCTTCGACGAGCGCGACGTGGTGACCAGCCTCGGCGAGCGCGAGTGCCAGGTTGACCGCGACGGTCGTCTTGCCTTCGCCGGGCACCGCGCTGGTGACGACGATGACCCGTGGCGGGTGATCCACTTCGAGGAACTGGAGGTTGGTACGCAGCTCGCGGTACGCCTCGGCACTGGCCGAGTGCGCGCCACCGAACTGGACGATCGCGGCTTCCTTGAGCGACTTGTCGAACGGAAGGGACCCGACGAGCGGGGTCTTCGCGGCAGCTTCGAGCTTGGTGCGCGACTTGATGGTGTTGTCGAGTCGGTCGCGCAGAACGGCCAATGCAATACCGAGCAGCAGGCCGACGGCTGCGCCGAGTGCCAGGTTGCGGGTGGTCTTCGGGCTGATCGGCGTGGAGGATTCTTGTGCCTGCTCCACCAACCTCACTCCGGCGGCGGGAGTTCCGCCGTCTTCGGGGGTTTCCAGCTCACGCACGAGGGTGGTCAGCTGGGTGGCGAGCGAATTGGCCAGGTCGCGCGCGAGCGCGGGTGAACCGTCGACGACGCACGTGTCGAGCAGCACGGTGTCCGGCGTCGAAGTCGCCGTCACCTTGGAGGAAAGCTGTGCGGGCGTCATGTTCAGTCCGAGCTCGTCGATGGTGCGTGCGGCGAGGGTCTCACCGGTGACCAGCTCGGAGTACGACGCAACACGCTGCTGCGAGAACAGGTTGCCCTGGTAGGACTCGCTGACTGTCGATCCACCCGAGGTGGAGACGAACACTCGGCTGCACGACTGATAGGTCGGCGTCGTGAGCAGGGAGACAGCAAGTGCCCCCAAGACGGCAACTGCCACTGTCACGACGATGATCATCCATCGAGTTCGCAGGATCTGGAGGTAGTCCTGGATTTCCACGTTGGGCTCCCTAATGTGTTCGCAAGCATTTCTATGGTTCCATGAATCGGCGTACTCGGTGCGTCAACTCATTCGCGTCGGCTCCGGGGTCAGCGTGAACTGCACGACATCTATCCGGCCGTCCGCAAAGCGGGACGAACAACCGGTGAGGTATCGGATGTAGCGGTCGTAGTTCTCTTCCGAGGACAGTTCGATGGCCTCGGTGCGAGCAGCGACCAACTTGTCGGTCCACTCGTCGAGCGTGCGACGGTAATGCGGACCCAGTGCATGTCGGCGTCCGAGACCGAATCCTGCCTCGGCGGCCTTGTCAACCACCATGTCCGACAGCGCAAGTTGTCCGCCCGGGAAGATCTCGCGCATGATGAACCGCACGAAGTGGGCGTCGTCCCGAGTGAACACCACGCCGCTGGCCAGTACCTCGGCAAGCGGCCTCATCACGATGGTGTGCAACAGCATTCGTCCGTCTGCCGGCAGCACCGATCGACACTTGGCGAAGAAGGCCGAGTAGCGCTGACGCCGAAAGTGTTCGAATGCTCCGATGCTGACGATGCGATCGACCGGTTGATCGAATTCCTCCCACCCCTGCAGCCGAATCTCGGCGGTTCGGGTGCTGGACAGATCCGCCACGACCTTGCGCGCGTGATCGAACTGGTTCTGACTCAGAGTCAACCCGATGACGTTCACGTCGTACTGTTCGACGGCACGTTTCGCCAATGCTCCCCAGCCACAGCCGATGTCGAGCAACGTCATCCCCGGCTGCAGATCGAGCTTGCCGAGTGCCAGGTCGATCTTGGCCACCTGTGCCTGTTCGAGGGTGAAGTCGTCCTGCTCGAAGTACGCGCAGCTGTACGTCAAGCTCGGGTCGAGAAACAGCCTGAAGAACTCGTCCGACAGATCGTAGTGTGCCTGCACGTTGTCCACGTACGGTTCGAGCGCCTTCATCATGCCACCCCTTCCGTGACCGATGCCGTGCCGACGACACGGCCTATCGAACGGGCGCCTTCTTCACCCAGCATGTCCTCGTGGTCGGCGTCGACGCGGCGCACCACGATGCGGCCGTCCACGTAACGCTCCCACTGCTCGCTGCCCCGAGACCCTCGGGCCGCGAAGTACACCATGTCGCCGTCGAACACTCGTGGCTGGTGCGCTGCTGCCCAATTCGGTGCGGCGACAACGGGATCGTACATTCTGCGCAGGTGGTCGGCGGTCAGAAATGCAAGTTCGCTCCGCTCGACACGCAGCTGCAGTGCGATGTCGTCGAAGGAGCTTCCCACCACACCGAGCTGGTCGGCGAGGTCGGCGATACCGAACTCGACGGTGTCGGCCGGTGCCGCCAATTGTGCGTCGACGAGAGCGAGCAGGGAGACTTCCTCGCCGCGTTCCTGCAGGAGCGCGGCGATGGCGTGCGCGATGACACCTCCGAGCGACCATCCGAGCAGGTGGTACGGCCCGTCAGGTTGCACGGTGCGAATCTCGTCCACGTAGCGCTCGGCGAATTCGTCGATCGACGACGGCGATACTTCGGCGTCGGCGATGCCGGGCACCTGGAGACCGTACAGGGGGCGATCGGTCTCGGTGAGCAACGCGATGTAGCTCCACGCGATCCCGATCGCGGGGTGAACACAGAACAGTGGAGCACGGTCACCGTCGGGCCTGATCGGTAGCAGTACGTCGAATGCACTGTCGCCCAGCAGTTCACCCGACACGAGGCGAGCAGCCAGCAGCGACACCGTCGGGCTCGTCAGCAGCGCGGCGACGTGGACCGGACGATCGAGTTCGAGGCTGAGCGCATCGGTCACCTGTACCACCGACAGCGAGTGGCCACCGAGGTCGAAGAAATTGTCGTCGACGCCGATATGGTCGACCGGTAGGTGCAGTACGTCGGCGAATGCAGCCCGGACGACGCGTTCGAGCCCGGTCGACGGTTCGATCCGCACCACCGACGTGACCGTCGGCGCCGGCAGTTTCCGGCGATCCACTTTGCCGGCCAACGACATCGGCAGCGCATCGAGCACGGTCACCGTGCCGGGAACCATGAACGCGGGCACGGTGCGAGCGAGGAACTCACGTACGTCTCGCGGTCCTGCAGTTCCGACGATGTATGCCGCGAGCGAACTGTTGTGACCGACGACTGCGGCCTGGTCGACGCCCGGATGTCGCAGCAGCGCTGCTTCCACTCCGGCGAGTTCGACGCGATGTCCGCGAATCTTGACCTGCGAGTCGACGCGGCCGAGGTATTCGAGTTCCCGACGGCCGTCACGGACGATCCATCGCACGAGATCACCTGTCCGGTAGAGCCTTCCGCCGGAGAGCATGTTCGGCACGAATCGACTGGCAGTCAGAGCGGGCTCCCCGAGATACCCCTGAGCGAGTCCCGCGCCGCTGAGGTAGAGCTCCCCCACCACGTTCTCGCCGACCGGCCTGAGCCTGCCGTCGAGGACCACGGCGTCGAACCCGCGCACGGGCCCGCCGATGGTCACCACCCCGTCGTGAGATCGGCCGGTGGTACAGGTGCCCATGATGGTGGTTTCGGTCGGTCCGTAGGCGTTGAACACGTCGCGGTTCACCGACCAGCGCTGCAGCAGTGCCGAATTGACCGCCTCACCCGCCATGATCACGACGCCGAGGGACGGCGTCGCGAGGGGATCGGTGACCTGCAGGACGGTCGGGGTAAGACACGCGTGGGTGACGCCATGACTCTCGACGAGGTTTTCCAGCTCTCGCCCCGCGTATACCTCTGCCGGCACGATCACCACGGCAGCACCTGCACCGAACGCCAGCAACATCTCGAACACCGACGCGTCGAAGCTGGGCGAGGCGAACTGCAGCACACGCGAGTCGGGCTTGACCGAGAACATGTCCAGTTGGCTCTGCACGAGGTCGGCAATTCCGCGGTGGGTGACGCTGACGCCCTTCGGCGCGCCGGTGGAGCCCGACGTGTAGATCACGTAGGCGATGTCGTCCAGATGCGGCGTTCGGACCGGGGTGCGGGCGGACGACAAAGATTCCAGTGCCGAGACACTCAGCCAGTTCGGGGCTACGTCGCCGATCCCGATGATCGGTTCGGCATGAGCCAGAATTTCCTGGATCCGGGCGTCGGGCTGCGTCGGGTCGATCGGCAGATAGCCGGCCCCGCTCGTGGCCACCGCCCAGGCTGCGATCACCAGGTCGGCCGAGCGCGGCAGTGCGACGGCCACCAGTGTCCCCGGCCCGGCTCCCGAGCGAACGAGCCTGTCGGCCAGCGCTGTCGAGCGCCGCGACAGTTCGTCGTATGTCAGCGAGACGGCACCGTCGACGACGGCGATGTTGTCGGGCCACTCGGCCGCCGCGCGCTCGAAGACCTCTCCCAGGGTGTACTCCGCGGAGGCGCTGTCCCGGTGGTCGAGAGGGGCAACGCGGGTGCCGAGGAAATCGAGACTCCCCAGCTGGACCTTCGGAGTGCGCGCCACCAGGGTGAGGATCTCCGTCAGTCGTGAGGCGAGACCGTCGGCGATCGAACGGGAGAAGCGTGTGCCCGAGTACGCGAGCCTGCCGGACAGTCCGTCGAGAGTGTCTTCGACGATCACTTCGAGATCGAACTGTGTTGCAGCGATGTCGATTCGGCGCGGCGTGGAGTCCTCGCCTCCCCACGCGAACGTCGGCGATTCGAGTTCACCGAATGCCAGCAGGACCTGGAACAGGGGGTGTGCGTCGACGACCCGACTCGGTTGTACCGCTTCCACCACCCACTCGAAGGGCACGGCCGAGTTCGCGAAGGCGTCGAGATCGCGGTCACGGACGTCGCTGACGAATTCTTCGAAGGTCATCGACGGCGAGACGTCGGTGCGCAGCACGACGGTGCCGACGAACATGCCGACGAGGTCGTCGAGCACCGGTTCCGATCGCCCCGACACCGGAGTGCCGATGGCTATGTCCCTGGTCCCGCTCGCCTCGGCGAGTACGGCGGCCAGTGCGGCGTGCACCACCACGAACAACGTTGCGCCGAGTCGGTGCGCCGTCGAGCGAAGGTCGGCGACCGTACTCGCGTCGAGATGGAAGTCCACGGGTTCTGCGTCGCGCGACTCGGTGGTTCCGCTCGGCAGATCCAGGTAGTCGGGTAGGCCTGCGAGGGTGCGCTTCCAGAATTCGAGTTGCTCGCCCGCGACGGCATCGAGAACGTCCTGCTGCCACACCCGGTAGTCGGCGTAACCGATGGCCACGGTGTCGAATTCGGGAGCGTGACCGTTGATCCGCGCCGTCAATGCCGTATCGATATCGCGGGCGAGCGGCCCGACCGACAACCCGTCGACGGCGATGTGGTGAGCCACGACGGTCAGCAAGAGAGCCTCGTCGGTGCCGGTGACAGCCATTCTGACGGGCGCCTCGACTGTCAGGTCGAAACCGTCCGTCGGTAGAGCGGTAGCGTCCGCGTGCCGCTCGTCGAGCGAGGACACCACGGTCTCGACGTCGAGCAGTGCCGTGACCGGTCCGTCGACGGTGGACGGGTACACCGTGCGCAGCGTGATGTGCCGAGCCACCACATCGGCAATGGCGGCGCGGAGGACGTCGCGGCCGATTCCCGGTGGTAGTGGGAGTTCGAAGGCGATGTTGTACGCCGCCGAGGTGGGATCGAACCTGTTCTGGAGCCAGATTCGACGTTCCGCGGGCGCCAGGCCGCGGTACTGGCCTGAATCGCCCCGGTGAACGAGAGCGGGCAACGGAGTGTAGCTCTCGGAAAGCTCACCGATCGCCGAGGCGAGCAGCGCCGCGGTAGGCGATTCGAAGAGCGTCCTCACCGGAACGTGAGCACCGAGCGCGGCGCCGATTCTGCCGACGGCGCGGGTAGCAACCAACGAATCTCCGCCGAGGACGAAGAAATTGGCGTCGACCGACGGATCCGGCACACCGAGTACGTCAGCGAAGATACCGAGAACGACCTCCTCGACCAACGTGCGCGAGGTACCGGACTCCCCGACGGTCGACGGGGTCGCGAGCGCGGCGAAGTCCACTTTTCCGTTGGTGGTGACGGGGATGCTGTCCACACGCGAGATCACGGCGGGAATCATCGACAGTGGGAGGTGATCCAGCAACCACGCTTTCGCATCGCTCTCGTCGACACCGACCACCCACGCAGCAATGCGGCTGTCCCGCACCGCAGCGGCCGCGCCGCGAGCCGCTGGGTGAGCGTTCAGTGCGGCTTCGATGTCGCCGAGTTCCACTCGCACTCCGCGGATCTGGACCTGTGCGTCGGCCCGACCGCGGTAGGTCAATTCGCCGTCGTCACCGAGACGGACGAGATCGCCGGTCCGGTACAACCGGGTCCCGTTGTCGCCGGCGACGAAACGTTCCGCGGTGAGGCCGCCGCGGTCGCCGTATCCGCGGGCGATCCCGACGCCGCCCAGGTACAGCTCACCGACACCGCCGACGGGCACCGGCGTCAACCGCGCATCGAGTACGACGGCACCGACATGGTCCAGGGGGCGCCCGATGCTCACCGGTCGATCGGCGCTCAGCGGGTCGGTCAGTGTTGCCACCACCGTTGCCTCGGAAGGGCCGTAGGCGTTGAGCATTCGTCGACCGGGAGACCAGGTGCGCACGACGTCCGAACCGAGCACGTCGCCGCCGACGGCGACCGTGGTCACTCCCGCAACCGGGGGGACGCCGCCGAGTACGGCTGGAGTGGAGAGGTAGTGCGTCACCGAATGGTCGACGAGGAATCGAGCGATGTCGTCGCCGTCGACCAGATCCGCGGGTGCGATCACCATCGTGGCTCCGGCGCCGAACGCGAGAACCAGTTCCAACACCGCGGCGTCGAAGTTGACCGAGTAGCCGTGCAGTACTCGGGAATTCGACGTCACGCCGTAGCGCGGCACCACCTGCTGCGCGAGGGCGTTGACACCGGCATGGGTCACGGACACGGGCTTCGGTGCGCCCGTCGACCCGGACGTATGGATGACGTACGCAAGGTGCTCCGGCAGCAGAACGCCGACGCGGTCGCTGTCGGTCACCGGCGACGCATCGAACGACGCCGCATCCGATTCGGTCACCCACACGGTTCCCGCTTCGGTGCCGCCGATGCCGAGCGCAACGCCGGACAACATCTGCTCGCGCCGCGCGGGGGGATAGGCCGGATCGATCGGCACGAACGCCGCTCCGGACTTCACGACGGCCCACAGCGCGACGATGTACTCCGCCGAACGCGGCAGCGACAATGCGACGAGGCGATCCGGACCGGCGCCGTGGGAGATGAGCAGCCGCGCAAGCCTGTTCGAGCGCTCGTCCAGTGCCCGGTGCGAGAGCGGCACCTCGCCGTCGAGTGCGGAGTCGCCGAAGACGTCGAGCAGCGTTCCGCTCGCGGGCGTCAGCGGTACACGCGGTAGCGGCGCGAGAACGAGATCGCCGACCACCACGTTCGGGTTGTCCGCCACCGCTCGCACAACGGTGTCGAGCACGGCGGCGAACCGTTCGACGGTCACTGCGTCGAAGAGGTCGACGGCGTACTCGATCTGCCCCTCGATTCCGTCGACCGATTCGGTGAGGGCCAAGGTCAGGTCGAACTCCGAGGTGTGGGTCGGCACCGGAATCACCTGGATCGGCAGATCGTCGATCGACTGGTGCGCGGCATTGTCGAAGGCCAGCATCACCTGGAACAACGGGTGGCGGTCGAGCGAGCGGTCGGTGGCGAGCGCGTCGACGATCCGCTCGAACGGCAACTCCGCGTGGGCGAAGGCGTCGAGATCCGCGCGCCGAACGATCTCGAGGAGTTCGGCGAAGGTCTGACCCCCGTCGACGGTGACCGCCAACGGCACCGTTCCGACGAACATGCCGACCATGTCGTCGAGAGCCTCGTGCCCACGCCCCGCCGACGGCGATCCGACGACAGTGCGTTCCGAGTCACCGAATCGACTCAATGTCGCGGCGACTGCGGCATGAACCACCATGAAGGTAGTGGCATTCGCCGCGCGGGCCACCTCCCGTATCCGCGCATGGACGTCGGGGGCGACGACGAACGGCACGCCGGCCGTGGACATGGACTGCACCGGCGGTCGTGGTCGATCGGCGGGCAGCGCGGCAAGCGGGGCGGGCGAGCCGCCGAGTACACCCGTCCAGTAGCGAAGCTGATCGTCGGCGACGGCGTCGACCACCGCACGGTTCCAGACTGCGTAGTGACTGTATTGGGCAGGAAGCCGGGGCCAGGTCGGCGCATGCCCGGCCGCTCTGGCAGCGTGGGCGATGGTGAAGTCGCGCACCAGCGGGTCGATGGACCACCCGTCGATGGCGATGTGATGCAGCACGATCACCACCACGGTGTCCCCCGTGCCGGCGACGGTGAGCACCTCGGCGCGGAGGGGCACGTCGGCGGCGACGTCGAATCCGATTGCGGCAAGTTCGGCGGTGATCGATGCGAGATCGTCCGGTGACACTGTGCGCGTGATGATCTCGGAGAGAACTTCGTTGGTGGGCTGCACCTGTTGGCGAGGACCTTCGCCGTCGTCGGGGAAGTAGGTGCGCAGCGACTCGTGCCGTTCGAGAACGTCGCGCAGCGCCGCCAGCACCAGTGACGGATCGGTGCCCGCAGGCAAGCGCAGTGCGACGGGCATGTTGTACGCGGAGGAACTCGCATCGAACTGGTTGAGGAACCACATTCTTTGCTGGGCGTAAGACAGCGGGATACGTTCCGGCAGCGTCGAGTTCAGTAGATCGAGCGAGTCCGTCCGATCGGCGGACGAATCGATGACGTCGGCGATCGCCGCGACGGATGGGGCATCGAACAGAGCCGCCAGCGACACCGCCGATCCGAGCCGAGCGATCACCCGCGTGGCACTGAGCGAGTCACCACCGAGCTCGAAGAACGTGTGATCGCGACCGACGTCGTCGGCGCCGAGCACCTCGGCGAAGACAGCGGCCACCGCTCGTTCGGTGTCGGTCCGCGGCGCCACGTACCCGGCGCTCGACGCCACCGGCGGATTCGGGAGTGCCCGACGGTCGATCTTGCCGCCCGACGTGCGAGGCAACGCGTCGAGCACGCCGATGTGAGTGGGCACCATCCATGCAGGCAGACGGCTGCGGAGGTACTCGGCCAGGCCGTCGGCGCTTCCGACGACGTAGGCGAGGATGCGGTCGCGGCGGACGGTGACGGCAGCCGCGGTGACACCGGCGAAAGCGACTGCGACAGATTCGATCTCGCCGAGTTCGATACGACGCCCGTGTACCTGCACCTGGTTGTCGGCCCGACCCAGATATTCGAGCGCCTTCCCTCCGACGGCGCGACGAACGATGTCGCCCGTCCGGTAGAGACGCTGACCCGGGTCGGCCGGGTCGGCGACGAAACGTTCCGCGGTGAGCCCTGGTTGTCCGTCGTACCCGCGCGCTACACCGTCGCCGCCGAGGTAGAGCTCGCCGATGCCTCCTTCGGGCGACGGACGAAGCGCGGAATCGAGTACCAGAGCGCGAACGCCGGGCAGCGGAGCGCCGATGGTGATGCGCTCGCCCGCCGTCATCGGATCCGAGAGCGTCGCCAATACCGTTGCCTCGGTGGGCCCGTACGCATTGAGCATCACACGGCCCGCACCGACGAAGCGATCGCGAAGAGCCGGAGGGCACTCTTCGCCGCCGACGTCGAACACCTCGATCGAGGCCAGGTCCTCGGGGTCGAGAGTCGACAACACGGTCGGTGACGTCACCAGGTGAGTGATGCGTTCGCGGGAGATCAGTTCGGCGAGCGCCGGGCCGGCGTTGACGTCCGCGGGCGCCGTCACCAGTGTTGCCCCGGCCGCGAAGGCCGCGAAAATTTCCTGGATCGACGCATCGAACACGGGTGAGGTCACGTGCAGAACCCGCGACTCACCGGTCACCGAGTATCGCTCGACGACCGTGGCCGCGAGCTGCGCAAGTCCGCGGTGAGTAACGCTGACAGCCTTGGGTTTTCCGGTGGAACCCGAGGTGTGGATGACGTATGCCTCGTTGTCCGGCCTGACCGTCGGGCGCGCGAGATCGACCGGCGCGGCGTCGAGCAGGTCCTCGATGGCGAACCATCCCTCGCGCGCACTCTCCGCACGGGTGGTGATGCCGAACCGCACCCCGGCGTCGGAGAGCACAGCCGCGAGCCGTGCAGGCGGATCGTGCGGGTCGACGGGCACGAACGACGCCCCGGCGGTGGTCACCGCCCACATCGCCAGCACCGATTCGTAGGAGCGTTCGATGGCGAGCGCCACCCGGGTCTCGACGCCGATGCCGCGCGAAGCCAGCTGGGCAGCAACATGTTCGACCTCGCGCGCGAACTCGTCGCCGGTGCACAGCAGGCTTGCCATCGGGGCGGGCGGCACGGTCGCCGTGTGTTCCACGCGCAGCAGTGCGGCTTCCTCGTCGGCGCTCTGCACGGGCAGTTCCGCTACCGGCAACCCGTCCGGGGCTGCGACCACCGCGCGAAGAAGGTCGAGGAATCGGCGATGGTGGACAGCCAATTCCTCGGTGGTGTACACGGCGGGATTACCCAGGAAGTCGACGCGTGTGCTCGCTCCGGCGACGCCGGGGTAGACGTTGACCATCAGGTCGTCGATCGGCCCGCTGGAGAGCACTCGATATTCGCCGATGACGTCGCCGAGTCGAATTGTGCTGTCGTACATCATGATGTTCACCGTCGGACCGAACGCTCCACGCCCGGCGGCGCCGCCCACGTTGTCGCCGGCGGCGCGCTGCATGTCCTCGACACGAAAGCGTTGGTGGCGAAGCGCACCGGTGAGCTCGACCTGGATGCGGCGCAACAGTTCTTCGACGGTGACTGCTGGTTCGACACCGATACGGAGCGGCACGATGTTGGACATCATGCCGGAGGAATCGCGCAATTTCGTTGTGGCTCTGCCTGATACAGGCAGGCTGAGCATGACGTCATCGGTGTCGGTCATCTTGGCCAGGTACAGCGAGAACGCCGCGAGCACCACCGGGACGTCCGACGAGTTGTAGCGGCTCGCCACATCCGCCATGGCGGCGGTGAGCTCGTCGTCCAACACTGCGCCGACGCTCACCGAGACCCCGCTCGGCACGAACCCCGACCGGGGGTTGCCTGCCAGCCGCGGCGCTTCGGAATGACCGTCGAGCCTGCCGAGCCAGTACCGACGGTCGGTGTCGTAGCGCGAGGACCCGGGGTACGCCTCTTCGTAGTCGTAGATCTCCCGGACGCCGACGGCGCGGGTCGTGCGGAGCTCGGTCCCGGTGTGGAGTGCGGTGTACGCCGCCGCGGTGCGTTCCTGCACGGAGATGGCCCCGAGGCCGTCCATCACTACGTGGTGGGCGCGGCTGTACCAGAAGTAGTGCTCGTCGCCGACCTGGATGATCTCGGAGACGATCAACTGGTCGCGCACCAGGTCGAGTGGCTTCTTGTAGTGCTCGTCCATGTATTGCTCGGCGTATCCGACGGGATCGTCGCGGTCGCGGAGGTCCCGGTAGGTCATGGCGTAGGGGACGTTCGTGTCGAACCACTGGTACGGGCGGCCGTCGATCTCGGTGAGCCGGACGCCGGGAGATTCGAGGTCGCGGCAGGCGATGTCGGTGGCACGGATCAGGGTGGCCGGATCGATGTGACCGCGGATCTCGACGTACTGCGCGACGGTGAAGGGAACCTCGGGCGCGAGCTTCTGAGCGAAGTAGATGTTCAGCTGGGCAGCAGAGAGCGGGAAGTAGCTGTGGCTCCCGGGGGAACCAGTGCCCGACGCACCTTCCACTGACGACACCTTCTACGCCTCCTCAACATCACTTCGACGGCAGCGCAATCGCTCGATCCAACGGCGCCCAGCAACATTGATCTCCAGTGCCCCCCACTACAAACTAGTGGACGGAGCGTATTCGTTCTACTTGTCGAGCATTGTCTCCACACATTTCACAAAAACCACCGAGCCGAGTTTCGGCGCGGTCTCGGTAACGGTCCGAAAAAAGGTCCATCGGCTTGTTTCTTCGGGTCGCCGTCGATTCCGCCAGCGCCTTTTACAGCCGTACCGAACCACGGACGCGGTTGCCCCCACCGATACGAATATCGACGATAAGAGACCGCAACTCCACGTATCGGTCGCTCCGCAGG
Organism: Rhodococcus sp. (in: high G+C Gram-positive bacteria); assembly: GCF_023264675.1. Lineage (GTDB taxonomy): Bacteria > Actinomycetota > Actinomycetes > Mycobacteriales > Mycobacteriaceae > Rhodococcoides. The sequence goes on from NZ_JAHFVG010000058.1 coordinate 13,435, forward strand.
TGAAAGCCCGAGGTCGTGACCTCGGTCCGGGCGATCTGCTTCCGCCCGGAACACGCTCTTGCCGCACCACCCTTGCTTTTCCTACCGAACAGCCCACCCGCCGACAGCTCGAATTCATGTCGAATGTAAGCACCATCACGTTACGATCTCGCGACGCGCCCCTATTCCGATGGATTCGATATCTTTCGCTGCACGGGCGTCGTTCATTCGAATTAGCCGGACCTCGTCCGCGCTTTCTTCTCCCCGACCCACTACTGTTCCACCGAACGACATCGACCAGCCCCATCCGGCGATACCTCACAGGAGTCAAGGCGAGATGACCAACGGCACCGAGACCCGCTCCCCGTCGCGCCGAAGCAAGAAGCGACCAGTTCTGTGGACCATCGGAATCGTGGTACTCGTCCTCGTCGCTTTCGGCGTGTGGCTCGCCTTCGAGGCAGTCTCGGCAAAGTCGAGCCTCGAGACCACCCGCGACGCCGCGAACCGCGCGAAGGACTCACTGTTGGACGGCGACGTCCCCGGTGCGCAGGCCGCGGCGGCAGAGGCGAGTTCCTCCGCAGCCGATGCCCAGAGCGCGGCATCGTCGTTGCCGTTCACCGTTGCCGGCGCGATTCCGTACTTCGGTAGTCCCATCGCCACCGTGAGCGAAATCGCCGATGTGGTACACGGTCTCGCTGTCGACGTCCTCGAACCCGCATCGCAGGCGGGCGCTGTCATCTCACCGGACACCATCGTCGAAGGCGGTGGCCGGGTGAACCTTCAGGCGTTGATCGACGCCGAACCCATCCTCGCCGACACGTCGGCGGCCGCGCAGGATCTCGATGCCCGCGCACAGGCCATCGAGGACCCGGCGTTTCTCGGTGTCGTCCAGGACGCGCGCGTTCAGCTGGGGGATCAGACCCACGAGTTGTCGAGCCTGCTCACCAACACCTACACGGCGAGCAAGTTGCTGCCGACGATGATGGGCGCGAACGGCCCTCGCTCCTACTTCCTGGCGTTCCAGACCAATGCCGAGGCACGCGGAACAGGCGGCCTCATCGGCGGATTCGGCATTCTGCGCGCCGACGACGGTACGGCGCGAGTGGACACTCTCGGCAGCAACCGCGAACTCGAGTTCGCCGAACAGCCCATCGATCTCGGTCCCGAGTACAACGCACTGTGGGGACCACGCAACACCACCGTCGACTTCCGCAACTCCAACGCGAGCCCCAACTTCCCGTACGCCGGCCAGATCTGGACGTCGATGTGGACACAGCAGACCGGCGAACAACTCAACGGTGCGATCGCAACCGACCCGGTAGCGCTGAGCTACATCCTCGATGCCACCGGACCGGTCACGCTGGCCGACGGTGAAGTCATCTCCGGTGACGACGTCGTCGAGATCACCCTGTCCACCGCGTACGCCCGTTTCGGCGAAGATCAGTTGGCGCGCAAGAACTATCTGCAGGAGATCTCCGCCGCCGTGGTAGCCAAGATGACCACCGGCGTCGCCCCGACCAGGAAGCTGCTCGACGCCGTCGGGCGAGCCGGCAGTGAGGGTCGTATCTCGATCTGGAGCGCGGACCCGGCCGAGCAGGACATCCTGGCGACCACCAAGGTCGGCCACACGCTGACCGTCGATCCGGCGCCGTACGCCAATGTCATCGTCAACAATGCAGGCGGCAACAAGCTCGACTACTACCTGACCCGCGACATCACCTACACCGCGGAATCGTGCACCGGCGACGTCCGCAAGTCGACGGTCACCGCGACATTGACCAACAACGTCGACGCCAACGGATTGACGCAGTACGTGGCGAGCACGTTCCAGCCCGGTGTCGAGTACGGCACCAACGAGTCGATCGTCTACCTCTACGGCACCGAGGGCGCGAAGATCACGTCCATGTCGGTGGACGGCGTCAACGCCTTCGCGGTGCAGGGCGGTACCGAGCTCGGGCATCCTGTCAAGGCCGCGTACCTCACCGTCCCCCCGGGCAAATCCTCCACTGTCACCTGGGAATTGGAGGAGCCGTCCGTTCCCGGCGAGGCCGTGGTTCCGGTACAGCCGCTCGTGGACACCCCGACCGTCGAGGTCGATGTTCCTCAGTGCTGAGGTCTTGGGGAGCGCTACTTCAACCCCGCGCTCACCCTCGCCGCGATCGCCGCGTGCCCCTCGTCGTCCACGTGCAGTCCGTCGGGGGCGAGCATGTCCTCGGTGATCACGTCGACGGGGTCGGTGAGCGAGATGAACTCCGCTCCGGCTGCAGCGGCGGCGTCGCGGACGACACTGTCGTAGGCGGTGATGAACGGGGGCACATCACCGGCGGCCGTCGGTCCGACGGCGACGATGCGCGCGTCGGGCAACCCGGCGCGCAGTGTGCCGAACGTGGTGTAGATGGCATTGACCACGGGAGCCGGGTCGTCCACGAAGGCCGTCATGTCGTTGAGACCACCGGAGACGAACACCACCTGGGGCTTGGCGGCGACGGCGTCCGCGACCACGGATTCGTAGTTTCCGCACGGGGAAGTCGCACAGTCGGGTGATCGAGTGAGGTAGCCGGTGGAGCCGATCCCCATGTTCTTCTCGGTCCAGAAGTTCGATGCCGCCACCAACGTCGTCCACCGTTTGTCGAGCTCGCTCGCTCCGGCCCCCGAGGTGTACGAGTCGCCGATGAACACCGCCGTCGGGCCGCCGGCTCCGACGGGTGGGGTGTACGTGGACGTCACATCGGCAGCGGCATCGTCGTTCCTGGCCGAGTCGTAGTACAGCCCCGCACCCACCACCCCGAGTACGAGCACTGCCGCCGCGGCGATCGACACAGACTTAGCCGACATCACGTTCCTCCCCCTCGTAGTGCAGCTCCAAGATTTCCGCCACTGCCGCGGTGCCGAACTGTGTGCGCGCCGCCGTTCGTCCGCGTGAGCCCATGTCGTCGCGAACCGTGCTGTCCTGCAGCAACCGTCGGACCGCGGCCACGAGGGCAGCGAGGTCTCCGGTGGGGACGACGATTCCGCAGCCGATACGTCCGACGGCAGGGGCAAGACCGCAGGTGTCGCTGACCACCACCGGCAGCCCGACGGCCATCGCCTCGAGTACCGACATCGGGTACGGCTCGTCCATCGACGGCAGTACGTACACCGCGGCGTCGCGCATACGGTCGGCGGTCGAGGAGGGAGCGATGGCGCCCTCCCACCGGATGTGCGGGTAGGAGACGGTGCGCCGCTCGATCTCGGCGCCGCTTCCCTCGTCCGGCCCGACGAGAGCGAACACCGCGGAATCGTTCTCGCGGACAATGATTTCTGCCATGTCGACGAACAGGTCTGCGCGTTTTCGTGGGTGCAGCCGGGCGAGGAACAGCACTTCGAGGTGGTCGCCCTTGCGACGCTCGGGCAGTACGGGGACTCCGTTGGTGAGCAACACCAGCGGCATCGACTGCCCGGCAACGCCGATCAGATCCTCGCGTTCACGGCTCGTGAGGTGAAACACCGCGGCCGCGGTGCGCAGAACCGGTTTGGTGAGCAGTACGTCGAGCGGGCCTGCCAGTAGTTTGCCGCTCGGATCGATCATTCCATGCGTTTGAGTGACCACTCGTACCCCGAGCGCGCGGCACAGCCTGGCGGCAGGCAGCGTCACCAGGTCACGAGCGAGGTGCACGTGCACCACGTCGAACTCTCTGCCGTGCTTCAGAATCCACCGGAGCATTCCCGGTGCGGCAAGGCCGGCATAGCCGCTGCGAGGCACCAACCACACGGGTGTAAACAACCGAAAGTGCACGCCTGCCGACACCGGCAGCGAGCCGCGTCCGGCAGCGATCACGGTGACGTCGTGCCCGCGTTGCACCAGCGCTTCGGCCTGGTTGACGGCTACCCTCGCCGGTCCGCCGTATGCCCCGTCCTCGGAGATCAGCGTCACGACGTGCAGCACGCGCATCAGAGTCCGTTCGATGGAACTACAGCAGCTCTCGGCGCCAGCACGGTGGAGCCTGCCGGGACATCGGCGGTGACGAGCGCGGTCGCGCCGACCGTCGCGCCGTCACCGATGGTGACCCCGCGCAACACCGTTGCCCGGGCGGCCACCCACACCCGATCGCCGACGACGATGGGCGCATTGCCGAATTCGAATGTGGGAGAGCGTCGATCGTGACTTCCGGCGCACAGCAGCACCGACTGGGAGATGCACGAATCCTGCCCGATCGTCACGGGTTCGAGGTTGAGAATCCACACCTTCTCACCCACCCACGAATGCGCACCGACGGTGAGCTTCCACGGCCAGTGGATCTTGACGCCGTGGCGTATCGACACCCCAGGTCCGATGCTCGCGCCGAATGCTCGCAGCACCGCCACCCGCACAGAGTTGGGGCACCACCACCGGCCGAGCACGGTCGTGGACACCGCGAGCCACAGCGCCTGCACCGGGAACGGGCGGCCCTTGTCGTAACCGGCCCCGGTGAATCCCGCGAGTGAGCGCTGCATCTAGCGCTCCAACTTCTGCGCGATCGGCGCGACCATGATCGTGCCGGAAGGAACGCTCTTGATCACCACCGCGTTGGCCCCGACGGTGACATCGTCGCCGAGCGTGATGGGTCCGGTGACGACGGCTCCCGCGGCGATGGTGACGTTGTCTCCGACGGTCGGTCGACCTTTCGCGTTGTACCCGAGCGAGGCGTGCTGATTGATCCAGAAGTTCTTGCCGATCGACGTCGCCGAGATCATGATGCCGTTGCCGTGGTGAAGGAACAGGCCAGGCCCAATCGTGTCCGCTTCGAGGATGATGGTGCCGTCCGGCCGATAGAGCCGCTTCAGCAGGATCCGCACGGGCAGGGCACTGGGGCGAAGCCGGTAGTGCACCACGTTGCGGAATTCCGGCAGGGCGCCGGCGAGGTAGGCGAAGCGTGAGTACGTGTCGAGCGGCTTCAGTGCGTCGTTACCGATGCATTCGATCCAGCGGTCCACGTCCTGCTGCAGCACGCCGAAGTTGACCGACTTCGATGCTCCCCACCACAACGGCTTCGCCCAGATGCGAGCAAGCCGAATCAACAGAGATTTGTTCGCGGAATACGCCATACGTCCAAATGTATGGTGACGCATGGGCCGTGTCTACCCGGCATACTGCTGTATGTGAGAAAGCATTGTCCGGTGATCGCGGTCCTCGCGGTGACGCTCGCCGCGTGCACTACTCACCAAGCGCCCGAACCGAACTCAGCGACCGAAACCTCCTCGATAACCGCGCCGTCCCCGGTTTCGCCCGCGCAGACGCGAGAGCACTGGGATTCGGTGACGCTCGGTACCAACGTCGCCAGTATCGACATGCCCGGTGCCGATGCCGAACGAGATATTGCCGGCGCAGCCTCAGCGAGATTCGAAGCCGTGCGCCTTCCCGTCGAGTGGTCGGAGATCGAACCGTCGGCCGGTCAACTGGATTGGAGTGCACTGGATTCGGAGGTGAACGCGGCAACCTCGCACGGACTCGCGATTCTCGGGGTGTTGACCTGGGCACCCACCTGGGCGGTCCCGCCGCAGTACGCACTCACCGCCCATCCCGCTCCGGCGAATCCGGCCGACTTCGCCCAATTCGCCTCGGCGGCAGCCGAACGTTACCGCGACCGCATCACGGCGTGGGAGATCTGGAACGAACCGAACGTCGCCGCGAGCTTCGGCCCGAGCGCCGATCCACTTCGATACTGCGCCATGCTCACCGACGCCTCCCGCGCGATCAGGGTCGCCGCACCTGCAGCGTTGGTCATCGCCGGACCCACCTCGCCTGCAGTCGATTCCGCGAACGATCTGTCCCCGGCCACCTTCGTCGATGCCCTGTACCAGTGCGACGCCGCAACGTTCGACGCACCGACGTTCGACGCCATCGCGATGCACCCGTACAGCACCCCGGATCTGCTGAGCGAGCCGTCGGCGGCGTGGGCGTCGGCCAACGAGATCGCCAGGGTCCGCGCCGTCATGGATCGCCGCGGCGACAGTGCGAAAAAGATCTGGTTCTCCGAGTTCGGAGCGCCGACGTCCGCCGGTGGACCCGGCGTCGACGAGCAACGTCAAGCGCAGATCCTCGTCGACGGAATCACGGCACTGCGCCAACTCGACTATGCCGGTCCGATTTTCGTGTTCGACTACCGAGATTCGATGACCGGGAGCGACATCCCGGATTACAACTACGGCCTCGTCCGGTCCGACTACAGCCCCAAGCCTGCCCTCGCAGCGGTGGAGAACCTCCCTCGGTGAGCGCGGACCAGTAGTTGTAGCCAGGTTTCGAACCGGTCGATGGCCACGTCGCGGGACATGGTGTGCCGAACGTGGTCGATTCCGGCCTGCGCGAGAGCAGCCGCGCGTACGGGGTCCGCAGCCAGCAGTTCGATCCCGCGCAGAAGCGACGCAGGTTGGGCCGGGTCCACGCGCACTCCGGCTCCCGCGGAGCGTATCTCCTGGTCGGTGACGCTCCCCGCTGCCGTCGCCGCGATCACCGGGCTTCCGCTGCCGAAGTAGGACGTGAGCTTGCTGGGCACCGACATCTCGGCGACCTCGGGCAGTTCGTTGACCACGAGTACGTCCGCGGCAGCCAACGCCGCTCGAAACTCTTTCTCCGGCAACGACCGTAGGAAAGTCAGCGACGCTATGTCGCGGCCACGTTCTTCGAGTGCCTCGCGCTGGTTGCCGTCGCCCATCAGTACGAACTTGACCGGCCCACCGAGCCGGTCGGATTCACGGGCTGCATCGACGACGTTCTCCAAGCCCTGCTTGAGACCCATGTTGCCCGCGTGCAGCGCGATGACGTCGGTCCGCGACCAGCCGAGCAGATCGCGCGCGTGATCGCGATCCATTGGAGGTTGATACGGCATGTGAGTCCAGTTGGGGATGACGGTGACCTTTTTCGGCATCAGCCCGAGCCCGTCGATCACGTGGTCGGCGAAACGTCGATGGATCACCGCAACACCGTCGGCGGCGCGCAGGATGCCCGATTCCAGGTTGGTCGTCGCCGTCGCGCTCGGCCCGTGCATGGTTCCGGTTTCGATGACGCCTCGGCTGTAGAGATCCTGAACCCACACCCCGAGTGCCGGCCGCAACAGCTGCGCTTTGAACCGCGCGAACACCAAGCCGGTGGACACCAGCGCGGGCGAAACGCACACGGCCACATCGGCAGGCGGAAGGTGACTCCTCGCCACTTTCGCCCCGAACGACATCTCCAGGTGCGTCCGCTGCGTCACCGTCATGTTGTCCGGGACGTAGTGGCGGTGGCGGGTGACCGGCACGCCGTCGACCACTTCGGAGATCGACGAGCCCGCGTAGCGTGGATCCAGAATCCACTGGGGATAGTGAGGGAAGCCGGTGACGACGTTGACGTCGTACCCGCGTTCGAGAAGTCCCTCCGCGACATCGGCTGTGTAGGGGGCGATTCCGGTTGCTTCGGGCTTGTAGTTGAGTCCGATCAGGGTCACGCGCATCAGCTTCTCCGCTTCCGTACGTCGAATTCCGATCGCCGTCTGTCCCACAGCTCATCGGTCGTGCAGATCTTGCGAGCGGGATTACCCGCGACAACGTCGCCCGCGGGGATGGACGTCGTCACCACCGATCCGGCTCCGATCACGACGTCGTCCCCGATGGTCACTCCCGGCATGAGGACGACTCCGAGGCCGACGAAGGCACGGGCGCCGATGCTCACCGGCCCGCGCCGATACAGTTCCTCGTCGTCGGGCAACTCGTGCCTGGCTTCGGCGATCCGGTCGAGCGAGAAGTCGTGGGTCAGGATCTTGACCGAATCGGACACCACGCAGCGGTCGCCGAAGCTGATGGATCCCATACCCGAGTTGTCCAGGAAGATCGACGACGAGATCCACAACGGCCGCCCGTGCACCACCACCCCGGAACGCCGCAGCAACGCCAGGACGATGGTCATGTACGTCTCTTGATTCACGCGGTTGACCACCCGCAGCAGCGGCAGGAACTTCGAGACGTCGAGCATCACACCCCCGAGCCCACCGGCACGAGCACCGGGACGTCGGCGACGGGTTCTTCTCGCCGGCGCCCCACCAGACGCGGGATCCAGGCGATGTCCGGAATGAACTGGCACGCAATGACTGCCGCCGCGGTGACGAGTACCACCCCGGCGGCTCCGTGCGACGGTGCGACTCCGATCGCGGCGACGGTGGTCACGAGTGCCATCGCCACCAGGCAACCTGCCTGCCAGCGTGCTTCGGTCGGCTTGGTGAGGAGCATGCCCGACGGCAGGTGGAAGCACTGCGCGATGAGCAGTACCGCGAAGGACGCGGCGAGGGTGCTGGTGACGTCGATGGTGCCGCCGGAGAGCACGTCGGCGAGCCAGGGACTGACCAGGACCAACGGCACCGAGGCGAGGGCGGCGACGAGACCGAAGCCCATCGTCGCCATCAGCCACAGCCGAACCGTCTCGTCGGCGGCGCCTCGTCGTTTGACGAAGATGGGCCAGAAGGCAAGCGCGGCCATCGAGAACACCGACCAGCACAGCCCGTACAGCTGAGCCATCAGTGCGTAGTTGCTGAGTTCGACGGGGGTGGACAGATGGGAGAGCACCACGCGCTGGACCTGAAGTCCGAACGGAATTCCGACGCTGACCACGAACAGCCACAGCGACCCTTCGAGCAGTCCCTTGGTGCCGACTGCGTGCGAACTACGCTGGAAGACTGTCGTTCCCAGCCCGGATACCTTCAGCGCGACCACGGTTCCGACGAGGTTGCCGAGGAAAGCGCCCAGCAGCGGCGGCAGCACGAACCAAATCCCGCGCACTCCGCCGGCGTACATCGCGGCGGTACCGACGAGGGCGAACAGCGAATTGCTGACCATCACCAACACGACCAGTTGCGCGCGGTCGACACCGATGAGGATGCGCAGACCGAGTCCCGCAGGAATGGTCACCGCGAACACGATGACGGCAAGAGTCACCACGAGTCGGTCCTCGGGGCCCGTCGTGATTCCGAGGAGGGTGCCCCACCCGTCGAAGATCATGACGATCACCGCGAGGGCGGCGACTCCGCCGGAGACCATCGAGAGCACCCGGTAGGCGCGTTTGATGACCGCGAGCGCGTAGGGGTCGGTCGCAGGATTGCGTGATCGCGACGCTGCACTGGTGACGACCGCACCGATGCCGAGGTCCGCGAACGGGAGCAGCAGCCCGACCGTCGCAACCAACGCGACGACGCCGTAGGTGGTCGGGCCTGTCGCGCGGATGACGAGACCTGCGCTGATCAGCCCGGCGACCGCGACGATGGGCGTCCCGGCGATACGGAACACGGTGCTCAGCAGGACGGCTTTGCGTTCGGTCGCGTCGAGTCCGACGTGGTCGGCCGGGTCCTCGATCTTGCGGTGCTTGCCACTCATTGCCCTGCCCCCACTCGCTCACGGACCAGCTGTTTGGATCTGGCGGACAGTTCGAGAAGTCGCGAGTACGCCGCCGACAGTGCGCGTCGACGGAAGGGGTAGTACCCGGCCACGTCCCAGGCGCGTCGAACATCGTCGTAGTGCTCGCTCTGCGGCCGCACACTCCCGGCGCCGGAGGCGTCGAAGTCGCACAGGATCTCGTCGATGACTATCGGCGATCGCAGTCTCGCGGCTTCGAGCATGTACAGGTGGTCGGCGGCGAGTCCGAAATCCGTGTCGTAGGGACCGAGGCGGCTCAGCAGGTCGGCGCCGAAGAGTGCGCCCTGGTGCGGGATGGGTCTGATGCCGAGGGCGAACTTCTTCATCTCGAACGGGCTGTAGCCCCAGACGATCCCCTCGCGGGCAGGATCGCCCACGATGCGAACCTTGCCGTATCCCCAGGAGTCCCGGATGTTTCCGGCGGACGCGAGGCCTGCCATTCCCGCCGCGGCAGCGTCGGTGCCGGCAAAGCGGTCGCCGGAATGCATGAGCCACACCACGTCTCCGGTGGCGCGAGCTATCCCCTGGTTCATGGCGTCGTAGCGGCCGCCGTCGGGCTGCGACTGCCAGTACGCGGGAGCGACGTTGCCGAGGAACTCGGCGACGCGGTCACCGGATCCGCCGTCGACGACGATGTGTTCGATGGCCGGGTAACTCTGCTCGGCGACGCTCGCGACCGTGCTGCGCAGGCCATCGAGGTCACGAAAACTGATGGTGACCACGCTCAGTACTTGTTCACCTGGCACGACTCACCCCTCTGCTCGCCTGCTGCACAGCGGCTTTGCCGAACTTGGCCGCGGCGTACGTCATGGCTCCGATTCCCGGTTTGCCTTCGGAAAAACCGATGACGACTGCCCGACGGATGCTGCCGAGGGACTTGGCAGCCGCGGCGGCACTGACGGCGCTGAACAGGAAGTAGTCGCCGCGAACTCGGGGTGTCGAATCCATCAGGTGCTTCAGTCCCCATTCGATGTACCGCTCGGTGACGTCGTCGGAGCGGCGCGAGACCGACTCGCTGCTGATGTTGTAGATCGAAAAGCAGTCGGGCACATGACGAAACGTCAGTTCCGGCAGATGGGCCTGCACGGCCATCAACCAGCCGGGCTCGTCGTGGATGGAGTCGGGGGCGAAGTTCAGCGGTACCTCGAACGCGAGGGCACGCGGGAAGCACAGCGTGCTGCTCTGCAGCATTCCTCCGCCTACCGAAAAGCCGTGCATCCGAAACAGATAGTCCGCGACGGGCTGGTGTTCGGCGATGGTCCGGCGCGGCCAGATGCGCTCGCGTCTCCCGGTTTCGCGGACGGCGCAGCGGCAGGACACCACCCACCAGTCGTCCTCGATGTCGGCGACCTCGCTCAGCTGACGCTCCAATTTGAACGGATGCCACAGATCGTCGTCGTCGAGCAGAGCGATGATCGTCCCGAGCGCCTCGTCGATCCCCTTCTGCCGGGTGTTGGAACTCCCGGATGCGGGTCCGGTGCGAATCACTCGGATGCGAGCGTCCTCGGGAAGCGTCAGCGGCGCCGTCGTATCCGCGACCACCACGACCTCGAGAACGTCGTGCGTCTGGGTGAGCGCCGACTCCACGGCGCCGTAGAGGCTGTCGCGTCCGATCGTCGGGACGACGACGCTGACCGTCGGTGTCTCCATCACTTCCTCCTCACGGTGCTCTTGTAGTGCTGGCCTCGGAACAGTCGATAGTCGAGCCCGACCCCGCCCTCGTGACGCCCGGAGGACTGCAGGGCGACGTAACTGCACGCGATCACGGCGAACACCGCAGGCAGGTTGTAGGACCACGGGGAGAACAGGATGTCCCACACCGCCTGCATCCCGAGATACATCAACACCGGTGTCCAGTGCCCGGCGGCTTCCGAGACGAAGATCAGGCGGTACGACGCCCAGAGCAACCACAGCGGCAGCAGCGCCGCCAGAATGCCGGCTTCCGCCCACGATCCGAGGAGGATCGAGTGCAGCGAGATCGCGCCGTTGGGGAGCTTCCAGGCGTATTCGAACGGGAACGATCGGTCGAACCCGAAGTTCATGGCCACGTGTTGGGCCTGGGTGTAGACCGTGTGCGCGATGTTGTCGGCCGTACCCCAGCCGAGCCACGGACGATGCGCGATGGCGGTGAGGGAGAGCGGTGGTTCGGTGCGCCCCGCCAGCAGCATCGGTACCGAGCCGTTGGACTGCGAGAGGATCTTCTCCTGCAGCGACTGTCCCAGAATTCCGTCCTTGGCGGCGAATTCCAGAAGCCAGGAGAACGCGAGTCCGAACACCGCGAGTATCGACACCCGCGCCACGATGGGGAGCGAGCCCCCGTTGTACTTCGAGAGCACCAGCAACAGCGCGACGGCGCAGCAGACGAGTGCGTGCGACCGGTAGTTGAGCACCAGGCTCGCCGCGGCGAGAGCCAGCAACATCACCGTCACCGTCGGCCACCGCATGCGGCGCGCCGCAGCCAGGTAGAGCACGGTCACCGTCACGGGCGGCGCGAGACCGTACTTCCACAGGTCCACGATCGAGCCGGTGGACGTGAGGAGCGTGCCGAACAATACGAAGAACACCGCCGAACCGAATGCGATACCGATCAGCACGGTAGCAATGCGTTGAATATCTTTGGCCAACACGGTGATCCCGCAGAAGTACAGGGCGAATGCACCGAAAGCGAAGACGTCGGGCGAGAGGAAGCTCGTGCCGTTCACCCAGGCGGAGGCCAAGTATGCCGCCGTGCCCAGTCCGGCGAAGAGCAGCGGAACGACGTTGCGGCGACGCGTGGCCGGGAGCAGATACGCGAATACCACTGCAACACAGACGAACGAGAATCCGGTGACCGTGAAGTTCATCAGTGGAAGTGCCGAGGTTGCTCCGAGCGCGAACAGCCAGGCGCGCTCCGGCAAGCGGAGAACGGCATCGGCATCCGGGCGTCGTGCTTTCGGCGCCGTGCCCCCAACCGAGTGCTGCCATCCTCCCCGCCCGTTCCTCTGGTGTTCAGGTGATGCGGGACGCGGACGACCGTCGGCATTTCTGCGGAATGCCACGCTCAAGAGCCCACCCCATTCGACACGCAAGCGCACTCGCATTCACGGTGATACCGAGCGAGCTTATCGCCACAATCATACGTGCGCAGGACAACCATTCAACCCGAGATTGTTTCCGTAGTATCAGCGGTTTTCCGAGGATCTGGCAGCATTCATGGAATGCAACCAATACATATCCCTGTTTACGTGGAGAATTGACGTATCAGGGTCTTTTCGCGGCGAATTGCGCGCGATCCGATGCATCCAATCGACGCTTGAAAACTGCTGGTACGCCCGCATACAGACAATTCGGTTCACAGTTGGTGGTGACCACACTTCCGGCCGCAACGACGCTGCCTGCACCGATGGTGACGCCCGGCATCACCGTCACGCGTGCCCCGACCCAGGTGCCGTCCTCGATGACAATGGGCGAATCGACCGGTTCACCTATTCTGGCCCATTCCGGACCGACATTGTGACCACAAGTAATGAGCATTGTTTCGTATCCGATGCCCGAATTCTTGCCCATCGTGATGGGCGCACCGAGATCGAGAAAACAGTTGTAGTTGACGAATGCACGTTCCCTCAGCGTCAATCCGGTCCAGGCTCCGAGAAACGTGCCGGGATTGATCAGCGCGGTCGGATGTATGTCGTGACCCACCCGCCGCATCAGCGGATTACGCAACCGCCGAGGAATTGCGCCGCTGGCGATGATGCGGTTGAGAATCACATCGCGCGCCACCTGATCGACTTCCTGGGCGAGCACCGCACGCACATTCGACACCATTGCCTCAGCCTAGCGGCGAATCGTCAAGTGCGCGTGCCACATCACTCACGAACGATGTCGATGTTCTCGCGATACCACTTCACGGTCGAGGCGATGCCGTCGCGCAGCGTGATCGACGGATGCCACCCCGCCGATTCCAGCAGGGAGATGTCGAGAAGTTTGCGCGGCGTGCCGTCGGGCTTGGAGCTGTCCCATTCGATCCGGCCGAGAAAGCCCACTTCCTCGGCCACCATCTCCGCGATCTCCTTGATCGTCTGGTCCTCACCGGTGCCCACGTTGACCTGCTGCGGGCCGTCGTAGTGGTCGAGGAGGTGCAGACACGCACCGGCCATGTCGTCGACGTGGAGGAACTCACGCATCGGCGACCCGGTGCCCCAGTTGGTGACATGGTCGAGGCCGTCGACACGCGCTGCCTCGTACCGCCTGATGAGGGCGGGCAGCACGTGCGCGCCCTGGGGCGAGAAGTTGTCCCCCGGCCCGTACAGGTTGGTCGGCATCGCCGAGATCCACGGAAGGCCGTATTGCTTGCGGACCGATTGGATCTGCAGAATCCCGGCGATCTTGGCGATGGCGTACGCGTCGTTGGTCGGCTCCAACAAGCCGGTCAGGAGGTAGTCCTCCTTGATGGGCTGCGGCGCGAGTTTGGGATAGATGCAGGAGGATCCGAGGAACAGCACGCGTTCCACGCCGAATTCCAGGGCGGCGTCGAGTACGTTCACCTGCACCTGAAGGTTCGAGGAGATGAAGTCGACCGGATACGTGCTGTTCGCGAGGATCCCGCCCACCTTCGCGGCGGCCAGCACGAGGTTGGTCGGCCTCTGCTCTTCGATGAACGCGAAGACCGCGCCGCGGTCGCGTAGATCGAGTTCGGCGGACGTCCTCCCGATCAGGTGGGTGAAGCCGCGGCCCTCCAGGTGCCGCCAGATGGCCGAGCCCACCAAGCCCTTGTGGCCGGCCACGTAGAACGGAGCATCGCGGTCGAGCGGCGAGTGCCACGTCGTGTCCGCCGGGGTGTTCAGTGCAGTGCTCATGCCCAGTCCTTCAGTACCGGAGTGTCGATCCACGGCCTGCCCTCGCAGGCGAGCGCCTCGATATCGGCGTCGACCATGATCCTGGCCAGCTCGGGAGTGTGCACCGACGCTTTCCAGCCGAGATCGTTCTCGGCGTGGCTCGCATCTCCCACCAACGCGTCCACCTCGGACGGACGGAGGTAGCGCTCGTCGAATTTCACGTGTTCGCGCCAGTCGAGATCGGCGTGCTCGAAAGCGACGGTGAGGAAGTCCCGCACGGTGTAGTTGCCGCCGGTGGCCAGCACGTAGTCCTTCGGCTCGTCCACCTGCAGCATCCGCCACATGCCCTCGACGTATTCGGGGGCGTAACCCCAGTCGCGGATCGCGTCGAGATTGCCCATGTACAGGTTCTTCTCGACACCGGCCTTGATTCGCGCGACCGCGCGGGTGATCTTCCGAGTGACGAATGTTTCTCCGCGCCTCGGTGATTCGTGATTGAAGAGGATCCCGTTGACCGCGAACATCCCGTATGCCTCGCGGTAGTTGCGAGTGACCCAGTACGAGTACACCTTTGCGGCGCCGTAGGGCGAACGCGGATGGAACGGTGTGTCCTCGTTCTGCGGCGGCGGACTCGCCCCGAACATCTCCGAGCTCGACGCCTGGTAGAAGCGGCACTGCACGCCGGTCAGCCGGACGGCTTCGAGCAACCGGATCGAGCCGATGCCCGTCGTGTCGCCGGTGTGCTCGGGCTCGTCGAAGCTGACTCGCACGTGCGACTGTGCGCCGAGGTTGTAGACCTCGTCGGGCCTGATGTCGGCCATGAGCGTCACCAGGCGCGCGCCGTCGCTGAGGTCACCGTAGTGCAGGAAGAGCGTGGCATCGGATTCGTGCGGATCGACGTAGAGGTGCTCCACGCGCGAAGTGTTGAACGTCGACGCTCGCCGAATCAGCCCGTGAACCTCATATCCCTTGGCCAGCAGAAGCTCGGCCAAGTACGAACCGTCCTGGCCGGTGATCCCCGTAATCAACGCCTTCTTCACGACAGCTCCGTTCAGGTTGATCGCCTCACCCTACAAATGAATCGCGCGCGGCGCACCACTGATAAATCCGTGAAATTGCCTGCACTCCAACTGGATACGGCAGGCAAACAATCCCGTTCGATCGAATGTCGCACTTTCGTGCCCGCGCATTCACGTTTTCGCTGGAAGTAGACGACGGTATCGCCGGTAATCTACGCGAAAAAGGCGCAATGCAGGTTTGAGTGTGAAAGAACTTCTCTCGATTTTTACATCCGAATCTTGTTGATGGTGAGCATATTTCGTTCGCAATGCACAGGTTCTATTCGACCGAATGAATCACTTCGCGCGCCCGATCTCGTCACGCTACGATTCTTTGCAATTCAAACTTCATCGCCGACGGGGTGGCGACCGAACAATGGGAGAACCTGCTGTGTCGACCAATGAGACGGTCACCCGCCGCCGTCGCTCGAAGCGGCGTACAGACCATCCGAAGCAGAGGCCGGACATACAGGGCCTACGGATGGTCGCCGTTCTACTCGTCATCGTCGACCATCTTTTCGGTTGGCCGCGCGGCGGTTTCATCGGCGTCGACGTCTTCTTCGTCATCTCCGGATTCCTCATCACCGGGCTTCTGCTGCGTGAGTTCGACCGCACCGGATCCATCTCGTTCGTCGGCTTCTATCGGCGCCGGGTCCGGCGCATCGTTCCGGTCGCTACCCTCGTCCTCGTCGTGGTGTGCATCGCCGGCGCCGCGTTGTTCACCGCGGCTCGCGCGCAATCGATCCGCGTCGACGCACTGTGGGCGTTCTTCTTCGCCTCGAACTGGCGGTTCGCGATCGAAGGCACCGACTACTTCAACGCCGATGCCTCCATCTCACCCCTGCAGCACTACTGGTCGCTGTCGGTGGAGGAACAGTTCTACCTCGTCTGGCCCGCCATCATGCTGGTCATCGGTGTCTTCGTGACGCGTCGAGCATTGGCGGCGTCGAAGAAGCGGACGATCGCGGCCGTCGTCATGGGAATCATCGTCGCGGTGTCCTTCGGCTGGGCGGTCTACGACACCGGAACGGCACACACCTGGGCGTTCTTCTCCACGTTCACCCGCGTCTGGGAGCTCGGCGTGGGCGCACTGCTCGCCATCGGGGCGGGGCTTCTCGCGAAGATTCCGCGGGCCGCGAGCACGTATCTGGCGTGGGCCGGGCTCGCCTCGATCACCGTCGGGGTGTTCGTCATCTCCGAGACCGGCGCGTTTCCCGCGCCGCTGGCGGCGATCCCCGTCGTCGGTACCGCGATGGTGATCGCCGCGGGCATCGGTGGGACGACGCCGTATCTACGGCCACTGACGAACAAGGCGAGTGTCTACCTGGGAGACATCTCCTACTCGCTCTATCTGTGGCACTGGCCGCTCATCATCTTCCTCGGCGCGCTCATGGAGACGTCGTTCCACTACTACCTGACCGTCCTCGCCGCCACCGCCGCACTGTCGCTGTTCTCGTATCACTTCGTCGAGAATCCGATCCGGAAGTCGACGTTCCTCGAGCCGCGGACGGTGCGGGCCGAATCGAGGCGCAAGAAAAAGAACATCCTGGTTCGGCCGACGATGACGCAGTCGTCGCGGTACGCCGCGGTCGGCGCCGTGGTGCTCGTGACGGTGGCCTTCGCCGCGTACGTCCTCCAGCCGCCCGAGCCTGCCACCGAGACTCCGGTGCGCGCCGCCGCGGCTCCCGTCGAGCAGGTCGCCGCGCTCGGGCCGGCGCAGACCGCGTTGGCCGCCGAGATCGACGCCGCTGTCGATGCCACCTCCTGGCCGGATCTTTCTCCGACGATGGACGAGGCGATCAACGGTGCTCAGGCTCCCGCCGACGTCGTGGCGTGCGGACTCGTCGACCGCCCCGATGCGTCGCGCTGCACCTGGGGCGCCGCCGATGCACCGAAAACGCTGATGGTGCTGGGTGATTCGATGGCCATGAGCTACGTGGAGTTGTTCAAAAAATTCGCGGACTCGAGCAACGGGCAGTGGAATGTGCGCTCCGAGGCGATGTTCGGGTGCGCCTTCGTCGATCTCGACGTCACCACCGAGGATGCGGGCACCACCGCCGCGTGCCCGGGGCGCAAGCAGGCCGCAGTCGATGCCGTCAACGAGGCGAAGCCGGACGTGGTGGTCGTCAGCAACCTGCACACCGACATCCAGCCCGAGGTGTGGGTACCGGCGATGGAGTCGATGACCGACAAATTCGCGGGCAGCGTCGGGCAGATCATGTTCCTGTCGGCGCCGCCGAACGACAAGAAGGCAAGCGATTGCTACACCCGCACCAGCTCGCCCGCGGACTGCATCAGCGACATCACCGATACCTGGAGGGCAAGGGCCCGAGCGGAGTTGAACCTCGCGTACCGGCTCGGTGGGCAATACATCGACACCAGGAGTCTGTTCTGCACCGCCGACAGCTATTGCCCCAGTTTCGTCGGCACCACGCCGATGAAGTCGGATTCGTCGCACATGACCATCGAGTACGGCGCGAAGATTTCGCCGGCGTTCGACGAGGTGTTGGCCTCCGTCGTCGGCATGTGAGCGCGAATACATAGCGGGTTGTGGGCGGATTCGAGCGGTTGTCGCAACGTGCCTGATCATTGAGGGATGGTTGCGGTGGTTTATCGGTTTTACACGCACGAGGTGCGGATGACGTTTTGGTCGCTGCGGAGCTCGGG
>NZ_JAHFVG010000059.1 GCF_023264675.1 Rhodococcus sp. (in: high G+C Gram-positive bacteria)
AAAATTGATCGTCTTTCCAGTGTAAGGATCAGCCAACGTGCCAGAGAGAACAACACATTGCTTCTTTCCTTCTTTGAAGACCACGTCAGTCAGCCGCGAAGCCAACAGATTATTGCGCGTATCGCACCCGTCATGCCCGAACTCCACATCGACATCATCAGACCATGCCTGACCGAACTGATCTCTGCTGTAACCAGTTTTCGGAGCACGCCCCTTCACCGGAAGCGTCTCCAACAGCGCAACGGAAGAAGCCACATCAACATCGTGCTGACCAGGGCTATCCACAGACAACGATCCTGCTGGGATCACATCCGCCAACGTCGTACTGCAACCGGAAATCGACAACCCGACCAAGGCAGTGACGGCAACCAGGAGGGAACGGGAACGCACCAAGCGACTATGCAACGTCAAACTCCTAAATCATATGCAGTGCAGAGGATCTGCACTCTTATCAACAAAACTCATGAGGATGATTGTCGGGAAATCCCGACATCAGACCAGGTGTGCTACACATCCACCGAACCCAATCAACCGGCCACGTGCGTGATTGAACATGCCATCGTCCCTATCCGTGCGGTCGAACCGGTCGACCGTCACACGAACTGACCATCGTCACTCACATAACTCACACCGTCGACATCGAACAATGGGGGCCTACCAGCAAGGTTTTGAGATATGTCAAAACTGCGTGCAGATAATGCGGGTGTCGCAGCCGTTGTGGCCGCCGCTGACGGTGACGTCGTCGCTCCACGCTTGTCCGAACTCGTCGCGGCTGTAACCGGTCTTGGGTGCGCGGCCTTTCACCGGCAGTGAGTTCAGCTGCTCGGCCGACCGTTCGTATCCGGAGCCTACTGTCGCGATGGTCGGCGAACCGACGCTTGAACCGTTGTTGTCGCTGCCGGGTAGGTCTGGCTCACTTCCCCAGACCCACCCTGTCGAATCGAGACTGCGCGACTGGGTCACCGGTGTGTTCGGACCGCACCCTGCAACCGCTGCGCCGCCTACCGCCGTCACCGCCAGAGCGGCCGCGAGGGCGCGCATACGGCGGCTACCGCGGGTCACTGCCGAACCGCATCGTCGGGGAGAGTCCACGGCGGCTCGTTCGGTGTTTGGATGACCGGGGAGTGCTCGAGGTCCGCCGAATGCAGCTGTCCGAGACCAGGTCGGCGTTTGCGGAACTTCACGGCATTGCCGGTCGATGCCGACCCGAAGACTGCATCCGTGCTGGTGCCGGACAGCAACAGGGTGTGTGGGTTCGTGGCCAACACCGCGTTGAGGAAGCCCTTCGACTTGTCCATCGAGAACGTGTTCGCGGGGGTGGACACGTACAGGTGCAATCCCAAGTCGTTGCGGGTGAGGAGGCCGTCGAGTTGGTTGATCGGTCCGACCTCGCCCCATCCCGCGGCGGTGAGCTGTTCGATGTTGTCGGCGATGACGAAGACCTCGGGGCCCGTGTACCAACTTCGTGTGTAGATGTCTTGCGCACTGAGGCTTTCCGGATCGGTCGGTTGCCTACTTGCGATGAGCTCGGCAACCTCCTGCACGGCGGCCGTCGCAGTGGCCTTGTCGCTGCCGTGACGAGCAAGATGCCCTGATCTGCGCAGGTAGTCGCGCTCGGTCAACAGACCGTACGACGGGTCGAGCAGATAGATGACCGCTTCGGCGGGTGTGTACTGGTTGGTGATCATTGCCATCAACCAGCGCAGCATCGTGGTCTTTCCCGATCCGTGGTCACCGGCGACGATCAAGTGTGACGAGCGAGACCCGACGCTCGTGTCGGGTAGCGATACCAGTGACAAGTCCGCGGCCGAGACGCCGAGGGGCATGGTCAAGCGTGCGGTCGGCTCGATCTCGGCCCAGCTGCGGTACATATCCCAGACAACGCCGTTGGCAAGGTTCGACGGCACTGTCACGATCCGTTCGGCCCGCTCCCCTGCGTGTGTGCGGGACAGTTCCTCGCCGAACGCTGCGATGTCTGCGCCGTAGTCGACCTGGTAGTTCCATCTGATGTTGGTCGGGTCGGTATCGTCACCTGGCTCGACTGTTCCGGCGTGGGGCAGCATCACACGGCCGTGAAGTTTGGTGTTGAGCTCGAAGATCCTGCCGGGCTGGTCGTTCGGCATGGTCTTGATCATGGCCTTGGTGTCGTGGTCGATCGAGACCGGAGGAACGGAGGTGTCCGGTACCGAGTGGTAGAGGAAGAGACCGAACTGGTCGTCGATCTTCTGCCAAATGGTGCCGGGGCCTCCGGATGCGATGACGTGAATTCCGTAGGCTCTGCCGCGGTCGAGGACGCGCAACAGACGCTGCCGCCGAGAGAAGTCCTCGTCGTCGGACAGGAATGTCTGGGCACCGTCGATCACCAGGAACATGTGCCCGTACGGGTCCGCCTCGTTCGGGTTGTCGACCTTCGACTGTTGATAGGCCGCGAATGTGGTCACCGATCGAAGCCCGAACTCGTTGTCGCGAAGCTCGGCCACCCGGAGGAACTCACCGAGTAGGCGATCGATCATCTCGGTCTCTTGCCGACGCGCGTACTGCCCGACGTTCGGGAAGTTCGACACCTCTTGCAGTTTCGCTCCGCAGTCGATGATGTAGAACGAGGCCTGCGAGGGTCGGTAGCTCATCGCGGATGCCGCGATGATGGCTTCGATGGTCGTCGAGCATCCACTGCCCGGTGCCCCGAGAATGCGAATGTGAGCGCGCGGCCCTTCCGGAGCGATGTCGAACGACAACTGCCGGTGACGGCGCGGGTCGTCGAGAACACCGATTCTGAATATCAGTCGGTCGGATACGGGCGCGCGTCCGACAGCCTTGGCGGTGGTCGGTGCTTTGAGAGTCGGCAGCCAGAGTTGTTTCGGCGCAGGGATATCCGTGATCTGAGCCAACCGGCCGAGCACGGCTTTCTTGATGGTCATGCCTGTCTCGACGGTGGGCTGCTCGACGATGTCCGGCGCGGCGTGCCGTCCCGTACCGATCTGCTGGTTCGAGATGGAGGTGAACAGGCTCAACCCGAGAGAGTTGACGTCGTCGTCGAAGTCTCCTACCGTGACTCCGCCTCGGCGAGTCGTGGCTCGGTCTTCGACGGAGCGGATTGCGAGCGGCCGTCGGTACTCGGTTTCGAGTTCGCTGAATCCGCGGAAGCGAGTCAGCTGGTCTACACCTTCCGGTGGGAGTTCCTGGTAGAGATATGCGTCGCCTGTACCGATCGGAAGCTGCACAGCCGCCGACGATTTGATCACGGTATTCGATGCCGCCGAGTCAGCGACCTTAAGGCTGATGCCGTAGGTGGTGTTCCTACCGATGTTTCCGATGATCGAGGAGTCGATGAACTGGCTGGACAGATTCAGGTGCATGCCGAGGGAGCGGCCCTTTTGGCTGATCGACTCGAATACCTTGAGGTACTCGCGGTTGTTCTCGATGAATTCCTTGAACTCGTCGGCCACGATCAACAGGTTCGGTAGCGCGGGCAGGTCGGGCCGGGTGGCGGCGATCTTGCGGTAATCGTTGATGTCGGCCGCTCGCGCCGTTTCGGTGATGAGGGTTTCGCGGCGGGTGATCTCGCCGAGGATCACGTCTTTTGCGCGAGCGAGGAGCTCCGCTTCGCGCTCGAGGTTGGTGATGACGGCCAGCACGTGCGGCAGATCCTGGAAGCCGATGAATGTGGCTCCGCCTTTGAAGTCCATCAGAATGAAGTTCAGTCGTTCCGGTGAGTAGTGGGCGACCATCGACAGGACCCAGAGACCCAGGAGATAGGACTTTCCGGTACCGGTCTTGCCTTGCAGCGCGCCGGTGGGTCCTGTTCCTCCCTTTGCTGTTTCAGCGATGTCCAGGTAGAGCACGTCGCCGGTGGCTTTTCCGAAGTCGTCGGTCACGTAGCCCAGCGGGGCGCGCACTGCGGGCTTGTCGGCATTGCGTTCCCACATCTCATGGGGGTCGTACTCGTCGATGTCGTCTATGCCCAGTACCTCGGTGAAGCTGATGGACTGCTTGGTGCGTGGTGCGACGACTCCGCTGTCGGCGTTGTCGGTGCCGAACCCGAAGGGCCGGTAGGGCGACATGGCGCGGGCGAAGTCTGCGAAGTCGATCACGGTCATGGCGTCCGCGACGGCGGCGTCTGTGTCGTTGTCGATCGAGATCTTGCGGTCTTCCAACTTCAGGGTTTCCGCTGGTCCGATGGTCAGTGTGCCGCCGAGACTTTCGGCTCGGACGATGAAGAATGTCAGTCCGGAAACACCGGACTGCGTGAGGCCTGCGGGGAGGGTGAAGGTGTCGTCGGGGGTGTCGATGATGACCACTATTCGTGGGGTGTGTGCCGAGCGACTGGCTCCGAGGCCCAGGAGGGCTGGTCCGCGGTCGAGGCGGAGTGCTTCGGTGGCGGTCATGAATTCGTCGAGATTGCGGAAGATGTTGCGGCCCTTGCCGGTGCTGCCGGTCGCGGCGCGGAGTGTGTGCGGAAGCCACTTCATCGGTGCCCACTCCGGGGCGTCCGGTTCGCTGCAGATGAGCATGAGGGCCACTTCGTCCGGGCCGTGGTTGAAGGCCAGGGAGGAGACCATGGCGCGCGCCAGTGCGAGGGTGTCGTCGTCGTTGTCGCCGAGGATTCGGTAGAACGGTGCGCTTCCGATGTGGTAGGCGACGGGCATGCCGGTGACGAATCGTTGGGTTCGCATGAACTTGATGTGTGTTGTGCCCGTGACCGGTTCGAGGTTCTCCACGATCTGGAGAGGCTCGGAGATGAGTTTGGGTTCGAGTTCGACTGTCCCGAGTCCGATTCGGGCGGCCATGTACGGGTTGTAGGTGAGTTGTGTCGAGGTCGACTTGTCGATGGTGGAGATGCCGCCGCTCTTGCCGTCGCCGATGGTCCACATCGCGGATGTGTCGTCGTCGCGGTCGTCGTCACCGACGAGTGAGGCCAGGACCTCGGGCTGAGGGAAGTAGGTCCTCTGGGAGGTGAACATCTGATCGCCCTGTTTGTGGACTTGTTTCCGTGATTCGCGGAGCTGCAGGAAGTAGCTCTTGATGCCCTCTACTTTCGACTGTCCGCCTCCCGAGCTGGCCAAGCCGATGAGCAGCATCGGCAGCATCATCATGGGCATCATCATCATCATCGGGTTCATGTTCGCCAGACCGCCGGAGGTGACGATGATCAACCCGACGAAACCGACCATGACCACGATCATCATCAACGGCATGATGCGCTGGAGGATGGGACGTTTCTCGTCGGAGTCGCGGGAGAGGACTTCCGGGAGGTTGACGGTCTCGCCGTTCAACGACTTGGTACCGGCCGGTCGCGGTGTGATCGGGATGGTTCCCATGGTCAGTTCTCCCCTGCCGTGCTTCGGATTGTCGATGTCGGTTCGGTGGTGGTCATCAGTTGATGTCCGGTAGTGGCGGAGCCGGTGCCTGTGCCATCTCCGGGGGGATGTTGGCGTGCACGACTTTTGCCGCGTCCGGTGACAGGGTGTTGCCCTGTGGTAGCAGTTGCAGGACGGCCCACGGAACGCGGTTGGGCTCGCGGGTGGGGTTGAGTCCCAACATCTCGAGGACTTGGGTGATCGGTGAGTCGTCGGTGGCTCCGATGGCGTATCGGACGCCGTTGTCGGCCACCCACCACAGTTGGCCCTCGGTCCGTGAGGACTCGGGCTGGCCGGTCGCGGAGACGAGCCACCCCTTTCCTGGTGTGGTGTAGAAGTAGTCGGCCTGGGGTGTGCTGTTTCGAGCGGGAAGGAACGCCGTGGCCGCAGCTCTCTGGTCTGCGGTGAGCGGAACCGACGGTCCTGCGTGGAACTGTCCGACGGCGTCGGCGTCTCCTCGACGGCTCCAGTCGTAGCACACTGTGGAGCTGGAATTGTCGATTGTCGGTGTGTCCCAGGGGTATTCGGAGAAGTCGAAGTCGGAGCGTTGCGGAACCGATGCCATCTCGGTGGCGGTGACGTTGCTCGTTGCCGGGGCACCGCTGTTGGTCATGAGGTTGGCGACGAACGGGCCGATCTTTTCGACCCCGTTCTCGAGGATCAGCCAGTGATCGGTGCCGTCCGGGCCGTCGGTGGTGGCGACCGAGCCGACGCGTTGGCGACTGAGCGCGCTCGAGACGGCACCGTCGTTGGCGATCGTCGGCCTCGAGAAGGGGGTCCGTTCGGGAATGGAGTTGATGAAGTCTTCGGTGACGGGGACAGCCTTGTCGATCTGCTCGTCGTTGATCCGCAGCGTGGTTTTCAGGGAGTACGCACTGGAGTCCACTGCGAGCCGCTTGCCCTTGTAGAGGAGCCAGGTGGCAGGTGACGCCGTCGACGCTGCGCTGCCGTCGACCGGCTGTACGGCTGACACCAGGATTGCTGTGCCGTCGCCGGTTCGGGTGCTGGCGCTGATGGTGTCGTCTCCGGTGATGACAACGGTACGGGCCTGTGTGCTCGAGGTCAGAGACAATTCCGATTGCGCGTCGTACTGGGAGCACACAGCCCACCGGGATACGTCGTCGCCGCGGGCGATCATCGCATCGGGTGCCGACGGGATCCCCATCAGCATTCCGCGTGGGTACTTGTCGATCTCACTGTCTTTGACGATCTTCGTGTCCGCGGGCGACCCTGCGATCAGCCGCGCCGAGGCGAGGTTGGTCACCGGGTGCACGACACCTTCGGAGACGACGTATCTCGATCCGGAGCTGGTGCCGAGAATCTTGGCATCGCCGGAGAGCGCGGCGGGACGCAGCACCGACATCAGCAGTGCTGCAACGAGTATGAGGCCACCGAGACCGAGACCGATGGCGAATGCCTGGCCCTGTTTCGAGAATGGGGAGGCGAAGCCACGCACATCCCGACTGATCAGGCCCTGCTCGATACGTTGGACGAGTAGGCGGTAGCCGGAGATCTGCAACTTGTCTGTCAGCCGACGAGTCATCTACTGTCCCCCGAATCCGGTTCGCGCGGTGTTGTTTTCGTCATACCGACAACTCCCCTATCGCTCGGCCGAGTGCCTGCGCGACGTCCTCGACGGTGATCTCGATGAGCTTCTCGTCGGGTAGTTCGGACAGGTCGAAGTTCGCCAGCCGAAGGCTTCGGAACCGTTCGGCTGTTTCGATGATGTTGCGGGCGAAACGCCCGTTCGCGGCGACGTCGATCAGGGATCTTCCGTTGTGTGCGGCGACGCCCGCGAGCTTGTCGGTGATGACCTTGACGATGAGGTCTTCGGCTTTCGGGGTGAGGATGCTGTCTCTGATTTCTGCTTGCACTCGGGCGATCTGGCCGAGTTCGGCAGGGGTGTAGGAGTCGAACCTGATCCAGGTGGGGAAGCGTGATTGCAGGCCCTGGTTCTGGTCCAGGAACTCCTTGAGCTCCTTCTCGTATCCGGCGATGATGACGATCAGATCGCTCCGGTTGTTCTCCAGCGCGACCAGAAGCTCGTCGACTACTTCCTGGCCGAACATGTCGCCGCTGCTGCCGCTGCCGTTCGTGCTCTTGATGAGGCCGTACGCCTCGTCGATGAACAGCACCCCTCCGGCTGCCTCTTCGATCACTTGCTTGGTCTTCGCTGAGGTGTGACCTTGGTATTCGCCGATGAAGTCCGATCGGCGGGTCTCTTTGACGGCATCGGTGCGGGTGATACCGAGTCCGAGGTAGATGCGGGCAATGATGCGGGCGATCGTCGTTTTTCCGGTGCCGGGCGGACCGGAAAAGACGAGGTGGTTGGACATTCCCTGTACCGACCTGCCGCGCCGCGCCAGCTCTGCGTTGAACGCCACGTTTGCGCGTAAACCCTTGACCTGTTCCTTGACGTCGGCCATCCCGACTTGCCGATCGAGCTCGGCATCGGCGGCAGCGAGAATGGCTGCGCGGTCGGAGTGGGCGGCCGCTTGCCGTTCGGTTTCGAGGGATGGCTCGGTGGAGCGATCCCAGTAGCTGGTCCGCCGAGCGATCATCGCCTCGCTGGTGATCGTCATGGTGAGGTTGGGGTTGGCCGCGGTATCGGACAGCTCTGCCGAGCTGGCCATGGCCACACCTTTGGAAAAGCAAGTTTGGGCGGCTGCTTCTCGTCCACCGGCGCGTTCGATGAGGCCGAGTGTCCGCCACATCTCGGCACTGATCTGGGGGAAGTTGGCCGCGTGACCGTGGGCCAGTCCCTGCTCGAGCAGTGCTGTGGCTGCTTGGGTATCGCCGAGGTGTGCCCAACCGGTTCCGGCGATCAGGTACGAGGCGAGAACGAACAGGACGTTGAGCTGGGGAACGCCTCTGTCGTCGGTGACTGGCTTGTCGTCGACGTCCAGGTACGGTGCTTGCCGGAACCGCTCGGCTGCGTTGATCGCGTCGGTCCATCGTGCCGCCCGGTAGAAGATGAGCGCTTCGACGAGATCGGCCCCTTCTGTACGGATCGCAGCGGGGATGGAGTCCAAAATGGCTTTGGCCTTGTCGTAGTCGCCCTTCTTGGCGATCGCCCATGCGGCATAGGCGTAGACGTCCGGCGGGGTGGTGACCTTGACTTCCATTCCCCACATCAGCTCCCGGTACCGCAGTGAATCCGGGTACGACGGCTTCATGCCCTTTTCGACCGACAGGACACCCCACGTGTCTATGTGTGCGAGGAACACCAGCAGGTCCTCGTCGGTGACTGCGTAGCCGTTGTCGACACCTCTGGCCACAGCTATTCCGCGATACAGGTCTGCTTGGGGCGTAGGGAACTTGGCGAGGGCGTACTCGAACCGCTGTATGCCCGCTTTCGGTCTCTTTTCGACCAGGACGTCGACCATGCCCTGGTAGTAACTGTCGAGGAGTTGCTGCGCGTCCATCGGTGGTCCTTGTCGTCTCTTCAGGCTTCGTGGCCGGTGATCTGGAGGTGGGAGAGTGCGAAACTGTCGGTGCCGGTCGAGGGAGACAGTGCGAACGGAAGATCCGACTCGGTTTGCTCGGATTTCGGCGAGTCCGTCTGCATCACGGTCAGCGAGACCGTTTGGGTTGCAACGGCATTGACTTTCATCGTCGCACCGGTTCGCGCAGGGATGATGTCTTGGACCAGCTCGGTGTCGTCGTTGAAGGTCCACAGCAGTTTCGTCGGCAGTCGATGTTCGGTCCATCGGTCGACGCCCGACGCCTCGACGTAGTTGAATCCAGGCACCAGTGACACTTCGGTGATGACGACTGGGCGACGGAATGTCAGCGTGAGCATGGCCCCGTCGATTCCTTGCGCCCGGACACAGACCCATGCATCTTTCGGATCTGCGCTCAGCGCCAGTTCGGGGCGAGACGAGCCGGAGGGGCACTCCGCCGTAATCGAGTCCGGTTGTAGGACACCGTCCGTGGTCTGTGGGTTCACGGGGGCGGGGGTCTCTGCCTGCTCGACTACCGCTGCAGGGCCTCCTGCGGTCGCGATTTCTGTCCCGCCTCCCCCGGAGAACGTTCGGACGCAGGTGAGTACGACGATGGCGACAGCGAGGCCGATGGCGATTTTGACCCGCGTGTCCTTCGAGCGGTACCACTGGGCGGCGGACTTCGCTTTTTGGGATGCCGTTTTCAGTGCTGTTTCAGCTTTCTTCCCTGGTGTTCCGTCGGAGCTGTTCGGTAGCTCGCGTGTCGGCATAGTTTCCGCTTCGACTGCCGGTGCAACGAGTGTTTCGGGCGCGGATACTTCGGGCCGAACGTCGGGTGATGGTTGCCGCGGATACGGGTCATCGGATACGGGTGCGGGGGCAGTGTCCGATGGCTTTTGATCGGCTCCGATATCAGGGGGTTCCCATCCTGTATCGACAGTGTCGTACACGTCGTCATTACGCGACCAGAGACTGAGCACATCGGGTGAGATGTCCATCCGCGGCATTCCGGGGGTTGGCGCGGAGGACTCGGTTGTAGGCACCGCTTCGGCCGATACCGTGTCGGTGGGTTGACTGTCGTCGTCCGCGGGATTCACGTCATGGAAGCTAGGAATGAACTGACCAGCGGCATCATCGTGTTCGTCCGATCCGTCGTCGTCGATGGTGGGTTTGGCAAGCGCAGGGCCTGACATGGGGCGTGCCGCCGCTTCGTCGACTCGGGCTGCGCGACGCGACCCTGCCTCGGTGTGGCCGACAGGGGCGGTGCCGCCGGAAGTCGTGGGCTTAGAAGCCGTGGACACATCGAGTCGAGAGATCAGCGAATCGACGTTCATTTCGGTTATCGGGGTACTATCCAACTCCGCGAGGAGACTCTTCAGATCACTGGTGTTGCGAGACGTCTCATCGCCCGGACTATCCGGTCGCTGCATGCAGTGCCCCTTCCGCGAAAACCCCTGTGATAGTAGCATAGAGACATGCGGATATCGGGTCGTTACATAGCCAACTATATCTTCGATGAAAGCCGTTTTCTAAAGAGCGTGAAAACATCGGTGATAATCACCTATATAACGGCAGCTGTCGTGCTTGTTCTCGTCGTTTTCCTGGTGTTTCGTCCCGCTCCAGCCGTCCCGAACACCACTGAGGACTTCAACCGAATCAGCCGGGTCCAGTTCTTCGCCCAGAACTACCTGACTCTGTGGCTGACGGGGACAGCGTCGGACGGTTCCGCCGTCAAGCAGATGCTCGGCAACGAGCAGGCCGCACCGACCGAGTGGAACACCGAGCCCGTCGAGGTGTCGGACCTGAACGTGGCCCGGTTGGAGTCGAACACCGCGGGACCGGATACCCAATGGGTCGTCACGATCGGAGCCACGCTCGTCCGACCCGGAACCGGAACCCCCCAACGGAACTACTTCGCCGTCACCGTCATGGATCACGACGGCTCATTGACAGCGCTGACACTCCCCCGAGTGGTCAACAACTCGCGACCGCAGGTCACGGTTGACTCCGCGTACATCGCGCAGGTTCCGACGAGCTCGACACTCGGCACCACCGTGACGAACTTCGTTTCGGCGTTCTACACGTCGCAGTCCGGTGCACTGGGGCGCTTCGTCTCGAGCAATTTCACCGCCGAGCCGATCGTCAATTCCCCGTATACGGCGACCAACGTGGTGCGTATCGACTCCAGAAGCCAGGTCGATGTCCAGAACGCTGCCGAGGGCACCACACTCGACCTCCTGGTGACCGTGAAGGCGTCGACGTCGGTCACCACGTTCACGACGCTGCAGGTGCCGTTGGTCGTCCACGCGATCGACAACGGACAGTGGGTGGTCGACGCGATCAGCGACCTGACCTACTTTTCGACCGTGCGACCGGGAAAGTAGTCGCTGCCGCCACCCGTTCCTCCCCGCTGGGACATCTCCGTTTCGGCCTCCAGGTAAGGGCTAACCCCTCAGTCCTTACCTGCGTTCACAGAAATCGGTCGCCGCGGCCACCGGTGAAGTCCAGTTCCGCATGGTCGAGCAATCTGCGGTGGAGGCGGTCGGAGGGTGCCGTGACGGCCCAGACCCGGATTGCCAGCCGCACGATTGTGGGAGTCATCAAGACTCCGATGCACCCGAAGGCCCATGGCCCTGGGCTCTGACGTGCGAGCGTCTCGATGAGTGCATCGGTGAGGATTCCGGTCATGTGTGTTCTCCGAACTATTCAGTTGTGGATCTGTCGAGCACACCGACTGCGACGCGGATTGCCCTGATGTTGATTGAACTCCGCAGCGCGATGCGTCGGCCTGTGTGCACCTTCCATCCTTCCGCACTTCCGGTTCTTGTCCAGAGCTTCGGTCTCCCTCCGCACAGCCGCGCGCAGCCCGTCGGTCCCCGGACGCCGTGGGCGTTTCTTACGCGCAGATCGGCAGTGCTTCCGGACTGTCGACACCGTCGGTCGATATGGAGCCGACGACGCAGAGGCGGTCGGTGGGATCAGATCGGACGATCAGCGTCGAATAGGCGGAGTTGACGTCAGGTTCGACTGCGGTCTGCCGTGTCGAACCATCAGGATCGGCTCTCCGGAAAATCGTCACGGTGACAGTGTTTCCCATACCTTTGCTGTCCGATCGTGTGATCCGTCCCCAACCCGCGTCGCATGCCGGGGACCAGATGAGTTCGAGGAGAAAGTTCGTGTCGGCGGCCGCCGCGTTGGTGGTCGCGACTCGCGCATCAGCGAGACATGGCGTGCGTCCGGGGTCGGCCCCTGTGGATGCGGCGATGTTCGGCCCGGTAGGTGTGTTCGTGGCCTCGGCAGCGTCCGGGTTTGCTGGGGGTCCACCGGACAGGGCGGCTACAGCGAGTCCGGTGAGTACGTTCGTTCCGACCAGCGCTGCGATGAAAGCTGCGGTGCGTCGCCTGCGCGTGCGCCCTTCCCTCGACGACGCCGAGTTGGTGGACGGTCCTTCGAGAACGTTGACCACGTGCGGGGCTTCGGCCGAGGCCAACCGCGATCTCCTCTGAATCCACTGTTCGGTGAGTTCCGGGCTACCGGTCAGCGACATGACCAAGGCCTTGACCGCCCGTTCCGACGCCAGTGCACGATCGGTGACTGCGTTGTGCAGCGTGGTCTTGCCTACTCCACCGTTCGGTCCGAGAAGCTTGTACGACCGTTCTTCCAGGACTTTGTACGGCGGGTTGCCATGCATGCTGCGTAGGTCGCGCAAGTCGGTGTTGAACGCTTCGACCGTGTCACTGTCACCCTCGGTTTCTTCGAGCATGGTCGCACCCTCCCCCTGGTCCTCCGAAGCCGCGTGCTCGATTCGAGCTTGTTCAATTTTCCATCCTTGCCGTCCATCCTGGTGAACGGACAGCTGGACGGCTGCACTGGCGATGACCGAATCGAACTCGTCACGAAAGCAGCCACCGACATGACAACATCCCCATCCATACATCTGGGCCCGATGGCTCGGAAGTTGATTCTGATTCTCGCGTTTCTCGGATTGACATTCGCAGGCTCTGTCGGCGTCGCCCCTGCCGCCCAGGCCGCGGGGACCAGCTACAACAACACAGATCCCTACGCGACTGGGTGCAATTCCGGTGCCAGCCTCATCCACACTTACTACGTCGGGGGCGGCAAATTCGACATGTTCTACTCCGGGACCTGCCAGACGAACTGGGTCCAGTGGACAGGACCCAACGTCTGCACGTGGAAGCGCGTCCAGTCCGACTACGGCACCTGGACGCGTTGGGAAAAGGATCAGGCCACCTGGTCTTACTCGATGCAAATCTACGCGCCCGGCACAACATCGGTCGACGTCGAATTCGCGGTAGGCAGCGCCGGATACGGAGGCGGAACGTGCGGAGGCGGTGCCTGGGACTACGCCCAGCACGGCGGCTACACGATCTGAGCGCTCAACTGCTTGCGTCCTGGGCGAACCGGCCGCGGGGGCGCGTCACCGTGGTCCTGCGCATCATCGGTGTGGTGTGCAGGACCACGCTTGGTTACCTGGCCGTTGTCACAAGTGCCGACCCCAGTAGGTCTCGCCACCGGGGGTGTTGCGGTTCACGGTCTCCAGATATAGGCGTGCCGTTTGGTCGGGCGTTTTACCGAGGGGAAACGGGATGTCCTCTAGTTGAAGGGAAGTCCAGACCGTGAATCCAGGTTCGCCGGGGACCTTGTGCTCGTGGGAGATGTCCCTGCTCTCCGCACCGTCCTTGACGACGTCGACGGACAGAATCGCCCCCTCGGTCGTAAGCGCCGCGGTGTGGTTCTTTCTGGTGTAGTCCTCGCCCGTGGCCCAAGTGGCGACAATCCAGGCTCGGCCGTCGATCTTCGTGTACTTGCTGACCAACTGTGAGGGTGCCCCCCAGAACGGATGCTTTCGGCTGGCCAACCGGTACAACGGCGCTGTTGGAACGTTGCGGTCTGTGAGTATCGAGACCAGGGCGCTCAGTTCCGCGCCCGCGCGACGGGATTCTTGTTCGATCTCATTTCTCAGTCGGGCCTTCTCCCGCGCGGATTCGACCGATGTTCCCTGCGTCTGGTGGCGCTGTTCAGCAAGCAACTGTTCGAACAATTTGGTCGGGTCGTCGGTCACGCGCGTCGCACCTCTCGATCGGCAGCTGCGCATCGGCGCAGTCGTTGTTCATCAGGCGACACTGTGAGACCAGCGTCGTTCGTGCTGACGAGTAACCGGACTGTAGTCGGCACCGTTGCGCGCGGAGAAGGACTCCATTCAAGACTGGGACCGTGGCATGGCCGTCCTTGCCAGGTCTTCCAGAACCGAACAATCGAACGTCCCACCGACTGCGAATAATTCTTGGTCTGACGCCGCTACCCAAACCTCGTTGACCGTGATCTCTTCCTGTTCGGGACTAGCAAAAACAGGGACGGTGGAGTGCCAACAATGGGCGCTTCGTCCGAGGTCGTCGATCTGAGCGCTGACAACAACATTCGGATCCTGTTGATGCGTCTCGAAGAACGCAACTGAGTCCTTGCCGATCGAGCTGCTCACAACGAGATTACCGAAAAGCGATTGGCCACGACCAAAATCCCAGACGCACTGTATGTGCATCCCTGGAGTGCTTGATTCGAGGTTGTTGGTAGGTGCCTCGTTCGTTGCGTTCTTGATTTCGTCCAGGGTCAGCCAGGCACAAGCATCTACGCGGCTGACGTTCTCCATGCTGCCCGCATCGTGCAAGGTGTCGTCAACGCCAGTGGCCCCCGAAGTTGCAATCGCGCCAGGCACAGCGCCTTCGGAATCTGCTGCTGTGCTCTCAGGATTATCCGCACCGCAAGCGATAGTGGCACCGGTGGCGACTATGCAGACCAGCGCCAGGAGCCGAACCGACGTAGACCTTGGTGCGCGCATACTCGGTAACCTTCAAGTAGTCATAAACATGATGCAAGTCGTTCGATCGACTGATGTCGCGAAGTCGGGGTTGGCCGCGTAGGAGTCTTGGCGACGTCACGATTGTCGGTGTCTACTGACATTCTGCTGAACATGACTGACGATGCCGCCATCGAGATGCTGGCTCTCGTTCGAGTGCGGGCGGTGCTCGACGGCGAGGTCCCCAACGGGACGCACGTCGCCGTGCACGGCACCCTCGAGGAAGTCACGGTGAAGACGAATCAGCAGACAGGTCAGTGGGCGATGGGCCGTCTCGTCGACTCAGACGATTCGATCGACTTCTGGATGTTCCCGCGCGCGTTCGCACGCACCGGCCGATCGTGCGTAGATACGGACGGCCCGATCGCTGTGACCGCATGTGTGTCTGGCCCGCCGGAGCGCCCCGCGCTGATCATCAACAGCATGGCGCACATCGAACCGCACCCGGAACCCGACGTCGACACCATTGATGTCTGACACGATCGACCGCTATGAGCGTCACTC
This sequence comes from Rhodococcus sp. (in: high G+C Gram-positive bacteria), assembly GCF_023264675.1. Taxonomy (GTDB): domain Bacteria; phylum Actinomycetota; class Actinomycetes; order Mycobacteriales; family Mycobacteriaceae; genus Rhodococcoides. The sequence continues at coordinate 15,180 of NZ_JAHFVG010000059.1, forward strand.
TCCCACCGCCCCTGATCGTCGACTCCGACGACAACGCAGTCGATCTGCTGCGTCGGTACTACGGGAACACCTACCTCGATGCCGGGTGCTACACCGGCGCGTACTTCGATAGTTGGGCACCACAGAGCCGCATCGCCGACGTCGACCGATTCACCGCCGACGATCTCGTCGCCATCACCTTCTTGTCGGTCAACGTCACCGCGAGCGCGGCACGTGAACTGCTCGTCACACGCGCCGCACGGTTCGCAGAGTTGCTCGACGCCGTTGGCCCGGACCGCGACCTCGCCGACGAAGCTGAGCCGCTGGATGCGAACACCCCGATCCGCCTGTTGGAAGACGAACTCCGAAGCGTGGGGGACATCGGCCGCACCATCGCCACGAAGTTGATGGCGCGCAAACGCCCCCGCCTGGTCCCGATCTACGACACGGTCGTCGGGCGAGTTCTGAACACGAACACCGTTCACCGCGACCCGATCAGGGAAGCGTTGCGCGCCAACGGTGGAGCGCTCGACGCACGGCTACGGTCGATCCGCTCGAAGGCGGGGCTACCGAACGAGATCAGTGCGCTGCGAGTCCTCGACGTCATCGCGTGGATGTACGGCAAGGCGGGATAGACAACACGTGCACCGGACGCCGCGTCGCGACCGGTGCACTCGCGCACCCGCAGTTGAAGGCATCACGCACAGTGCCGTTTCATCGCGTACGCACCGCTCGATTGCAGCAGGTGCACAGCGCCTGGAATGGCCCGCACATTCGCCTGCTGCGAGTGTTCATCCGCAGTTGTGACCAAGCTCGTGAATTCGCCCGTGGCCGCGTCAGTGATCTTTGTGTGACGGAGTTTCGCAGTGTGTCGCGGTGCGCGCGAGGTTGGTGGATTGCGCACGGAGCGACCCTTGCGCAAGCGGAGCAGGACGGCGCTGCACTACGGGTTGTTGACGGTGTGTGTCGACGGTTTTGTCAACGCTGTTCTCGCCCGTCACGCAAGTGGGGACTTGCACTGGTTGATGTGTGGGCGTCGAGTTCGGAATGGCCGGTGTGATGTGCCGCGACGTTGGTGGGGGGCGGTCGCGTTCCCCGGTGGGCACGGTTGCGCGCGTCGGTGAACCGGCGAGCGCTCGGTGTTCTGGACGCATCGCCGACTGGCAGCGCGGCTGGGTCGGCGTCCCGGCTTTGCGTTGGCATCAGCGCCTGCCCGTTTCGGTCCGGCGCTTGGCCATCGGGTGTTTCCTGCGGGCTCGCGGGTGAACGGTGTTACTACTCGCGTCTCCCAGGTGTTGGCCAAGGGTGTGACTGGGCCACGACCGGGGGGATTGCTTGGGGTGTGGGGACCCTCTATCGAGTGGTGTTGGTGTGGGGTGTGTTGGCAGTCTGTCGGCGTTTGGCCAGGGGGGTCTCGCGGGGGTCTCGGCGGGGGTAGTGGAGCCGAAATTTCGGGGGCGACCTGAGGCAGAAGAGGGGGTTGGGGGCATGATATCCCAGTTCAAGGGTCGTGCGCTCCACCGGAGCCGAGTCGCTTCCACGTCACCGCAAAGGAGGCTTTGGAGGTACTCGTGGAGCTAGATTCTCGCTGGTTTAGCGCGCTAAGCGAGGCTATTGCAGAGGGTGCCGTGGAGGGCCAGTTGTAGGCATCTTCTCGGGGCTGCATGACGGGAGTGCAGGTGTTGGTGCGCGGAGGGCTTGCAGCATGGCGGGTGTTTGCTGTCAGGGCGGGCGTTCCGGGGTGAGCTACGACTAGCTCCCAACACGTCCACCCCGACTTATTCTTTACTCTACTTTCGGACTATGTAAATATTAACGCTAGGCTGGACATAGGTACGGCACGCCGTAATGCATCTCCGCCAAGTCGGTCGAATTGCCAGAGCAGAAACGTGGACATCGAATGCACATGAACTTGGACGAATCACTGCACGAGAAGCCGGCACTGTCGCAAGTCGCCGCTGTCGTGCCGGGGGTGCGCCGGGTGGTCGGCATTCCCTCGGCGGTCATCGATGCCGCGGCGAGATCGAATGGGATTCCGGCTGGCAGACAGAGCGCCGACGCATCGATAGTCGCCTTGTACTGCGCTCACGCCGTGCGCATCCGGGCTCTCGATACCGGCACTGCCCTACCGTTGTCGGTGGTCCAGGAGTTCGCATCCGACGACTTCTACAACGCGATCTCAGACCCAGCCGATTCGGACCGACGCTTCGCTTGTGGACGAACTCTCCTGCGGATCGCGGACACCTGCGTGGATCCCACTGTCGGACTGTGCGGACGGTGGCTGCTGGCGGACAAGGAGTCCGCGCTCGATGCCGGAGAGCGCCTCGCGCAGGCCTTGCACATGGTCGAGCGGAACTGCGACCGGTACGTCACGTTGGGTTGGTGGTCGGTCCATGGGCGCGCAGTTCTCGACGTTCTTCTCGGTGACGAAGGGCCTCCACTGGCGGGTCGCCCGATGCCTTCTCAACGACAACGGGTCGACCAATTGGCTCTTGCGTGTAGCTCACTGCTCTCGACCCAGTCCTGGAGCAAATCGAGCATGGCGAACCACATCGGCATCTCTCGGCCGACGCTCGACGCCTGGCTCAACCGTCCGGTCGTGACGCCCCGCTCGGCGCGGTGAGTTTTGAGCCAGCGCAGGCGAGCAGGTAGCTGTTGGGACGTCGCCCGTGCCATCCGAGTGTTGCGCCCACCCAGGGCAGGGTGTCGCCGCGTGGGTGTAGCTCGCTGTTCGACGTGTATCGATAGTGGGCAACAGTGGCGAGGCCTGGCAGGGTCCGCCCCGCGCCCCGGAGGAACGACTGCACCTTTCATGCGGGCAGCGCGGTTGGGGGTGCGTCGTGTCTCGTCGAGCGATCGACGAGCGATATGCAGATTGGACGCCACTTGCATTTCGTGTGCTTGCGATCGATCGCAGCCCCCGGCATTTGTCAGCCCGCGCGGCCGCCGGTTCCTCCCTTGACCTCCGCAACGGTTCACCCCTCTACGCTTGCAACTTCGGGTTGATTCGTGTTGGCGCGCCACGGTGGCGGCGAACCGGGATCCGGACATGTGATCGGCCGCGCGGTCGGATATCTCCCAGTCCCGTGCGCCGCCGGGTTCGGTTGCGGGTCGTGCAATTCGGCCGCGCAGAGACAGACTCGGTCGGATTCCATCTCTCGCCGGGGGATGTGCGAGTGGTCGGCATCTATGGACCCGACCCCAACCATCGGGATGTGGCTTCGAGGCGCGTCGATTCTGTCGCGGGTGGGGTGTTCGTTGTTCTCGGATGATGAATGGTCCGGGGGTTGCTGCAGGCGCGATGGTCGATCAGTCACGGCGAACTGATTCGGCGGTTGCCCGCAGGGTGACGCCGAGGCCATCGCCGTGTACCGGTGGTCTCGTACCCATCGGCTGGCTATGTCCGTGTGCAGTCACCGGGGCACGGCGTGGCGATCAGGTCGGCGCTGCGTGTGTCTGCCTTACGTCACGGGCCCTGTGTCACCGAGCGGAAGCCGGAGTCGGCACCTTCGCCGCGAGGATCGATTCGACGGTTCCAACAGTGATCGACTGAGCGTTCGTGAACTGCGCACGCATCTCGTCGGTCAGATCGATGCGCTTCTCGACCTGGAGCCGCCCCAGATTGCCGGTGTGGTCGGCGAGGTCGACGGTTCCGTCGGTGAGGTATGTCCACGAGTCTGTGTGGGCTGCGATCGGCCACAGAGAGTGCTCTGACGCGATCCGCATGGCGTGTCTGCGGGCGCGGGCGCGGGCGTTGGCGATGATCGCCCACCTCCACACGGGTTGGTGATGGTGCTGTTTGTACTTGCTCGACCAGTTCTCCGCGTGACGCATACGACCGATGTAGCCGTTGTAGATTCCGGCGATGATCTCGCGGGCGGCGGCGTCCTGGGATTCGATCGCTTCGGCGCGTGCGAGCCGGAGTTTCTTCGCCCACGCTTCGAGGATTCGGCCTTCGTGTGGGTAGACGAAGGCCTCGCTGATCGAGAGGTCGATGAGGTCGAGCCCTCCCCCACCGTCGGGTACCGGGTTCGTCAGAGTCATCAGCGATTCGGTCGTGATCCATGCGGTGTATCGCTTGTCGAGGTTGCGTTGCATGGGTGGGATCACCACGGGCAGACGTGGGTCGGCGTTGACCTCGGACGGTGCGGGGATTTCGACGTGCCAGAGCGCGAACGGTAGCTTGTCGCGGCGCAGCACCACGTCCAGCGCGGTGCCTGCGAGGTGTGCCGGGTGGCCCCATCCGAGGTTGATGGTTCCGGCGGAGGCGAGGTATGAAGCGCGCTGGTCGACGACGATGGCGGTGGTGGCGTTCGCAATCTCGTCCGGGGCCGGTCGACGTGACCACAGCAGGGGAATCTCGGCTTCGAGGTCATCTCCCACCAGTGGCGGCAGGGGTGTGGGGTCGGTGACGAAGGCCGGGGACTTCTGGGCGGTCCGTGAGGTGGCGGAGAGCTTCTCGGCGGCCTTACGGCGCGGTCGGAAGATCGAGTCGACCATGTTGGCTCCGATTCCGGCGCCGGTGATGGCGGGCAGGGTGCCCAAGGATGTGATGGACCACTGGATTCGACGCGCGAGTTCGGTGGTCAGGTCGGCTTCGGCCTCGGGCAATGCCGATGGGCCGCCTTCGCTTCCGAGGATGCCCAGTTGTGGTTTCACGCTCAGTGTCCACATGTACGGCTCGATGAAGACGTCGACGCGGAACGGGCGGTTCCCTCCGTCGTTGTACTGCAGCGGGATCAACGGGCCTGTCGCTACTTCGTCGAGCGGGATGTCTGCGGGTACGCGCAGTCGCCACCCTGTTCCGAAGTTGTCGAATCCGTCGGCGAGGCTGGCGATGATTCGTTGGGTCAGCATCTTCTTGCCGACCGCGGCCATTTCGACGTCGTCGGCGGTGTTCTGGAGGGCTGCGATCACCGCGTCGTCGTCGTAGTCGAGGTTCCATCCGAGGGTGTCGCATGCGACGAATCCGGCAATCCAGATCTGCGGGGTGACTGCCATCGGCACCAGCATTTCCTTCGTGCGCAGCCAGTCGAGAAGGGTCTGGAACTTGGCGACGCTGGTGACCGGGCCTCGGGTGATGGTGTTGCCGTCGAGGTCGTAGACACCGACGCTGTTGATGATCAGAGCGTGGTGTCCGCGCGTTGTCGGAGCGGCTGCCATCTGCTAACTCCCTTTCCCTTCGGTGACGATGTGACGCACCAGCCATCGGATGCAATGGTTCGTGTCCCCACTCGGCCCTGTCAGCGTTGTTCTCGGTATCTCGCAGTCGGTGCACCGGACGGCTGTTCATCACCGATCGATGGCGGCGCGCCCCGCAACCTCGCAGACCTGTTCAGCGGGCGCGGCGTTTACCTGATGTCTTCTGGTCGTCAGCCTCGAACCCCAACCGCAATGCCTCGTTGATCAGCTCGCGGCGCGACCCGAACTTCCACTGCGCGACGAGATCATCGAGCTTGGCGATGTGCTCCGGTTTCGGCCCCGACAGGTACAGGTCCTTGGAGGTATCGGATACGGCTTTGCGACCCGAATTCACTTCCTCGAGGCCGGGGAACAGTTCGTCGCCGGATGGCTCGGCGAGCGTCTCCCAACGCTTGCTGAGCTGTTCCCTGTACTTCTGCACCATCTCGAGTGCGATGCGTCCGTGGGAACGCTTCTTTCCGGTGTCGGCGAGATCGCGGTGCTGGAGTTCGCCTACCCACCGGAACAGGTCGCCATCGACCTTGACCCGAGGGGCCGCGGTGCCTTTCGTCGCCGGTCGGGTCTCGCTGACGGCGGGTGTTTCCGCGGCAGCGTTCGTCGAGGGCTTTGCCGGTGTGGCTGGGGCTGCAGCTCGGGTCTGCTCCTGAGGCTCTGCGATGACGGGGGCTTGCCCTTGAGCCGGGCCGGAAGCGACATCCGCACTTACGGTGGCCGAAGGCTCGGAAAGGGCGTCAGAATGGCCCTCAGGGGGCTGTACGTCGTTTGGGGTCGACACCGGCCTGGGAGGTGCTGTACGAGGCGGTTTGGGGGGCAGCAACGTTGCCAGATCGCCCTTGACTGCATCCTCACTGAACTTGAACTTGCTCATCGTGTCTCTCCCGCTGTCATGTCGTCAGCGACGACGTGATTGTTCACTTCTCCGGTCTGGTCGGCGGCCGAGCCGTACGCCGCGTTTTCCGCGTCGCTGATCCGCTTGATTACTTCGCGTGTCAGTTCTTGGTAGTCCGTTGCCAGAGGAACCCCACTGTCCCGCGACCACACACGGGTCGGCAGCGCTGCCTTGTTACGCAGAGCTCGGAACGTCTGCGCCCGCACCTCGCTACTGACGGGGACGAGCTCCTGGGGAGCCAGATGCCGTTGCCGAAGATCCTTTGCTGCGGCCGGTGCCGACCGGATGACCGTCTCGAACACGGCCCGCGCCGACTTGTCATCGTCCGATGGACTGAACAGGCCCGCCAGCTCCGTCAACGTCGCCGCGTTTCGAGCTGTCGCTCGATGATTCACGTCGAACAGCACGACCCCGAGCAGGTCGATACCGGATCCGGCGTTCTGTGCGCTGACGAACCGACCGGCGATCTTCTTGATTCCGGCGAAGCTCGCGGAGTCGTCCTTGGTGGGGATCAGTAGCCAATCCGCGCAGGACAGGAGCGCATCGAGAATGACAGTGTCGCCTGGACCCGAGTCGAAGAGGATGAAGTCGTAACGGTCACCCTCCCCCGTCTCGGTGTCTGTGTTGAGGGTTGCCAGCGCAGCTAGCAAATTCCGGGCCGCCTCGGGGGCACCTTCAGGACGTCCCACGAGAGCCGCCTGCACCTGACCCAACAACACACCACCTCGGACCAAGTCGAGGTTCTCCCTGGCCTGCACGGGCTCCAGTTCCACCCCGTACTGCAGGACCATCGCCAGGTTGCGGCCGCTGTCGGACTCGACCCCGAGATCTTCCTGGGTGAGGTTTCCTTGCTGGTCGGCGTCGACAACCAGCACGCGAGCACCGGCGGCCGCCAAGGCGGATCCAATTCCGGTCACGATCGACGTCTTGCCGACGCCGCCCTTCTGGCTGCCGATGAGGATCTTTCTGGTACCGGAGAGGCTCATGCTGGAAACTCTACTCTATTATCATCCGTGCTGTCCACCCTGCTTGCCACAGGGATACCCGCGTGTTGCGGCACATCTGCTGGCCCCCGTCACACGCGCTGCTATCAGCCTGGGACACCAACCTGCGTTCACGCCGAGTTCACCGGCTGGAGAACCTATGTGATCCCTGCGGTAGGCCGCACAGCTGCCCCGCGTGAACGCATGCTGTATCCCCGTGTTGTTCGCACTCGGATGCTACGGCGGACGGCCCCGTCTCTCGGCACCGGCGTTACGCGCGGCACGCCGCTCAGGGCTCCACACGTATTCAGCCCTATGGTACCGGCGTCCCACCACCCGCGTTGCAGACGTTGACCCACATTGGGCCACACACTGTGGACCGCGCTGATTCCAACACTTCGTGCACCCTTGTCGCCACATGTGGATGCCATCTGAACAGCGCCGCTGTTCCCTGCGGACACCAACATGAGCCTACGGTGTCGACCAGCGTGTGTTACAGCGCGTCTGCCGTAAGGGCGACCGCCCTTTCCCCCGGTGACTACAGCGGCGTCCACCCACCGCTCCATACACACTTGCCCCCCGCTGACGCTCATGTGTCTCGCCACATGTCCCCCACCCTTGCCACGCCCTTTAATACACCACTCCGTCACGCGCGGTCCCCCTGCGTCGCACCCACCTCTTTCATTGCGTGCCAACCCTCGCTCCCCACATGTGCCAACTACGTGGCTTCCGCCTCTGCACCCGTCGTACTCCGCATTGTTCTCCACCGCGCTTCCAACATTGTCTTCCACCGGGGTTCCCTCACCTTTGACCGCCGTTGCACAGTGCCTTAACCTCATCTGCACCATCTACTCACCTCCTACACGAACACCATTACACCACTCGACTTCCCTCATTTCCCCCTCCTCTCCCCCACTTCCTCCACCCCACTAACTCCGTGCCTGCACCACCTGGCCTACCACCGGTATAACCACCGTGCAAATACCTCGCAGAACCGCTGCTACCTGCAAGAATAGACTGTTCGGTGCGCACGCGCCACCACGATCCGGAAGCCACTGCGGAGCCCTGACGCCGGTCTGAACGGCGTCAACGACCCCTCGGTCAAACTTACGGAGACCCGATTGGCATCCCTGGAATAGACCGCTCAACCTCCCCACCGGGTCAGCAATCGGCACCGCGACACTCGAAGGCAGTTGGCTGGACTGATTCTGAAAACGGCCCCGTTCGCGCTTCAGCTCTCCGAGACGGCGCGGTTGCGCAGGCCGAACGCGCGGGTAGGTCGTCCCTCAACGTCGCTCCTTAACGTGAATTACCCCTCCCCCACCGGCAGGTCGACGTGGGCCACTCATTGCTTCAGCAGGACTGTCGACCAATGCCCGCACGCTCGATGCCCAGGAACGCCGCCTATGCAGTAGGGAATCTGAAAAGTGGAACAGCCTGACGAGACGCCGCTTGCGCTCGCATCCGGCTCAGATGATCAAACCTGGAGTTCCGCCAAGGCACGCAAACAACGTCCATCGGGAACGCTCGTCGGGCTCGGTGGTCTACCCAGTTGGGTGCCATTGACCAAGGCTGAGCCTGTCTCACCCCAGCCCTCCTTGCCCACCGAATCAAGTCATGGCTCTCACGATTGCTTTCCCTGACCGTGCTTCTTTCCTTGTCAGCGATGCCGTCTTGTGACGGTGTCCCAATCAGGCTTCGGCCGATGTGCAGCAAAGCACGGAGACAACCGCGATACGCCCCTCGACGGTTTCGGCTCCGCTGAGGGTGCCCGCTCTGCGACGGTAGCTTCACGTCACGGTCGCCTGGCTGGCCCAGCCGTGAGGTGCTGCGATTGCCCCGAGGCGATTCGGAGGCACACATCACGCGCGGCCGCCTGCCGGGGCTAGGCGGTTCGGTCGCTAGATCGACAAGGCTGCTTGGCCTGCCGGAAAAGCGACCACGCAATCGTCAGGATCGCGTTGCGGGTTACGAAGCACGGAAGTGCAGAAGTATGCGGGGTCGCTATGCGCGGCTGCGGTGCCTCCAGACGTTCGACGACGAGAGGATCCGCGGTTCACCGCCGGTTCCCGCGAGCCGTGCGAACAGCTATCCGTGGGACGCAGGGGAGGCGATGTCGCTACCCAGATATCCCACATGACTCCCACATACGCCGCCCCTGCACACCGATTCAGCTGTCACAGTGACGAAATAGCTCCATAGTCCGGTGTGGGTGATCACTCATAGTTGGAAGCGCAGGCATGGTAAGCGCTATGGCCTTATCGGCAACATGCAGATGATGTTCGCCGGTTCCACGGAATCGGTGTGGCCGCTCGGCATGGTCCTGCTCATTGATGCCGAAGAGGCTTGTGGGTGGCTACGCACGGGGGAGCAATGGGTGAGAGCAGAGGGTTGATGCGGTGGGATGGGGATGTGGGGGAGTGGGGCTGATGGCTCCACTGAAGGGGTGTCGGTGCGGGGTAACGAGGCGGGTCGCTGTGGGGTGGCAAGGCGGTATGACAAGTGGGGCGCGCGAGGGGTGGTCATGTGGGTGTGAGGGGGCCGTCCAGGGTGGCGCAACGGGGGTGCGGCTGGGGGTGTTCATATTGGCCGCAATGGGGGCTTACCGGTGGAGGCGGTGTGGTGGCCGGAGGTGATAGCAGCGGGGAGGTGATGCGGAAGTCGCCGCGGGGGCAGTTGGGAGCAAGGTGGGGGACCCGACCGGGGATGCGGAGCGGGTCCTGCCCACCTCCCACCTCTGAGCATCGGAGGAAGACGCCGCTGTGTCAGCGGGGGATCCCCGGAGGAGGAAGGTGTTGCCGCGTTGTGTTCCCCGATGAGGACGGACACGAGGGGCCTACCGAGGGTGGAACGCACGTCCAAGGGGGTTACCACGAGCGGGGAACATTCAGTCCTCAGCGTGTCCGTTGCGGTGGCCTACCACCTTGCGATAGCCGTGCGGGCAGTTCGGCGTCCTACGGGGCGCTGGGGGCCCTGCAGGACGCCTCTGGCCATTGGCTCTACTGGGACGCTGGGTGCGGCCGAGGCATGAAAGCCCAGGGAGTCAGCGCCAGCTCATCGTCAGTCCCGTGATCGAGCTGATGTGGAACCCGTTTTCGTCGTCGTAATCCTCGAACGCTGCGTATCGGGTCGAAGCGTGCGCTTCCAGGATCGCGATCACACGGGCGTGTTCTCCGTTTGCGACGGCCACTGCCAGCTCATAAGTGTCGTCGCGACCGAGGAGGGAAGATGCGTCCATGCCGCCGTCGAAGTTGAACTGGCGATCCTTCGTTGTGTAGGAGTAGCCCTTCGGACCGGAGACGCGGACCTCTACAGTGGCGACGAATTTGATCGTGACAGTTTTGAGGATGCCGGTTGATGTCATAACCCCGGCACGGATCATGTTCTCTTCAAGGCGCTGCCGGGCGGCGTCCTCTTTCGCTGATCCACGGAAGTTGTCCTGGCGTCCGTTGACCCATTTACGGACCGAGGAGGCCGACCGACCAACCTGCTGTGCCACGGCTGCAACCCCACCTGTCTCGGTGACGAATCGGTGTCTGTCGAGGATCTCGGCGATGTGCGCGTCCGGGATGCGGTCTTGTTGGACCCAGCGGCGGATTGTTCGCTCGGAAGGGGGCTTCTTTCCTGTTGCTCCCACGATCCGTTGAATGTCGTTGGTGCCCAGGGTGGAACGGATTTCTTTCACGGATGCGCCGCGGTTGAGGGAGCCCAGTTCACCAGTGAGGCCTTTGTCGATGAAGCCTTCGACGGCCGAGGTGGCGACATGGACAGTTGTGCTGCCGGTCGCGGCCGACACTGGTGCCGTCCCCTTCGGCCGTACTGGTGGTCTGTGCTGAGCCATGGTCTTCCTTCGGCTACGTAGAGCAATCGCTATCGGGTCAAGGAAAACACAACACCCCGACAGATTCCGTGTCGGGGTGTTGTGAGCTTTTATCGGACGCTTTTTACGCCGCAGTCTTCGCGAGTTCTTTGATTCTGTCCGGCCTGAATCCAGACCAGTGATTACCGCCGCCTGCGTCGACCACCGGCGCTTGAAGGTAGCCCAGCCCGAGGGCATTTTCTCGGGCCTGCGGATCCGAACTGATGTCGAGCTTCGAGTACTCGATACCCGCCTTATCCAGCGCTTTCATGGTCGCCACGCACTGCACGCAGCTGGGCTTGGAGTACACGATGACCGACATCTTCGAGCCTTTCTTCAGAACTAGGAATTGCACTCAATAATAGTCGTTTATCAGCTTTTATGCAAGTGCATTCGAGCCTATTATGCGACCGTCTTAGGGCGCTTTCAGCGGGGATATACGATGCGCAATGGCAAGGATGTTGAAGCGGCTATCGAAGTACTTAATCACTGGATTTCAACAGCTCTGGTTCGGCGACGCTTGCTGGACAGGAGGGCTTCAGCGAACTGTTGTCTTGCGAGAGTGCGCTGTTCGGCGCTGGCTGCCGGACCCGACGATGCGGTCGCTGCTCGTAGTGCCAGCTGAGCCCGTTCACGGTCCGCAGTTGCACGTTCTGTCGGCGTAGGACCTGTCCAGTCCAGCCGTCCTAACCTCCATGCCAGGTATTTCGTGGGGTTGGCAATGCGATCGGGCCAACTCAAGCCGTTCCGTCGGCCGTCGAGGTCCAGTGCGTCCTTGATGTGCTCAGCAGTGAAGCGCTCGGTGTCGATACCGGCAGCTGCGATGACGTCGCAAAGGGCTCCCAGATGCCTCACAGGGGCCGTGGAGGGCCTGGCGGCATCCAGGTGGCAGGTTTTTTTGAGGTATTTCGCTGTTTGATCCAGTCCGCGGGACTTCGACACGAGCTCGGCGGTGACGCGTTGCAGGGAGATGGGCCTCGGGGTGGTGGTTTGGTTTGTCGTAGCTCGCTTTTTTCTTTGAGTTCTACGGTTCTTCGCAAGCTCAGAACCTGAAAAGAACCCAAGAGGGGATAGGGGTGCGCTCGTGTCCGATGCGGATCGCGGTGCTGGCTTCGGGCGAAGCGCTGCGATTCGGGCTGGTGTAGTCAACGCGATTTCGGAAGCTGCTCCGGTTTGTGTGTGACCGTGCAGATGGCGTGCTGCTTGGATTTCGATTCCGGTCAGACGGCGGCCGAGTTGAAGATCGACGAGGAGTCCGAGGGTGCGCAGGACTCGGCGGCCGCGCCGGACTTGATCGATCGACAGCTCGGACCGTTTCGCGAGGGTAGCGAGGGAGGCGACCATGTGACGGCCGGTTCTGGTCTCAGCGAAATGAGCGTGAGCAGTCGCGACGGCGAGGACGGTGGCGGCGGCGACCTTGGCGTTGCTCTGGCGAATTCGAGTGGCGCTGTCCGTGTCCAAGGCGGCGGCGACATCGCGCAACCACGCCTGGCGTCCGGGCCAGCAAGGAACGGTGGCTACCGGCCTGCCTGCAGGTGTCAGCTTCACCGGTGGCAGATGCCAGGACTTCTTGCCCCGCTGCTCGAGGTTCAGTTCGGCGATCCTGTGTCGGCGTTCTCGATCCGCAGCGTCGATGAGGGTCACGGCGACAGCGGATACGAGCTGGATCCGCAGTTCGAGTGAAAGCGGGGCGACCAAGGCGGTCAACCTCCTGGGAAAGTCGGATTCGGCCACCCGGCTGCCAGGCGCGTCGAGGGTCAGCACACCCATCGCCGCCCACCCGACACCGGCGCGACGACCTCGAGGCGAGGAGGGGTGTCGGTGCTCGACTCCGACGCGAGCTCGACGAGCAGCGTGCGTTGATCGACGGGGTGTTGCCAGACACGGATGAGACCGCACGCCGCGAGAGCTGACACGGCGCGGGCCAAGTCGTCGGCCGACACCGTTGCTGTCGGAATCGTGATCTGGCGGAGGCTTGCGCAACCGATCCGAGTGAGCGTGTCGATGATGTCGGCCTGAACCGCGGGCAAGTCCGCGATATCGGTGACGTGAACCGGGCCAGCGACGACGCAGGGTGCGATCGACAAATGAGGTGTACGTGACCGTTCGGTCACGACAACACCCTGGCAATTCCGCGCGGAATGCGCTGGTCAGGGCGTCGAGAACTGAGAAGGAAAGTGTCAGGTGACAGAATCCTTGAAACTGTAAAAGGGTATGAAGTACCCTCAGATGTGCCGTGCATGGCAAATCCTTCCGGTGTGGGAAGGCAAACCGGGAACCTGTGAGGGTTTCCGCATTCGATCGAGTGGCGAAGCTGGTACTTCGGCCCTCATCCCGAATCGCAATCAACCCGCAAGGGGCGTTTCGGTGTGCCTTCGAGACGCTGATGGCGCGTCTACGTATTCAGATGTCGGTGACCCTCCTCAGGCGCTGTGTTTATGGCCCCCTGCACCGCACAGGGCCCCTCCGGGGCCTCTGGGTGTGACTCCGCCCGCTGGGGGCTTCGCTGCGAGCGTGTGAGCTTTGGGTAGAAGCGGCGCGGATTGGTCGAGCGTTAGCGCGGGCGACAGGCGTCGTTCGGCAGACGAGGCGGGGAGCGGTCTGTGGCGCGCGAGTGGGCACACGTTTGAGCAGGTCCATTGGTCCGCTCGAAAGGCACCGGTTACCGGCTGTCCAAACACCCGTAATCGGCGTCACCATTACGTCCAGTGAAGTAGCCCCGGTGGAGGGCTTATCGGAGGGCTCGAGAAGGAGGCCGATCGCACCCGGATGGAGTGCGTCGGACGCAATGGTGGGACTCATCCCATTCGGGTTTGTAAACCCGCTGAGCTGCTCCGACGACGCTTCTTTGCGCATCTGAGCCGCGACGTGAAAAGTGATCTCGGGTCGTATTGTCAGCATCGTCACACACCCACGGCTACGGCAGGTGGAGGGCTACTCGGAGCGGCACCGACGGCCGGAAGAAAGGTTGCCGAAAAGGGCATCGCAGTGTTGCGGTGAACAGCGAAAACCGGGTATCGTGGGGTCACGAGTTATCCCTCCTGTTGAAGGAGGGGCTGCTCGACGGTAGTGAAGTCCAAGTGGCGGATCGACCGATCAACGCGGGCCTCCACGTTTCGTGTTGATGCACAGCAAGACCCCGGCTCTGCAGATTGGAACCGGGTTCGGTTCCGAAGCTGGGACTGAGCATTGAAACCTCCGGGTTCTGAGTCGGCCAAACCCTCGCGGGGATGGCAGCCGATGAAGCTGTTGGTTTGTGGAAATCGCTCTTGCAGGAACGGTTTTCACGGTTTTTAGTTTGGGAATGTGATCCGAGCGTCAACTCGTGGTCATGATCAACTTCAGGAGGGCCGCCCCAGGTCTGCGAAACCACGGGGCGGTCTTCCGGTGTATCTAGGGTTCGGAGCTCATGCTGCGGACCCTTTTCGTGTTTCGAGGAGCGCAGTCGCGGCTCGATCAGGTTCGACGATGCCGTTCGCTGCCTGCCGCTCCGCCAGTCCGCGCTTCACCAGCACAGTGATTCGTGGCGCACTCACTCCGACAATGCTCGCGAGCTCGGAGTTCTTGGCACCGGCAAGGTACGCGTCGACAATGGCCTCGTTTCGAGCCTGCTGTGCCGCGCGACGTGCAGCAAGTTTGGCCGCAGCCTTCGGCGCAACTACTGCAAGCTCGTCAAGGATGGCCTGCAACTCAGGACTAGGCGTCTTCGTCGCCATCTCTACGCACCTCCCTGGAAAAAATTAACTGGACCAACAGGTTTAGATTAATCCAGATGGCTGCCGTGCTGTCAATACATTCGCGCGCGGGCCGGACAGCAAGCCGTGAGCGTCATGTGCCCTTCAGGACGTGGACCAGCGACGCAGGGTTGGACCAGGGGTGCCGTGGTGTGCAAATTTGGCGGACATTCCTCCGCGTGTCGGCCCTGTTCTGGTTGCACGGTGGGTGCGGGTAGAGGGTTGGGCCGCTGCTGAGCGAGATGATTCGTAAGATTCGCGCGGCGTTCGTCGCACAGCAGGTGGTAAAACACGGGGTGTTCATGGCGTTTCTCGTCCGTAACTGCAGGTTATATAAGGTCCGATATGGCTTATATTTGGGTCCATCAGATACACTCCCAATACCGATCGAGTAACCAGTAGTTTGGGGCCGGTATCAGACTGGGAGTGACGCGTGAACAGGCGCGTCCAATAGCGAGACGAGTTGAGCTGTGGCGGAGATACTGATTGCTGAGACTGTCGACGACCTGGACCGGTCATCACCCGCAGAAACCGTCCGATTTTCCTACGGGCGTAAACATTTCGTCATCGACCTCGGTCCGCATAACGTTGCTCGAATCGAAGCAGACTTCCAACAGTGGATCCAGTACAGTCGACCCATCAAACCGCCACGAAACCGATCCTCTAAGGCAAAGTCCCGCCATGAACCTGCCCGCGTGCGGGCGTGGGCGAAAGCTAACGGACTAGAGGTATCCGACAAGGGCCGAATACCTCTCGGTGTGGTTGAGGCTTACCGACATCGACACACGCAGAGCGTTAACAACAATGGCTTCAGGGCGTCATGACTACAGTTCTCTCTGTGACGCAAAGTCAAAGTGGCCGAACTCGCCGCCGCCCCGTGACGCCGGAGGTGGCACAACTCGCGCTACCGTTGGAGTTGAACGGTCAATTAGACGGTGGGCCCGGTACGGTCGAAGCATCGGCTGTCAACGGAGGCTCAAGCGTTCATCAGTCTGGTGCGAGACAGAAGGCGGGTGAATTGCGGCGGATGAAAGACCCGAACTCCCTTGCTTCGTCGTTGGAGCGGTTGGCAGAACTGGCTGAGACGGCCGACGCGACGGGGGAGGACTCCCAGGAGTTCATCGACGCACGAAACAACCTGATCGTTCAAGCCGCCAAGGCGGGGGCCTCGCGCGGTCAAATTGCGCGCTTGGCTGGCGTCTCAGACGGAACAGTGATCGACATCCTCGAACGAGTGAAAAACAACGGCCGACCGCGTCGTGGATAGCAGGTCTATGTGGCCGCCACTTGATTCAGAGGAACGAAGATGGTCACCGGGTAGTGGTGGTTCACCCGAGGTCAAGCCCCAAGTAGTGGTGTAACTCGTTTTTGATCCTTCGTTGGTGGTTAGGCGGGTAGTTGCATCAGTTCATCGGTGCTCACCTCCGTCGGCGAGCTGGTGTCGGTGTCGGCGGTC
>NZ_JAHFVG010000060.1 GCF_023264675.1 Rhodococcus sp. (in: high G+C Gram-positive bacteria)
GCACCGAACCGGCCATAGCCGCCCTCATCAGTCACGACGACATGAAATCACCTACAGCGCAAGGTCGCTCGGCGATTGCCCCTTAGCGCCGGATTTCGTCAATCTGCTCCCCGACCCCCTAGTCACACTGGCGGGATCGAGTCACCACCGAGGGGTGACGGTGCACCAGAGCGTCGGTAGTCAAGGTCAGCACGCGGGTCCCCGACTCGTTGACAAGCTCGGAGGACAGGGTGACGAGGCCTCGGGCGCGTTCCAGCACAACCTTGTCGATCGCGATCGACCCCGTCAGCGTGTCCAGTGGCCGTACTGGCTGCCAGAAATTCACTTGGCGGATACTTTTTCCAGCGATCACGCTCCATCGCCCGATGAGACCGTCGACGGCGAGCTGTTGGTAGATCGCGAGTGTATGAATTCCGCTCGCGATCAAGCCTCCGAATCGACCGTGGTAAGCGAACTGTGTGTCGGTATGAAAGCGCTGAGGATCCCATCTCGAAGCGAAGTCGACCAGTTCCTTCTCACTCACGGTGTGATGAGCGAGTTCGAATCGAGCGCCCACTTCTAAGTCGTCCGCGTAGGTAAGGTCCACCGGTTTGTTCGCTGTCATCAGCGCGGCGGCATGCGGACAGCACCGTCGAGACGGATGGTTTCGCCGTTGAGCATCGAGTTGACGATGATCGCCTCCACTAACTGTGCGTACTCACTGGGGTAACCGATGCGATGCGGGTGCAGTGTCAGAGCGGTGAGAGACGCGAGGGCCTGTTTTGGAAGCGAGGCGAGCAACGGGGTCTCGAAGAGACCGGGAGCAATCGTATTGACGCGGATGAGCGACGTTGCCAAATCCCGTGCTATTGGTAGCGTCGCTGCCATGACCCCTCCTTTGGAGGCCGAATAGGCCGCCTGGCCGATCTGCCCGTCGAACGCAGCCCCGGACGACGTGTTCACGATGACGCCACGTTCACCGTCGATCGGTTCGTTGGTCGTCATCGCAAACGCGGCCAGACGCAGCACGTTGAATGTACCGAGCAGATTTACACGGATGACCTTGTCGAACTCTGCCAGCGGGAACGGCCCCTTACTACCAACTGTTTTGACGCTGCTGCCTATGCCGGCGCAGTTGACGACGATGCGCAGGGTGTTGTTCGAATTCGCGATACTGACGGCATTCGTCACCGCCGCCTCGTCGGTCACGTCGGCCGGCACGAACTCGACAGCGCCTCCGAGTTCTGCCAGCCCTGCGGTGTCCGCAGAGGCGAGGTCAACTGCGACCACCGCGGCTCCGGCCTTTGCCAGAGCGGCGACCGTCGCAAGTCCTAGGCCGGACGCGCCTCCGGTCACAAGAGCACTGCTTCCTGAAATTTGCATGGTTGTCCTAAAGCTTCGAAGTGTCTGTGTGGGTTCGTATCTACAAGCTTCGGGCGATGAGGACTTTCATGATCTCGTTGGTCCCTCCGTAGATTTTCTGCACTCGCGCGGCCGCGTACATTTGAGCGATCGGATAATCCATCATGTATCCGTATCCGCCGAAGATTTGTAGGCATCGGTCGACAATGTCGACCAGCTTGTCCGATCCCCACATCTTTGCGATCGAAGCTGTTGCCGCGTCGAGGTCTCCAGACTGGTATTGCTGGATGCAGTGATCGATGAGGGTCTTGCCTGCCAGGACCTCCGCTTTGCATTCGGCTAGCACGAATTTTGTGTTCTGGAACTCGATGATGGGCTGGCCGAAAGCTTTGCGTTCCTTCGCATATTTGATGGTTTCGAGTACCGCTGCCTCCGCCACGGCCACACAGTCGATGCCGATTGTGAGCCTCTCACGTGGCAGCTGTTCCATGAGCTGGGCAAAACCCTTGCCTTCGACACCTCCGAGAAGGTTTGCCGCTGGAACTCTCATGTCGGTGAACGAGAGTTCGCGGGTGTCTTGGCCGTGTTGTCCAATTTTGTCGAGCGCACGTCCACGTTCAAATCCGTCGAGTCCATTGGTCTCTGCTGCGATCAACGAAAGGTTGTCTCCGGTACGGGCTACGATCACGAGTAGATCGCAGTGAGATCCGTTGGAGATGAATGTTTTGGAGCCATTAATCACGTAATCATCGCCGTCGCGCACGGCAGTCGTCCGAATGGACTGTAGGTCCGACCCGGTTCCCGGCTCGGACATTGCTACTGCGATGACCATGTCGCCACTGACAAGCTTCGGGATCCACTGTTTTTTCTGTTCATCGCTGGCATACGAGGAGATGTACTGCGATCCCAGGACAGAATGCACCACGAATCCGAATGCCGTGTCGTGAGCGTACGCACGCTCTTGCGCGACGACCACTTCGTGCCCGTAATCGGCTCCGCCACCGCCGTATTCGTCCGGCAAATTCAATCCGAGGAGTCCCGCTGATCCGGTCTTGTTCCAGAACTCACGGTCGACTTGCTGCTGTTTGGCCCATTTGGCTTGATTTGGGGTCGCTTCTTTTCTGAAAAATTGTGCGGCGTGTTTGCGGAGAAGGCGATGATCATCGGACTCCCAAGCAGGAGAATAAGTGGGAAACAGATCAGACATGAGAGCCTACTTTCCGGTAAATTGAGGGCTTCGTTTCTCGAGAAACGCAGCTTGTCCCTCGTGGCTGTCGTCGGAGTGGACAGCAACGAAGAAATTCCGTTTTTCGTGTTCCAATCCGTGTGTCAGTGATGTCTCGAAGGACGCCAAAGCTGCATCTTTGACCAGCGCCACTGCCAGCGGGGAGTTGCGGGCGATGCGCTGGCCGAGCTCGGTTGCGTACGAAAGAGCTGCGCCGTCGTCGACGACTTCAGCGATCAGTCCTGCATTGCAGGCGTTCTCGGCAGTCAGCGCATCCCCGGAGAGCAGCATTGCCATCGCTTTGGACTTGCCCACCGATCTGATCAATCGTTGGGTTCCGCCGGCGCCGGGTATCGCCCCCAGTTTGACTTCGGGGACTGCGAAACGTGCACCCCTGCCTGCGATGACGACATCGCAGGCCAACGCAAGTTCGCAGCCGCCGCCGAACGCGTACTTCTCTACTGCGGCGATGACGGGCTTGTGGAACCCACGGAGGATCGACCAGAACGCGTCGTTGTGGATGAGAGGCTTGGCGCGGATTTCGTCGAACGCTGTGATGTCTGCGCCGGCGCAGAAGACACCGCCGACTCCGTAGATGACGACCGCCAGCACATTCGGGTCATCTCGCAGCGACTCGAGCTCTGCGGCCATCGCGTCGAGCAGGTCGCCATTGAGAGCATTTCGCGAGTCGGGACGATTGATTCCGATTGATGCCACCGCCCCGTTGCGATCGGTCAGCAGAATCTGCTCGGTCACTGCGCTGCTCCACGGTACTGATCGGCGTGCGTCGCACGCAGCGCCTTCTTGTCGAGCTTGCCGACACCGGTGCGGGGGAGGTGGTCGACAAATAGAACAACGTCCGGCATCTGCCACTTGGCAAAGGTTTTATCGAGAACTCCGGTGATGTCCTCGCGGGTCAGATTCGCGCCCTCGACCGGGACCACGAGCGCCAACGGTCGTTCCTGCCACTTCGGATGTTCGACCCCGATGACTGCGGCGTCTTGGACGAGGGGATGACCGGCGATCGCGTTCTCCATGTCGATCGAAGAGATCCACTCACCACCGCTTTTGACGACATCCTTCAAGCGGTCGGTGAGTTTGAGGTAGCCATTGGGGTAGATCTTGCCAACGTCGCCGCTACGCCAGTACCCATCTAGGAAGCGATCGGCATCGTCGTCGAGCTTGTGGTAGCGCTCGACAACCCAAGGCCCGCGCATCAGGAGCTCACCGACGCTTTCGCCGTCATGAGGAAGATCGCGACCCTCGGCATCGACGACCCGGATGTCGATGCCCGAAGTCGGAAGACCTTGGAATCGTTTGAGGTCCCACCGCTCCGAGTCCGATACCTTGTTCTCCAAGGACGGCTTGATTCCGAAGTTGACACTGATCAGAGGTGTAGTTTCGGTAGCACCGTAAGCCTGGACAAAGTCTGCACCGGTCAGCTCGTAGAAGTCGCGCATGAGGGTCAGCGCTGGTTCGGTTGCACCGGACAGCAGACGGACTTTGGAGAAGTCGGGTTTGACCTCGAGGGTCTTGATGTAGTCGAGCATCGGCTGGAAGATCGCCGGGGCACCGTTGGCTACGGTCACGTTTTCGGCAATCATCGTGTCGACCAGCATTGCTGTGTTCTCGGCCATGTAGCGGCCGGGAAGAATAACCTTAGCTGCTACCCACATTGTGGTGTGCGGAAGTCCCCATGATTGACCGTGGAACATCGGCGTGATCAACATGGCAGTGTCGGCACGGTTCATCGAGATACCTGCGGCCATTGCCATGGCATGTAAGTAGCTTCCGCGGTGCGAGAAGTAGACCCCTTTGGGACGTCCGGTGGTGCCAGTGGTGTAACAGGCGCTGTAAGTTGATGTTTCGTCGATCACGGGCCAGGAGTGTTCGGTGTCGGCATCACGCATGAGATCCTCGAAATAGAGCACGTTCTCGAGCGTGGTGCTGATTTCCGCGGAAGGACGATCGGACATCACGATCCAGCCCTTGACATTCGGGACATGAGGAGCCACAGCCTCAGCGATCGTAAGCAACGTTTCGTCGACCAGGATCCATTGCGCCTCCGCATGACCTGTGACGTAACTGAGATCCTCTGTCGAAAGACGCAAGTTCATTTGCAGCATGACCGCGGCGATGCCTGGAATTGCCCAGCCGAGCTCGTAGTGCCGCTTACTGTTCCAATCGAGTAGACCGACAGTATCGCCGGGACCGACTCCCAAATCGGTGAGGACGTTTGCTGCTTGTTGGACCCGCTTGTACGCATCCGCGTAGGTGTACCGACCCCACTCTCCATCTGTCTGGCGGTACACGATCTCCTGTTCTGGATATGTGCGTACTGCATGCCGAATCAAGTTGGTGGTGTTGAGTTGATAGTGGTCACCGTGAGTCGACGGCAGACCTTTGACGATGCTTGTAGCCATACTTGCTCCCCTAGACGTCCATGATTGGTGCGCTCAAAATTGCGAATGTGCTGCCCAGACTTCAGGTCTGATTGCCGACTGAAAGAACGGCAGTTGTTCCGACGAGGCCAGCGCTCGACCCGAAAGCTTTTCACCTTCGGGGACAACGAAATCGGCGCCGTCGGCCTCGCGGATGCGTTGAAACCCAGGCAGAAGTCGGTCGGCAGGTTTTCTTGTGGGAGGGTCACTCAAGCGACCTCCACGGTTGGATCTCGAATGCCAACGAGTGGAATATCGATCTGGACCGCCAAAGCTTGCCAGTGCGCAGTGCTCTCGGTAGCGAAGACGCGCTCGAGTTGTTCACGCGAGTCGGCTACTACTAGTGCATCGAGCGTTCGTCGGCGGAAGTGCGGCTCGAGGGCCCCCAGAGCAACGTAACCGTCTGCGGTTGCGTAAATACCATAGGTAGGAATGGCACCGCCGAGCGGAGCGCCTTCGCCGACGAGGTGATGCCGTACAGCAGCGCCGGCGTCGGCCGCAGCGTGATCCAGCACCACCCGGTGGTGTTGCCCGATGCCAGTATCGTCCTTGGCTCGTAGTGCGAGCAGCGCAGCCGACACCGCACGTTCAGCGCCGAGGAGGTCTGCCACCGGTACGGTCGGCATCAACGGGGGTTGAAGAGTGCCGTGTGCGGCCTGATAAGTCAGATCGTGTCCCGGAACATCTTCCAACTCTTCGTCGTGCCCAACGATTTCGACGTGAGACAAGTTTGAATGCTTTTCGTGGGCCGATCTCAAATGCAGCCTTCGCAGGGCAGACGGACGCATCGAAGTGATAAGCAAGTCGGCCTCGGTCAGTCGAACAGCGAGGACCGCTCGATCTGATTCCCTTCTCAAGTCGAGCGTTACGATCTCCTGCTGGCCGGTCAGCTCGGCATACCAACGCGGCGCGAGAGAGGCCAAAGGGTCGCCGTTCGGGGGTTCGATCTTGATGACAGTGGCGCCTAGTTTCGCCAATCGTGCTGCTGCGATTGGCCCCGGGAGGTTCACCGCGAGCGTTACGACGCGTATGCCATCGAGGAACTTCAAGCCGGGACCTCTTTCATGGATGTGTTCGTCGGTAGACGCCGATACAGAACCGGCGTGGCGTGTTCGCGTCCGATGGCGGCGAGTGCCTGCGCGGATCTCATAAGTTGCCTTACTGAGCAATTAACATTGAACCAGAGTCTAGCGCCTGAGCCCAAGGGTTACAAGGTTTGGAAAAGAAGTCGGCCGTCCGCGGGTCTGAACCCAAAGTCTGGGATGGGCGCTGAACCGACCGTATTGTCGTTTTTGTACACCTGGCCGCCCCACCCGCAACTCCCGCCTGAGGGCGACCGTGAAAGACAGCCCTGACTCGGACCGCACGTACCTGAGCGCGCGCTTAGCCGCTTGCTGCGGCGGGCGCTGCGGCCGTCGTGCGCGTAGAAATCTTTGCTCGGAGGAGGATCAGGCGGCAGGTAACGCTTTCCGATCGGCGCTTTCGGCCGACCGGTTCACGTCGTGCATCGAGCTCGGAGACGAAGCGTGCGGTGAGTCCTGTGCCGAGGTGCGCTCACTGACTTCCCCGCATAGGCCGCTACCCAATCGCAGCACCGCACCGTGAGATTGGGTAGGTGGGGGCGGATCAGCCGCAGATCCATAATGACCGCGTGGTCAGCGACGCAGTCGGTGTCACTGCCGCATAATCGTTTTCAGCTCGTCGAGGCGCGGGGCACTCTCGATCGCCACCGGGACGGTTCATCGACGTCAGCGAGTACATGATCGAGCCCGAACAGAGCCGCTCGATTCGCATAGTAAGCATCACCCCGATGGGAGTCGTATAGGGCCCGCCTGCCGAGCGAATACGGGCTGCTAGCAATCCCAACCTGTTGGAAGCACTTGCGAAGACGGACCGATCACCATGCGTCACCGGACCATTCCGCCAGCGATGATTTCGAGCATTGCGCGAACCGCGTCTACGGGCAGGGCCGATTTCGACGAACGTCTACCGGTGCTTGGCCTTCAGCGCGCGTTGCTGCTCGGCAGGTCCACACCCTAGTTGCAGCATCGTCGTACTGCGTCGACGGGATCCGCGAATTTGCCGTTCAATTGCGAACTCACCGACCCGCCGATTCTATGTCAGGTAGATCCGTCAGGATCTCTTGACGCTCCTGTGGGCGTCGGTGGCACGCTTTCTCAGGGAGTGGCCTCGTCGCCGAGCAGATCGAGGGTGCGCTGCAGCAGTGCTTCGATGCGGTCCTCGACGTCGTCGACCATGTCCGGGACATCGGCCAGGGCGGTGTGGGCTCGGCGCCGCGCATCGACACCCGCGCGGTAGTAGCCGGAATCGAGTTCAGCTGGTGTGGGCTCGAGGCGAACTATGTCGACCTGTTCGGCATCCGCGCGTGGTCTGGCGATGCGGCGCCGCGGGGTGTGCAGCGGTGAGATGCCGGTGCGGTGCGCGGCGATCACCGATCCGATCTCGGCAGCGGTCATCGGGGCGGCGGGTAGCGGTAGATGTCCCCACCGGTCGATCGGCACCGCCACCGGACCGCCGCGGTGCGCCGTCGCGGTCATTTCCGGAAACGTGTTGCGCTGCAGATGCTCTGCGAGCAACGTCGTCGAGGGATACCGCTCAGAGAACCGTAGGACCGTGTTCCACCGTTCCCACACCTCGACCGGCTCAAAGCCGGTGACCTCGTGGGGGTCGATCCGGATGCGGTGGCGGTCGCCGATCCAGACGCTGGCCCCGTCGACGCTGACATCGCCCGTGTCGACTTCTGCGATAGCGCTGTAGGACAGTCCTGCTCCGGCGAGAAGGAGAAGAACGCCGTCGCGGCGCCCGAACAACGCTGCCGTCGACCCTTCGGTCGGCAATGCGGCAGCAAGGGCCTGGTACTGCGCGGCACGTCGGATGGTTCGGTCGGCGCGCGCAGAGTCCAACGCGAGCCGCAGCGAGGTCACCCGTCCCGGGGCCGGGTAGCCGGCGTCGAGGTGCGCGCGGTTGATCGCGGAGACCCGGCGAAGCTGGACCGTGTCGCCGGCGGGGTTCTCGTCGAGGAACTGCGCCACCGTGATCGGCGTAGCGGGTAGCGGCGAGGTGTCGGCGGCGGCGCACCAGTCGGCGAACAACGCCCACTGGTAGCGGTAGCTCGTCACCGCACTCGCCTGTCCCGCCGCCATGTGTGCGACGGTACCGGCCTGAACCGACAGATCTTGTTCGACGGCGCAGGCGTTCCCACCAGGATCTCCATGGTCCTCGCCGGTTACGTCGCGTGTCCTCCATGGGTGAACCTTTGTCGCCGGGCGAGTCGCCGTGCTGATCGACGAGAGCCACAGGACTGATGCGGTCCTGTGGCTCGTCGACGTTGTGAGGAGGAACTACTCTGCGAGTTTGGCGATCGATTGCGCCCACAGGAAGTACTTGTTGCGGCCGAGGTCGCCGATGGTTGTGATGTTGAACGCGGCCTTGAGATGCTCGGCGTCGCCGGGGCTGACGCCCTGCAGTGCTTCGACGGGTGCGTCGACGAGTTCGGTGAGCGGCTTGTCTTCGTATGCTTTGTCGAGCTTGTCAGCGATTCCAGCCATGGATATGCCTCCTGGATCTCGGGTGCAGGCGGCCCGGTCCGGGCGCCGCATCCGAGGGTACGGAACCACACCTGAGAACAGGGTGTGTTCACGTGCCCGTCACGATCGACCGGTTCACTGAGATCGTGACCTCACCCACCGGCTACGACGCCACGTTCCTGTCCCCAATCGAACTCGATGCGCCCACACGCATCGGTCTGGTCGTGCTGCCGTACACGCACTTCACAGTGGCGATCGACCCCGAGCGGCGTCTCGCCGCGAGCACGGCGGTGAACATCGACGGCACACTGTTACGCGACGTCGAGCGCGGCGACGACTGGCGACTCGATCCACGCCTGCGCCGCGCAGCAGGCCGGCCCCGAGCTGTATGCCAGCAACGATCTCGACCGCGGGCATCTGGTGCGCCGACGCGACCCCGTCTGGGGCACCGCAGCGGTCGCCGCGCAGGCGAACGCCGACACGTTCCATTACACGGTGTGCGCGCCGCAGACCGCGACCTTGAACCAGTCGAAAACGCTGTGGCTCGGTCTCGAGGACTACGTGCTCGACCACGCCCGGCAGTACGGGCAGCGGTTGTCGGTGTTCTCCGGATGCATCTTTACCGCCGGCGATCCGGTGTACCGGGGTGTGGCGATCCCACGCCGGTTCTTCAAAATCGCTGCTTGGCAACAAGATGCGGTTCTTGCAGCGACGGGCTACGTCCTCGATCAGACACCGTCACTCGGTCCGATCCTCGAACGACCCGCCCGCACCGAGACCGCTACTCCCCCACTCGGCCCGTACCGAACCTTTCAAGTACCGATCGGAGACATCGCTGCCGCGACCGAGCTGTCGATGAACCAACTCGTCGCCGCGGATCGGTATGCGCTTGCGCGCGCTGCACGGCTCGAAGCCCAGCGGTGGACCGAACTGGCGTCCTACGCTGACATCGTCGTGTAGCACCAGAATGCACTTCCGGTTGACCTACTTGACTTGACCTGATTGACCTTAGTATTGTGGTTGGCATGAGTACACCGCTGCAGGATCTCGTCGCCGCTGAGCTCGCCGCCAGCGGGCTCGACGGCACCGAGCTGAACCCGAGCGATGTCGCGTACGTCGAGAACGGGATCCGCAGCGTGCTCTCCGGACTGAAGGCGCGTCGCGCCTGGGAGAACCAAATCGGCGCGATCCTCACCCACAAGCAGGTCCTGGACGTGACCGCGTGGACGAAACAAGCACTGAGTCAAGCAGTCCGCGATCACCGGGTGCTGCGTCTGGTCGCCGCAGACGGTTCCGTGGGATACTCAGTGGCAGGGTTCGACGACAACACGCCTGCACGGCCAATCCTCGGAATCAAAGACGTTCTGCGGGTCTGGGCACGAGGTGACGCGGGCGGATGGATGGCCGCGTCGTGGCTGATGACCGAGCAACCCGAACTCGGCGGACGCACGCCCCGGCAGGCGCTGTTCGACGGAGACGGGCCGTCGGTCGCCGACCTCGCTCGCGCAGCGACCGAGCAGCTCGCCGCGTGAGCGCTCCGCGTACCGCACTGCATCTACTCGCCCCTTCCCCGCCGGATCACCTCCGTGATCGATTCCCCGCCTTCACGGTTCAGGCTGGCACGGAGGTATTCCGTTGCCACAGCGCTGCCCGTGGGCCGTTGTGGTTCGCGAACGGCGGCCACGGACGCTTCGACCTCGCAGATACTTACGGCACCTGTTATACCGCCGAGTCCGAACAGATCACCCTCCTCGAAACGTGGGGTGGGATGCGGGTCGTCCCGAGCACCGAACTCACCGCACGCGCAGTCACACGACTGGAGATAGTAGACGCGCGGCCGCTCGCGGATCTGACGACGAACACCGCCGCGCAATTCGGCGTCACCGCAGAGATATTCACCACCGGGAACTATCAGCTGACACAGCTGTGGGCATCCGCCCTTCACGGTGCAGGGTTTGCCGGGATTCGGTACTGGGTGCGGCACGACCTCGCACACACCTATGCCTGCTTCGCTCTCTTCGGTACCGCCGGGTCAGGATCCGGTGTCACGGCGCGATAGTGCCCAACCGCTGCACGGCTCCCGGTCCTGCGTTGTAGCCGGCGAGTGTCAGCTCGACGGGATTGGCTGTGCTCGAACCGGATTCGATACCGGGCCGCAGGGCGCGGGCCGTGCAGCGGCCCTGCGCCGTCATGGCGTCGCCGAGGTTTGGCCGGGTCTGTCACTCCGCGATGGAGCGGCGGTACAGCGAGGGGACTGTCAGTTCCCAGCGGTGGCGGGTATCTTGGCAAGGTGCGTGCCACGTGCACACCGAAGCAGCGGCCGCGGGGAAGCGTTGACCGACCCCGAAAGCAGGCCTGATCAAATAATGGACGCACTTCACCAGGTCGCGGCGCTGCCGCGATGACGACAACCGGCAGAATTCTTCCGGGAAAGCGAGAGTTCGAGTTCGCTACCGCTGCTGTACGAACGACTGGCTACTTGCCCTTCCTCAAGTATGGAATTTGTGCGTTGTGCCTGTCGATGGCGGCACTGGGGCTGATCGTTCAGTTTCACCCGATGGGTCCCCACGGACTGACTGCCAGGGTTATTCACGGCGCCGTACTCTCCACCGCGGTAGTCGTCGGTGTGTGGTGGCTGGTCCGACCGTGGCCGCGCTATCGCGGAGCTATCGCGTTCGTGGTGTGGGCCGATGTCTGCATCATCGTCTGCGCCGCACTGACATCGACACCTCAAGCACGATTGTGCGCCACCATCCACCTGGGTTTGATCGGTGTGTTCGCTGCCTTTCTGCTCGGCTGGCGGATCCTCGGCATGCATTGCGTCTTGGCGTCGTCGGCGATCGTCGGGTTCACAGCGTGGGCGGTGGTGAGCGGTCAGGCGAGCCTGTTCGATCTGTTCATTTATATCGCGCCGGCCGTGTCGTCGGTGGTGGTGTTGCCGGTAGTGATGCAGGCCGTCATCGAGGCCGGACGGCATTCGATCGGGCGAGTGACGGTCCAAGCTACTCGCGATCCATTGACTGGGCTGCTGAACCGGCGCGGTATGGACGCCGCCGTTCGAGCCGCTGCATCAACGGCCTCAGGTGACGAGGTGGTGGTGGCGGCGGTTGCGGTGATCGATGTGGACCGATTCAAATCACTCAACGACGAACACGGCCACGACGTCGGTGATGCTGCCCTGCAGGACATCGCACGGCGACTTGTCGCCATGATCAGACCCGTCGACATCGCCGCGCGCATCGGCGGGGACGAATTCTTGGTTATCGCGTACTTCGAGCACAGAAGCGGGGTCGATAGCTTCGTCGATCGATGTACCGCGAACTTGCTCCACCGCAAAGGAAACGAGAATGTGAGCACCAGCGTCGGTATCGCCTGTCAGCCCACCGTGGACGGTCACGTCGACGTCGACGAGCTTGTGCGCCGCGCTGACTCAGCGATGTATCGGGCCAAACGGCGGGGCGGAAACGCTGTGGTCGTCAGCGCGCCCGATTAGCACTTCGATCGTGCCGGGCTACTTTTGGGCCACGGGTCGACGCGGCATCAGAAGGACGGAATTGACCATCCGTTCGCCTTTGCAGTTGTGCGGGTGTCATGGTCTTACCGTTTTCTTCAGCCGGTTCGGGTGTGCGGTGTCGTAGGTTCGGGTCGGCTTGGGGGCATCGGGTATGGCTTCTGGTTCGGTCGTTGTGCACCGCAGGAACAATCGCGCCCGGATACGGCGATTGCGATCAAGTAGCGGCCACGGGGGTGGGACCGCTGCTATCGAGCTTCGGTCGTTCTCGAAGGTGGCCCGGCGGCTGCCGACGAACGCCTCTGCCCACAGGTCTTGTTTGACGATTCAGCTGCCCGGGCGTCCGTTGGGTGCGAAGACCTCCGGCAGCGATGGCAGGCATGTGATGACCAGACAGCCTTCCGCCCCTTCCAGTGGCGGGCGGAGCGGGGTTGAGCCGCAGGAGAACGCGTTGCAGCCCTCGGGTGCGAACGGTCCGATCCCGACGGCCCCGGCGATGAAGTTGGGGTCGAAGAAAGCCGGCGGGTCGAGTGTGAGGTTGAACGTCGGGGTGTAGGGGCCTGGATCGGGCAGGGGCGGGTTGGTGAATCCCGCGCCGAGGATCCGAAAGAAGCTGCGGTAGAGCTCGCTGTCCGGATTGGCGCTCAACAGTGTCGATGGGTCGGGCGAGACGTCGCCGAGTAGGCCGGTCCAGGTCACCATCATTCCGAGGCTGGGGATGATGAAGTTGTTCTGTTGCCCCAGTCCCACCATGGCGTACGCGTCGGCAGGCAACCCCTGTAATGGTGCAGTGGGAAGGGTTTGCCGCGATGGAACCGATGGGCCGGTGCAGGGGCCCTGGTTGAGCCACGTCAGGAACCCGTAGCAGGGGTTCGTCTGCGAAGGTGTGCGGAATTGCTCGACGTAGGAGGAGCTGATGATTCGGCTGTCGCGCCAGACTCCATCGTTGACCATGAGCAGTCCCAGACGGGAGAAGTCCTTCGGTGCCATGAACAAGAACGCGTAGCCGTAGGTGTTTCCGCTTCGATCGCGTCCCCAGTGATAATCGGCGCTGTCGATACCCAACGGACCGAAGAGATTGTCCTGCGCATACTGCTGCAGATCTTGCGAGACCGCGTTCTCGATGACGTAGGCGAGTAGGTCGGGGCCGTGCTGGGAATACTCGAAGAAGGTGCCGGGAGCATGCTCTATCGGCAGCGCAAGTTCTTGTTCGATGATGTTGGTGTCGATATCCAAACCCGATGTGACCGCCTCGGCTACGGCAGATTGTCTGACCCCCGAGTTCTGATTCAACAGTTGACGGGCGGTGACCGACCGGTGTGCAGCATCGCCGAGGCCTGCGGGCACGTATCGGTCGATCGGCGCGTCGATGTCCAGCAGGCCCTGGGTGACCGCAACCCCGGCGACCATCGCGACCACGCTCTTGGTCGAGCTCCACAGATTCCACGGCAGCGCATCGGTCCTGTCGTTGAGCGGGCCGCGCCCGATCAGACAGTTGTTCCGATAGATCTGGATGTTGCTCCGCAACCGTGAGGTGGCGAACGCGATCGCCTGGTCCACGCCCGCCTGGGTGACCCCGAGCTGTTCGGGTGTCTGCTGAGTCGGAGCCGATCCCGCCGCCGGAACTTCGCAGTGGGCCAGCGCCCCGGTGTCGGGTGCACCCGACACGATCCCCGGTGCGACCACACCGAGGGTTGCAGCGACCACGGCCACCGACCCCGCAGCGACCGCAGACCGACACACTCTCAACGCGCGACTCTTCATCACAGACCCCCCATTTCTCTGGGCTCGAGAACACCCATCCCGAACCATTCGCGTGTGAGCCTAGACACACCTTTACACCGATGTAAAGATGGCCATGTGGACAACAACATCGACCACCAGGCGCCCCGTCGCAAAAGTAGTGGCGCACGGGTACCGCGCGAGCGGCTCGTGCACGCCGCGACCGCACTGTTCGCCGAGCGCGGCTACGACGCAGTCACGATCGCCGACATAGCCGCTGCGGCGGGGACAACCCGCCCGACGGTGTACAAGCATCTCGGCGACAAGTACGCCGCCTACGCCGACTGCGTCCGCCTCGCGGCGCAGGAAGCCGCCACGTTCCTGTACCACCGCTACGAGCAGGCCAGCGCGCTCACACCACGTGAGGAGATCGCTGCGGACATGCAGGCGTTCTTCGATTTCGCCGAACTGCACCCGGCATGTTTCTCGCTCCTCATGGACACCAGCCACGGCCCCGCAACACCTCACCGCGACGCTGTGATCGAGGCGATCACCAACCGCCTGACCACGCAGATCGCCAAACGCATCCCGGCGTCCGCGAAGGGGTCGGTGCCGCGCCATCTCGCTGCGATGACGGTCGGTGTCGCGATCCTTGCCGCCCGCGAGGCCCGCAAAGATCACCCCGCCGACCGGGAAAGTGCGGCGAACCTGGCCGCACTCTTCGTGATGGGTGGGCTACGTGAACTAGAACTCGACCACACCCGGACGACCCCTCCGACCGATGTCGAACGATCCCGCCCCCTACCCCCGGAAGAAGAGCAGCAGTGACATCAGAAATCCACGGACGATGCGACACCGCCTTCGACAAGTTGGCCGACGATCTGACCCGCAACATCGACTCCGGCGACGAACTGGGGGCGTCTGTGGTGGTCGACATCGACGGCGACACCGTGGTCGACATCTGGGGCGGCTACACCGACAGCCAACGATCGCAGCCATGGACAACCGACACCATCACCAACGTCTGGTCGTCGACGAAAACCGTCACCAGCCTCGCGGTTCTCGTTCTCGTCGACCGAGGCCTCATCGACGTAGACGCGCCCGTCGCCGACTACTGGCCCGAATTCGCGGCGAACGGAAAGGAGAACGTGCGCATCCGGCACCTGCTCTCCCACACCTCGGGCGTCTCCGGGTGGCAGCCGCCGTTCGCCATCGAGCAGCTCTACGACTGGCCGCGAGCAAGTTCACACCTCGCCGGGCAGAAGACGTGGTGGGAGCCGGGAACCGCGTCGGGCTATCACGCCATAAATTTCGGGCAGCTGCTCGGCGAGGTCGTCCTGCGCGTGACGGGTCGCACTCTCCCCCAGTTCGTAGCCGACGACATCGCCGGTCCCCTCGAAGCCGACTTCCAGATCGGTGCCCGTGAGGCCGACTGGCACCGGATCAGCGACGTCGTTCCCCCACCACCACTGCCCTTCAATCTCTCGGAACTGCCCGAGGACAACCTCACTCGCATGACACTGGACAGCCCACCACTCGACGCAGCCAACGCCAACACCGCCGCGTGGCGGCGTGCCGACCTGGGGGCTGTGAACGGTCACGGCAACGCGCGCTCGCTCGCACGCATGATGTCAGTCATCGCACGGGGCGGAACCGTCGACAATCACGCACTCCTGTCTCCCGCCACGATCGACTTGATCTTCGAACAGCAAAGCGATGGAACAGATCTCGTGCTCCTGACCCCCATCCGGTTCGGTACCGGGTTCGCGCTCGCGGACCCCAGCTATCTCACGTACCCCTTCCCGGGGCGCGTCTGCTTCTGGGGAGGCTGGGGCGGCTCCATCGTCGTGATGGACCTCGAACACAAGACCACGATCGCCTACACGATGAACAAGATGGGTGCCGGAATTCTCGGCTCGGAACGCACCGAGACGTACCTCCAGACCATCTCTGAATCGCTCGAGAAAGTCTTCGACTAGCGCCTTTTCGCCTTAGGGTGCTGTAAGCGACCACAAGACAACCACACGCAGGAGCGCACCCGCCCGATACCTCAACGACAGTTACCGCACCGTCAACGAACCTTGACGTAAGTGACCCGTGCGCCTGACGTCAATGCCCCGGAGCGATAGCCCCTCGGCACCAGCAAGGACTCAGCTGCGGGCAAGTGGATCTCATACGCAGCCTTGGGGAAGTCGAGTCGCGCACGTCCGAGCAGGGTATCGACAATCGCCATCAACGACGTCACAGGATCCTTCCTTCTGGTTTGGGGAAGAAACAAAGTTGAGCATCCGAAGTGCACAAAGACATTTCTCGGCGGGTTCTTCAGGTCGCAGCGATGACGCCTACGATCGGGATCCGGCCCGATACCGCGACACGAAAGGTGACACCGCCAACGGCACTCCGGACTACTGCATGGTCGTCAACGGTCGCTATGTCGGTGACGCGTCCGCACTGGACAACAAGAAGGACGTCGATCAAGTGATCAGTGACCAGTACCTGATTCTCGAACAGGCCGACCAGAACGCCGCCTGAACCCGCCCCCCGCCGCGACGGACGCCGCCCGGCGCACCCAATCAGGTTGTGGTGGGTGGCTTTTCGGTACCTGCACCGTACTCATGAACCGACGGTCACACTGTTTCGCATTCGCCTCCGACTCGCTCGTGTACACCCGCCGAAAGACAGCTCGGACGTGTCGGACGTTGCACACTCAGATACGAGCGCGTCGAGATGCGGGTGGACTCGCCGGCGTTCGGTGTTGTCGAGTCGGTCGGATTGTGCCCGTCGCAGCAGCAGACGGGCGATCCGGCGCCGGCACCTGGGGCCACCGATGCTGGAGGACACATTCGTTGCCGGGTTTGCGCATCCAGGCACTTCAAACCTTCAGAATTGTGTGTGTATGACAGTGACACGGTATTGTCATACGCACACACGCAAGGAGTAGGAATGGCAGTCCTGAACATTCGAGTAGATGACCAAGTCCGCGACGAGCTGAAGAGCATCGCCGACGGCGCGGGAGTCTCCGTCAGTGAGTACGTCCGCGATCTGGTCATGGCGGCGATCGTCCCTGGGTACGAACCCACAGAGGACCACGGCGTCCAACCGGTACCGGAGAGCATGCGAATTGCCGATCGACAGGTGCTGTCGTTACTCCACCGCATCCTTGCGAGCGTGCTGCCCGAGGACGATGACGACATCGACAAGGACGATGAGCTGGCGCGTGCGCGGGTCATCGAGTCCGGCTTCACCGGAGAGTATTGGCGAGAAGTCGCCGGGTTCAGCGCCGAGCTGTCCAAACGCGACTGCGGCCGCGTCCTCGACATTCTCGATATGTTCCGCATCATTACGTTCAGCATTCGCCGGTTGGAAAAGGACGGGACCACCGTCGACGACGACCTCAGGTACGAGCTGGAATTTCAGGGGTTCGACGGCAACGATGGGCTCGAAGGCCACATGGCCAGCTATGTCGAGTTTTTGATGAGTGACGGCAAGTGGCCCGAACTGCAAGAACAGGTGGACAACAACGACGCGGGGAACTCCCACACACTGGTGCTGGACACGTACATGCGAATGGTTACCGAACACCGCCGCATCAAAGCCAGTCGCGACCGAGGACACCGCCTGGACGACTATCTCCTTTCCCTTGACGAGCTCGCGCAAATTGCCTCCGCCCGAGTCCACCCGTCGAGCCGCGCATGACGGGTGGACTCGACAAACCCATGATCGCCTACGGGGACGCAGACATGACAGGTAGACGAACCCGTGATCGAACCGTCGATTTCGGCGGCGACGCAACATGGGTCCGTTGCCCAATGTGTCGACACCGATGCCTCGTTCCACACACAGAGCTGTACGGAGATGAACGCCTATGTCCGGGGTGCGGACTCCTCGTCGAACCCGGAACGTGGGAAACCGACGCAATCGACCCCGATCAGACGTCACAATCGGTGGACTGGATCAGCGGCGTGGCGTGGTTTCACACGAGCACGCACAGCGCGTGGCCGCCGCCAGAAGCGGCCGCACGCGACCGCGCCATCCACCTCGGAACCTACGAAGCCGCCGTCGACAGCATGTTCTACCGGATGTCCGCGATGGACGAAGCGCACAGTCCGTTCTATCTCCACAGGGCCGTGCTGCCGAAAAGCGTGTCGATCAATCCACATCTCGGGGAAGACCGCGGTCAAATGTTCACCGGCATAGTCGATCTGCAGGTCGCAACAGAGGGCGGCCATGACGGCTACCGCTACGTCAACCGGAAGGAACATCGTGGATCTGTCTCGCTGGCCATGGACCCGATCGTCGTCACCGCCGTGCAGACCATCGCTCTGCCCCGAACAGAGCTCCTTTTGCACGCCGAAACGCGTGCGGAGGCAGCAGTAGCGATTCACGAAACAGAGTGCGCTGCAGCGGAAGCGACGCTGACAATCTCCGATCGACGCACCCCGCCGCCACAGCTCGATATCGTCTTCGGGAGGACCGCCGCTGCGCGGCGTCTCGGAGACAGGGACCGTCGTCTCTGGACCGCACGGGATGCCCTGTACGACGTACTCGACGAGGTGTATCTCGCTAACGTGAGCACGCCACACCGCGACCTCTTCCGCGATGCCGTACAAGCCATGATGCCTCCCCGAATCACAGCATCGAAGGCGCACCACCTGTACCGGTTGCACGCACCCACATTCACCCTGACCGACAACGTGATAGCACTCGCGGCAGCAGCCCCAGTGCAGCGTCCGACCTGGCAATAGACGCGATCGTCCGCCAACGAGCACTGCCCCCGCGAAGGACGCAGGCTCTGCTCGTCACCAGTCCGATGTCGACAGAGGGATCTGCTTCTCGAGGAAGTCGTACTGTTTCCACGCCTCGGCGAGGATCGGGTTGTGGACACTGGGCAGCGCTCCGAGCGCAATACCGAACGAATACGTACGGCGCTCGGGGTCGCGCAGTATCGCAAGCAGCGCGTCGACAGCCTCGGTAGCCGGCCGACAGACCCAGTGTTCGAGCTCTCTCAGCGAGAGCACCATCGACGGGATCGTCGAGGCCTTTCCGTATTCATCGAAGGTGGAGTTGGCCAGATAGAACGGTTCGCAGGTAACTGCGAGACCGACGATGGGTCGATCTGTCGGAAATTGGTCGAACGGCGGCGTTCGGGCGGTGATCAGATTCGCCGTGGTGTCGAGTTGCTCGCGGGCCTTGGACAGGTATCGCTCAGTGATCGTGGCAAGAGAAGCGTCTCCGGCTCGTGCACCGAGTGTCATCCGGGCGGATTTGACCTCGACCAAGATCACAGCTTTCGGTGTCACCCAGATGTAGTCGACGCTCTTTTTCTGGTTCTTGCCCTCGTTGTATGTGATTTCACCGTGAAGGTCGCGCTCGTCGGCGATAACTTCCAGTTGTCGTCCGACATATGCCTCGGTCCGGGTACCGAGGATTTCCGCGAATCGTTTCCCCCAGGTGACGATTCCTCGGTAGTAGAGATTGCTGGGATACAAGGCGCGGTCGACCAACATCACCTGCGGTGCCCAGATCCCGTACTGGCCCAGATCGACAAGTGGAAGGGCGGACAGCGGGTTGAAACCGTAGCGCCGCCGCGCTGGTTCGAGCGAGGGGACAGCGTCGTTCGCGCTTTTGGCCTGGGAGACTGTGGCGGTGAGAACATGAGCGAACGTTTCGATTTGCTCGCGTGGCGCGATGGTGTCGAATATTTCCTGCATGTGGTCCAGGTCCATGATCGACGCGTCGAACCTGCCGCCATTCTTGGTCACCCACACACGTAAGACCAACGCTGCCCGCACAGCCTCGTTCAGTTGCATTCCGAACACCTCGGTCCAGTCGAGCTCCGGGCCCAGAGTCGGATCTTCGAACAGTGCGTAGATACGTGACATTTCCTCGAACTGAGATTCCTGGTACGGGAACTGTTCGTAACTCATAGGCGTCAAAATCTTGGCCGCACCCTCGATCTTGTCGTGAGAGCGATTGAACGCCAGAAGAAGTCGAGCCACCGTGCCCTGGTCAACCTCGCCGTGACGGTGTTCGTTTCCGTACAGGATCGCCTCACGTGCGATGGCGGCCACTCCCCACGGCGGGCACGAGCGCTCATCGTCGGACCACTCGCCTTCTCCGTAGCGCTCCGCCGAGAACCGCGCCAGGCCCGGAATCAAATTCGACGGGCGATACCGACGAACCATCTGCTTGAAATCCTGGTAGGCGGGGGACGGTGCGTGCCGCCAATTCTGATTCATGCACCCCATTCAACAGCTTCGATTCCACCGCGGGCCACATTTCCGGCTTTATGGACTCGACCCGATACACACATTCTCGGCAGCCCCGCAATGAGCACCGTCGACGGACCCGCTGGCAGCATGTTCTCGGTGGCGAGATGTTGAAAGATGGCAGTGTGGTGCACTGTCCTGCATGAATGGGTGGCAGAGATTCTGGTCGGAACTGTGGAGCGCAGAGTGGGCAGCAGACACCGGAGTGCCGACAGCAATAACCGTCGCGGGTCTTGCCATCGCATACAAATTCTTCGCAGCTCAGCTCGCCCATGATCGCGATCTCGACAAGAAACAGGCCGACCGCGACCGGAAAGAGCGTGGCCGCGAACGCAAGATCGGCTTCGCATCGGCGTTCGCACCGGAGGCGAGGCGGATTGCCCATAGCCTACGAGACCTCGACCACGAGTTCCACGCTGGGCGAAGCGTCGACGATGTTGCCCCGTACATCGCCCGATCGCGTGAACTACTCAACGATGCGCGACGCGCCGTAGACACTTTGGCAGCGCAGGTAGGAAGAGGTAGCTGGTCTGTCGAAACCCGCGACGCGATAGCCGTCATCCGCAACCGAGTTCGAGTGCTTGATCGTTTCAAAGAGGACCTGTCAGACACGCGCTCGTCACCCGGCGATGTCCGCCGACACCGCAACTTCGTCGTGAACTCGACTACCGCGCGTGCCGCAACTTTTCTCGATCGACTGGCAGTGAAATTCGACATTTGGGATGGCGAGCAACCCGTTCCGCAATTCAAGTTCAAACCGCACGAACGACGGCCAGTGCCAGTCGGGCCAGCGAACGGCATGAGGCAGCTGATGGATTGGATCAAGGACAAAAGCGACGAGTTTCGAGATGAGCTGTCAGCCCGATTCCAGCATGCCCCTCGGCCCTAGAATGCATGCAACCAATCTTGCCAAGACATCGGCTGCCCCGACATTGAGGTGCAGTGCGTAGGTGATAGGCGCGAGCATCTTGCTGATCGATCGTGTCCGTTAATCTGTCCGAAAGACTTGACCTAAGCAGGTCTCATTCGAATGAATGACCCGCCCAGAGCGTGTGGAGTCAACGATAACGGCGTCTAGGGCACGGGTTTCCTTTCGAAGTTGCGCGGTCTGTGGGGCGAGTGTGGTGGTGGCCGGTCGGCCACCACCACGCGGGTCATCGGGGTTGTGGTCTAGCAGGCGTAGCCGGTGTAGCCCTGGTTCTCCCAGGGGCGGGTGGAGAGGAGGAAGGCGGAGCACCAACCGCGGTTGGCGTACTGGCGGGCGATGTACTGGTGGCCCTTGATCAGTGCGTTGTAGGAGACGGTGATTTGCCAGGGCAGACCGCCGGGTAGGCGGGGGGCCCTGCCCTGGCCGAGGTCACGGGTCTCCTGCTTGTTGAGGTAGACCACGCAGCGGCCGTCACCGCAGCGGGAGGTGGTGGCGTCGGCGGTGCCGGCGGACCCGATGATCGCCCCCAGCATGACGGCGATCGCGGCCGCCAGCAGCACCATCTTCTGAACCGTCCTGTTCCACGTGCCGTGAGTGGCCAGCGTTTTGGTGTCCATCGGGATCCCTTCGGTGGTGCTCGGTGCCGGTGCCGGCGGTGAGCGTCACTGACGAGGTCGTGTCGACATCGGTGAAGGTTCAGTGCTGAGCGGTGTCATTGTGTTGCCGCTCCGTAGGTGACGAGTCCGGCCCACAGTCGCGGCGTGCGGCGGACGTCCGGGTTGTGGTGCAGCCATTCGACTTTGGCCTGGTGCAGGGCGATCAACGGTGCAGTCCCACCGGCGTAGAGCTCCCAGAACCGGTTCATGATGACGGTGGTCGCCTTGTCGTCGATGTCGTAGAGGCCACCGATGACGGTGGCGGCTCCGGTCAACATCAACGCCAACGGAAATCCGCTGAGCTCGACTCCGTCTGCGGTGGTGATCGGTGAATGGCACGACGCGAGCACGCACAGACGTGGAGCTTTCCAGCCCAAGGCTTGAGCAGCTGTGACGATCGAACCGTCGGGCATCGTTTTGCCCTGGCCCCAGCCGTGGTCGTCGCTGCTTCCGTGCACACCCATCGCCAACATCGCGATCGGTTCCGAGTCGCTGTCCCTGCGAAGACGCTCACGTAGTTCCTCGGCCCCGCGCACTCGAATCACTCCGGGCACATGGGTGTTCAACGAGACGAACTCGGCTTCGACGTGCTTGAGTTCGCCGTCTGCTCGTTCACCGTCATACACGGCGATCGAGGGGACGATCGAGGGAACGGTGTCGGTCCGCATCAATGCGAGCATGCTGGTGAGCGATCCGTGCACGCTGACCACAGCCCGGTCGATCAGCATTTCGTCCCGAAGCCCGGATCCAGAAAGGGGCAGTGCGTCGAACGGAACGTGGAACAGCCCTGTCGGCACGATCATCAACCGCACCGGAGAGGAACGGTCAGCACGAGCCAGAAGGTCGAGCAACGGTTGCGGCAAGATCTGCGCGAACGTCGGCAACCAGGCAAAGATGCGACGGTCCTCCGCCGACGTCGCCAACAGGGTTTTCGGTGGGTCGAAGTGGTCGAGGTGCTCCTCGACAGCTGAATCGTCACCGCCCTCGATCCAGGTCAAACGCCGATACACTCGCACCGTCGACACCTCGCGGTCTTCACCGGAACTCTGAGAGGTTTGCTGCGGGAAGAGTTGCAGGACAACAGTCGTCCCGGTCAGGTCCGATCGCCGGTCCAGTATCGATGCAGCCGTGATCGACATCAACGCTGACGCATCGCACAACGCACCCAGCGGACCCAGCACACGCTCGGCATCGGACACCGCTCCCTGTCGGTCGATCAGAATCGCCGCCGACCGCGATTCGGTCGAGGATGCTGCAGGCGTTCCGCCGTCCTCGTCCCCGTCCTCACCGTCGGTGGTCGTGGTGGTCGGGATCGCCGCCGAACTGTCGGACACGGCCAACGCGGATGACCGAATTGCAGTGTCGACATCGGGGTTTCGAGCCAGTTCGGCGAGGATCAGCCCGACTCGGTCCCGGCGTGCTGCTTCCATGATCACATCGGCCGCATCATGATCGCCGAGCTCGACTGACAGTGCTGCTCCGGTATCGAACACTCGGGCAAACCCGTTGGACAGTCGCGTGCGATCCGCGGTCGTGGACACTGTGACCATCAACTCGGCGACACACCGCACCGACCACAACAACCGCTCCAGTTGCTCGATCTCGCGCCCCCGGCCAGCAAGCGACAGCGCAGCACCGAGCCAGCACGTCGCCTCCAACTCGGGGTCCAGACTCACACCCGCCGGACGCAGCAAGGTCACCGCATCGAGTGCAGCTCGCTCCCCCGACTCCCAATCGAGTGCCTGCTCCGACGACCCACCGGCATCGTTGACCCGGAACCACCACTCCGCCGACAGTCCCATAACCACCGCGAACTCCCCCGCAGCCCGCACCGGATCCACCGACCCCAACA
Organism: Rhodococcus sp. (in: high G+C Gram-positive bacteria); assembly: GCF_023264675.1. GTDB lineage: Bacteria > Actinomycetota > Actinomycetes > Mycobacteriales > Mycobacteriaceae > Rhodococcoides. Next base: position 23,494 of record NZ_JAHFVG010000060.1, read on the forward strand.
ACTCGTCCAACCGAGCCCGAACCACCGAACTCCCCACCACACCCGACCGCACCGCAGCAACCAAACCGTTACGCCTCAAGCCTGAGCGCAAAGCTCCTCGACTTACCGCTATGCATTCGAGAGTTAGGGATTCTCGCGAGTACTGAGGGTCCAAACTACTGATTCGTGCACGGGTAAGGCGTATTGCATATGTCCCGTTGACGGCGAAGCCGCGCCAAGCGTCTTCGGCGCAGTCCAATAGGTCAATCGCGACCCTTCGACTGTTGAAATCGTGCTCGAGGACGCCTGTGAACCACAAGCCGACTGCAACATCGTAGGCAAGATTTCCCAACACTCGCAGACGGTCCTGGCTTTGAATAGTGCGAGCTGCGTTGATCATCCGCTTAATGAGTTCGACATCTGCAAGTAGAGCGACATCGGCGCCGTCGAAACCGTAACGAATCGCCCGTAGTCGTATGCGGTCCCTCCTCAGCTGTAACACTCGGCCGCGATCTTTCAATTTCGAAGCATTCGAGGACTTAACGACAGACGCAACTAGATGCATCGGACTCCAGGAATGCGCCTCTGTAGAACTGAGATGAAGCAATTCGAGCTCATGTGCTGCCATTGCGGTCACATCTCGTCGCGCCCTCGCTACTTGACATTGATTTGATATGGCATGTGCAAGATCCAGTAAAGTAAATTCCTGACCGCTTGCGATCGACACGAACCTCGACGCGCTCGCCTCGGCTTCGACAACGCGATTCGCGTCCAGCAGGCGGGCTATGCGTCGTGAGTGCAACCTCCACAGAAGGCCGAGGGCAGTGTATTTTCCTCTTTCGTCCATAACGAACGGCGCATCTTCCCGCAGCCATTCGGGCACCGCCACATCAACGCCGCCTTCGAGCGCAGTTATGCCGCTTCCGTAGGCGTTGATCGCATCGTCGAAGCGCTGCAAGGACGAATACGCCGGCCCGAGGCTTAGGTATGCAAGTGCTACGACGAACTTTGAGTTCTGCGCTTCCTCGACAGCTCGGAGTCGTGCCGCCAAGAACGCTCCGTGTTCGTTCTTTGCCGGGTCGCGGTACAGGGCAATCAGTGCGATCGGTATGCGGTTGTTGAAACCTTCGAGAGCGCTTGCTTCTGCCAGTTCGAGTAGTTGTCGAGCTGATTCACGGGTTAGTTTCTTGCTCGGTCGACCCGACGGAAAGTTGCCGGTCCTGGCTTTCGAGAGGCCTTCGTCAACCCAAGGCATGGAAGCGACGCAGATTGCGCAAAGCAAACTGACCCTGCGGCGATCGTTCGAAGCTGTAGATGCAGACCGACGTACATCGTCCCACGTCTTCCATGATTCACCTGTGTAGGGCACGGGTTTCCTTTCGAAGTTGCGCGGTCTGTGGGGCGAGTGTGGTGGTGGCCGGTCGGCCACCACCACGCGGGTCATCGGGGTTGTGGTCTAGCAGGCGTAGCCGGTGTAGCCCTGGTTCTCCCAGGGGCGGGTGGAGAGGAGGAAGGCGGAGCACCAACCGCGGTTGGCGTACTGGCGGGCGATGTACTGGTGGCCCTTGATCAGTGCGTTGTAGGAGACGGTGATTTGCCAGGGCAGACCGCCGGGTAGGCGGGGGGCCCTGCCCTGGCCGAGGTCACGGGTCTCCTGCTTGTTGAGGTAGACCACGCAGCGGCCGTCACCGCAGCGGGAGGTGGTGGCGTCGGCGGTGCCGGCGGACCCGATGATCGCCCCCAGCATGACGGCGATCGCGGCCGCCAGCAGCACCATCTTCTGAACCGTCCTGTTCCACGTGCCGTGAGTGGCCAGCGTTTTGGTGTCCATCGGGATCCCTTCGGTGGTGCTCGGTGCCGGTGCCGGCGGTGAGCGTCACTGACGAGGTCGTGTCGACATCGGTGAAGGTTCAGTGCTGAGCGGTGTCATTGTGTTGCCGCTCCGTAGGTGACGAGTCCGGCCCACAGTCGCGGCGTGCGGCGGACGTCCGGGTTGTGGTGCAGCCATTCGACTTTGGCCTGGTGCAGGGCGATCAACGGTGCAGTCCCACCGGCGTAGAGCTCCCAGAACCGGTTCATGATGACGGTGGTCGCCTTGTCGTCGATGTCGTAGAGGCCACCGATGACGGTGGCGGCTCCGGTCAACATCAACGCCAACGGAAATCCGCTGAGCTCGACTCCGTCTGCGGTGGTGATCGGTGAATGGCACGACGCGAGCACGCACAGACGTGGAGCTTTCCAGCCCAAGGCTTGAGCAGCTGTGACGATCGAACCGTCGGGCATCGTTTTGCCCTGGCCCCAGCCGTGGTCGTCGCTGCTTCCGTGCACACCCATCGCCAACATCGCGATCGGTTCCGAGTCGCTGTCCCTGCGAAGACGCTCACGTAGTTCCTCGGCCCCGCGCACTCGAATCACTCCGGGCACATGGGTGTTCAACGAGACGAACTCGGCTTCGACGTGCTTGAGTTCGCCGTCTGCTCGTTCACCGTCATACACGGCGATCGAGGGGACGATCGAGGGAACGGTGTCGGTCCGCATCAATGCGAGCATGCTGGTGAGCGATCCGTGCACGCTGACCACAGCCCGGTCGATCAGCATTTCGTCCCGAAGCCCGGATCCAGAAAGGGGCAGTGCGTCGAACGGAACGTGGAACAGCCCTGTCGGCACGATCATCAACCGCACCGGAGAGGAACGGTCAGCACGAGCCAGAAGGTCGAGCAACGGTTGCGGCAAGATCTGCGCGAACGTCGGCAACCAGGCAAAGATGCGACGGTCCTCCGCCGACGTCGCCAACAGGGTTTTCGGTGGGTCGAAGTGGTCGAGGTGCTCCTCGACAGCTGAATCGTCACCGCCCTCGATCCAGGTCAAACGCCGATACACTCGCACCGTCGACACCTCGCGGTCTTCACCGGAACTCTGAGAGGTTTGCTGCGGGAAGAGTTGCAGGACAACAGTCGTCCCGGTCAGGTCCGATCGCCGGTCCAGTATCGATGCAGCCGTGATCGACATCAACGCTGACGCATCGCACAACGCACCCAGCGGACCCAGCACACGCTCGGCATCGGACACCGCTCCCTGTCGGTCGATCAGAATCGCCGCCGACCGCGATTCGGTCGAGGATGCTGCAGGCGTTCCGCCGTCCTCGTCCCCGTCCTCACCGTCGGTGGTCGTGGTGGTCGGGATCGCCGCCGAACTGTCGGACACGGCCAACGCGGATGACCGAATTGCAGTGTCGACATCGGGGTTTCGAGCCAGTTCGGCGAGGATCAGCCCGACTCGGTCCCGGCGTGCTGCTTCCATGATCACATCGGCCGCATCATGATCGCCGAGCTCGACTGACAGTGCTGCTCCGGTATCGAACACTCGGGCAAACCCGTTGGACAGTCGCGTGCGATCCGCGGTCGTGGACACTGTGACCATCAACTCGGCGACACACCGCACCGACCACAACAACCGCTCCAGTTGCTCGATCTCGCGCCCCCGGCCAGCAAGCGACAGCGCAGCACCGAGCCAGCACGTCGCCTCCAACTCGGGGTCCAGACTCACACCCGCCGGACGCAGCAAGGTCACCGCATCGAGTGCAGCTCGCTCCCCCGACTCCCAATCGAGTGCCTGCTCCGACGACCCACCGGCATCGTTGACCCGGAACCACCACTCCGCCGACAGTCCCATAACCACCGCGAACTCCCCCGCAGCCCGCACCGGATCCACCGACCCCAACAACTCGTCCAACCGAGCCCGAACCACCGAACTCCCCACCACACCCGACCGCACCGCAGCAACCAACGCGCGCCGTGCGGTGTTCTCGTTGGTGGCCTGATGATTCACCGAGACCAATTCTCGCGTTACTTCGTCGAGCGGAGACTCGTCGTCGAGCAGTGTGACCAGCCCGCGCATCATCCTCAATGAATGAGCGCCGTTGCCTGAAAAGTCCTTCCATGCATAGTCGACTACGTCCAGAATCCGGAGAGCCTCTGCACGTCGTTCGGGTTCGTTGTCGAGGGTACCGCCGTAGAGCTGGGCTTTGACGATGTCATAGCACCCGTTGCCCAAGTTCGATAGCGACAGACGGCTTCCGACTGCGTAGGCACGTTCTACCAATTTCCGAAAATCATCGGATTCAGCGGTTTCTTCGTCGAAGTCGACTTTAAGGATCCTGCGTGCTCGCGCGCCTAGACGCTGGCGAGTAGCCCACTCCACCCGCCCGTAGTCCTTGAGATGACTGGCGTTGTCGGCCACGCAGGTGAACCAGTATCGAAAGAGGGGACCGTCTTCGATCGTGTCGTCCGTCAGAGCTTTCAATTCTGCTTCGGTGGAGAGGAAGCCCCTTGTGTCATTGGCCGCGCGCTGAACTCGGGCTCGGGTGACCAAAGCCCACCCGGTGAGCTTGAGATCTCGGTCTTTGTGCCCTTCCGCGAATTCCACCAGCAGCTTAACCGCCGACTGGGCGCCCGCAACATCCGACACTGCCAGGAGCCCTCTCACAATCCCCAGGCGGGCTCTGAATTTGACCTTGTAGGCCACACCGGGTTTGGCATCGAACTTGAGAAATGGTGCGTCCTCGTACATCCAGTGTGTGCTGGAAAAGAGGTCCATGTTGCTCAACGAGTCAAGAGAATTGTAGTAGGAAGCAATGGCATCCGACGGACGACTAAGGCTTCGTAATGTGCCACCCATGACATTCTGGAAGATTGCAGTCGTCAGTGGATCGGACACCGAGGTTGCATCGATAGCGCGTCGACAAAATTCGAGCTTTCTGACGTGTTCGTTGTCGGCCTCGGAGTCGCCTTCTGTGCGACGTGCTTGATGTAACCGTGAAACGAGCCCCAAAGCATGTCGCGACCGGGAGAGTCCATCTGTCTCGTTCTTGGTCAGAACGCATAGCAACGTCGCTGCGTCTCTCACGACCTCTTTCGATGGAGAGCCACCAGGAAAGACGTGTGTCCGCTGCTTTTTGACCGACCGTGCAACGAACGACAAGCCTGCAATGCACACAGCCGCAAGTAGGCTTTGTGCATCGGACGGGTCTGTGTCGGTCTCCGCCGCCGTGAGAATGTCCTCCCAGGTGGCGAAGTTCTCGCTCATTGCTGGGGGTCGAGTCGATCGAGGCGGATCCCGGTGATGTAGGAGACATCGGGGAGGTCCCGCGCCAACACTGTGGCCGTACCGTGCAGCTCGTACAAAGCGAAATCGTCGGAACCGTGGTTGCTCACCTGCAGAGGGAAACGCAGTGTCGTGGGCAATCCGCGGACGGTAATTTCGGCGAGCACGTCGACAGCGGGGGCGCTAGGTATGCCAATGGTAGCGGTGATACGGGCGATGTCCGCCTCGGGATTTGCCACCTCGACGCTGGCTGAAAGCTCACCGGGGTCTGGCTCGAACAGCTTATTGAAACCGGCGGTGGAGGTGACGTCGAAGGTGCCGGCTCGGTGGCTCGTGCCTCGATGGCTCGAGGTCACGGCTGCGGAGGAGTCGGACCATCCCGAGACAACGTCTGCCAGTGCGTCGTCGCGGAGTTCATCAGGAACGGTCGACTGCGTGAGACCGAGGTTGCCCAGGATCCGTCCGATCATGTCTGCCTCCGCCGCATCAGCGACAAGATCCTTGTTCACCGCTCGGTCCGCCGCGTCCGCGAGTCGATCGATAATTTCTGCCCGCCGAGCGTCGTCGCTGGGGTCGTATGTGCCTGAACTGTCGTTGTTGTTCATCATGATTCGCTTTCCGTTGCGATGAAGTGGTCGTCGCGGTGTGGATATTGGAGTTTGCTTCCGGCAGTGGTTTTCATCGCCTCAATCTCACTGCCAGGGCAGCGCGAAACTGGGTCTTGATTGCACTGACGGTGGACTTGACCGTGCCGGGTGCTATTCGAAGTTCCTTGGCGACGAAGGCTTGAGGAACCGCGTTGAAATCGAGATCCCACGGATTCCACAGCATGTCCGCCACTTGCCGCCGCCGTGGAGAGAGATCGAGTTCTGACACCACCTTGGTGGCCAGGGCAGCGGTATCGTCGTCGATCGCAGACATATCGTCGTTCTGTCCTGCGTTGAACACTCGGTCGTCATCCTCGTGAGGCTCGGGTAGTCGATTCTGTCTACGGAAATGATCGGATAGGCGTTTCTTCGCAAGAAAGATCGAGAAAGCCATACCGTTCTCGATTGGTTCGCGGTCGGGTTTGCCCATCTTGATCACCATTGTCAGCAGAGTCTCCTGCGTAACGTTTTCGGCGTCGGCGCCCTGCAAGCCCTTCGAGCCGACGAACTTTCGTACTCTCGCTGTCACGGTCGCGGGGGTGACCCCGTAATACTCCTCGAAGGTCTCCAACCGATGTTCTTTGTGTGTCATGTGCATCTTTCTTCCGTTCGGGTCGAACAGTTGTACAACGCAAGCGCGGATTTCGCGGGTCAATCAGGTAGTCGATCGCATAGAACACGAGGTTCATTGAGCCGATGGTGATAGCCATCACACTTGGTGTAGCCCGGACTGTCGGGTGAGCATCCGCAGTCCGGGCCTACCAGGCTGGCTCAGATCCCGGTCAGACCGGCGCGACGGAGGGCAGCGCGGGTGTTCATGTAGGAGCGATGATCACTGGGGGTTCCGCCGAGGACGATCGGACGCGCCCCCTCGGTGGGCGGATAGACGTACAGACCATGCTTGCACGGTCGATGTGTCCATCCCGCTTTCTCGGCGGCGGTGAGTAAAGACTTCCATTCGTTGCGACGAGCCATCGGAGCTACCTTCCGTCGAGTCACCCGCACGCGGGCGACGTTGGCTGACAACTCGATGTCGCAGCCAACGACCCGATGGTTCAATCGGGTGTCCTCAGCGGGAGTTCAGCGCGGCACAGCGAGGCCGGCGACAACCCGTGCCTGCGGAATGGCCGCCAGGCTTCGGCCGTCGACCACGACCTTCAGCTGACGTCGGCCACCACCGACCACCACGACACCCGCCTCGACCACTCGTGGATCCACCAAGACAGGCCAGTTGGACGGTGTCCCGAAAGGCGTGATCGACCCGCGCTCCATTCCTGTTGCAGACACTGCATGGTCCATCGGTGCGAACGACACCCTGCGGACCTTCAATGCATTCTTGACCGCTTTGTTCACGTCGACGCGTGTCGTCGCGAGTGCCACGCACACTGCGAATGTGACTGTGTCGCTGCTTTTCCCGACAACGATGATGGTGTTCGCCGCCGCCTGGGCTGGCCACTGATAGCGATCGAGAAACATCGCCGTGTCGGCCATGTCGGGATCGACGACGAAGGCGTGATAGTAGTGCCCCATAGAGTGGTGTAACTCGGTGGCCGAGCCCCTCTACGAATCCGTGTTGTGCACGGATGTAGAGCGGCCATCGTGTGATCCTTCGAGTCAACCGTCTAAAGAATCCTC
>NZ_JAHFVG010000061.1 GCF_023264675.1 Rhodococcus sp. (in: high G+C Gram-positive bacteria)
TGCAGTGAGCTTCGGTCAGGGACGGCTGTGCCTCGGCGACTCAGCACGGTAGGGGTACAGCCTGAACATCGGATCAGAACGTCCCTCGACGGCGGAGGGCCTCGTCGATCGCGGGATCCCCGATGGCGCCCAGCCAGGTCAACAAATCAGGATAAGCATTGGGGTTGAGAGCAATCGTCGGGCGAAGTTCAGGTCTGGCGGCGGCCAGATCCATCAGGGTCTGCTGACTCGTGGTGGGGTCGGCGGCCCGTTCCTGGTCAGCAGGCGGACGAGGAGCACGCGAAGCCGGAGTAGGCGCCCCAGCCGTGGCCGGTGTCGATGCGGGGAACGGACTCGGCGTCGGTGTGAATGAATCGGCAGCTGGGCGGATTGGTTGCGGCGTGGACGCGGAATCTGTTCCAGCGGTACTGAAATCACGGCTGACGGAGCTCGCAATCGGCATCAACCGTTGTCCCGAGTCGAGGAGATTCTCGAAGAATGCACCGCCAGTGGCCACGGACAGGCCGTACACGAGGGCGAGCAACAAGATCAGAAGTCCTGGCCAGACCGCCGCCGAGAAAGACCACGACAGGACTGCCAAAATCAACAGCGCAACGAATCCCAAGATGCCCGCTGGCTTTTGAACGAGATGTTGTTTCAAAGTCTCCATTGCTGCTCCAGTACCAGTCAGGCTTAATCGGGGTCGGCGTAGTTGCACAAATAGTTGATGTTTGGAATAGCGGCGTAGATTTCGTCGGCTGAGTAAGTGTCCCCGTGGGCCTCTTCGAGATCGGATCCGTCCTGCTGGACATCCGAGTCGCCACTGTAATTTTTGGCGGTTTGCGCCAGTGATTCGATATGCGAATCTCGGATCGGGTCTGTGGATAGATAGAATGTCTGGAGGTCGTCCACCACCGCGGTGTAGTCGTCGCAGACATCGCTGCGAGAGCTCTCGCCGAACACCGTAACGCTCAAGACAAACAGGGCGGCAGCAATGACGGGCGCGTTGAGTCCATACTTGAGGGCGGTCGAAGTAAAGGAGCTCACTGTCAGCTACCTCCGTCGCAGTAGTCGCCGACGAATTGGTCGACACGCTGGTACGAACCGGAAGTGGTCAACCCCGACGTCAATCCCGAAGCCAGCGAACCGAGCGGGTTCGAAAAGGAGTCGCCGGCCGAATCCATCTGTGAAGAGTAATTTTTCGCGATCTTTTCGACGTCGGCGCGTATGTCCTCCGGTGCAACCGCGGACAACTCGTCCCACATGATTGTGAGGTCGCCCAGAGCAGCCGCAGTCTGGCCCAGTCCGGCGATGACCGCAACCGCCGAGTTTTCGTTGCCGATGTTATCGGTCGCGGTCTCCATGTTGGCCAAGTATCGCGACTTGTGTTTGTCCATCACGGCGCAGAATTGAGCGGCCGACCTCTCTGGCTCTGACGAGCATGCTGACATCAGACCGCTGACGGCGAACAGCGTGAACGCTGCGACCAACAGCTCGAGGTGGGGCTTGGCGACACGATGCATGGGGGACGTCCATTATCTTGATGAGCGGTTCGACGGCGCTCGACTGGACCAGTATCGATCATGCACTGCCGAAAAGGCATCGAAGGAGGTGAAATTACACTGTTTGGCTGACAATTCGACGTCGTCAAATAGCCCCGGTAGCACTGAAGTACAGATATCCGATCCCGAAGATCGGCACGAGGTAGATGACATCGGCGATCCAGTACGATCCTTTGGTGAACGCGATGTAAAGCCCATAAGCGATGCACCCCAGCGTTACGAGCCAGCCGATCGCACCGATGTTGTTGCCACTGACGGCAAAGATCAGTCCGGCAACACCTGTCACGATGAAGCAAGCGGCGTTGAGCATTCTTCCCACGATGACTCCTGAAGTCGATGATGATATGCGTCAATTGTGGCGCCTCATCGATCTCGACGATGTCCGCTGATCAGTCGAATTATGTCGTTGATTATCGCTTTGGTGTCTCTTTACTCGGCTATCCTCATCGAGGATAGAGGGACCGAATGATGTTGTACGCGATATCATTTGCCGGCCTGGCGCCTGAAACGCCGTCACGTACATTGCACAGAACAACGACAGTGATATTGCGATCGGGATCATGACCCATGAACGACTGATAGCCCGGGATGGCTCCATCATGTCCGATCATCGGGCCGAAGGACTCGAACCCGAGGCCGTAGACGATCGCGGCCGGATCGAAGGCTCGGGGCTCGACACTCTCCCGTCTGTGTCGCTGAAGCTCGTCGCCGAGTAGATCGCTGCCCGCCACGAGTTGGCGTGCATACGATGCGACGTCGGCTGCCGTGGAGATCGAACCGCCGGCAGCCCAAATCCACGACGGATTCAGATTGGTTACGTCGGTGGGAAGCAGTGAACCATCGCGAGCCGCTGCGGCATCGGCGGAGGACAACGCTACCGACGAGAGCGCCGAGACATTGGTGCCGTACAGGTAGCCGCGGGCATAGGGGGTCGGCATGACGGAGTCTTCGGCAGCTGGAAACGTGGTTTGAGTCAGCTGGAGCGGCGTGAAGATTCTTTGTTGCAAGAGTGATTCGAGCGTCTGGCCCGTCACCTGTTCGAGAATGAGGGCCGCAAGGACGGTGTTGGTGTTGGTGTACCGAAAAGGGCCGCCGGGCGAGAAGTACGGTGAATTGGAGTTCGCAATGGCGACAAGATCTTCGGGGTCCCAGACGTGCTCGGGGCTGCTGTCGAGCGTTCGGTTGAAAGCCCAGCTCTCGGTGTAGCTGAACAGGCCGCTTTGCATGGTCAGCAGCTGCGCCATAGAAATCTGATCCCCGTTGGGCACGTCCGAGCGGTACTTCGAGACGGGGTCGTCCAGGTTGATTCGGCCCTCCCGGACCAACTGCAGTACCAGCGTTCCGACCATAGTTTTGGTGATCGATCCAATGCGAAAGTGGCTGTCGACAGTCATCGGGTCGTCGATCCCGGCAGTCTTGCTTCCGAATGCTTTCTCCCAGACACCATCGGAAGTTTCGACTCGAACAACTGCTCCGGGTACCGCCATCACCCGGAGCGTGCTGTCGACTGCGGGAACGAATTCCTTGTCGAACCTGGCCGATTGGTCGTGCTCTCGGGTGTCCGTGTCGACAATGGCGGAGGTGGTCTCAGCAGGTGGCGTGACGGCCGGGGCGGCAGGTTTCTCGCTGCACGACACGGCGCCGGATGCCAGTACGGCGGCGAGTGCGACGGCAGTCCAGCGCCTCACTTCCGGGCGATCGAGACGGTATTGGAGTCGTAGTTGGTCACGTAGACCGCCCCGCTTCTCGAATCGACCGCGACCCCGTGCGGGAACACCCCGACTCGGACTGACCCGGTGACATCCTCCGTCACTGTGTCGATTACCGAGAGTGTGTCCCCGCCGTGGTTCGCTACGTACGCGGCGTGAGAATCGGAATCGAGCGCGATGCCGACCGGTGCCGAACCTACACTTAAGGTGGCGATTACGGTGCGCGTACCAGTATCGATGATCGATATCGAGTTCTCACCGTGATTGGTTACGTAGGCTCGCCCGGCATCCGGATCGACAGCAATTCCCCAGGGCTCGAGGCCGACGGGGATAGTGCCGACGACTTGCTGTCGACGGGTATCGATCACCGAGACCGTCGCGGATGCGGCATTGGTGACGAAGGCCATCCCGGAACTTGTGTCGATGGCGACACCGTAAGGCTTCTCGCCGACGGGCAAGGTCGATGTCACCGCCCGTCGATCCGTATCGATGATCGAGACCGTGGCTTCGTCGAAATTAGTGACCACCGCGACACGATTGTCGGAGTCCACCGCTAAGCCGTACGGCGAGGCACCTACTGGAATGAATCCGACCGAGCCGCCGGTCTTGTTGTCCAGCAGAGAGACCGATCGATCATTCGCATTCGTGACGTAGACCGTATTCGACGCGGTGTCCAGCGCGATCGCCGTCGGCTTCCCGCCGGCTGTCAATGTTGTCGTGGCGCCGCTGGCCAAGTTGATCTTGGTGACCGTATTGGCCTCGGAGTTGGTGGTGAAAGCGGAGCCACTCGATTCGTCCACGACGATTCCCCACGGTCGCGCTCCCACGGGGACAACGGCCGATTCGGTGGGGGGTGCTTCTGCTGGGGTTGTCGGGGCATCGGTGATGGCAGCACTGGCCGTTTGGACGGGGTCCGCTCCGATCGGCTCCGATACTCCCGCTGCCGCTGTCGGATCCGTGGCCTGGGACTTGGTGAGATACCACGCCGCGGAGCCGACACCGACTACAAGGATCAATGCGGCTGCAGCCGCGGCCGCGGCGGTTCTGGTGCGGGTACGAGAGGGCTGCGGTGCTACCGCGGAGGAGGAGAACACGGGGCTTGCATAGGTGGCCGGCGCCGACGCGAAGGGAGACCCGACGACGGTGGTTGCAGGCTGGATTGCAGACTCCGCATTGTTTGGCGCGTGTCCCGCGGCGAAATCGACTTCGTCGGGTGGCGGGGGCGATGGCACCGGCGAAACAGGGGGAGGGGGAGGGGGCGGCGGAGGAGTAGTCATGGGCTGACACTTTCGCTTGGGGTCGCCGTCGACGTTGTCGCTGCGGTCTGTCGATTCCGGGTGCGTCTGCCGGAGAACCGGCTCATCAACGGCGCGTCGACCCAGCGGAAGATAGCATCGGCTGCAGCAATCGACAAGGCCAGCGACAGCAGAGTCCATCCCAGCCAGCCGGAGAGCGTAAACTGATTGCCGCCGATGAAAACTCTTGTGACAATCACCATTACGGGAAACTGGATCATGTAGAAAGCGAACGAGATATCGCCGAGCCAGAGCATGAACCTCGAAGAATTGATCCCGCGGATCCCGGCGAGATCACGGGCCGCCATCGTGGCGATCAACACCGTCATTGGTGCGATGAACAGGGCGGACATCTTATAGTTGACCGGAACGAACCATGTTGCGGCGTAGGAAGCCAAGAGCGCCAACACGGGGATCATCAGTTTGATGTTGGTCCACAGTCCTTCTCGCACCAGGCGGGCCGCGAGAACGCCCAGGAAGAATTCAGGCAACCTCGACAGCGGGAATGTGTAGCTCAACCAGTACGAAGGTGATACCGGAATATCTGCTTGTGCGAACCATGCAGGCGACGCGTGGATCTCGAATTCCGGTGAGGCGTCACCGGGAAGGAGTCGTGGTGCGAACGTATTGTCGATTCCTTTGGGGCCTTCGACGAACAGGAAATACATCGTATGGAGGACCACGATCGCGAGGAAGATCGCTCCGATCGCCCACCATAGACGCCGGGTCGGGATGCGGATCACCAGAGGCAAAAGGATGGGGAATGCTGCGTAGAACAGGATTTCCGCGCCCAATGACCACGACGGGACATTGAGCCCACCAACGGTCGTCCATTTCGGAACCCAGGTATGTACGAGGAAAATGTTGGGCACCCACACTACGAAACGCGACAACGGTACGGACGCGGCCAAGATAAAGACGATTGCGGCTACCAGATGGGTCGGATAGAGCTTGAGAACGCGACGCCAGTAGAAGCGCGGGATCGAGCTCCCTGGCCTGAACGACCAGTAGATGACGAACCCCGACAGGACGAAGAAGAACGTGACTCCGGCAGCCCCCAATTGCATCGGGATGAACCGATGGATGGCGGCGAACAGCTCAGATTTCTGGAACGGGTAGACCGGCAGAAACACCAAAGCATGCAATACGAAGACCGCCAACGCGGCCCACCATCGAGCTCCCGTGAGCGACGGTAGTTTCTGAGGCCGGGTCGATGCTCCAGCGTTCGATGTCATCGAGAGTTACAGTGCGAACTGGTTCCGGAGCGCACCGGCCAGTACTGCGTTGCCCCGCGGTGTCGGATGGATGGGAGCGCCGACACGCAGCGAATCCGGGTCGGTCAGACCGCCAACCCAGGAGTCATCCGCGCAGCTACCGTGGCCGGCTGTCAACGCCCGTGTATCGACGAAATCGATTCCCAGAGCGGCGGCGGCCCCTCGTTGTGCTTCGTCGAGACGATCGAGAAATGAGATATACCCCTCGGCGCGGGCTTGGTTTACCCGCCCGTTGCCCGGAAGCTCGAGGCAGGCGCTCGATTGACCGGATGGAAAGATCTCGGGGTAGCCGACAACACCGATTCTGGCGTTGGGTGCGTAGAACCGGATGTAGTCGACCACCGGTCGGATGCGATCGGCGTAGAACGGGCCCGTGACTGCACCGGCGTCGGGAACACGTCCGTCGGCGACAGCATCCGTGCCGCATCCTCGAACGACGTCGATCAAGCAGTCGACCGACGGAAACGCCGTGGCCCTGGAACTGCCCCAGGTGTCGTTGAGGCCGACCTGAAGGAGTACTGCCTTGGTCGAGGTTCCGAACGCGCCTTGTTTGGCGGCCTCGCGGGCCTGCTGTAGGAGGGTCCAGCCGGTGCCGGTGTCTATCGAACCCCCATTGCACGAGACATCCAGGAAATCCGCGGTACCGGCGACACCGATGCTTCCGGCGAGTTGAGCCGGCCAGGAAGTCTCCGGGTGAGCGCATCCAGCTTTGTCAGCCAGCAGCGGCGTCGTGGCTGTGAACGAATCGCCCATCGTGACGAGGCGCTTGCCCGCTGCCGGTTGCGCGGCGGCAACCGAACCGGAAGAGAGCGCCGACGTTGCAATCAACGCGGTCAGCGTGGCGATCAGAAAACGTGCGGTTCGGGAACTCATCGGTGGCGAATTGCTTTCTGTCCGGTCGATGCGGGATCGGCGTGGGTGCGCGGAGCTGCTCACAGCACGCACGAAACGTCAGTATCCATGTCGATGGAAATTATTGATATCGGTCGAACGACTGACAAGCAGCCTTGGTGAAAGTGCTGGCGGGAGTGCGATCCAGCGGGTGAAACTGTGCTGTAGCGTCATCGATCGTCGAAGCCGACCGAGGAAAGAATGGACCGATGAAAACGTCAACTTCACTTCGCGCAGCCGTTGTATTGGCGGCCGTAGCACTCGTTCTCGCGGCGTGTGGCGACGACGAGTCGACACCCGCGCCGACGACGTCTTCGACGACGGCAGCCCCCACGTCGACTTCTGCGGTCACGACTTCAGAACCGGTGGTTACCACTCCGTCCGCGGAGCAACTCGCGCCTCCGGTAGCAGTGATACCGGCACCGATCGAGCAGGCCCCGGTCGAGCAGGCTCCTGTTGAACCGGCGCCAGTTCAGCAGGCGCCGGTTGACCCGGCTCCGGCCCAGCAAGCTCCCGCCGAGGACGTGCCTGAACCTGCTGCTCCGGCCGAGGCACCGACGCTTCCTGATCCCGGCTTCGAGCCGCGCCCCGGGTACTGAGAAGGTAATCACAGCAAGCTCTCTCGACTACCTGCATAAAATCTGTTGCGAAAGTCATTCATTCGATGGACATCGTGATCGGCGCATGATGTGTCAAACTCTTGCTGGCAATGGCGCCGATTTTTGGCTGCGCGAGCAGCATGAGCTAGAAGGGCGCTATTTTGGCGAACTCATCGAATCCGTTCGACTTCAGTGACTTTCAGTCACCTGGACCCAACTCACCACCGCAGGGCGACCAGAGTCGAGGCGGGAGCTTTGGGCACTCGTCCGCCGATTCCACGGACGGTGGATTCGATCCTTTCGCCACGACTGGCGTCGGGTCTCAACCCTTCGGCTCGTCCGAGCCGGATTACGGTCGTTCCGATGGTTTCGGACAGCGTTCGAGCGCTCCTGGAATACCTTTCAACGACGAAACCGCCTCCTCGCCGGTTTTGTGGTGCGCTCTGGCCGGAGTGGCAGCTGTCGCGGGAATTGCTCTCGCGTACTTCGGATTGAGCAGCACCGCGTTCGCTTTCGCCGGCTGGGCGGCGGCCGGCCCACTCGCGATCGGTCTTCTGGCCGCGCATACGATGTCCGACACCAAGCAGCGGGCCAAGCCTTTCTACTCGCAGCCGGGTTGGGCTGCACCGACTTACTGGGTGGTTCTCGCGGTCGCATTCATCGGCGTGGGGTTCTGCTCCTGGCTGATTGCTGATTGGGCGGCTCGACGATGACTGTCAAAGCAAGATTCGCACGCGCCCTGGCTGTCGTTGCAGTGGTCGGGTTCTCGGCGTCGCTGCCGATCGCCGGCGCCCAACCGGCCCCTCCGACAATTGCGCCAGGCAGCACCTCGGCGGTCGACAATTTCGGTGCTTGTATTGCCGGACAGAAGCAGGGCGATCTGCTGTTGATGATCGACGAATCCGGCAGTTTGCAATCGTCGGATCCCGGCAATTCCCGAGTGACGGCAGCGAACTACCTACTCGACCGGTTGACCAGTTTCGCGGAGACAGCACAGGTCGGCGTCGACGTTGCGGTTGCCGGGTTCTCCACAGACTTCACCCCTGCCCTCGCCTGGACTCCGGCCTCAGGGGGCACGATCGGCGGACTACATTCGGCCGTCGACGCATTCGCAAGCCGAAACAATGGCCTCGACACCGACTACTGGACTGCACTCGATAGTGCACGAGCATTCTTGGCGGAACGCGGAGCCGGGCCGGAAGGCGCCGCCCGTTGCCAAGCGATCGCCTGGTTCTCGGACGGTAAGCTGGACTTCGACCAGCGATCAGGGCTGGAGCGTCCGTTCGCACCCGGCCTCGTGATGGACTCGGAGGACTCCGTTCGCGACGGTGTCGGTGTGGCTATGACGTCGATCTGTCGCCAAGGCGGCGTTGCCGACCAGGTTCGATCCTCGGGAATCTCGATTTTCGGCATCGGTCTGGCCAGCGGCACCGCCGCGCCGAGCGACTTCGATGCGATGCGCTCGATCGTGACAGGTGAGCCGAGCCAATCGGGCGCCTGCGGTGCGATTACCTCACCCCGGCCCGGTGACTTCTACCTCGCACAAAATCTCGACGACCTGCTGTTTGCCTTCGACGCCCTGAGTACGCCCGGGCAGGCGCCATTGACAACCGACGCAGGCGTGTGCCAGGCAGCCGTCTGTGAAGACGCCAAGCACCGGTTCGTTCTCGACGACTCGATTGCGTCGGTAGATGTACTCGCTTCGAGCGACGTCGCTGGATTGGAGCCGAATCTTGTCGGCCCGTCGGGCCAGACTGTCCCCTTGCGGAACGGCGCGCCGTCGACCACCGTCGACGGCGCTGCGGTGACATTCAATTGGGAGTCGGATCGAACGGTCCGAATCGAAATGGCCAAGGGCCCGAGCGGTCAGTGGTCGGGAGTGTGGGCAGTGGCATTCGTCGATCCGACGTCTTCTACGGCAACCGCACGCTCGAAGACCAACATTCACATCTCTGGTGGGCTTTTCCCGGTGTGGAACAACATGCAGGACACGACGCTTCGTAGCGGCGAGAATGCCACCGGTGTTGTGCTGGGGATGGTCGACGGAGCGGGAGCGGCGGTGAATCCCGAACGCATTCTGGGCAATGCAGTCTTGTCGGCGGAGTTGATCGGCCCTGCCGGCGATACTCTTGCCGCCTCGCCGAAGATTGCAAAAGAGGACATCGGACAGCCGGTCGGTTTGAACCTGACCGACGTCGATCCCGGCCAGGACACACTGCGGCTGACTCTTGCTGTGACGACCGCCGGAGCAACCGGGCCCGACGGTGTCGAGCAACCGGGTACCGAGTTGACGCCTCGAGTCGTCGATATCCCGATCGAACTCTCTGCGCCGGTGGGATATCCGACCATTGCCGGACTCATCGACTTCGGCGGGGTTGAAGGTGCGGGCACCACCAGTGGTTCCCTGACGGTGACCGGCCCCGGTTGCGTGTGGATCGAGGGAGCCGACTCGGCATCCTTCGTGACCAGCCCGGATGGCGTCGGAACGATGGCATTGACGTCGTCCAACGGTGGCTCGAAGGACGATTGCCTCTCGGTAGCCGAAGGTGCAACCGGAGAACTCGCGGTGGATCTGCAAACCCAGAACGACGCCAAAGGTGCCGTGAACGGGTCCGTTCAGGTTATGACGGCCCCGTCGGAAGACCTGAATCTCGCGGTGGGACAGGATGTTCGGTTTACCGCTCAGCTCACGAAGCCACTGAACGAACCCGTGTTCATCGGCGCACTGATCGCGACCATGTTCGTGGGCGTCGGGCTGCCCTTCCTGTTGCTGTACCTCGCGAAATGGTTCACGTCGAGAATCCCGAAGCTCCCGCTGACAGCGGAAGAAATTCCGATCACCGTCGACTCGGGGTCCGTCCTGCGTGACGGTGCGCCGTTCGCGCTGCGAGAGCAGGATTTGGTGACCCCGGTTCAGGGGCTGCACAAGCCGGCAAGGACGTTGACGGTCGGATCGGTCACGCTCAAGACGCACGTCGGACGATCGCCGTTCGGCGCGGGATATGTTGCTGCCGAGAAGTCGTCGGTCATCAGTGCGTCTTCGGATACCCCCGCCTATCTCGGCAAGCCGCCGCGCGCTCGAATGAGCTTGGCAGTGCACAACAAATGGCTGTTGACCCACGATCCGGCAGGGCCGGCTGATGCTGCAACGGTGATCGTCCTCGCCGGTGGACTCACAACTCCGGAACAACGGAACGAGATCGTCGAGGACCTGACGCGCCGTCTCCCCGCCTTGCTCGCCGACTTACGTGCTGCGGCCGAGACTTCGGGAACCCCGGTGTCGACCAGTACGACACAGTCAGCGGCACCGTTCGGCGGTGGGGCAACCAATTCCCCCGCGCAAGATCCTTTCGGTAGCTCCGCGGATCCCTTCGGGGCGTCGGATCCTTTTGCATCACCGACGGCGCCGCCACCTCCGTCTGCGCCGCGCACATCGTCGAGCTCTAACACCCCGTCCAGTTCACCGCCTGCACCTCCGTCGTCCCCGATGTCGGACCCGTTCGGTTCTCCCGACACCAGTTCAGATCCCTTCGGTCCGCCGAGTGGAAGTTCCAGCCCATGGTGACGAGATGCACCGTCGCACGGGCTGCAGCCGAATCGTTCACTGCGCAGAGACGCACCAATTCTGGAGGTAACTCGTGAGGCGTTTTCTCATCGTCGGCTGTGGCGGTTCCGGTGGAGCAACGCTGTCCTACATGATGGATCAGCTGCGTTCCGATCTGGCATCTCACGGAATCGACGACATTCCGGCAGGGTGGAAATTCGTACACATCGACGTACCGAGCGGATCGGAGAACGGTCCGGAGGGACTGCCAAGTGTCGAGGCTCAGGGTGGTAGCTACTTCGGTAGTGGCCCACAAGGAACCAGCTACTCGATGCTCGATAGCGCATTGAGTCAGCGCCTCGGATCCATGTTGGACACCACAGCAACCTGGGCGCCGCGCGAGCCCGATCAGGTCCCGATCCCGATCTCGGCAGGTGCCGGTCAGTATCGAGCCATCGGTCGCATGATCACCCTCAGCAAGGCAGGCGATATCCACGCGCGGTTGCAGAACGCATGGAATCAGCTGACCCACGATTCCACACGGTCGGAAATGACGAACCTGACTCTTCCCGGACTCGGCGGCTACAACCCGAACGACCCACCACTGGTCCTCGTCGTGTCGTCGATGGCCGGTGGGGCCGGCGCATCGATGGCTTTGGATATCTGCCGATTGCTGACACTGGTCGAGGGGCTGGACCCGAAGTTGATGGGTGTCTTCATGGTGACACCGGACATCTTCGATGGGTTGCCTGCTGGCGCTCGAACCGGAGTGCGGGCCAATGCACTTGCAATGTTGGGCGAGATCGTAGCCAGCCAAACCGGCTCCGCTCGAAGGCATGACGTGCGTACGCTGGCCGGATTGGGCTTGGCCAATGGTGAGGGCGAGACAATTCCTTTCGCTCGAGTGTTTCCCGTAGGCCGCAAGGTAGGTGCCGAAGGCGCAATTTTCGGTGACGGATCTCAAAACGCGGTGTACCGAGGGCTGGCGCGCGGTTTGGCCGGCCTGATGATGAGCGGTAAGGCCACCGACCAGTTCGTCTCGTACGATTTGGGCAACACTGGATCTCCTGACGGCAATCGAAACTACCTCGGATGGGGCAACCGGCTCTGGGATCCCTTGCCGTGGGGATCGTACGGTTTTTCGAGTTTGAGCATGGGGCGAGATCGCTACGCCGAGTACTCGTCCCAGCGCTTGGCGCGGGCGAGCGTCGACAAGCTTCTTCACGGACACCTGCAGAAGGGAAACCCGGCATCCTCGGTCGAGCAGGCGACCGCGCTGCTGGACAGTCAGTGGGCAAATGTTCTCATGTCGATCGGATTGCCTTTGATCGGTGCCGGTGCGCAAGGTCAGGGAGTCGGGCAGTGGTTGGCGACGGTCGCAATGGATCGCCAGGCAGCGGACGCCCTGGTGGCCAACGTTATCGACACCCAGCTTCGTCCGTTCCTGCCGCAGCCGGTGGGAATGAACGCCGGTCAATGGGTACCGATGCTTCGCCACGCCGTTCGGGGACGCCGCGATGCCATGAATCAGACCATTCAAGCCGGCGCCTACAATTGGGCGTTCACATGGCACCAGGAATTTGCCGACCGGTGTGTCTCGGCAGCGGGCGACGCTATTTCATCTGTCGGATTGCCATATGCGATCGCTCTGATCGAACGGGTTCGTGCCTATCTCTCGGACGTCATTCTTCCGGGAACCCGCGATCTGACAACTCACGCCGACGGTGATGTGTCGGCAATTCCGCAGGATGTCGAGCCGACTCTGGGGATGCTCAAGAAGACCATCCCCAACGGCACTCAGATTGTCGACCGGGTCATCGGGTCTTATCCGACGGCCGTTCGAACGCATCTGTATGCCCGCGGGGCGGGATACGTGAGCCAGGCCAGCGCGGCCATCACTACCGAGGTTCTGACCCCACTGCTCGATGCCATGAGTGAAGCTCAGCGCCTGCTCGAGAACGCCACCAGCGAGAAGATCTCCGATCTGGGTCTTGCCCGGCTCGCGACGAATCAGTACGTGGCCTGGCCGTCCGACAGTGACGAACGTGTCCACGCGCGCTTCTCGGAGGCGAACAACGAAGTCTTGCTGACCAATTCGTCGCACTTCAAAGGTCAGTACGAATCGGTCGACCTTCCACGTGCGGTATCGGATGCCGCTGCCGTAGCGACGTTCGTCGATTCGGTGCCCATGGCGGGCAAGCAGGTGATCTCCGGACTGTGGGCAACCACCGGCGGACATCGGCCGCCCGGTGGTCTGATCGAGCAAACGGCGATGTGGCGATCCCGGGCATTCACGATCGATCCGCACAGTGGCGAACCGCGGCAACCGTCGTTGGCGCAGTTCAACGTTCACTGCCGCCCGGCAGAACTCGTCGATCGCGCGCGGCAGTTCGTAGCTCGTCCGGGTGAATCTTTCGATCGGTTCGTCAGAGTGTCACTTCGAGACTATGTTCAGGGAATCGATGCACCAGAATCCGAACTGGCGCAGCGGCGTAACTCGATTTCGATCAAATTTGCGGAAGCCCTGTCGCTGGCGCGACCTCTCGCTACTGTCAGCGATGAGGCGCTGCGCGTGCTGCATGGGACTCAGCTCGAGTACCGTTACAAGTACTCGGCGATTCCGTTCGGCGGTATCTCGGTCGGCGAAGACTTGGCTCGAATTCTGGAGTCGAATCCTCGAATCGATCAGGCTACCAAGGACAATTTCAAATCATCGCTCACCGACGAGTCCGGTCTCACCAAGATCGACATCTTCGGCTCGTACCCGAACTACTCACCGCTCGCTTTCTCATCTGTGCTCAAACCTGTTGCGGAGCAGTGGGCGCAGACGTCGGAGCAAGGTCGTGAGTCCTTCTGGCGCTATCGGCGTGCCCGCCCCCTCGACGCGGCATTGCCCATGGCGGACGAGGAACGTCGAACCATGACAGCCGGCTGGTTCCTAGGCCAGATGGTCGGGCGAATCCAGATTCCGGACGCGCCGTTCGACCAGCCGGTCCAGATCTGGGATGCTGCCCAGTCGCGATGGTTGAATTTTCCACACCCACTGCTGACACCTCCACGTCGATTCGTTGCCAGCTACGACTGGTTGCCCGCCGTGATGGAAAGCATCCTGGTCGCGTTTGCTCAGTCGCACCAGTCTCCTGCCATGAGTTCGCTTCAGCCCTATCACGTTCTGAGAGGTCTCTACGACTCGACGTCCGATGATCCTGCAAGTGGGTTGTTGGATGTCTCGGCGACCGCGCTGTTGGTTCCGTGGCTCGCCACCGGTGTCACCGAAGGTGGAAAGCCGTCTCGTGTCAGCGCCGCCGTCGAAGCCACCGATGTCGAGCAACGTGCAGCCGCTGCGATCGGCTGGTTGAGCACGGTCCGAGATCTCGCCGGCGACCACTTCGTGGAAGCGGGTGTGAACGGAGCCAGAGGTGGTGGACAGTTCTCGATCATCAATTCCCGTCAACTGGCTTCCAGTACACCGATCTTCCGCGACCTTGCGCCCGATGTCTTGTGGGCGACCACCGAGCTCATCGCAATCGTGAACAAATCGAAGGAGGCGGCCGACCGGGCGGTGCTGAACCAAAGCAACCCGGCCTTCGGTGCGTCGGTCGGAAGCTCCGGATTGGGAGCGGTGAGCATTTCGATGCCCGAGGGAGGAACGTTCTGATATGGCAGGCCTCACCGTACTTCTCGCCCGAAAGGGAACGGCCGAGGGTGTCCTCGATGTGCTCCAGGACCTATCGGCTGCGGGACTGATCGATCCGTTCTTGTGGGTCTACGAACAAGACGTGAGCCGATCGACTGTTCTGGCAACCGAGGTTGTCGGCGGCAGGCGCGTCCGAACCACGCTTCAGACAGTGCTGGCCGCCAGGAACTTTGCGCAGGTTCGGCTGGGTGTTCTGGTTCCGCTGATCGGCGCCGTGGAGGTGCCGAGCGCGGCGACTCATCAACAGTTGAGCGAACTCCTCGGATCCTCCGCCGGCGGCGCAGCGGTGACGAGAGTGCGCTTCATCCTTGCTCGGCCAGGTGGTCCCACCGTGAAGTCCGCCGTGGTCGAGGGTTGGCACAACCTGCTGGTGGCTCCGGAGGACTCCCGTGGTCCCGGGAGCGGACACGTGCTGCTTGCGCACACAGAAGATCAGGTCGTCCTCGGTCGCCATTCTGCGCCGGCCCTGGCGAGCGCCTTGGGAATGTGGGCAGACATCGAACATTCGCCGTTCGAGGCTACTTCGCCTCCTCCCGGGCCGGTGCTTCGTGTTATCCGATCCTTCTACCGTCGTTTCGATGCCACCGCTGCCGAGAGCGAACTCCGCCGCCAGGTGTTCGACTCGTCGGCAGCACTGCCCCTACCCCGGCAGCGCGGTATGTCGGTGTCCTACATCGACGATTCTGCGCGTGCCGCACGACAAATGGCCGAAGCCTTGTGGACCAAACATCGCGCGGTCCTGCGCGGCGACCGCGTCGTCCCCGACAAAGTAGCTGCCAAGTCCATCGGCATACTCGAAGCCATCAAGATGTTCTTCGGCTTCATGCTGGCAGCGATCCGGAATGCTCCATCGGAGTGGTACGCGGGCCTCGTTCGGCGAACATCCTCGGCTGTGGCGAGTGCGGTGCACTCGACTGTGTATGGGTCCGCGGAGTCGTCCTACTCGGTGGTTTTCAACGGCTACAAGGCTGACGGAACTCCCGCGAATATGGCGGACATGAATGCTGCGGCGGAGCAGATCGCCGACGACCTGTCCGAGCCTGGTGAGCGTCACGAGCACGAGGCGCGCGCCGATCTGTCCGAGTTGTGGAAGGACTATGCCAACGGGGCTATGACTCTGGCCGACGGAGGTGAGCGGGCCGACGGACTCCCGCCGATCCAAGTCGGCTCCAACCGCGGTGTATTGAGGACGGTGTCGGACTGCGTCCCCTCGGACCGGGACACATTCGTCGTTCCGAGTTCGGTTGCCGCCATTGTCGGCATCGACTCGGTGTCCGCGAACGACGTTCATGCCATCGTCGAGCTGCTCGGACGCTTGCGGGGTGCCGAAAGCGATCCGCGAGTGGGCGTCGAGGCTCGCGCGGCGATGACCGAGCTGCACTCCTGGGCAACTACCTACGGACGGAGCTACGGATCGCAGGTCGGCAAGATCATGGTCGACGCAATCAAGCGGATAGTTGTCGAGATTCGCGAGATCATGGCCAGAGACAAAGCTCGACGAGAAGCTCAAGATGTGTCGGCTGACATCCGCAATCGGCAACGCAAATTGGCCCTGCTCATGAATATTTTTGCCGGTGTATTGCTGGTGGTCCTCGTCGGGCTCGGGGTTGCGATCGGCTTCAAAGTAGTCGCGGCGGTCTGGGGCGCCGGACTCATGATCGGCGCGGTGGTTGTCTGGATGATCGTCTCGATGGTGACGTTCATGCGTGGCCAACGTGACCTCTTCCAGGAGATGGCCCGTCGCCAATCCGATTCGTCACAGGCGCGTGCCGACAAATTGAACCTTCGAGTTGCGGTTCGCGATCTCAACCGCTTGAGCGGGGGATACGGGCAGTACCTGGCTTGGAGCAAATCGGTAGGCACGTTATTGAGAGAGCCCTTCGGTCCCGAGTCCGCGAAGGCAGCGGCACGACCGTTGATCGGCTTCGGGCTACCGCTCAGCACCAAGGTGGGATCAGCGAGTCCATCGGCAAACTCCGTTGCGGATGCAGGCCTGCAGGTCCGGCGAGATTTGTTCTCGGTTGGTTGGCTCACACCAGTCTGGATCGAGTTGATCCGTGATGCGGGGTCAGGATTGGGTGCGCTCGGCCAGGACATCCGCGAGAATCCGAAGTTGCTGTTTTCGGAAGAAGGTCAGGATTCAGGATCGGCATTGGATGTCTGGTCGAGCCGATTGGCGCGCGGCGAACTGACAGTGACCGGCTCGGAGGC
Organism: Rhodococcus sp. (in: high G+C Gram-positive bacteria); assembly: GCF_023264675.1. GTDB lineage: Bacteria > Actinomycetota > Actinomycetes > Mycobacteriales > Mycobacteriaceae > Rhodococcoides. The sequence continues at coordinate 16,762 of NZ_JAHFVG010000061.1, forward strand.
GCTGTGGCAGCGCGTTCTGTCGACCCTCGTGACGCCGGAGTCCGAGGTAGGTAGATCCCTCGCCGATCATGTCGAAACAGTGGCCGACGGTGTACGCCAGCAGGTTCCGATTATCGAGTTCCTGGCGGGGCTGGACTCGGACGATCAGGGCGTTCAGTACTTCGACGACGAGTTGTTCAGCGACACTGCGACAGCCGCCGGTGATGCTCGAGTGACCACCAATGTGCGGCACGCCGTGAAGAACGGTCTGGGTGCACTGTCGATCCTCACGCAACTGAGCGACGCGATTCCCGAGTTTCAGTTTCGGTTCTGTGTCGAGCCTTCCGGACAGGTCGGTGGTGGTCGAGCGTTCGACTTTGCCGACGACGCCAACCGGGCCGCCCCCGAGGCCGATCCCTTCGGAATCCGCTATGAGGAGCAGCGGGACTCGTCGGACCAGAGTTCTGCCCGCCCGCCTTCGGAACCACCAGGATCCGGTACCTATGTTTTCTGATCTTTTGCACTGCGCGGAGGTAGTCGATGACTGCATTGAAAACCCAGCGGCGGCTCGATACGTTGCTGCACTGGAAACAGCAGTCGGACGCGCGCGGGCAGCGCACTCCGTCGGCGCAGTCACTCAATTCCATCGCTGTCGCGAATGGAGTCCCGCACGACCTCGACGAAGAGGGGATCGAGCCATGGCGAAAGACGTTGGAGTGGTTGCTACATCAGGTGAAGATGGGTGTGTTCGATCCCGTCGCGCAGCTGCCGGACGAGCTACTGAAGCCGGTGGAGCCCCCTTCTCGTGGGACGGTGGCGCCGGTGTCTAGCGCACGGTCAGATGCGGAACAATCGACGCCGAACCCGACGACCGGACTCGAAGCCATGAAGGTGTGGCGACGCAACGCAATCGCGCAGGGCCGCGACGACGTGGGAACCATGAAGGAATCCACGCTTGTTTCGATCTTTCGGTCGAAACAAACGTCGGCAAGCGCTATCGAAAGCATCCTGCCTCGATCCTTGGGTGCACTGGCGCCGGAGATCGCCAAGGTGCTCTCGGATTTCGCCGGAAACGGCAACAAATCAACTCCGGCACCAACGCCCGCGAAAGATGCGACGAGGCAGACGGGAGAAGCGGCACGCACCCAGACCGCGGCCGGACCTTCGGTAGAGGGTGGAAGGGCTCGACGGACGGCGGCACCGGTCGGCACGTTCTTGGATCTGACGAACGAAGATTTCGAGGAGTACGACTACACCTCGGTACCGGTAACAGTGCATGCGATCAAAGCGACCACTACGGGTGACCGTACCGTTTTCAGTTGGCCGGCGTACGAGGCCGACGACGGGGACGTCGTGGTGTATCGCCTGGTTTCGAGGAGCGAATTCCCCTCCTACACACCAGAAGGAGCGGACTACGTCGGGGCCACGACCGACATCAAGGTTTCCGATACGCGTGAGCCCGATGCCGCCGTTCGATTTGTTCAGGTGTGGGCGAACGTCGGTGTGACTGTAGATGACGCAACCGTCGAGCAAGCCGTGCTACACGCGCAGACTGCCGTCGTGAGTCCGGTTCGGGAGGTGCAGATCCGCGAGGACGAAGGCCGCGTCATCGGGGAGTGGACAGCATTCGAAGGCACCTCCGCAGTTCAGGTGTACCGAATACCGATCGAGCGCGCGGCTTTCGGCGGTGACGACCCTCAATACCGGATCTCAGCGGGTGAACCGAACCTGGGCGGCTTCGTCGATCGATCGGCCGAACGAGGGAAGCGATACCTCTATCGGGTTCGAGCCGAAGCGACGGTCGACGGAACCACGAGGCTTTCGGCACACAGCCAAACCGAGCTGTTGATTTCGGCTGTCCTCGCGCGAGTGTCCGATCTTGCCGTCAGGGTCCACGGCGGCGATGACGACCCGCAGTTCGACCTGACGTGGACGGCACCGGCCGGCGGACGCGTCGCAATCTTTCGAACAGTCGGTGGTCCGAATGCCGGAGCCGACAGCAAGTCATTGCCGGAGGCCGCTCTCGGATCGACAGGGTTGACGGCCGATCACAAGCTGTCTCACCCGGTCGTCGGTGGGGGCGTCGGGCAACCGAGCACGATGACGAATGTTCCTTGGCCACGGGACTGGAACCGGGCCTACTTCACCGCCGTCACGTTCTTGGGTGACAAGGTGCAAGTAGGCTCCACCATCTCGGCTACGCGAACGGGTGTCATCGAGCACGCACAAGTGGTCGAGCGGGTGAACAAGCAGATTCTTACCTTCGCGTGGCCTGCGGGTGCCGCCGCAGTACTCGTCCACATCGGATCGCGAGGCCAAACGGCCGAGCAAGGTCTCAGCGGCCACCCGATCGAAATATCCTCGGGCATGTACGAGCGTTTCGGCGGGTTGCACTTCGCTCATCCTCTTCCGAATGCCGGGTGCTCACTTCACCTGATCCCGGTTGCATTCGCTGCCGGCGAAAAGATCCACGGCCAGCCGGTCACCGTCGACTATCCAGGGCTTCTCCGTGTCTACTACGACGCCAACGTCTCGCGAAACGTCACCGGTAAACCGACAGTGGTGACCATCAGCGTTGCGGCCGAGATGGATGTCGAAGGTTCACCTCCGTTCGTGCTGGTGCACAACGAAGAGCGGCTGCCCCTCAACGTCCGTGACGGTGTTGCCCTGGAGGTTTTCCAGGCAAACAACGAGGGCGCCGGTGGGGCGAAGCAGTTCATGCTTCCACGCCTTTCCACCCGCCCGGATGGCCCGCAGTTTCGGGCCGACGTCAGGGACAAGGTTGGTTTTGTGCGGCTGTTTGCCGGGATGGCCGCGGCTAGGTTGGTGACGTTCGCTCTGTTGGATCCCCCGGTAGCGAAGCTGACTTTGCAGCACGGACGCCGTCGATGACATTTCCGCCGCGCCCGTTCGACCTGACGGACCAATTCGGTGACGCCCCGGTGATCACACCGGCAGCGGAACCAACCGTTGTCACCGCCAAAGCTGCCGCCAGCCGGTTCGCCCAACTGACGTACTCATCGTTCGACGATGGCACGGGTATCAGCGGTGGCTGGCAGGTGAAGGAAACGTCGGGGAAGCTGTCCGACGCCGAATCCGAGGCACTGCGCTATTGGGTGAACACAACATTCGACCTCGTCTCCCCACTGCCACAGTTCCCCACCCCCGAAGACGTCGCCAATTTTCCTCGGCGACTGATGTACACGCGGCTTGACAACGGACGTGCCGGGTATTGGCATACCGCCCCGGCTGGAGCCGACGGCTCCGGCCGCCCCGGCAACGTGTTTGCGCACACGGTTCTCGATCGGAATGTGGCCGCGACCGACATCGCGCTCCGTCCGATAGAGCTGTGGCGTTCGACGGACTGGTTGACACCGTATGGAGCGGGCGACGTCTCGGACGCTCACCTCGTGTCGACGACTATTCCGCGTGTTTCCGACGCAGTCTCGCAGGCGTCGGTGATCGACTTCCTATGTGACCCGGATACTTGGCGCCTGGGCATCCTCAGCGTTCTTCTCGATGCGGTCGCGGCTGCACTGGATGGCGGCGCATCGGTGATCATCGCGACCGAGACACCGGATTCTGCAGCTTTGTGGATCGGGGCGGTCAGTTATCTCACCTCTCCGGGCGTTGCGCGGACCATCAGTTGGTCGACGTTGGACAGGGCGAGCGGGGTTGCGGCCACCGTGGGGCGCGGTGTTCATGTCATCGCGATACCCACGGCTGACTTGCACTTGGTGGTCCCCACCGACGAGCTGGTCGTTCTGTCCGAGAACGAAATGCCCTCGATGGGGGATCTCGGGGGAGCTGCCCACCGGACGGAAGCTGGGTCAGCCGTGGCGGTGACCGAGTGGTCGGTCATCGCGCAAGGCATTCTGATCGAGGCCGAGACCGCCCTTCCGGTCTTGACTGCACTCGACCGCGTGGCGGTTGAACTCGGAGACTCGGGTCTTCACCCGATGCTCCCGTTGGCTCTTGCTGTTTCGGTGACACCTGATCTGCACGAAGATGTCGGCGACGAAGCAGCCGCCGTTATTGCACGTTATGCGCCGCCGCGGCTCAGCGCACGGGTGGCTCTCGTCGGACCCGCGTCCGAACTGATCGACCGCACGCTCGGGATCACGGCGTTGGACTGTTGGAACCAGCTCGCCAGTGTTCGTCCGGATCGGGACGGAGAATATTCGGTTGCCGCCGAACTGATCATGGCCGTCTACATCGAGAGATCGCTGCGCGATGTGAATTGGTTGGTCCAGCCCGGGGGGGTTCCGTTCCTGCCCGTTCCGCCCCGAATCGGATGGGTATCGGGACGGCTGTCATCCCTGGTTGTTTCGGTAGTCGCCGAGTTACGGCAGCAGTCCCGAGTTGCTTACGAACTGACGCCGAACGAGGCTTTGCACAGTCTCCGTGCGATGGATCTGATGATTCGTGCGTCGTGCATCGGTCCAGGCTTTGCACGTGCCGACGTTCCGCGGGAAGCATCGCCGTTTTCATTTTCGGTGGAGCGCACACCATCGACATTCGAGGTGTGCGAGGAGATTACGGAGAGACTGCTCGTTCCGGTTCTGTGTGACGCAGAGCTAGGCCCTCGGTTCGCTGCTGTCTTCGGCGACCTGAACGAACGGTCGGCTGCTGCTTTGGTCCGTCCGGTGCTCGCCTCCGCCGAGGTTCTGGAGCGTGGTGTAATCGGTCGAAGACTGCCTCTTCCGGTGCTGGAATGGGTACTCCCCAGCGATCTTGCGCCACCTCCTTCACATGTTCTTCTGGAGTCTTCCGCTGACAACCCGCAGCCGCTGACCGTGTTGGCAGCCGAACTTGCGGCATGGAAGATCGCCGACGAGCGTGAGGCACGACGCTGGTCCAGCTTCAACTTGCTTGTGCTGTGGCGAGTTCTCCACCAAGCAGACAATCCGGCCGTGTCGCCACCGGATCTGGGCTCTATCTTCTCGACGCGGTTCGACGTCGATGTACTGAGCCGTTTGGTCGCTTCGTTCCCCGGGGCGATTCCTCCTCGTTTCTTTCTGAGCAGCCTTGCGCTCGCGCCGGCGGGAGAGGGTGTGAGTGAATTGGCGACGACAGTCGAGGCCGGCCACCGGATTGGCAACGCACGTCCAATCGGCCAGCCCAGTCTGGCCGAGGACGACCTCGGTTTGGCACTTGCTTCGATTCGTTTACGGATAGGTTGGCCGGCGATGGCCAGCCAATTGCGTCAAAAGATCCAGGAGCAGGCTCTGGTTCGCCTTCGAAGCGAAGTTCTGAGGTTCGGTGTCGGTAACCTGGCACCCGAACTCGTGCGTACTTTGGCAGTGCTGACCATGGTTCAGATTCTGAAAACCGGTGATTCGGCTCCAGTGCATGACGACGCCAAAGTACTTGTTCGGGCAGCGGAGAACGCAGACAGAGTCGGACTGGTTTCCGAATTTTCCTCTTGGGTCCGGCCAGACGATGTGAAGGTAGCGTGGCTCGTCGAGTCTGCCATTCTGGGAAGCGATGAAGCTCCCGAAAAGAAGTCTGCGCTGGCGTCCGAACGGTTCTTGTGTTCGTTGACCGAGGACATCGAAGACCGGCGAGTCTCACTCTTGGACGCAGTCGTCGATCATCTGGTGGAAGGAAACGCGTATCAAGGGCCGTCCGACTCGGACGGAGTTGAAAACGTCTACTACAAAAGGGTTTCCGATCACCACGGCCGTGGAGCAGACAAAGTCCTCGGTCAGTATCGGAAGTTCTCCAAAAAGTGGTTGGACGACCGTGGGCTCGGTGCCGGCGGCCTGATGTCGAGACTTCGGCGGAAGCCTTGAACAGCGCCGTCGCGCCCAGCAATTCGAATGTGGAAGGAAAGTACTGATGCCGACGTACGTACTCGAAGGCACTGGGCGTGCGGTGTTCCCACGTAAACCGGTGGTCGTGTCGCTTACCGTGTCTGGAAGCGCCAGTGGGGCGGACATGCATGCCCTGGTCGACGGAGTCGCCGATTCACGCGCAGTACGACCCACCCCCGGGTTGATGGTGTTGCCTCGCATCGACGCCCTGACGATTCTCCGCATCACCCCAGCCGGTGTCGGGGGCGAGTTTGCGCCGGGGACTTCGTTGCATCTGTCGTTGACGGTCGAAGATCGGTCAGATCCAGACCCGGACCGCGCAGTAATCGGTCCGATCGATGTCTCGGGCGAATCGCACGTCGATGTCGCGTCGCTCGACTCTGCCCTCGATGGGATAGCGGTTTCGGCACTCCGATCGGAACCGGACCTCGATCTGGGGCCTGTCGGAAACATAGCTCGGAGCGTTACCAGACTGGAATTAGGGGTAGATCAGCTCCCGGAGTCGGTCCAGGTAGATCTCGATGTTGCGGTCGACTGCTCCGCGTCCATGCTCGCGGCGCTGGCGGATGGCAGCATCGAAGAAGTGTGCAACATGGTCGCCGGTATTGCGACTGTGGCAGCACCGCAGCGGATTCCGCGGATCTGCATGGTAGGCGACAGTCCGAGATGGATCGAAGTGGACTCGCTGAGCAATCTCGGACCGACGGTTGTGCGTGAACTGAGCCAGGCTCTGCTGGTATCTGGATTTCGCAGTTCATCGATACCGCGCGGCGATCAGCGAGGAACAACAACGACATTCGTCATCACCGACGGCGTTCCCGCGGACGCAACCCGCGATCTCACCGATCAACATTTTGTGGCGATCATGTCCGATTCCGACAACGTTGATTCGGACTGGGCGGATGCGGTAACCGTGGTGCATCCTCCTCCCGGGGGAACCTCCGCAGTCGTGCATCTCACGGCTTCGCGAGACGCGTTGGCCGCGACAGTTCGATCCCTGGTGAGTAAAGCGGTGCCCAATGGCGTCGGCGGTACGCGGGCGGTCGCTCGATGACCAAGTGCCCGCGCTGTTTCACGACCGTCGATCCAACCAATTTCGTGTGGATGTGCGTTTCTGGGCGTTGCGAATCAACTCCCGATCCGGCGGCATCGGCCTACACCGGTGGGCCGGTGAGCAATGGACCAATCTTGCAACTGCGGCAGCCTGGGAATGCGAAAAAGGGTTGGCAGCCGCCCTCGGGTGCAGCCTGCCCCACATGCAACGAGGTAACTCCCGAGGTCTGCTCGGAGTGCCACTACCTGTACCCGGAAGGCTGGCGGCAAGCTCAAGCAACCTGCGTCGCCATGGCGGGGGCTCGCGCGACGGGTAAGAGTTTGTACATTGCTGTGGTGGTCAAGCAGCTCGAGCAGCTCGCCGAGCGGCTGGGCTCCTCGTTCGACTATTCGACGATTGCAACGCAGTCCAACTATCAGAACTATTACGAGAAGCCGTTGTTCGAGGAACGTGGTTTGATGCCGGCTACCAACAAAGCCGACATGGAGGGCTCATACCAGCGTGAACCGCTCATCTTCGGGATGGGAATGTGGAACGGCGTTCGGCGTTACCTCGTCATTCGTGACGTTGCCGGCGAAGACTTGGAGTCCAATACCGTCGCGGCAGTGCATCTCAACTTCTTTGCACATGCCGACGGGGTCTTCTTCATGTTCGATCCGCTGAAGGTTCAAGAAGTCAAAGACCAGCTTCAGGACCTGATACCGAGCCAACAGAGGATCGGCGGTGAGCCGAAGACTGTTCTGAGTCATCTGCTGATGAAGATCGGCAACGGAAACCCCAAGCTTGCGATAATTCTGTCCAAATTCGATGCGCTTCAGGCGCTTCGGAAGGTAGATGGAACCGAATGGGGACAGATTATGTCGAACCCTGGTGCGGCGTTCCTCCGGGATCCCAGTATGAACGGCGAGCGGTACGACGAAAACGATGGGCAGTTGCTTCACCACGAAGCACGTAGTCTGCTCCTGAAGCTGCACTCAGGACCGCTGGTCGCGGCGGTCGAGAATCGCGGGGACGGAAACACCGTCCCGGTGCGGTTCTTCACGGTGTCTGCTCTTGGTGACTCTCCGATCGGCGAGAACGTTCATTCGCGAGGTATCGCGCCGTTCCGGTGTGTCGATCCGATCCGCTGGGTGCTCGCCGAGCACGGAGTTTTCTGATCTGAGTTCGTCCATGCGATCCACCTCGAAAGGAACTATCGTGACGTTCTTCCCTCCTGATTCCAGTTCGTCTCGCGACTTCTCGCAGCCCAACGATCCGACGTGGCCTGCGTCGAATCCGCCACGCGGCTCCGATCCTTTCGGTATGTCATCGCAGCCGATGGGCGATCCCTTCGCCGGCGGTGTGCAGCAGCCCGCATACGGCGGTGCGCAGCCTGCCTCGCGTTCGAATCTGGACGGTCCACCAACGAGCATCTGGGTCGCCGTCGGATGTTTGATCGCCGCAGCTCTGGTACACGTGTTTTCCGCCATCATGCTGATCATGTGGGTGTACGAGTTGAAGGGCCAGGCGACGACAGCGGCGGACGGACTGCTCGAACGCGACGTGTCCGGGGTGTCGTCAGCTCAGATCGGAGGGTGGGCCGACAATGCAGCCGATTCGGTCAGCATGTTCCTCGCCGGTGTCTTCATTGTGACTGCGGCGGTGTACGTGGTCATTGCATTCGGGGTGAAAGCCGGACGTAATGGGGCGAGAGTGACTGCCACTGTGTTCGCATGTCTGTCGGTCTTCGGTCTCCTGACGGGGCCCACCGGGTGGCTGATCGTCGCGCTTGGCGTGATCGGTGTGGTGTGCATGTGGTTGAAGCCTTCGTCGGCCTACTTCGACTATCGAAAGATGAACCGTTCTGGTGTCCCGCGGTACTGATTCGGTCCGATCAGCTCGGGGAGCCTCTGGATATTCAGAGGCTCCCCGAGGTCAAATTGAATGTCGCGTGGTCCGACAACGTCAACGAGTCACGGTACTTCCCTCGACGGGATGAGTCTCACTGACCAACTTGGCGAGGCAGTTGTCGCGAGAAAATCTGTTATCCGTGCACCATTGGTTAGCTGCAGCCGGATTGCTGAATTGGATGCCTGCGATTGTGACCCAAAAATTGTCGTAGCTGAAGACGTTCCATTCGGCGGACCACATGAGCTTCGCTTGAGGGAATCGGCCTCTCAGCTCTAGGTGATCGCGGAGAGTCTCGGAGTTGTTCCACGTAATGCCGTCCGCGACCAGTCCTGGCCGCTTGGAACTAAGTTGTGGGACCCATCGCTCACCAACGTCTCGGATGATTACAGGCTTGTCCGCGTTAGCAATTGCCCGTAATCCGTCGGCACTGGCGCGGTCAGCATCGGCGTACTCCGGAGCGGCTGCAGCAACGGCGTTGATCGGTGTGGTCTCAGCGGTGAATTGCCCGGACTGCGATCCTTGTTGGCCTGCCTGTTCCGTGTCGACGATATACCCCGACGTCTTCAGGGATTCTGGTACACGCCAATAGCTTCCAATCGGAAATTTGAAGACCCGGGTGACGGTGGATTGCTTATTGTCTTTGGCCGGCACGTACAGCGGAGATGAGGACAGGTCGAAAATCGCTGACGCGACGTCAGAACCGCCTTGACTCAGGGACACTCGTGTACGACTCGCCGACAGCACATCACCGTCCGCGCAACTTGCTGCCACACTCATCGTCACTTCCAGGGAGCCTCCTGCGCTGGTAACTTTCATTGGCGTCAGCGTCGGGTCCACGCTGCACTTGCTGACTGACGCGTTACCTGCTGCCGTGGTGCTCGAGGGATTCTCAGTGTCGGAGTCGGTTTCCTGGATGGCAGCGGGTGCACCGCCGGCGGTGTCTACGTTCGACTCATTATCTCCGAACACGTTCGATCCGATCACCGCGGCGCCCACAGCGAGTACCGCGACTACCCCCAATGCTCCGGCGACGAGCGCGAAGGGTTTGCGCCTGTTGTCGTTATCCGACGCTGGTGGAGGAGCATCCGGAAAGATCGGAGCCGGAAACGACGCGCCCCGGGATGCTGGACTGGGTTCTCGTGGCGGTTGAGGCTGCGATGGTGGTCTGGGTGGCGGAGGAGGCGGGGGTGGAACTGACATCAGATCGGACGGCGCACTGGGCGCGCTGAATCGGCGCGGTATGAATTGGAGATCACCTTCCGATATTTCCCCACAATGCGGGATCTGTCTGTCGTCCGATTGACCGACTCGAGTACCGACATGCCTGCATCGAACACGGCATACCGGAAGTACCCCGGGATCGAGGTCACGAGTCGTACGTTCGGGCGGACGACCCGCCGTCGGAGATCCAGAGTCAACGAGCCGTCGTCGGGGCACTTTTCGATTTTCCAGAGTCCAACTTCGGATTGCATGGTCGAGCGGCCGTTCGTAACGGCGCAAGCTGACCACTCGATGTGATCTATAACACGTCGAAAGGATGATGATGTCTAATCCCGATTACCCGGTCGGTCCAGGTCCGGGCTCTCAGAATTTCGGACCGGAAGGCTACCCCCAGCAGCCACCTCCCGGGTACGGGCAACCGCAGCCGGGTTACCAGTACGGCTACCCTCAGCAGCCGATCAACCCGGAAAAGAACGGGCTGGGGTTGGCGTCGCTGATCTTGGCGATCGTTGGGTTGGTTTTCGGAATCATTCCTTTCACGGGGTTCATCTGTCTGATCTTGGGGATTGTTGGGCTTGCACTGGGGTTTGCCGGTTTGTCTCGAGTGCGAAAGAACAAAGCGACCAATAAAAAGACCGCAATTTCGGGCATTGTGGTCTCGGTCTTGGCCATTGCACTTGGCATTTGGGGGATCACGATCGTTTTTGGTGCAGTCGACGATCTCGATGACGGACTGAACTGCATCAGTGAAGCGGAGACGGCGGCTCAGATCGAGGCGTGCTAGGTGCACTGCACGACATGACTTTACACGTCAGATCGAGTGGAATCGTTTACTAGATCGGGTTCAACCGGGCGACGGAGGCTCTATGCGCCGGACTATGAGGTACCGAGTCGCCAGAACAATATTGGTGACAGGGGTGTCATTCAGCGCTGCGGCACTTCTAGTGGGGTGCGGCGGAGATCCGGAAGCGCCGCCTGGCACCCCATCGAGCGTTGCCGCGACGATCTCCACAGTTGCACCGTCAAGCTTGCCACCAACTACGACAGTGGCTCCGATTCCGCAGGCAGACCCTGAGCCGGTGGTGACGCAAGTGCCAGCCATCGACTGCGGCCAGCAGATGCAGGCGCCGACAGACCAGTTCGGTAGTCCGATGTCCAGTGGGACAAGCATTTGCGCGACTGTGGTGGAATGCGCGGATATCAGTGAGAACTACGAGTACGGAACTACGCGTATGTCGGACGGCTCATTGATGTACACGGACGCCTGCTACGACTACAACCAGCAGCAGAATGCACAGGAGCAGGCGGCGATCGTCGATCCGGGCACCACTGCCGATCGGGGCTACACCTGCGACGAGGTGCAATGTACCAATCCTGATGGTTCGTTTGTTCCCAACTACCAGCGTTGCGGCGTGGCGTGCGGTGAACCTCCGACTTCAGGCGACGTACAGGGCGGGTGGGTCAATTGCCTTGACACCGGCGCGACGATGGAACAGTGCCGAGAACAACTCGGCAATTGAGTGCTGGTTTCGCGACTTCTGTTGGTGATCACGCGGACCAGTTCGTAGTCGACGAACCTTACATTTTTCATGTGCTTGGTCCGTTCAGTGAAAGGTGTCGTCAGTTCAATGGCTCGGCCGTTCAACAGTCCTCAGCCCGTCTCGACAAATTCGCTCTAGCCTGTCGCATCACGCTGGCCGCGAGGTCGATGGGGATGGTTGTGGTCGAAAGGCCTAGCGTCGAGCCTGTGCCGAGCCGCCCCTGCGAGCTGATTGGGCGTCCGGACTCCCGGCCAAACACACGAGGGCTTGCTGGAACGCCTCTAGCTCCCTGAACGATGATGGCGCCCTGGCGGTCACGAGGAAGCTAACTCATCCGTGGTGAGGGTCGCCATTAACCTGCCAAGTTTGGATTCGATGGCGTCGATGCCGTCCTGGTGGATTCCGAAGGCATCCTTGTCGGCCTTCAGCGCCTCGGCGAAAATCGGGACCAAGGGCGCGTACTTCTTCTGCAGTTTCGTGCGCTTGGCTTCGTCGGCTAGGTACTGCACGCTGCCGGCGTTGTCGACGAAGTCGGCGAACTTGACGAGGAACACCTTGGGATCGGTGATCACGTTGGCGACGTGCTGGGTGTACGCCGCGTTCTTCTCCTCCTTCGACAGTTCACCTTCGTGTGGTGGGTTCGTCACCGCAGCAACCAGTCTGGCGGTCTCGGCGGTGAAGTGGGTCGCGATGAGGGCAAGCGCCTCGTCGGCGGATCCGTCCGGGTTGCCGCGCAGGATCGAGATGATGCTTTGAGTCTGGTCTTCGACGGTGTCGTGGAGAGCCGTCGCGCTGAGAACGTCGGTATCGACGCACCCGAGTCGGATCAGCCGCAACACGTTCCTGAGCGGGTGCACGATGTACGGATCGACCGGGTAAGCCGCGCGTCCGATGCGTGTCTGCGTGAGATGTGCTGCGGTAGCTAGTTCCATCGCTTCGCGCAGTTGCTCACGATCGACCCGGTTGGCGTCGATCTCGTGCTGGATGGCGAACACCAACGCCGCCGAATCCATGTGCTTGAGCTTGGTGTTGCGGAAGGTGTCAGCGAGAAGCTGGTGGTTCATGTGAATCTCCAATTTTTTTGGTGGACTGATGTATCAGGAAGATCTGGGCAGCTCGTCGACAGTTCGATACGAACACCCCACATAGTCGGTGGTGACGTAGCCGGACTTGTCGCGGAACCATGTGACACAGCTTCGCGCGACGAGGCGAATGTCTCGCGTGAAAAGATAACCGCCCGTGCAGTCTTCGAAGTGACCGTCGTAAAGCCAGGTGTCGATTCGGAGACCGTCGGTCGAATGGTCGGTGAGCGTCAGGCGGTCGAGTACCGTTCGGGAGCGCCTGAGCATCATCACGCCGTCGTCGAGAAACACGATCTGGGCGCACACGACCTGCTCGTCGATCTCGTCGTCCGTGCGGTAGTCGCTGGGGCCTAGCTCGATCAGAAACCCAACGGGTTTTCCGTAGATTGGTTCGACCAGCCATTCGGTCATGTCGTCCCAGGGATCGACGGAGAGCTGCTGACCGTCGACGATGAAGGCGTCGACACTGGAACCCGGTGCGATCGGCGCCTCCCACGCGTCCAGGACGTCGCCGTTACCGACGAGGTTCAAGTTTCCATCGTCGTCACGCCACACGCACCCAATGCTGAAATCACTTGTGGACGACACGCCGTCGAGTGTCGTCGTCACGATGCTCCAGCCTTCCAGCCTGACTCGAAGGTCGGTGACGACGACCTTTCGCTCATCATCGTCGGACACATAAGCCCATTCGGGTACGTGGTGACGAGCCGGCTCGATGCGAGTCACCTCGGCGCGGTAGAGGTCTGCTCGAAGCGCGCGAATTCTCGTGATCGTGCGGTCCAGGCTGATCGAGATCGCGGGCTTGGCGATCGAAAGCACAGCATCGGCCGGCTGCCCCGAGATTTCGACGATGAGCTGAGGTCGTCCGGCCGACGAGTAGCTCAACCTCGCAGCGTCGGACCGATGATAGGAGGTTGTGAGGTTCGTGTCCTGATAGTGGTGCGTTGTGGCGCCCGCGGGTTCGACCTCGACGATCACCGTCGATTCGCGACGCGGATTCCGCTGGGCGCTCCGCTTCGGCAGCGTCCCGAGACCGCCGGGTTCGTGGTCGAAGAAGGGCTCGTCGATCCACAGGTCGGATCGGCAGATTTCGACGCCGGCTATCGGCCAGTCTTCGGGAAACGATCGTAGGATTCGCAGGGCGTTGTCGCCGGTGTGCATCCAGTCGGCGCTTGCGTTCTCGAACACGACACGCGCGTTTCCGAGGGGCGCTCTCTCGATGTGAGCATCGTAGGTAGG
>NZ_JAHFVG010000095.1 GCF_023264675.1 Rhodococcus sp. (in: high G+C Gram-positive bacteria)
ACTGTCCGATCGCCGTGCGAATTCACAGCACCAGAGCGGCGAGCAGATTGCTCCGATCAAAACCGTAAACGGCGGGACAAGCTGGCCTTCCGACGCCAGGAAATGATCGTCTACCGAGGGAATCCGAGAACACACGCACGGATCACTCGATCGCATGAGGCTAGGGGGGCACCCGGCCAAACGCGGGTCAAGGAACTCAATCGTGAGCCGCGTACACGCAGACTTGTGGCGGGCAGCAGCTCCAGCCTTCCGTATGGCCGTACCCATGGGCTCTCGTATGTGCTTAACTTTTCATGGTACGAGGCCACACGGCGCTGGTGCAGTGGATCTGCTGCACCGACCGGCCGAAGATCCCCGACGGGTAACGCTCGCAACCCCACTCCAGGTTCTTGGTGGCGCGCAATTAGGCCAATCGAGTACCGCATTGTCCACCCGTCGAATGTCGGCGTACCAGACGAACAATGATGCCACCAGCCAGGCAATATTCCAGCGGAGTGCGCCGAGGCCATGCGACCAGGATCAGGATCGCAGGTCAGTCCCCGCCTGCACCACGCAGTCTCGCTTTCCCGAACAAGTTCAGCTTGGCCAGAACAGCAGGTACACCGCTCGGCACATGGCGCCACAGTCGGGCCGTCAGCTCGAAACCTCGTCTTCCTGACTGTCGATAGGAAAGCCACCGACACGAATGGAAACACCAGCTGAAGAGACTGACGTTCAAGCTGGGAATCTCGACAGCAATCGCTCAATCTGGCTTTTTCTTCAATACAAAACCAGTCACCCTTATTTTTTTCGATCACAACCATGTAAATTGCATTTTCCGCACCGTCTTGCCCAAAACGCCAGCTCAGCACAGTTTTTACTCCGTGGACATGTCTGTGGCCTGCGCTAGGGTGCCGACATGGACTTCCGACCAGGCCGAACACCTGCGATAAGCGCATCGGCCGGCTCTGCCGGGCTTGCGTCGACAGCAGTGGAGCCCGAGATCCCGCCGGCTGTTGCCAAGCGGATCGCCAAAGCGGTCCAATCGTCCCGATCGGAGGGCACTCGGCGTACCTACGCCGCGGGGTGGCGGCGCTTCGCAGGCTGGTGCGAGCGGGAGGGGCATGCCGCGTTGCCGGCCCATCCGGTCACCGTCGCGGCCTATCTCGTCGACGCCGCCGACACCCGCACGGAAACTGGGGAACGGGCCTACGCCGTCACCACCTTCGGCACCTGGATCGCCGCGATCAACCACCAGCACCGCACCACAGGCCATCTGTCCCCGACGGCACACGAACTTGTCACCGCGACCCTGTCGGGTATCCGGCGGGAGTACGCCGCAGCGGGCGACCGGCTCCGCACCCCACGTGATCCGCTATTGGTCGACGACATCAAACTCCTGGTCGAGACGGCACGGCAACGGTGCAGGGGTTGGGCGGACGAAGTTCTGGAGCGCCGGGATTCGGCAATCCTGCTGCTCGGGTTCGCCGGCGCATTCCGGCGCAGCGAGTTGTCGGAGATGGTCTGTGGAGACGTCGCTGTGCATCGACACGACGGCATGCACATCCGGCTGCGGAGATCGAAGACCGACCAGGAGGGCAGGGGAGCGGTCAAGGCGCTGCCGTACACCGACTCTCACGAGACGTGCCCACCCTGCGCGTACGTCCGCTGGGTACAGGTCGTCGCCGCACACGATGCCGGCGGTCGACCGTCCGTGATCCGCCTACTCCGGAAACGAGAACCGTTCACCGGGCACGTGTGCCGTGGGGGAGTACCGCGCACCGCCGCCCGCACACCGCTGTTCCGGGCTGTCGCGAAGAACGGCAACCTGGGCGCGACGCCACTGTCAGGCGCGGCGATCCATCAGACCATCCGCCGCCGGGCCGACCACGCCGGCTTTGACCCGACCGCGCTCGCCAAGCTGGGCGGGCACTCGCTCCGCGCCGGCTTCGTCACGCAAGGCACCCGCAACGGCGCCGACGGTTCAGCTATTGCCCGTCAGACCGGCCACGCCAGTCTCGACTCCGTCGAGGTGTACCGCCGCGAACACGCACCACTGTTAGGCAACGCCGTCAATGGGATCGGGCTGTAGCTACGAGGTCGGCCACACCAGCACCGGCGAGGACACTGCCGATTCTTTCATGTTATTGGCCGCCCACACCCGAATGATGTGCCCTCCTGGTGGCAGTCCTGCGAGTTTGACAATTTGTGTGTTCTCGCGGATGACCTTGTTCGATTGGGAGTGGGTTCGTCCTTGCTCATCGGTCACCGACACGATCACAGCCCGAGGCCAGACTGTGCAGGAGATGCCGAGGGCGATCGGTTCAGATGCGTTCACAATTTCTGGAACTGAAACCGCGATCTCCGTTGAGACGGCCGTTTTGAATGTGACCGGTTGGGAAGTAATAATTTGCTCGATCTCGTCGAGTGCTGCTCGGTTCACTTGGAGGCTGCCATGCTTCTCGGCGACCCTTCTGAGGGTGTTGTCATCCAGTTGTCGGCCTTTGGGGATGGATGCGGCGGACACCGTGCCGTCGCCGCCATGGTCTGTACCGTCTATGAGGTCGTGCACCGCGAACGTATCTCCGTGGACCGAGATCGATGCCAAAGTCGATTGCTTGGTACCGATTATGGCGTGAACCATCGGATTGGTGCCCGGCTCCTGTTCAGCCTTCTCGAGCTCGCGATAGAAAGCCATGCCGTCATCGATAGCGTTGGAGGGCACTCCTGGTAGGTCGTGCCCTTCGATGGTTTTCAGAACCCCTCCACGGTCCAAGCATGCATAGGAGGGCAGTAGCTGGTGAGCGGAGGGTAGGTGAGCCACCGCTGAGTGCAGGTCTACACCAACCCTGCCCAGAGCTGGAAGGGGTCCATTTGCAAGGGTGGCAACAGCTTTCAGTGATCCGCGAAACGGGGTTCCGAGAGTAATGAGTTTGCGAGTAACCTCTGCTCCCCCCTCGACTGCGATGTACCACCGGGCCACCAAGCCTCCCATTGAATGGCAGATGAAGATGACCTTGGCTTCTCGATTGTTTGGTGATGCCTCACGCCATCGACCTAGCGATGTCTCCACGACCGTCTTCAGGCGGCGGGCGTTGTAGCGATTCGACAACCGCCAGTCGTACGGGAAAAGCACCAAGTTGGAGGCCGAACTCTCGCCGCCGAGAGCTCTGTGAAAGCCGATGCGCTCCAGTCTGGTGACGAGGGCTCCGTAACCCTGGACTGGGGACCATAGGCCAGGCACAAGATGGATGTTGCCCATAAGATCCACCGCGTCCACACCGTCGTTCGGATGGTCGTCGCAAAGGCCCGCCGGTACACGGAGATAGTCGATATTGCGGCTGAGATGGAGAATCGAGCTGGTCATGGGACCAATTTTGTTGGACCAGAATGGCTTTCCGTCCTTCGCTAGCGTGCTCCCCATGATGCCCGGGATGACTACGACTAGGTCCTTGATAGTCATTCCTCACTCTCACGGAAGAGTCGAACTAGCTGCGCGAACTCCGGGTGCGAGGAACCTAGGCGAATCGCTGCGGCGATCAGCGGGTCGATACGGCTGGGCGCAAGGTCGCTCACGAGCTGGGTTAGTTCCCTGGCTTGTTGTAGATGGCCTTTGCCGGCGAGAAATGCACTGAAGAAAAACGACGCGACCGCAGCAACCTCAGCATTGATCGCTTCCTCGGACTGGAGGTTCAGCAGCAGTTGTGTCGCCCGTGCCAAAGTTGGCTCGTCATACCCGGAGACGATCCGCTCGAGAACGGATTGTGCGCCGTCTGGATCGTGTGTGACTTCGACAACCGCAGTATGTAAATCGTGTTCCGACAACCGGACCAGGAAGGACGCCGTCTGCGCAGACTTATCGTTCGCTTCTGCGCGGACACGAAGCTGCTGTAACACGTTGGGCGAGCGGAGTTGTTCTCCGTCGGTTCCTAGCAGTTCGAGCTGCATGTCAAGGTCTGAAGCGACAAAGATCTCGGCGATGTCGGAGGCTATCGGATCCTGGTAGGCAGCGTCGATTCCGTGCTCGGCGGCTGCAGTTCGAATTGCTCTGAGAGCCACCACTCGCTCAGGAACGATGCCCAGGTAGGCCTCCTCGACGATCGCGTCGAAGGCGGGTTCCAGAAGGTACGGATGGTGGAGCAGATACTCGCGACCCTCGCTGTGGGTGTCCGACGATCCCCACTGCATCGCAGACCTCAACAGGTCTCGGTTAACGGTCAACCAGAAAGGCGGCAAGGCATCTGTGTCCTGTGTCCAGATGGCGTCGAAAGAGATCGGTGCCGAGCTCCTTTTGCGGCGCGCGAGCGCCCTCAGACCAAACTTCAGTTGGGGGTCTAGCTCTCCCAGATTATCGAGCCCTCTGTTGATCCACGTCGGAACGAACGGACTCAGGTCGGGCAGGCGTCTAGCGAGTGCTCCCGCCAATAGTGCGCGCTGGACACCGTCGAGTCTCTCCATCATTCGATCGACGTACGCCGGTATCGGCAGTTGCGGATCGACGTTGATTGCCTCGGTCGCGAGAAACGCGAGCACCTCTCCGCATGTGTCGATGTTAGCTGGAGTCAGCTCAGGTATACGTTCGTAGCGGTTCAGGGCTCTGAACGCCGAGTCAAGAGCACCGGCTCGCTGTTGTGGAACAGCGAATTGCAAGCGAGCGTGCGTTCCAAGTGCGGAGGCTAGTTCTACCTCGAACGCCCGGTCTGTGTTAGAAAGCTGAGTCAATATTTCAACTGCCTGCCGGCTGATGTCCGCGCCGGTTTCGAACTCTTGTCTCATTCCGTGAACGGCCGCAAGGTTGCGCAAGGCAGTGGCGTAGTCGGACGACATGACGCGCCCGGTTGATTCGAATACGGACACTACGCGTTCTGAGAACTCGAGCTGCAGTGCTAGATTCTCAATGCAACCAGTGGCCTGAACAAGGACATAGATGAGCAGGTCGGCGACTAGGACCTCGTCAACTCGGTTGCTTCGTGCAAGTTCGTCGCAAAGCCGGACTGCTTCGATAGCAGTCATAGCCGCGACATCCCGATTGTGTGCAGCGAGTTCAAGTACTGCCAACTGAGCCACCGTTCGCGCAACATCTACCTCATACCGGGAGTTGGCTCGCGCCAGTGAGGTGTAGAGGTCACGGGCTTCCCCAGCACTCGCCACGGCCTCGTCTGCTCTGTTCACATGTGCGAGCCGGTCAGCGTAATTGACCAACACACGAGCTAGATCAGCGAGGTAGCCGTCACCGAGGTCGGCAGCCCTACGATAGATCACTAAGGCTTCCTCGGTGTGTTCGATCGCCGAGCGATGCTGACTCAGTCGGCTCAAACAGTTGGCATGATTGTCGAGAATCATCGCAAGATTCCCGACAAGCATTGGATTCAACCCGGTAACTCTCCGGGCCAGCTTGATAGCCTCGGCACCTTGTTCGGCCGCCGCACTGACCTCCCCCAGGTTCAGAAGGATTGCGCAATAGTTGTTGAGTGCCCCCAAGAGCTGGGCGCGTTCTGACAAGGAGGGACGTTCGGCTGCTTGGAGGGTGGAAATAGCCTCCGACGTCAACTGGAGCGCGCGCTCAGCATCACCGAGCTCGTACAGCCTGTTCGCATAGTCGTTCTTCAACCCAGCTAGCTTCGCTGCCGGTATGGACCCCTGCGTTGCCTGATCGACAAGGAGGAATGCCTCCTCAGTTACAGAGAGTCCGACTCTGAGATCACCTGTCGCGGCTAGGTGACTGCCAAGATTGCTGAGCGAATCTGCCAGCGCGAGACGGTCCCGGACCCTGTTCCGCAGTTCGAGAACGCGCCTCAAGCTGTCGACGGATTGCCGGCTAGAACCTACGGCATCTGAGTCACGGCCAGCAGCGCTGTATGCGAGAGCTAAGACATTGAGCGTGATGCCCAACCTGAAATGGCTTTCGTTGCCACCGCGATCGACGAACTCTCTCTCCAGGTCGACAACACGCTCCGCCACCCTCACCGCGGCCGTGGCCTGGCCCGCGTCCATCAAGGTCGTCGCGTAGTTGTGGACAACGGCTGCGTAGTCGGGGAGGAGCTCGCGGTTTTCACGAATGAGGTTCTCGTAGGTCCTGACTGCGATGCCAGATGCCTCCAGCGCACGGTCGATCTGTCCATCTGCTTGTAGACACAACGCTAAGTGTGCGTGAGCCTGCCCGAACAGTGGGCGAGGATCCTCGTTGTCTGTTTTGTCGCGCAGCATCGAGACTGTTTGCTGCGCAAGCTCGGTCGCTCGTTTCACGTCTCCCGAACCGAGAGCGTTGATCGACGAACCCAGCGTGAGATACTCAAGGAGTCCAGGTTGTTCACGGATTACTCGCGGATAGTCGCGCACCATATCCAGACCCGGCCCACCAGCACGCATGATGTAGTGCCCGAGATACCGACCTAGATGTGTCTGTGTCTGTACGCCCGGTATTGCTTCGGATGTAGAGGCTTCGCCGATCAAGACACGTGCAACCTGGAGTTCGACTTCACCTGGTTCGTGATCGATGAGTGCCTTGAACCGGAAATGGTCAGCGATGAAGGGGTGCGCACAGCGATACACGGCGGTTCCGTGTTCTGAGTCTTCAACGACGTATTTACCAAATGCAGAGAGAAGCCAGTCGATATCGTCGCGAACGAACTCGCGAGTCTGGCTGGTGCCGTTGGCAACAGCGATCCACTCTGGTTCGGGGAATCCTGCCCCTAACCCCCACTGCAGCGCTGCGAACAGATGGTTTGCATCCTCGACCGGACGCTCTGAAAGCGGATTCGGATCCGAGACCGATTGCTCGACGACGATGCCGTCGAGGCTGTCGTCGACTGATGTCGCCAGTAGCGCTTCCCAGCCACGCTTAGAGGTGTCGATCGGTGCCTCCGCTAAGTGGTCACAGACGAGTTCAGCTAGAAGGTAGGGAGGCGGATTCTGTTCGCCACCGATCCTTCGTAGCTCGTCGGCCACATCCGAGGCATTCATGGTTTCGGCCACGTCGGACAATCGGTCGACCACGGACTGCGTTAGAGAAGCCCAACCCGATGCCCGATGGTGTGTTTCGTTGAGGTCCAGGACTCTATCCTGGGACGTGAGGACGTCCGTGATGTCCAGCGGAACTGATGTCGGCGTGGAATCGGGATCAGAGATCCTCCCGCGATCGCCAGTCAGTTGGCCCGCCTTCGTCGAGACTGTCGATCGGCGCGTGGTCACCAGGATCGTCGCAAAGTCGCTCAGTGGGGACAGGAGTCGATCGATTACGTTAGTGAGCTGGGAGGGTGTCTCATCCAAGCCGTCCACTCCGATGACTGGGATGTGAGGTCCGTTCAACGGTGGCGCCGATAGGGTCGTTCGTTCCAATGCGCCGATCAGCTCGAAGGCGTTCCGAGGATTGCTCAGTGGCTCAAGTACACCTGACGCTGTGAGTTGTTCGTCGATCCGTTCAGCAATTGCGTTGTGGTTCAATCCGATCGCACTCACATAGGCGTAGGGAGTCTGAGCGATCTGCAAAGATCCATCGTCTGCACCATCCGGTTGACCGTGCTTGATCAAGGAGTAAGCAAGAAGAGCTGATTTGCCACAGCCAGGACTTCCAGTGATTACAAAGATCCCTGTTTCGCTTTGGTTGACCCAGGATTGGACCATGCCCACTTCGGCTGTCCTGCCTGTGAAATGCCGCACCGCAGTGCCGTCGATGATCTCCTGCATGATCATCGCGGACGCCGCAGGTGACCACAATGGGTTCTTGAACGTTGGCAGCGCACTACCCGCCGTGGCGAAGTGGGGGAGGGTCCCGTGGGAGGAGTCGTCCCATTGCTTGATCAGTGCGTCGCAGAGATCGTCGCCACGGATGAACTCACTGTGTATGTTCCAGCGACGACGAAGGATCTCTGCGTGCTTACCTGCTGGGTCCGGCCCGCTTGTCAATAGATCGGCTAACGCGGGCCCAAGGGTCTGCTCGCGGGCGGTTTCGTTCGCCGCACATGAGGTCAAAACCCCCACCCAAGTCGATTCGCTTGCCGTTCCATGGCTGGTGAACAGGTCATCGACCTTGATAGAGATGCCCAGAGCAGAGCCCGAGTGGCACGTATCGAGGACGCAAAGGATCTGATGAGCGCCCGTCAGCACACAACTCGACGCTACGGACACGGGATCAAAGCCTGAAGCGATGTCGTTGCTGCTGTCACCGACCAGTAGTCGCACGCCTGAACCGTCTGGGATGCCATGCCCGGACCACATCACAAAGACGGTGCCTCCGTCGGCGGAGTACTTTCCCTTGGAGGCTGCTAGCGCGCCGCGGACGTCGACCTCTCGTGCGTCGGCAAGGACTTGTTTTTCGAAGTGATCGCCCACCAGAGATGCGACCCTACTTACTTCGGCAACGGATCGCGTAAGATCCGCGAGCTCATCGTCATCGTAGCGGTCCGTTCCAATTCCAATGAACAGTGCTGGCCCAGTCGCCACAATCCGCCCTCTCGTCCCGCCCAAATTAGCGCAAGGGTACGCGAGTCAGGTTCAGGAGAGCAGTCAACGGTCAGACGAACCGTGCGCGGCCCACTGACGTCAAGCCCCGCCGAGACGGTAATTGAACCTTAATGCCTCAGGTGCCGACAACCGTAATGTCGCCTACTGGAAGGAACGCACGATGTCTATTTCTTTAACCAACAACGCTCTACCCGACACGAGGTCGTCCACCCGCGTGATGCCGCCAAGCGAGCGCTTCCCGGCTTTCGTTTTGGATGAGGCAATCCTGCGGGAGCTGATGCTTGGCCGTTCGACCAACGCTCTGCACTTCCTGCCGAAAGCCCTTCCTAGCGGGTACTGCGATGCGGCAGTTGCAGCAACGAGTTCGTTGAGTTTCGACGCTTATGAGAAGACCGCGGGCTCCGAGGATTACGCTCCAATCCTCAAGTACGGCCCTACGGTCTTCGACTATGCCGGGGGTCAAAACTTCACCGAGTACTTTGCCTCCGCTCGTGACGACGCCGAGCGAGGTTCACGTTCCTTCGCGCAGGCAGGTGTTGCCAATCCACAGTCGATTGCCTTGCGCGCGTTGCGGCGCGCCTGGGGCGGTGAGGTCCGCATCGCCGTGGAGCCGGATGGCGACACCCGGCCGTCTCGTCCATACTTCGCCGGGGTCATCCGCGATATCGAGGGGGGTGCTCTACCCCACGTCGACGACGCCGTGACGGAGACGCCCGAGCTCGCCATCGGCAATGTGGTCGCACAGGCCAGCTTGCTGTTCTACCTACAGGTTCCCGCCGAGGGCGGCGGCTTGAGGGTGTACGACAAGACCGCGACCGACGATGACTGGGCCACGATGCGGGGCTACGGCTTCGACTCCTCGGCCGTCGCCGGGCGCACGTTCAACGGGGTTCTTCCCACCGTCGGCAGTGCGGTCTTGTTTCGTACGACGCAGATCCATTCGGTCGACCCCGTGATCGGCGCTGGCCGGCGAGTCACCTGGTCGACCTTCATCGGTTTGACCAAGTCCGGTGACTTGATCCTGTGGAGCTGATTTACCTGTGAACCGCTGATCATGCGATGCGGCGCCCGCGTGTCGTGGGCGTCGCGTCGGGCGGTCGGCCGCCGAACGCAACGCAACCAGTACTCAGTTCAGGAGATGCGATATGACTGCCCCAACACTCTACGAAGCCATTACCTTGCCCGGCACCCCGGCCAGCGCCATCGGAGCTCCACCCCCGGTCAGCGCTGCACTTCGAATGATTCCCCATCACGCCGGTCAAGCCCCAAGTAGTGGTGTAACTCGTTTTTGATCCTTCGTTGGTGGTTAGGCGGGTAGTTGCATCAGTTCATCGGTGCTCACCTCCGTCGGCGAGCTGGTGTCGGTGTCGGCGGTC
>NZ_JAHFVG010000062.1 GCF_023264675.1 Rhodococcus sp. (in: high G+C Gram-positive bacteria)
CCGCCGACACCGACACCAGCTCGCCGACGGAGGTGAGCACCGATGAACTGATGCAACTACCCGCCTAACCACCAACGAAGGATCAAAAACGAGTTACACCACTACTTGGGGCTTGACCGGTATTGACACGTGCTGAAGTGGTGGTGCGGCCGAGCGTGATCATTGAAGATGCCTTCCTGATGTCCGCGCATTGTGCAGCGGATCTGACTCGACATAGATCGCCAAACCAGCAGGTCTGTTACAACCACCTCGCCAGGCCGTGAATCACTCGACCAGTCGACGCCGTCGAGACACGCACGGAGATCCGGCCGACGACATCATCGTGAACGCCACGGCATTTCTGCTGCGGGTTCAACGGACCTCGTCGTCACCGGCGACGAGTCCTTCCACTTGAACGATTCATGACGGGGAGCGAACCTCCCCGCCGGCGAGCGTTGACACGGATGAAGACCATTGCTCGAACCGCTAGGACTATGTCGCCGATTGGCGGATTTGTAGCCGGTTGATCACCTGATGGGATGTTGCACTGGCGCCGTTAGTTCGATCAGACGATTGCCTGCCAGTTTGCCGCCTGCCAGTGTTAGTCCCAACCTCTAAAACGTAAGGATCCGTCAATGGCGTTCGGCAACAAGCAAAGAGCACCAAAGCAGCAATTGGTGATCGAGTTCGATCACGCGGGACGAACCTATCGAGTCGAATTGCCCGGCACCGAATTCAAAGGCGATGATCCGCACCCCCTTCACCTGGCGGAGTTCTTCAGCGGAGTTTGGAAGTTTCAGGATCTGGCTTCTGGCCAGTCTGTGTACGGCAACCTGTCGAGTTTCGGGCCGATCCGGCACATCCCCCAGACTATTCAAGGTTGATCACGCCGCTAACTCAGGTTCTATGGCGACTTCGAATTTCGTCGGTCCTTCATACACGCACCCGACGCCGTTCTCTCGCAGGAGAGCAATCAGATTGTCGACCGGCCGTTCCGGCAGAAGCACCGATATTGCCGGCTCCGTGTCGATATGCGGTCGATAGTCGAGCAGCGGCCCCAGATTCATAGAATCTACCGGCTGCAGTCGCATCGACCAACGCTTGGCGTTCGGCGGAATCCAGTCCCTCGGCACTTCCATCCCAAAGGACGAAGAAACTCCTGCTGAAATTAATCGAATCGGTCACCGGCACTCCCCTTGGCATCGCCATGTTCGTATCCCCAACCTGGCTCCACACTTGCACAAAGTTCGAACTCCCGCAGACGGTCCACCTTGATGCAGGTCACACGCTCCGACCTCGCTATCCCTCGAGCCTCTGCATCCGTGCCAGCAGTCTCTACGCGTCGAATAGCAACCTGTATGCCTTATATGCTTGCGTCTTCAATCGTTCGTCGTCGATTCCTCCAGCACGCGCCCGTAGGTCCCCGTCAGCCACATACTCATCAATGCTGACGAACAGCCCATCGAGGACATCGAACTCGACTCCCGGCACCTGGTCCGTGTCGTTCTTGAACAGCTTCAAAAACTCTGACTCGAACTGCTCCGCTTCGACGACGCCCGAGACGAAAGACTCGATCAGGTACTTGTACCGCACGAGCCAGGGCGATACCGATCTGCCAGTCACTATCCACCACCACGCTTCCAAAATTCAGACCCTGGGTGATCTGGCCCGGCTGAGCGTCCCGAGGCAGACCAATTCAACTGCAGGGAGCCATAGTCCGGCGGGGCCATCGTAGTTCACCCAAACGGATTCCTTGGCACGTGTCACCGATCAGCGCGGCGCTGCAATCCATCAAGAGCTGTTCGAAATCGTCGCGCCAGCGAATCTGTCAACTGCCTATCCCCAAGCGCCTTTTCTCCAGATCCACGATGTTGCTTTCCATCGGCCCGACACCCTGGTCCCAGCCGTCGCCGATCGACGCCCGGTCGGTGTCCTTGGCCTGACTCTTACGCGCATACTCGTCGAACAGTTCCGACTTCTTCGCCAGCACCCGGCGCATGTGTTCATCGACGGTGTCCTTGGCGAGCAACCGGTGCACCTGAACAGTCCGCACCTGACCCATCCGATGTGCCCGCGCGATTGCCTGTACCTCGGTAGTCGGCTTCCATTGCGGTTCAGTCAGTATCACAACGGAGGCAGCCTGGATATTGAGTCCCACTCCCCCGGCTTCGATCTGACTGACCAGCACAGCGCGCCCTCGGTGGGCGGTGAACTCGTCGACCATCTTCTGACGCTGGATGGACGGAGTCGCGCCGGTCAGCGGCCCGAACACGGCACCCGGCACCTCACTGCGCACGGTGTCGAGAACGGAACGGAAGAACGAGAACACGATGACTTTCGCATCGTTGTCCTCGGCTTCCTCGACGATCTCGAGCAGGCGATCAAGTTTGGCCGATTTCGCCTTTCCTCCGGCCGGGTACGCGGCTTGACGCATGGCCATGAAGTTTCCGGTCAGAACCGCGTCGCGATACCTCGCAGTGTCTTCCGCGTGCGGCTGAACACAATCCTCCACCTCGATCAGGTCCGGCAGCTCCTTCAACACATCAACCTGATTTCGTCGCAGATATGCCGGCGCAACAGCTTTCCGGAACGACGTCGCACCGCCCAACCCATCGCGCACATGAATCCCTCGCGCCGTATCCGGTTGGACATACCCTACGAGAGTCCGGAACTCGTCGACACGATTCTCCATCGGCGTACCGGTCAACAGCACTGCACGACTCGCGCTGTCGATCCAGCGACGAGAAACCACCGAGCGCTGAGCAGCTTGATTCTTCACGTAGTGCGCTTCGTCTACGATCACGAATCCCGGCGTGACGGCGATCTTCAAGCGCGACAACGTATTGAACGTTGTGATCGCGACACCGCCCTGGCGCGCCCATTCGGTCGCCGCAGAGCCCCGCGACGGACCGTGAAGCTCGTGCGGCCTGAGAGTCGTATGTTTGCGAGTCTCGTTGGACCAGTTGATCAACACGCTGGCCGGACAAATGACGAGAACGTGCTTGTCGCCCGACGATGCGAGATGAGCAGCGACAGCCAACGCTTGAATCGTCTTGCCGAGACCCATCTCGTCACCCAGAATCACTTTGCGGCGGTGAAGAATGTATTGCGCGCCGAAGGCCTGGTAGGCACGGAGATAGGAGCGCATGTGGGTGCGATCCAGGACCACTCGCTGAGTTTCACTCGTCAGCTTCTCGCCGATGAAGCCGTGCGACGCGTCGACTTCCTCGGCAGCTACTGTCGTGAACTGACTGAGCAGTGCGTTGAACGTCGCAGCGTTCCGCTCGTAGTCCGTCCACGGGCTGCCCTGCGCTTTACCAGCGGCAACGACGCGAGCGACGTGTGCTCTCAGCGCGATGATCGGTTCGGTTTTCGCGATGACGTTCAGCTGGTAGATCGCACGATCGCGCTCTTGCTTCGATGCCTTGCTCGTGAACATCCGCTTGAGCCATCCGTTCGACCGCTGCGCCGCCTCGCGCCACGGGTCGACCAGCAACTTCGACGAATCGATCTCGCTGGAGAGCGTGCCGATCTCGCGTTGAACTCGATCGATCGCCGTCAACGTCGTCAGCAGTTGGGTCTCGCGACTGCCCTTCTGCTGTGGATTCAACCGTAAACGTTCGCCCGAACGGACGCGTCGGCGATGCGCGACGGCCTCGTCGTGGATCGCCTGCGCCGACTGCGGTCCGATGCCCGGGACGGCACCAATTTCGGTCACCGACGCATACGCAAGATCGGCGATCGTGCGCAGCCGAGACTGTGCGAGGCTTCCCAGACGTGTACCTTCGGCAGCGCCTGCTTGAGGTCGGTCGCCGACGCCTTCCGCAGAAGAGCGTCGGTCTGAGCGTCGAGGATGGCCTCAACCTCGGACTTGATCCGCGCCCGCAGCGTCCCGTAAAGCGCGAGCGCCGCCGATGCCTCGGAGAACAGGGCGTCGAACATCTCGACGGGCTTGTCCGACTGCGCGTCACTCATGATTCGACTCTCTCACGCAGAGATGCCCAGGACACCACAAAATAGGACAAGATCGCTTGAACCCACCGTCCGTGAGGACTGCTCCAACCACGATCTGCGGTGAAAGTACCCGTCACCTTCGTGTTCGGGTGTGTCGATATTGCGGTCGACGCGAGCCCTGTCGGGTTGATTCTGTCCCTCGGCGAACAATTCCGGTGTGCGTGGGTTGTAGGGCTGCTCGCGATCCACTTCCATCGACGGCCCGAATTCGATGTTCGCGTCGGCAATATGGGCGACGTTCGGGTTGTCGCGGCGGAACGGCTTTTAACACCGTTCCGGTTGCACGTAAGACTGCAATTTTACTCAGCCAGTGCTGGGGCCCGCGCGCACCTGTCTCCGTTGCGATCTCGAGACCGGTGAGCAGCCCGTCTGCGACGGCATTGACCGTGACAATACACAAACCGGTGCTGCCGTTGATCTCAGTCACAGCTCTTGAAGTCGACGAATTTCATCCACACAGTGAATCCAGATTATCCCTCGGTTAAAGTGATGAGCACTCAGAAGTCGAGCCTTGGGGGGGCGCAATGACAGGGCTAGTGATTTTCTCGTTTGTTGTAGCGATCGGCTCATCGATACTCGCGTTCAAACCGCGTACGGCGTTCCGGTGGAGCGAAGGCTTCAAGTTCAAAGAGGAACTTGAGCCATCGGACGGGTACCTGGCCTGCCTCGTCTGTGCGAGTCTTTTTGTTGCAGCGATCTTCTACTGGATCGGGTTCAGCGCGCTCACCGAGATTTAGCTTCGGGTGGATTTTCTCGACGGTACCGCGTGGAAATGAGATGTCCATCGCATTTCTCGAGTTCATCGACAGTCCCAGGCTCATGCTCGAAGCGAACCTTTGATTACCGACAGCCTGCTAGACGTCAAGAGCACGGATATTGTTACTCGTCACGGACAAAGCATCAAATTCGGCGATCGAATCGTCCGGTGTTGCGCTTCGGGTCCGACGGAATTTACCTGGACTGTGAGGCAGGGCGGTCGGGGTAGCGCCGACCAATGACGTTCGGCCGACGCGGACCGTTCTGCTCCAGCTGGTCCAAGGTGATTGCACCACTGCAAACGAGCCGCTCTATCAGTTATGTCGCCATATCGAGCGCAGGCTATTCCATCCACGATCTGCGGTGAAAGTACCCGTCGACTTCGTGTTCGGGTCTGTCAATACCGCGGTCGACGCGAGCCCAATCGGGTTGATTCTGTCCCTCGGCGAACAATTCCGGTGTGCGTTGGCGGTAAACCTGCTCGCCATCGACTTCCGTCGCCGGCCCGATTTCGATGGTCGCATCGGCAATGCGCGCGACAGTCGGGTCGTCGCGGAGTTCCGTCATTATTGCGGCAGAGCGGCTTTGGACATCTTCGGCTGTCTTCGCGTAGGCCCTGATGATCAGATCAGCCAGTGCTGATCATCGCTGCCGGCATCACTACCGCTGCGACACTTGCCTTTACTGGCCTAGTGATATCGGCAATCTCGCTGGCTTTCGAAGTCAGCTGCGCACCCAACGTCCTGATCGCACCGACATCAGCTTTCAGCATGTCCCCCAACCGATACCCCCCCAAGAGATACCTTTCGACTCCACCCGGCCGGTAGTGTGTCACACTCGTCAACTTTCGCCCATTCCTATGACGCGAAACGTCGCGAACCCAACATCCTGCTCCCAACTGCCGTCACCAGGCCAATGACGTCCTACTACCTTGGACGCCACTCACGGCAGATCGGTTCCATCGCCGTGTGCCGTCAGCAGGCTGTAGTGAGCTCAGACCGTTGACGGGGATCACGGATCGCGGCAGCGGACTTCAGGTCGCAGTTCTCGGTGCAGGCTACGCAGGCGTCACTGCGCACATCGATTGACGCGCCGCGGAACCGGTGCCGTCCCTAACGCATTCGTCGCTCCGACAGGATCGCGACCCGAAGTCGACCGCCTGAGGTATGTGACCGCTACGCGGTGTAACGCCCGGTCATCGCGTCACGATATCGCGGTCACCAGGCTTATGTCCTCTAGATTTGGAGCAACGATGCTGAAACGAATCGTCATCACTCTTGCCCTCGTCATGGGTGTCATTGCAGCAACAGCCCAGGTCGCAACTGCCGAACCGAACGGCTATCTACTCGAACCCCAGGACAGCACCTCGAATTTCGTCAACGTTTTCGATCTCGCCGCCTACGGCTCGAGAATTGACGCCTGGCTGATTGTGAGCCCCTATGGAACGAGTCAGCCCATCACCTGCGCGTCGTTTCACGGGCAGACCGGATGCAGTCAAACGGATCTCTGGGGAAACCAGATCCCACTGAACAAGCTCTTTCTGGCTCCGGGGTCGTCTACCTACATGGCCCGGCCCGTGTACGTATTCGCGCCCTGATCACACTCAGCATCGCGAAGTGCGGTTCACTGAAAGGTGTTCTCAAGCAGTCGAATCGCTTTCGAGCAGCAAGGCCACCATCTGGCACAGATGGCGCACCTCCGAAACCGTCGGCGCCAATTCGTAGGCATGGTGGTGACTCGGCGATCCCAACGTGTGCAGCACGACGCGCCTGCAGGAGCGTGACGCCGTCGAGCTGGTCGTTGAGTTCGTTCGTGCCTTCCAGCGCGGCCAGGACCAGATACTTCGCGTCGTCGGCCAGGTCGTTGTCTGCGTCGATGGCGTCGAACACGACCTCCATCAGCGGACGGTCCACAGCCTCGTCGGTTCCGGTCACCAACACTCCCCTATCGATCAGCTAGCTCAGCTCGGTTCCCCAACCAGACTCCACAGTTTCATACGGCACCGACAGTTCGCTTGCAGTACAAGCGAACGGCACGGCGGATCAGCAGTTGTTCGGCTCGTCGACCTTCACGACGGACAGCACGGCGTCCCCTTCACCGATGGGCACGCCGACACCAGGCGCCTGGCCGACGACGATCCAGTTCGAATCGTTGACCTGCATCCGACTGGCACCCGTCGCATCCTCACTGCGAGAGAAGAAGACACCCGCGTCCTGGATCAGATTCTGTGCGGCCTGCAGGTTCATGCACACCACCGGCGGCATGAGGACTGGCGCCGCAACGGGTTCGGGAGCGACAACAGCGGGCGGCTCAACGGGTGGGACCGCGGCTGCCGGCGGTGCCGTTGTGGTCGTCGCGGCCGGTGCCGAGGTGGTCGACTCCTCGGTGGCAACACTGCTGGACGACGAGGATGTCGCAGTCGGCTCATCGCTCGATCCGCACGCAGACACCGTGCACAGGAGCGCAAAAGCCAGTGCCGTTCCCGCGATGGGTCGAACGGTGGTGATACGAGCTGAAGTTGTGGTGCGGCCGAGCGTGATCATTGAAGATGCCTTCCTGATGTCCGCGCATTGTGCAGCGGATCTGACTCGACATAGATCGCCGAACCAGCAGGTCTGTTACAGCTGTCCCGTCAAGTGGTGAGCTGTCAGGAAAGACATTACGTAGGACTGCGGATTCAGGTGAGCCGCATCCGGATGTAGCGCACGAGGGCGATCGCGGTAGCGACTACTGGGATCAAGACGTAGCACGTCCCGATGAAGGCCAGGGTTCCCCATACGAGAGCAGAGGCCAGGGCGCCGATGAGGTAGTCGCCAACCGAGTGCTCATAACCATCCGTTGCAAGCCCAACGGCAAACGTGAGCGCAACCCCGATGATGCACAGCAAGAATGAGATCGGGACTGCCCAAAGCAGCGACGACCACCACATTCTCCAGAAACCCGGGTGTGTTGATTCTTTCATTCGCCAGCCTGCACAATCTCGACTCGGGGCGGGTTGGTCGGTGATCCCAAGACCGTTCCAACCTCCGGCGCCGTACTTTGCTGAGTGCCCGGATACCCCATCTGCGGCGATGCTTTCGGTTCGGCTCCGACCTGGGTAACATCGGCACCGATCTCGTACCCTCCACCCTTGACCAATTGCGTGAGGGGTCCCCACTCCGACCCGGTGGCTTCGTAGTTCAAGAGCTGTGAAACATTACCGTCGTTGTGGTATTGGTAGATTTCAGTCGAAGGAAATGTTCCGATGGCCCCTCCAACGGACACTGTGTTCCCCGACGCGTTCGGCGTCATCGTGAAGTCGCCTTCGACACCGACGCCGACAAGCTTTCCAGCACCGGGCTGATAGGCGTCGGTGGCGAAGTAATTGACTCGGACTGAGCCGTCCGGAGCTTGCGCTACGCGGACCTGTGGTTCGTCGGCCGCGGCCGGGTTCGGCCCGCTGGTAACAACCGTGGGGTTCTGGCGCGCCACAACGACACCATTCTCGTAGTCGACGTAGATCGATACTCTCGACTGATCCGCCGCTGCGTATGGATCGGGACCTCGGTTGTCGCCCATATTATTCGGAAAAGCACGGCCGTCGACGACATCAGCAGGGTTGAAGGATACGTTCTGAGCCTCGGTCCCTGGGATGTACAGGTTGGTCCGGACGACACCAAAGCCTTCCCGCGGATCGATAGTCCCGGCAACAACGTTCGCCTCGGCACCACCAGCGCCAGTGCGATAGGTACCGGGGTCGAGAGCCTCAGCCATTCGCCAATCGTTGACGCTCGACGGCGACCGTTGATATAAGTTGCGGAACGCATCGATCTGAGACTGGTGACGATCGATCACGGTGCCGTCTCTGTTGTCGTCGCCAGTCAATCCCGGCGCATCGTTCGAAAGACCGTCGATAAGGGCAGCGAGGTCGTTGTCGACGCGGTCAGCTTGTGCCAGAACATTATTCACCCGACCCTGTAGTGCGTCAGCAGAGTCGTAGTACCGGGCTCGATCCTCCTGCGCCCATCCCGCCATGTTCGGCGGATTCAGATCTCGGACCTGCGCCGAGAGCGAATCGATCACGAACGAGCCCGAAGATGCATCTTCACGAACCGCGTCAAGTTCGGCCTTCACCTGCTGCAAACCAGCGAACGCGGCGTCGAACCCACGCTCAGCAAGGCGGGCATCCGCACTGTGATCGGCGTAGTCACGACTCGATCTATCGATTGCATCTCGTGCTGCTGATCCGGCCTCGCCTTCCCAGGTGAGTGCGACAGACAAACCCTCGAGCTCTATCGCTTCGGCGTCGCACTGGTCAGCGATCTTCCGACAGGCGGCGGTCATAGACTCGAGATCGCCCAGCATCCAGGCGTCAATGTCTGCGAGTGTCAACATCCGTTGGCTATAGCTCCAGTAACGGTTCGCTACTGCCCTCCAGTGCGCCAGCGGAAGCTTCGTCCTGCTGCTCGTAGCTAAGCGCAGACGCAACGAGTCCGACCGAAGTCCTTCCAACCCGATCCATCAACCCATTCGCCCGAGTGCGCCAGCGGTCGAAAAGCGCGGATGATGCCACGCGCGACTTACCGATTGCACCACTGAAACTGGATTCCTCGATCGACGAATGAGTGGAACTGAAAAACTCAACACTCGCCGAGTGAATCGACTCCAACTGAGCCGCAGCCCAGTACAGTTCACCAACCTGCAGACGAACTTCCGTCACACCCACCCCCGAGGATTCGACCAACCGCGCATGCGGCCGACCGAACCATACCGGAGACTTCTGCACAAGCGCCCAGTCTGTTCGCCTTCGCCGAAGCGATATGCAAGACGGCGGCAGACCCGCTGCAAGGACCTTGTGGATTGATGTCCAACTGTCCGAGAGCTCCCACCGAGAGAAGTCACCTTCCGCAGCCATCATCCACTCGCCTTCCCACGGGTCTCCGTCAAGGAACAGATCTGCTCGTCCACCATGTGGTTCGGGCATCGCGGCCCGTTCAGCTATAGCCGGTCCTAGCGATCAAGGCGCTGGGCGTGTCGGTACCCGATGCCAAGATGGGCGCATGTCACGACTCGACGAGGGATTCGCGCCGCCCGCGGCCTGTGTGCAGTGGTGCCAGCTGCGCTCCTACGACCTCAATGTCCTCGACGACGGCGTCGAGGTGGATCTGGATTGGTGGAATAGGCACCTCGACCGCGCGAACCACGACATTCGACTGCGCGGACGCAATCTCGACGGGCAGGTCGTCTCCGATGGTTTCGCGATCGTGCAGCGCAACGACCTCCGTATCGACACCGATTTGGTCGACGCCGAGCACCCTTCACTTGGCTTGCTCTTCCTCTGCGCCGCCTGGCAGGGAAGCCACAAGAACCGCAAAGCCATGCGTCGATTCCCTGACATCAACAACCCGCACGTGAGCGGGCCCGACGAAAATCCCGTCGCGAAGACGATGACAGTGCTTCAGCGATGCCTCCGCTACCGCGAAGTGCCCGAGCTCCCGAACGGATCGTGGTCGGGTTGGCCCGACACCCCGGGCGTCGGGATGTCCCTGATGGCCACGTTCTTGTGGGCCGCAAAGGCATCCGTGGAGGGTGGCCGCGCGCAGTTGATCGACCAGTACGGCGTGTCGACACTCATCCACGAGGGCTGGCTGGAAGATCCCGCCGTCACAGGATTCACGCGCCGACGCTACGACCGCTACGTCGAACTGCTCGCCAACTGGGCCACCGACATCGGCACCAGCCCCGAGCTCATCGAAATGTGGCTCGTTCAACGCTGGAGCGCCAGGAAGAACGAGGCACGCTTCGGCAGCCACGCTCAGCCCACCTTGTTTTGAACCCGGCTAGGGCGTCAGCACGATCCTGCCGAACACTGTGCCGTCATCCATCCGCTGGTGAGCTTCCGCTGCCTGCTCGAGCGGAAGTACATCGTCCACGACGGCATGGATCTCTTCCCTCACCGCGGCGTCGAACAATTCGGCCCGAAAACGGTCGCGCTCCACTGCCGGAACGGTATTCATACTGAACGTGCTCACCGACAGCTATCGCTGGAACCCTCGCATCAGGCTCATGCCGAAATCGGCCGGTGGATTGCCCCCGACGACGCCGACAAGAACGAGTCTGCCGTTGGGTGCCAGACGTTCAACGAATGTAGGCAAGGCCTCACCGGCGATGATGTCGATGATCACGTCGAACGTCTCCGGACCGTCGCCCTCGCCGTCGCGGCCGAGAACATGGGTGGCACCGAACTCGCGGAGTCGCTCACCACGACTGACCGACGACGTCGTGACCGTCACCGAGCCGGCACCGCGTCGTGCAGCGATCTCGACCGCGGCAATACCGATGCTTCCGCCGGCGCCGCGTACCAGCACCGACTCCCCTGCCTGGAACTGCGCGTGCCGCAACCCGAAATGCGCTACCGGTGCGGCACTCCCGAGCGCGACCGCGTCGGCACCGGAAAGCCCCTCCGGCAGAGCAACAATGTCGCCGACCGCAGCAACGGCGTGCTCGGCGTACCCGCCGACTCCGGTGAACGCCCAGACTCGCCGGCCGATCCAACTCGAATCGACCCCGTCACCCACCTGGGTCACGACACCGGCCACCTCGCTTCCCAAGAGGTGACCCGGTTCGAATCCAAAGCTACCGAGAGTCCCGCGCCGGATGACGGCGTCGACGCCGCCGACACCGATCGCCTCGGTCCGAACGAGAACCTGACCTGGCTGCGGAACCGGTATCGGAAGATCGACGAGCGTCATTCCGTCGGGACTTCCGAAGGTCTGAATCAACACTGCTTTCATTGGCGTTCTCCTCGATTCGTTGCTGTGGCCGAAACGGTAGTGGACACCCCCGTCCGTTTCCTTAAACTGAGAGCCATGACCGACGCTTTGCCTCAGATGCTGCGCACCGACGCCAAGGAAAACCGTGACCGCATCCTCGAGGTCGCGCGGGAGGTTTTCGCCGCGGAAGGTCTGGACGTGTCGATGCGAGAGATCGCTCGACGCGCCGACGTCGGCCCAGCGACCCTCTACCGCCGCTTCCCGACGAAGAAGGACCTGGTCGTCGAAGCATTCATGGACGAATTCCACATGTGCCGCAACATCGTTCGCGACGGCTATGCCGACCCGGATGCGTGGCGCGGCTTCCGCAGTGTGATCGAGCAGCTCAGCGAACTCAACGCCCAGAACCAAGGCTTCACCGAAGCGTTCATCGCCGAGTACCCAGGGACGATCGACCTCGTCGCCCATCGCCGAGAGGCTCTTCGATCCTTCTCACTGCTTGCCCGTCGAGCCCAGGAGCAGGGCGAGTTGCGACAGGACTTCGTCGTCGACGATCTTGTTCTGATCTTGATGGCCAATCGTGGACTTTCCGCGGCGTCGCCTCAGGAAAGAGTGCGCGCGGCCCGACGGTTCGCCGCGCTGATGATCGACTCGCTTCGAGCCTCCCCGGCCAATGGGCCGCTACCTGCAGCGCCGCAGCTCGGTGCTGCAGCAGTCTTCAACCAGTAGCCCACACCTCGTGTCCACATACTGGGGTGATTGACACCGGCGGTCACACTAAGACAATGATGAGCGCTGTGATCCTGTGGATAGTTGCAGCCAGCCTCGAGCTCGCCGTCATCGTCGCTCTCGGTGTACTCCTCATCGTGTCGAGCAGGAAGCTGAAGTCGACTCGGGCGTCTTTGGAACGCGCGCTCAGCGACGCACCTCGTCGCCGTCGACGCGGACTGGTCCCGCTCGCCATCAAGAGAACGTTCCATACAGCGGATTCGCTGATCAACAAGGGTTTCGGTGCGACCGTGCGGAACTCCGTCGAAGACCTCGCAGGCTGGGCACGAGTCGAACGCCCCGACTTGGCCAGAATGACCGCCAACGGCGACATCGTGGTCATGTTCTCGGATATCGAGGGATCAACGGCACGTAATCAGGAGTTGGGCGATCGAGGGTGGATGAAACTGCTCGAGAAGCACAACCGGCTGATCTCCAAGAAGGTCGAGGAGCATGGCGGCCACGTCGTCAAAAATCAAGGTGACGGCTTCATGATCGCCTTCTCCGACCCAGCTCAGGCTGTGCGCTGCGGGATGCGCGTGCAGGAGGCGCTGATCGAGAACCCTGACCGGTGGGACCAGATCCGAGTGCGCATGGGAGTGCATGTCGGTAGCTCGGTGCGACGCGGCGACGACATCTTCGGCCTCAACGTTGCGATGGCCGCACGGGTTGCGGGGCAGGCGGACGGCGGCGAGATTCTCATCAGCGAGACGGTCCGCCAAGAGATCGGTAACGCCGAAGACATCGAACTCGGCGCCCCGCGCGAGGTAGAACTCAAGGGAATGAAAGGCAGCCATCAGCTGTTCCCCGTCGCGCTGCCTACCCCGACCCGGGCGATCGAGTCCGCCTAATCTGACATGAGCTCGCGAACTACCGACCACGCACGACGGTCGATCCAGGACGGGTTCGACTGTTGCGGCGAGCGAAAGACCTCGAGGGCTTGAAGTTCTGCGATCGCCGAAAACCGGGATGCGAGAATTGGCTCGTCGAAAAGGGTGATGGCTGTCGGCACTTTCCATCGTGGGCCGGGTACCGCGGTACCGGTCAGACGACCCGCACCCCACAGCCCGCGCTGTCGGTGCGAGCTGACCCAGAACAGAACCGGCTGGGCGGGAGCCATCAAACGGCTCCGATAATTGTCCGCCACGCACCACCACTCGTCTGCCCGCCCAGCGGCGACCATAGGCTCGATATCGGTGATATGCGGATTGCATTTGATCACCCAGGCACCCAATGTGTTGAGCGTAATCGGACGAACAGTCACCCTTCGATCTTAGCGAAGCGGTCGAGCGCGGTCAGTCACGTTGTCCATCAAATCAATTGACGAACGCGACAACAACCCGTTGACCACCACCGCCTGAGCGGTCCTTTCACACGATCGGATCGCATGAAGGACCGCCCGAGCATTAGGTCAGTTCGATGCCGACCGCGCGCCGACCAGTTCGATGAGTTCGGCCGCCGTCGCCGCCGACGAGTTCGGGTTCTGGCCGGTGATCAGGAGGCCGTCGCTCACGACGTAGGAGCCCCAGTCGGCACCCTTGCTGTAGTTGCCGCCGAGTTTGATCAGCTCGTCCTCGACGAGGAACGGCACCACATCGGTCAGGCCGACGCCCTCCTCTTCACCATTGGTGAAGCCCGTGACCTTGCGTCCTTGCACCAGCGGCTGTCCGTCCGCATTCACGACGTGCCGCAACACGCCGGGCGCATGGCAGACCAATGCCACCGGAATCTCCTGCTGCAGTGCAGTTTCGATGAGAGTGATCGAGGTTCGGTCCTCGGCGAGATCCCACAGAGGTCCGTGTCCGCCGGGGTAGAAGACTGCGTCGAACTCGGAGACGTCGACCGAACTCAGGACCACAGTGTCCGACAGCTGCGCGATGGCGGCTTCGTCTGCCTCGAACCGGTGGGTGTCGTCGGTCTGGAAGTCGGGTTCGTTGCTCTTCGGATCGAGCGGCGGACGGCCACCGAGAGGCGACGCCAGCACGATGTCGGCGCCCGCATCCTTGAACTTGAAGTACGGCGCAGCAAGCTCTTCCAACCAGAAGCCGGTCTTGCGCCCCGTGGTGCCGAGTGTGTCGTGTGAGGTCAGGACCATCAGAACCTTCATGAATTTGCCTTTCGTTGCGACCAGTAGACCGGTCGACTACCGATTGATACGACCGCGCCACGCATGGGCGACACGGCTTCAGATACCGAGAATATTGCGGGTCAAGAGCAGAGCGTTGTCCATCGATTCGGTCGTACGGCTCAGCTTGGCCGTCACGCTCGCGCCGAGCCAGAGGTCGTACAGCGAGGCCGCGATCATCTGCGGGTCGCCCACCAGCGTCACGGAGTTGTCCGCGACACCACCGGCGATGGCGCGAGCGATCCTTTCGACGATCGCCGCCACCCCATCCTTCAATGCGATCCGCATCGCCTCGGACAGGTCGGCAACCTCGGCACCCAATTTGACCGCCAAGCATTTGCCCGAGCATTCGAAACTGCTCTGCGACTCGATCCACGATGCGAAGTAGTCCAGGATTCGCTCCGACCAGGTTCGGTCGGAGCGACTCAGGATCTCGTCGAAGTCCGCCAGATAGTCCGTGAAATAGGACTTCAGCATCGCCTCGCCGAGCGCATCCTTCGACGCGAAGTGGTAGTAGAACGACCCCTTCGGGACGTGCACCGCTGCCAGAATCTCACTCAACCCGACTGCGGTGTAACCCTTTCGGGCCATCAGACGCTGCGAGCACGCGATGATCGCTTCTCGCGTGTCGGTTGTTTCGATCGCTGGCATGTCTTCGACCGTACACGGCAGTAGACCGGTCGTCTAGTGCTAGGCCCGAAACCGCTCATGCTAACTTTCTCACCGAGTGTTACGCGTCACGAACCTGTTGGGGACAAGGTTGGGGTGAGTTTCTTGCTGAAGCGTTTTTCGGTAGCGGCCATGATTACCGCCGTCGTCGCGGGCAGTCTTGTGTACGCCGCAATGGGCACAGCCATCGCCGAGCCGGCTGGGCCGACGACATGGTTGTGCAGTCCCGCGATCTCCGACGACCCGTGCGACATACCGGGAGATACCGCCGACTTGGCTTCGGGGACAGTGACTCCGGGACCGGGCGCAGTTCCCGAGGCGGACAAACCCGTCGACTGTTTCTACCTCTACCCCACGGTCACCAACGACGTCGCGTTGAACGCTCCCCCGCACGTGGTTCCCGAGATCGAATCGATCGCCAGCTTTCAGGCAGCACGCTTTGCCAGCAAGTGTCGCGTATTCGCCCCGGTCTACCGTCAGACGACGATGTTCGCGTTGCCTGCCGTGGCCGCGGGCGCCGCGCCCATTTCGGTGGACCTGGCGTATTCCGATGTGCGTGCAGCGTGGGACAACTACATGGCGACCGAGAACAACGGGCGAGGCGTCATTCTCATCGGGCATTCACAAGGGACGTTCATGCTCCGCAAGTTGATGCGCGAGACGTTCGACCAGGACGCAGCACTCCGAAGCCGGCTCGTCGGCGCATTCCTCCTGGGCGGGAACGTCGAAACCGCCCGGGGCAGCACCACCGGCGGAGACTTCGCGAACATTCCGTTGTGCACCGAGCAGGGCCAGTTCGGTTGTGTCGTCGCATATTCGACCAATACGATCCTGCCGACCATTTCGTCGCTCGGGAATTCCGAGCTCGACGCCTGGTCGCAGCAATGGGGACTTCCCAACGGTTCCGCTTATCAGGTCGCCTGCACCGATCCTGCGGTTCTCAGCGGCGACGACAGACCTGTCGGGATCACCGTCCCCAGCGCACCTTTCGCCTTCGGTCTCAATTCCCTACTGCTGCAGTACACCGCGCTCCCGGAAAGCCTCCCGACGTCGGCGTCGACATGGATCACCGGCAGAGGGCGAGCGGTGGGATCGTG
The DNA here is from genome assembly GCF_023264675.1 of Rhodococcus sp. (in: high G+C Gram-positive bacteria). Taxonomy (GTDB): domain Bacteria; phylum Actinomycetota; class Actinomycetes; order Mycobacteriales; family Mycobacteriaceae; genus Rhodococcoides. Next base: position 16,161 of record NZ_JAHFVG010000062.1, read on the forward strand.
CATCGATTCGGCGGGATACAACCAGTACCACCTGCAATTCGTCGAACCACAGCCGGTGAACCCCGTCCCGCTACTGGATTCGCACCTGATCGACATGAACGTCGGTCTCGATCGACTGGTCGATATTGCGCACCAGCAAACGACGGCGTGGCAGTCGGCCCGCTGACCCGGCCACCCCACTCCCGAACGGCGAAAGGCCCATTCATACGATCGTGTCGTATGAATGGGCCTTTCGAGCGATAGTGCAGATACCTACTTCTGCGCAGCCGCCAACGCGTCGTTGAACGTCTTGCTCGGACGCATCACGGCAGCGGTGGCCTCGGGATCCGGGTAGTAGTAACCACCGATCTCGACGGGCTCACCCTGCACGTCGTTGAGCTCCTTGACGATGGCGTCCTCGTTGTCCGCCAACGACTGTGCGAGCGGAGCGAAATGCTTGGCCAGCTCGGCGTCCTCGGTCTGGTCGGCGAGCTCCTGAGCCCAGTACAGCGCGAGGTAGAACTGGCTGCCACGGTTGTCGAGTTCTCCGGTCGAGCGCGACGGTCCCTTGCTGTTCTCGAGCAACTTGCCGGTCGCGGCGTCGAGCGCCTTGCCCAGTACCGTTGCCTTGCCGTCGGTCTTGCGGCCGAGGTCTTCGAGACTCACTGCGAGAGCGAGGAATTCGCCGAGCGAATCCCAGCGAAGGTGGTTTTCCTCGATGAGCTGCTTGACGTGCTTGGGAGCGGATCCGCCTGCACCGGTCTCGTACAGTCCGCCGCCGGCCATGAGCGGAACGATGGAGAGCATCTTGGCGCTGGTGCCGAGTTCCAGAATCGGGAACAGGTCGGTGAGGTAGTCGCGCAGAATGTTGCCGGTCGCGGAGATGGTGTCGAGTCCGCGGACCAGACGCTCCATCGTGTAGCGAATCGCGCGGACCTGCGACATGATCTGGATGTCCAGACCCTCGGTGTCGTGATCGAGCAGGTACTTGCGGACCTTGCCGATCAGTTCGTTCTCGTGCGGCCGGTACGGATCGAGCCAGAAGACGACGGGCATTCCGGACTCGCGGGTGCGTCGCACAGCAAGGGCAACCCAGTCCTGGATCGGCGCATCCTTGACGATGCACAGACGCCAGATGTCGCCCTCTTCGACTTCCTGCGTCAGCAGGATCTCGCCGGTGGCGTTGTCGGTGATGTTGACGGTGCCGGCCTTGGGAACCTCGAAGGTCTTGTCGTGCGAGCCGTACTCCTCGGCCTTCTGCGCCATCAGGCCGACGTTGGGGACAGTGCCCATCGTCGTCGGATCGAAGGCGCCGTTGGTCTTACAGAAATTCACCATCTCCTGGTAGATGCGGGAGAAGGTGGACTCGGGGTTGACCGCCTTGGTGTCCTTGGGACGGCCGTCGGCGCCCCACATCTTGCCGCCTGCGCGAATCATCGCGGGCATGGACGCGTCGACGATGACATCGCTCGGCGAATGGAAGTTGGAGATGCCGCGTGCCGAGTCGACCATGGCGAGCTCGGGACGAGTCTCGTGGCACTTGTGGAGGTCTTCGATGATCTCGTCGCGCTTGGAGGCGGGCAGGGTCTCGATCTTGCTGTAGAGATCGGAGAGACCGTTGTTGACGTTGACGCCCAGCTCTTCGAACAGGTCGCCGTGCTTGGCGAATGCGTCCTTGTAGAAGACGCGTACAGCGTGTCCGAAGACGATGGGGTGCGATACCCGCATCATGGTCGCTTTGACGTGCAGGGAGAACATGACGCCTGTTTCGTAGGCATCCTGCATCTCGTGCTCGTAGAAATCGAGCAGCGACTTCTTGCTCATGAACATGCTGTCGATGACATCGCCATCGGTGAGCGATACCTTCGGCTTGAGGACGATGGTCTCGCCGCCGGCAGCGATCAGTTCCATCCTGATCTCGCGGTCACCGTCGACGACCGTCGACTTCTCACCGTGGTAGAAATCGCCCTCGCGCATGTGCGCGACGTGGGTACGCGACGCCATGGACCATTCGGTCATGCTGTGCGGGTGCTTGCGCGCGAATTCCTTGACGGCCTTCGGTGCGCGACGATCCGAGTTTCCTTCACGGAGAACAGGGTTGACGGCGCTACCAAGGCACTTGGTGTAGCGGTCGCGGATTTCGGCTTCTTCGTCGGTCTTCGGGTTTCCCGGAAAGTCGGGGATCGCGAAGCCCTTGTCCTGCAGTTCCTTGATGGCAGCGCGGAGCTGCGGCACCGATGCGCTGATGTTCGGCAGCTTGATGATGTTGGTGTCGGGCAGTTGCGTCAGTCGACCCAGCTCGGCCAAGTTGTCCGGAACCCGCTGATCCTCGGTGAGGTAATCGGGGAACTCCGACAGGATGCGGCTTGCCACCGAGATGTCGCTCGAGGTGACGTCGATGTCGGCCGCACTGGCGAACGCACGCACGACCGGCAAGAACGCGTGCGTCGCAAGCATCGGCGCCTCGTCGGTCAATGTGTAGATGATGGTCGGCTGTTTCGCAGTCATGTTTCGCCTTTGCCTCAGTTTCAACGTCGTCTTTTGGATGCGTCCAACCTCAACTTTAAACTTTCGACGCGACACTGTGCGGGGCAGAGGTTCATAACGACCCCTACTGGCCAGTAGGTATGCCGAGGCGGCGGTACCCCACAACCTCCTTGGTCACAACGAGAACCGACGCGGCGATGACCGCGGCGAGCAGAATCCAGAAGGTCAACGCAATATCCGGTGCCCAGAGCCCGAGTGCGGACAGGTCCGCTCCCACGATGGAGGGCACGGCGGCGATCGACCCCACGACGACCAGTGCGCACAACAGAGCGGTAGTGATAATTCGCACCATCGCCCCGGCGAACGAACGAGCCTTGATCGCGCCGGAGAACAAGCGCGAGGTCACCCACCCGATCAGCCCGATCAGAATGGCGATGACGGCGAGCAGGACCCCGAGAACGGTGAACGCCATCGATGCAGGCAGATCCGTCGTCGAGCCGTCGACCGCCAGTGTCGTCAGATTCCGACCGACCGCCGCGATACGTTCGGCCTCGATCTCGCCGTACCGATCGCTCGCCAACACCACCCCCTTGTCCTGGCCGGGAATCAGCGCGACGTAGGTGTAGTAGCCGGGCACAGCACCCGAATGCCACCACACATCCTCACCACCGATGACCTCGTGGAACATTCCGTTGCCGTAGTCGGTCCCCTGCCCCGTCGACGCTTCGGGCATCAGAGTTTCACCCTGCTGCAACGACGCGAGCCGCCAGGACGCATAGCGTCCGAGGTCCTCGATGGAACCCGCGAGATACCCGTAGCCGAGGCCGGCCGAGTCGACCCCCACATCGATAGCCCTGCTCGATCCGAAGAACGGCACATGACCGGGAGGAACGAGGCGCGTGAACTCTTCGGGATCGGTGATCGTCGCCTCGGCGTCTGCCGGTTCCAACACCTCGCGGCGAAGAGCCTGGGCGAACGACTCCCCCGTCGATTGTTCGACGACCGCTTGCAACAGCATGTAGTTCACACTGGAATACCGAAAGGTGCCACGCGCCGAAGCGCCGTCGAGCCTGGACATCGACGCCACCGCGGCGGTTGCGGATTCCCGACGGGTCCAGTCGTCGGTGATCGTGATGTCGTGCGGTAGTCCGCTGGTGTGGTGGACCAGATCGTCGATGGTGACCGCAGCATCGGGGAGCATCTGCCGAGCGCCCGGAACCACTTCGACCACTGGAGTGTTCCGGTCGATCACGCCATCCCGTTCGAGTCCGACGACCGTCGCTGCCGTGAACTGCTTGGATACCGAACCCCAGACGAACGGCGTCGAGGAGTCGACGGGTTCCCCGCGTCCGTCGACTCCGATCGATGCCTCGTCGACGGCGCCGCCGAGGTCCACGATCTGCGCGGTCATACCGGGCGCACCGATCTCCGACGCCCATTCGTCGAGTGCCGCTTGCAGCGACTCCTCCGACCGGACCTCTGCTGCAACCGGTTTCGTACCGACTGCGAGGAACACGGTAGCCGCCAACAGCGCCGACAGTGCGGTGCGCGCATACGTACCCATTGAACGAAAACTACGTCAGCACAACGCCGTAACCAATACCGGTGCATCCAAGGTGCACGCCCGACTACGACCGAAGTCGTAGTGCACTACGACTCTTCGCCGATTTACTCACCGCGCGTTCACGCCCGTCTCACGCGGCCGGTGACGCTACTATCGCAGACTGAGGATGGGTGAAACTCGAGAGTGGGTGGGCGCGATGGTCGACGGGGATCAGCTGATCACCCGCGCGGCGGCGGCCTATTCCGATCTCCTCCAACGCTCGGGTGGCCCGGCACTGTCCGACCCGGTTGTACGCCGCCAACTCACGCGCCAAGCCGAGGCCGTGATGCACGTCGTCGGACGGACCTGCCTGCACGGCAGCTTCTCGGACGAGACACCCGCCGACACGAGCGAGCACATCGGCGAATCTCGAGCTCGCACCGGCATTCATCCGACGCAGTCGTTGCTCGCTGCGTCGTTGATGTTCGAAGCGCTGTTTCCAGTACTCGTCGGCGCAGCACCTCGTTCCGATGACGTGGTGTCGTTGGGCACCACCCTCGAGCGCGAGATCCAGCGACGATTGACCGTCGGCGCCATCCCGTACATCGACTACCTACTGACGAGATTGCTGTCGTCTCAGCAGGACGAACGCAGCCGAATCGCACGGGATCTCCACGATCGCGCAGCACATGGCATGGGAGCGGCGCTGCAACAGCTCGAGCTCTTCGAGCACTATCAAGCCCTCGACCCGCAGCGGGCCGACGACCACCTCGCCACTGCCCGCCAGGCAATGACGGACAGCGTCGACTGCACGCGTCAGCTGTCGGCAGATCTGTGGGTTCGGGTGACCGGCACGAGTGTGAGCGACGCGCTCACGTCCTACCTGGACTCCGCTGCGCCCGACACCATCGACACGAACGTCCTCACCTCCGGCGGTGAGCCGGATCTACCGGACGAGATCATCCAGGAGCTCTACCTCGTCCTTCGCGAGGCGGTTCGCAACGCGATACTCCACGCCGGACCGAGCCACATCGTCGTCGCGCTCACCACCGAACGAGACCGCTTCCGGGCCGTGATCACCGACGACGGCTGCGGATTCGACGTCGATGCCGTCATCACGATCAAATCCGTCGGCGGCCTGGCCTCGATTCGCGAACGAACGGAGTTGCTGGGAGGCCGGGCCACGATCACTGCTGCTCCCGGGCGCGGTACCACCGTGGACGTGCAGATACCGCTGTTCGATCGTGCTGGAACGGGCGGGACTCGGTGACCCCGCACCCGGTGTCTCCGATCCGCGTCGTACTCGCCGACGACCACACACTGTTTCGTGCGGGGCTTGCCGCCCTGATCGAGACGGATCCGGCCTTCACCGTGGTCGCCGACTGCCCGGACGGAACCACCGCGATCGACGTCATCACTGCAGTGGTCCCCGACATCGCCGTTCTCGACATCGAGATGCCAGGCCCGGGAATACATGCGGTCATCGGTGCACTTCGCACCCGCGCACCGTCGGTGAGAATCGTGGTGCTCTCGATGCACGAGGACTCAGCGGTGGTGCAAGAACTGTTGACGGCGGGCGCATCGGCGTTTCTCGCCAAGACGGTTGCCCGCGACCAATTGATCGCGGGCCTGCACGCGGTGAACCGAAGCCAGGAGACCGTATTGATCTCCACCTCGCGCGTCGCGTTCGGCACCCCGGAAAGGCCTGAAAGCCCACTGTCCCCCAGGGAAACCGAGGTAGTGCGCCTCGTCGCCGATGGTCTGTCCAACAGACAGATCGGCCGGAAGCTGGGCATCACCGAAGCAACTGTCAAACGACACCTCACGAACGTCTACGCGAAGCTCGGAGCCGTGTCGCGAGTCGACTGCCTCCGAAAAGCAGCCGAGTACGGCGTCACGAATTACTGGTAGCAAGTCCCTGGGCTGCGGAGACGATCAGATTGCTCGACGGTAGGGCGGTTCCGGACTTCACGGCCTCGATCCAGTCGGCTGTCGATGCGACGGCTGCGAAATTCGAGTGGAACAGCACCATCAAGGCGTTGTGCAGCACCTCGGCCGACACGTGCCCGACCTCGTTCGCGAGGTCGATGGCGCCTGTCGCATCGGAGAGAATCTCCGCCGAGATGTCGAGGGACTCGGCGTCGGCAGCCGTCGCGATATCGCAGTTGTTGGTCATGTAGCCGACGATGGTGACGGTGTCGACGTTCTCGGCTTTCAACCAGGCGGCGACGTCGGTTCCGGCGAACACACTGCTGTATTTCTTCTCGACGCGTTCGAACGAGGGCAGGATGCGCGAGGCGACGTCGGGATGTAGTTCCCACGTAGGTGTGCCTTTCACGAAAGCAGGCGAGCCTTCGGGCATTTCGTGCTGAACGATGGCGACGGGGAGGTTCTGGGCGGTCGCGACATCGAGAGCGGCGACGATGTTGGCCAGCGACTGCTCACGCGGCGGGTACTGGATCTGCAGGTTTCCCTCGAAGTATTCCTGCTGAACGTCGATGACGATGAGGGCGCGGCGCGGTGTTGTCATGTGTACTCCTGAGGTCGACGGTGGAGTTCTCAGTTTTCCCGGCCACTGTTGCATCCACGAGTGGCACAGATGCATACTTTCGATGGATTTGCGCCAAGGGTTGAGATGCCTGTCCGGACGACCGAGGGAGATCGCATGAAAATCGCTCTGTACGCGTTCGACGGCATCACCATGTTTCATCTGGCGGCGCCGCTGATGGTGTTCGGCGAGGTAGCGCGACTGGGGTTGGCGTCGGACTGGGAAACCCGTCTGTGGTCCGATCACGAGTCGTCGGTGCGTACCGCCGAGGGTTACTCGCTCGGCGACATCGCCGACTCGCGCACCGTCGCCTGGGCAGACATCGTCATCGTGCCGTCCTGGCCCCTCTCACTGCCGCCGCTCGGAGACGATTTACGAACCCAACTGCTCGACGCCCACCAGCGCGGCGCCGAAATCGCCGGCTTGTGCCTCGGCTCGTTCGCAATCGTCGACACCGGGTTGCTTGCCGGCCGTTCCGCCGTCACGCACTGGGACCGGATGGCCGAACTACGCGAGCGCACCGCACAACTGGCCACCGACGAATCCGTGCTCTACATCGATCACGGCGATGTGATGACCTCGGCGGGCACGGCGTCGTCGATCGATGCTTGTGTGCACATCGTCCGAAAGCACCTCGGCGCCGCGGCGGCTACTCGCGTCGCACGAAGCCTTGTCGTGGCACCGCACCGAGAGGGTGGTCAGGCCCAGTACATCGAGCGACCCGTCCCCGCTACTGCCGAAGACTCGGCAATTGCCGAGGTGCTCGAATGGGCACTCTCGCGGCTTCACGAGCCGTTGACAGTCGGCCGGATGGCGGTACACGCTCACATGAGTCGGCGCAGTTTCATCCGCCAATTTCAGCTGGCCACGGGCACGACGCCTGCACGCTGGGTTCTCGACCAACGCCTCGACGAGGCACGGAGCCTGCTCGAAACCACGACGTCGAGTATGGAGGAAATCACCGCCGCCTGCGGGTTCGGGAGCGTGGTGACTCTGCGCCAGAATTTCGTGTCGGCGTTCGCAGTGGCGCCGACGACGTACCGAAAGCAGTTCGCCGATCGCAGCAGTGCGTAACGCGCACCTGCAGGCCTCCGATCGACAGGATGGATGGATCCCCTCGAAATCGGAGCACTGAATGATACTGAAGTTTGCTCTCGGCTCGGCGGTTGCCGCCGGTGCAGCGCTCCTTCTCGGTGTACAACCCATTCGGGTAACCGGGCCAGTGTCATTCAACTGAATGACACGTTCTTCGCCGTGACAAGGCATGCGCTGCAATTGTTTACGCCGTAGGCGCTCAGTCGGCCGAACCTGTCGTACCCCTTCGCTACAGTGAAGGCGTCAGGGCAGGCTCGCTCGGCCGCCCGCAATCCTTCTTCGAACCGGTCACCGGTTCGCGTTTCACTCAAGGAGGCCCCTCGTGTCAGAGGAACCTGATTTCGACACCGAAGTGCAGACGGCATGGAGCCGGTTCGAGCGCAATCTCAGCGCCTATTTCGCCGACATGAACGACGGCGACGTGCTGGCAATCTGCACAGGCCGAGAAAAGCCGGGTCGCCGCGACGATCTGACGCTCAACGTCACCAAAGTCGACGGTGTGTCCACTGCCGACGCCTCGATCGAAGGCGCCCTCCTTCACGGCATGTCCGATAGAGACCAAATCTTGCTCGAGAATGCGGGATGGACCGGCGGGGCGGTCGATCCATCCACGATCAACAGACACGAACTTCGGATCGAAGGAACATTCCAGTCCGTCTCCGAAGCCGTGGCAGTTCTCCTTCAGGATTTCCGCGGAATCACGCATCCGTCGTTCCTGGCGGCCAGCGCCACCGGAACCTCCCCCACTTCGGTGTTCGACGCGGACTCGGTACTCGACGGCTGGGGAACTGTCAGCGCCCGCGCACGGTTGATCGATGAGGTCGACGCGACGCTCGAGTCGATCACGGGCTCGCCACCGGTCAAGGACGAAGACGGCGATATTCCGTTCACCGCCAACGGTCGCATCGCCTACCTCAAGGTGGTCGAGAGGGAACCCGTCGTCGAGGTGTTCTCCGTCTTCACCCTCCATCCACGCGCTCGATCCGCCGATATGATCGCGGCGGGGTACAACGCGCAGTGGCCCGACGTCCGGTTTCAGATCGGCGAAGAGCATGTCATTGCGTCGGTGCGAGTGGACTGTTCGCCGCTGATCGAAGAGCACCTCGGTCGCGGATTGGGCATGTTCCTGCGGTTCATCGAGGAGCACGGCGATGCGTTGGCAACGAGCCTGTACGAGGCCGAGGACGGCTTGTCTCTACCACCCGAACTCTTGACCATCGTTTATCTCCAGGCCGATACCGAGCAACAACTCATGCCGGAGGATGTCGCGTTGATCTGCGACAACAACCGCGATTCGATCCTTCGGTACCTCGACATCTGCACCACCGAAGGAAGTCTCGACGAACCGGTGTGGAACAGCACGACGCAACTGCTTCGCTCTGCTCTGCGGTTCGTCGTTCTGACCATTCCGCGCAGAAACGTCGAGACCCCATCACCCAACCAAGGACAGTGATACATCTGCACACTTCGAAAATAATTGCCGACGCCTATCGCCCTGCCGATCCGATCGATCTGGACGCCGCGGCTCTGGCCTTCGCCATCGACTACGAAACCCGTGAATTCACCAGATCGACGACACTGCACGACGCCATGGCCTTGGCTGCGTTTGCGCACTTGCCTCAGACACGGCCGGGTCGACACGGAACGGGTACAGATCCGTACATCACGCACCCCTTCAGAAACGTCCTGCGTCTCGTTCGTTTCGGCTGCACCGACGAGATCGTCCTCGCTGCGACAGCGCTGCACGACACGGTCGAAGATCAGGCCGACAGAATCGTTGCAGCGCTGGGAGATTGCGAACCGTCACGTGGTGTGGCGTTGGCGGCCATCGCCCAACATTTCGGTAGCGAGGTTGCGGACGTGGTGAACGCCGTGACCAACCCCGCGAGCCCCAGGGATTTGTCGCCGACCGCGAAGAACGCGGCGTACCGGGATCACGTTGCCGCCGTAATCCAGGAACCCCGCGTCTTCCTGGTGAAGCTGTCGGATTTCATCGACAATGCGGGGAGCTTGGACGTCCTCGCAGACGAGGCGAAGCGACTCGAGTTGCGCACCAAATACGCGCCACTGGTACCTGTCTTCGCCGAGACCCGTACACGCCTCGGCAACGACTTGGCTCTCAGTGCGCCAGGGTCGATCCGCCTGGACCGCGAGCTCGATCAGCTCGCCGAATCACTGGCCTGAACGGAGTCACCCTTATGGAACACCCACTAGCTCTGCACTCCCCTGACTGGCATTTCGCGTCCACTGTCGACGGCGATCGATCGGTTGTCATCGGCGACCTCCATGGTGACTACAGCGGCTGGTCGGTCGAGATCGTTCACGAGGACGAGGCTCACATCGCCCCGGTGACCCGCAGAACACTGTGGCGCTCGGGCGATGCGGATACCAACCTTCTCGGATTGGGCGACTCGGTTGCCGGCTGGACCGCAGCCATCGACGCCGGCGCGACTCCCCTTGCCTTCATCACCCCCGCCGGAATCCGGCTCGACATAGATCCGTGGGTGCACACGGCTGAATGGCTGGTCGAGTCGCTCTTCGACCAGCCTGTCGCGTTGATCATCGACCTCGGCCCAAGCGACTACATCCGCAGCGACGATGAAGAAGACGACGACGACGACGAAGTCGTGTGCGCCCAGATCCAGGTCATGGCGGACCGGGTCTTCCTACTCCGTCGTTCGCGCTCGGAGCTGGGCCATCTTCTTTTGGCGGACTATTCGACTGCCGGTGTCACACTCGACAAGTGGTACAACAACGACCAGTTCGACGACTGCACCGACGGATATATCTTCAGCCGCGATGCTCGCCTCATCGCGGACACCTGCGTCACGTGGTTCCGGGACAACTGGGGTGCGCGGTCGACCGACGAGTTGGGTTGCGACTATCGCTTCCCCGACGTCCTACTGCCCGAGGATCCCACGTTGTTCTGAAAGCGGTCCAACCGCTGAAGGAATGGTGCTCGATGGTCTCGGCGCGCGCATCTCGGTAACGCGAAGATCCACCCTGTCGATGTTGGGGGAAACACTCGCGACTATCGACCGATGAGGTGCACATGTTGAAGAAAGCTCTGGCGGTACTCGGCGTTTCGGCTGCAGGACTGATCATGTTCGCTCCAACGGCCGGGGCACAACCGACGAACGACAACCCCTTCGGCCCATGGGATTACACCGACAAGTTCGTCAGTGCATTCGATCCTGCCGCGTACAGCAGCCAGAGCGATCGTTCCATCATCATCAGCCCCTTCGGAACCAGCCAGAAGATCGAATGCAGCTCGTTCCACGGGCAGAGTTGGTGCAACCAGATCGACCCCGCAGGCAATAAGCATGCGATCACGTCCGTCGTGCCCCAAACCGGATCGAGCGCCGGCACACGCCCGGTGTACGTCTACAACCTGTTCTGACGCCGGCGGGCGGGCGCGAACCCGCACCTCCGAGTCTCAGCTGAACAGCCAACTCACCACGGCGACAACGATGCAGAGGAAGAAGATCAACTCGACGATCCCTTCCGCTGCACCGTTGACGCCCTTGTTGCTCATTCGCCGCGAGCCCGGCGACGGTCGGCTTCGGAAAAGCCTGCAGCCGGGGGCGATCCGAGGACACGCGTGCGTTTGCGGTCCTGGTAGCCGGCCACCGAATCGAACGCAGCGGTGACGCCCACCGTCGTCGACACGTAGGTCATCGACTTGTCAGGGGCAAAGCCGAGATCGGTCCCCACGTCGACCGCGTCGATGTTCGAACCGAGGAACACGAAGTCCCACTGGTAGTCTCGCTCCTGCTGTTCGATCAGCTTCCGCACGGCGGAATTGGTCCACTCGTGGCTTGCGTTCTCGTGGCCATCCGTCATCACCAGCACAGTGACCGAACCTGGACGCCGATCCTCCGAAAGCGCCGAAAGACTCACTCCGACATCGGTGATGAGCCGGCCGATAGCGTCGTACAACGCTGTTAGGCCGCGGGGCTGCAGGACGAGCGGCGGTACCTGCGCGATCGGCTGCGAGCTGTAGACCAACTCGTATCGATCGTCGAACTGCGCCAACGTCACGACGGAATCTCCGCCGTGCTCGCGCTCCTTGGCGATGAACGAGTCGAAACCGCCGCGGGTGTCGTCGGCAATCGAGCTCATCGAACCCGAACGATCGAGAAGTGCGGCAACGAGAGACAGCTGTGGATTGGTCAAAGGTCCTCCTGATGAAATGGTGCGTCGAACGACGCGGTGAAGATGATGGTCGAACCATACCGAGGGGTACCGACAAGAAGTTCATTTCGTAACGGCGGTCCGTCTCGAAACGAACCTCTGGGTATGCAGAAGACATCCGTGCGTGCCGTGGTGGTGGCCGCCGCATCCGCAGCCCTGGTGACCGTATCCATGATCCCCGCCCAGGCCGCTCCGGCCACGACGGACGCGCTGGTGGCCGTCGAACAAGCCCTTCGTCCGGCAGCGATGCCGATCGGCCCGAAAACCGTCGAGTCTGCGCTGATTGCGCTGCGCCGAGCTACCGACGGCTCGCCTCGCTCCGACTACTTCCCGCGATCCTTCGAATTGACCGAAGGCACTGCACAACCGTTCCTCTACGACACAGCAGCGGCCGATTGTCTGCCGAGCGGCTTCGAGCCCGACGACTATTCCATCGGCGTCGCCGCCGCAATCGCAGGCCCCGCCGTCGACAAGAGCCTGCCCGTGCCGGTGATACCGCCCGGCACGGTCAACGTGTTCTTCAGCGCGATGAATACTGCGATGTCCTCGCCGTCGCAAGCCGACAACCTCGAAGTGGCGTGGTTGAACGTCAGCACGGGACAGTCCGGCCGGGCACCGATGTTCCAGGAACGCCCGGCGGACTACATCGTGACGTTGTCCAATACCGTCGCAACCGGCCGCGGCACAGTGGTTTTCGTGGTCTTCGGCCGCGTTCTGGACAACACCAGCAACGGACTCCCACCGTGTGAATTCGCACCCGTGATCGGGGTCGTTCAGGCCTAGATCATGCGCGCGCGAGCAGATACTCGGTGACGTCGTCCCAGGTCTTGTGCTGCTCTTCGCCGTACTTGATCCACTCACCCTCGAATTCGCTCGCCCCGTTGTTCGGACGATCGTCGACGAGGAAATCACCGCGATTGAGGTTCTTGTGGTGGGACAGGATCAGCCGCTTGTACGCCTCTGTCTCTAGGTGCTTCTGGACCCACAACACCTTGTCGTGCCAGGCGCTCGGGTTCTTCCACGGTGCGGTGGACAGGATGTAGGTGTCGAATACGGCGGACAGCGTGCGATATGCGTCGAGCGCGCCCTCGATGGGATCCATCAGGGCGAAGATCCCGGGCACTTCGTCGAGGTCGTTCAAGTGGGCGGCAAGGTCGGCCTCCGGCACTCGGTCGATACCGGATTGAAAGTTCACGAGAGTGTTGTCGAGATCGATGTAGAGAATTTTCTTGGCCATTTCAGGCACCTTTCGTCCTTAGCTTCACGGGAGGTAGCGGGAGTTGTCACCGCGGAAAAGCAGAACCTGATTCGGTCTGCACTTCGATAGTGGCACAGAGGTAAGTAGTGCCCCATAGAGTGGTGTAACTCGGTGGCCGAGCCCCTCTACGAATCCGTGTTGTGCACGGATGTAGAGCGGCCATCGTGTGATCCTTCGAGTCAACCGTCTAAAGAATCCTCGA
>NZ_JAHFVG010000014.1 GCF_023264675.1 Rhodococcus sp. (in: high G+C Gram-positive bacteria)
GCGTGACGTCCTTGGCCTTCTCCAGCCCTGCCATGTCGATCTCGTTGTCGAAGTGACCGATGTTGCCGACGATCGCCTGGTGCTTCATCCGCTTCATGTGATCGAAGGTGATGATGCCGAGGTTGCCCGTCGAGGTGATGACGATGTCGGCCTTCTCGATGTACTCCTCGACGGTGCGGACGTCGAAACCGTCCATCAATGCCTGGAGCGCGTTGATCGGGTCGGCCTCGGTGACCGTGACGCGTGCGCCCTGGCCCTTGAGTGCCTCGGCGCAGCCCTTGCCGACGTCGCCGTAACCACAGACCAGCACGGCCTTGCCGCCGATGAGCACATCGGTGCCGCGGTTGATGCCGTCGATCAGCGAGTGACGGGTGCCGTACTTGTTGTCGAACTTGCTCTTGGTGACCGAGTCGTTGACGTTGATGGCCGGGAAGACGAGCTCGCCCGCAGCAGCGAACTGGTACAGCCGCAGCACACCGGTGGTGGTCTCCTCGGTGACGCCCTTGACCGACTCGGAGATCTCGGTCCACTTGGTTTTCGATGCTTCGAGCGACCGACGCAGCAAACCGAGGAACACCTTGTACTCGTCGGAGTCGTGATCATCGTCGGTCGGTGGCACGACGCCTGCCTTCTCGAACTGCGCGCCGCGCAGAACGAGCATCGTGGCGTCGCCACCGTCGTCGAGGATCATGTTCGCGGGAGCACCGGGCCAGGTGAGCATCTGCTCGGCGGCCCACCAGTACTCTTCGAGGCTCTCGCCCTTCCACGCGAACACCGGAACGCCCTTGGGCTCTTCCTCGGTTCCGTGCGGCCCGACGACGACGGCAGCGGCCGCGTGGTCCTGGGTCGAGAAGATGTTGCACGATGCCCACCGGACCTCGGCGCCGAGCGCAACGAGCGTTTCGATGAGGACTGCAGTCTGAACAGTCATGTGGAGCGACCCGGACACCCGAGCGCCCTTGAGCGGCAGAACCTCTGCGTATTCGCGACGAAGTGCGATCAGGCCGGGCATCTCGTGCTCGGCGAGGCGAATTTCCTTGCGGCCGAACTCCGCGAGCGACAGGTCTGCGACCTTGAAGTCGATTCCGCCCCGGCTGTCGGCGGTAAGTGCCGAAGAACTGTCCTGTGATGCCGAGTCCGGCGTTACTGAGGTCGTCATCTTCCCTCTCCTCTTGCGTTGAATTCCCGCTTCAGGCTATCGGGTCGACGTGGGTGAGGTTCCAGCTACCTGCCACGATGCATTCGCGCGGCAGCCGAGCGCTGTTCCTCGTGTCCGGTTCGTCGCATTGCCCAACGCTCGATCAGGCCGCGTACCGACGCAGAATGCGCTCGCGCCGCCGCGGGAGAACATTCGCGCGTGAGATGTCACCGTCGTAATGCGCGAGCACTCGGCGATCCATCACTCGCCGCCACAGCGGAGGTAGCGCCGCCATCATGACCATGGTGGCGTACCCGACGGGCAACTGCGGAGCTTCGTCGCACGTACGCAGCGTCTGGTAGCGCTTCGCGGGGTTCGCGTGATGATCGCTGTGCCTCTGTAGGTGGTACAGAAATATGTTGGTGCACAGTCGGTCACTGTTCCAACTGTGCCGCGGCGAGCACCTGACGTACCTGCCCCGCTCGTTCTTCTCACGAAGCAAACCGTAGTGCTCCACGTAGTTGACCATTTCCAGCAGCAGGAAGCCGACGACCGCTTGCAGCACAAGCCAGGGAAGAATTCCGGGTCCGAAGATCAGCGCAAGACCCCCGAAGAGGGCAGCGCTCATCAGCCACGTGTGCAGCAGATTGTTGCGGATGCTCCACCGCTTGATGTTCCGACGATCGAGCCGTTGCATCTCGAGACGCCACGCCGATCGAAGCCCGCCGAACACACTCCGAGGCAGAAACGCCCACACACTTTCGCCCAGCCGAGCACTGGCGGGGTCGGCAGGGGTAGCCACTCGAACATGATGTCCCCGATTGTGTTCGACGAAGAAATGCCCGTAGAACGTTTGCATCAGGGCAACCTTCGCCAGCCATCGCTCGTGTTCCTCGATGCGATGACCCAACTCGTGAGCTGCGTTGATCCCGGTTCCCGCCACCAGTCCGATCGTGACAGCGAGTCCCGTCTTGTCGATCCCGGACAGAGATCCGAAAGCCCACATCCAGCATGCGACCAGCAGCGTCACGAACTGCACGGGAAGAAACATGTAGGTGCACCAGCGATAGAAGCGATCGTCCTGCATGTCCTCGGCCTCGGAGTCCGAGGGATTGTCGCCGTCTTCGCCTGCAAGAACGTCGATGATCGGGATCAACACGAAGAACACCATGACCCCGCTCCACCAGAAGATCGGCAGTCCGGTCCACAGCACCAGTTGCGACGGCAGCAGTGCCGAGGCAGGTGCGAGCAGGCCCAGTAACCACAGGGACCGCTTCCCGTTCCACCGCGAGAGGCGACTCGCTGCGGTTGTCTTCCTTCGATTTCGATCAGTGACCGCGTCCCCCGACACGCCGCCACCGGTTCTCTCGTCCACGACAGTGGACCCGTTACCGGCGCGATTCACTCGACCCCCCTCATAAAAAACTCAAGGTTTGTTCGGGAAGCGTATCGCGATCGTTGCGTCGGTAAAAGTCGTTACAGCCGAACTTTGTGAACGTTCCTAAGGATTGCGCGAATGCGCTTCGGCACGTTCGAGCATGGTCTTTTCGGCATTCTTCCTGCTGTAGACGAAATAGATGACCACTCCGAGCGCCATCCACACCAGGAATCGTAGCCAGGTTTCCACGGAGAGATTCACCATCAACCACAGGCACGCGACGACGGCAAGGATCGGAATCCAGGGCATCAGCGGAACCTTGAAGCCACGTTCGAGGTCGGGACGCGTCCGGCGCAGAACCACCACGCCGACCGAGACGAGCACGAACGCGAAGAGCGTGCCGATGTTGACCATTTCTTCCAGCGTCCCGATCGGAAAGAATGCCGCCAGGATTGCCACGACGAATCCGACGATGAGGGTGATTCGGACCGGCGTACCGCGCTTGCCCGTGTGCGCCAGAGAACGCGGCATCAATCCGTCGCGCGACATCGCGAACAGCACCCGAGTCTGTCCGAGCATCAGCACCATGACCACCGTCGTCAGTCCGGCGAGCGCGCCGAACGAGATGATGTTCTTTGCCCACGTCAGACCGTTCAAGTCGAACGCCGTGGCCAGCGTGGAACTGTCGCCCGCCAGTTCGGTGTACTTGACCATTCCGGTCAGCACGAGCGTGACGGCTACGTACAGGATGGTCACGATCACCAGAGATCCGAGGATTCCGCGGGGCAGTGCCTTCTGCGGCTCCTTGGCCTCCTCGGCCGTGGTGGCAACGACGTCGAATCCGATGAAGGCGAAGAACACCAGGCTTGCCGCTGCCAGCAGTCCGTACCAACCGAAGGTGCTGCCACCCGCACCCGTGACGAACGAGAACAAGGATTGGTGGATTCCTTCTGCCGTCGCGCCTTCGGCCGACGGAGGGATGTAGGGCGAGTAGTTCTCGGCCTTGATGTAGAACGCACCGACCACGACCACGAGTATCACGACCGCGACCTTGATCGCGGTGATGATCAACGACACCCGCGACGACAGTTTCGTGCCCGAGGCAAGCAACGCGGTGATGATCAGGACGATGACAAGTGCACCCCAGTCGAGGTCGAGCGGCCCGACCGACACCGTCGGCGACACCGAACCGAGTACCTCCCCCAGGTACAGAGACCATCCCTTTGCCACCACCGCGGATGCCAGTGCGAATTCGAGGATCAGGTCCCAGCCGATGATCCAGGCGACGAACTCACCGAAGGTGGCATAGGAAAAGGTGTAGGCGCTACCGGCGACCGGAACCGTCGAGGCGAATTCGGCATAACACAACGCGGCCAGCCCGCACGACACGGCGGCGAGTACGAACGCCAGCGAGACGGAGGGGCCGGCGACGTTACCGGCAGTGCGAGCAGTCAGGGTGAAGATGCCTGCACCGATGACGACGGCGACCCCGAACACCGTCAAGTCCCACGACGTGAGCTCCTTGCGCAGTTTGGTGTCGGGTTCGTCCGTGTCCCGCATCGACTGTTCCACCGATTTGGTTCGGAAGATCCCCGTCGTTCTAGGTTTCTTCGCTGCGCGCTCTTCGTCCATCTTTTCACCCTGTCGACATAGTTTGTTCGAGCAACTCGATCGCCGGCGGATCGCACCGCGAAGTCACTCGAACCCCTTTGGTAACACCCTAAATGCGATGAGCCTCACTTGTGGGCAGTTCGCCGATCGGGTCGAACACCGAACTACGGAATACTCCGATCAGCGGAAGTCGGCCAGGCCGACGGTTGCGCGGAATACTTCGGCGTCGCCCGACTCGGCGGTCACCGTCACCGCGGGATCGGAGGCCGCCAGCCATACCGCCGCCCCCTGTTCGAGAACGAGTTCGCTTTGCTTGTCTTCGAGTGCAACCCGACCGCTCGTGCACAACAGGATCTGCGGACCGTCGCTGTCCAATTCGACGGATGTACCGCTGGGCAATACGGACCGCGTCAAGGCGAATTCCGAAGCGGGAGTGTCGTAGAGGACCGGTACTGCCGGTGACGCGACAGTCGGATCGAGGACGCGGACCTCCGATGGTTCGAAATCGAGTACCCGCAGTAATTCGGGGACATCGACGTGTTTCGGGGTGAGGCCGCCGCGCAGCACGTTGTCGGAATTGGCCATGATCTCCACACCCGTGCCGGAGAGATACGCGTGCAGATTTCCCGCATCCAGATACAGTCCCTGCCCTGGACTCAACGTCACACGGTTGAGCAGCAACGCAGCCAGTACTCCTGCGTCGCCTGGGTAGGACTCCCCCAATTCGAGCAGCGTGCGGGCCTCGGCGACGAACTCTCCACCGTCGGTGTGCGCCAGCGTCGAGAGATACCGGACGCAGCCGTCGGCGACGAGCGGTAGCAGCGCGTCCAGTGCAGGCCCGGGCAGGGTGATCCACGACGTGAACACCGTTCGCAGGCCCGCGTCGTCCGGCTGATCCGCCAGCAAGGATCGGTATCCGGCAAGCGCATCGACGCCCAACGCGTCGATGAACTCGACCGTCCTTCGCGGACAACGGAACCCGGCAAGCGCGTGAAACTCGGTGAGCGCCACGATCAACTCGGGTTTGTGCGAGGCATCCTTGTAGTTACGTACCGAAGAATCGATCGGTAGGTGCGCGGAGTTTTCCCTCGCATACCCTTCGGCGGCCTGCGCCGAACTGGGATGGGCCTGCAACGACAACGGCTCGTCGGCGGCGAGCAGCTTCAACAGGAACGGGAGGCGCCCGCCGAATTGCTCCGCCGTCCGGGATCCGAGTTGACCGCTCGGGTCGCCGTCGATGGCACCGAGCAGAGAATGCGCGCTCGAACCGGACCCGAGCGTGGCCGGATCACCCGGATGAGCTCCGAGCCAGATTTCGGCTTCGGGATGTTCCGACGGCACAGCTCGGCCCTGCAGCCGAGCAAGTGCGGTTCGAGACCCCCATGCGTACGACCTGACTGCACCGTGCAGTGGTTGCACTATCTACCGCCCATCAGATGTAGATACGCGGCGGCCATCTCCAACCGCGTCGCCAGCAATGTCATCGATTCGAGGTCGCCTGCGGCGCTCGCCTGCGGAACCTCGGGTACACCCTGCGGTGTCACGAGCAGGTCGTCGTTGCTCACCGTGAGCACGACCGCATCATCGAGAGCGGCAGTGCGACGCTCCGCCTCGGCTGCCCGAGTCGGTGTCGCGGCGACCAGCACACGGATCCCCGCCTCCGGCCGGGGTCCGTCGACCTGTTCGTCGTGGAAAAACGGGTCGTAGTCGACCAGCGTCGAGGCGGCTGCTCGGCCCGCGTGTACCACTGCGGCGACGACATCGGCGAGTTCCCCCGACGTCGCGACCACGCCCGCAGCGCGCAGCAGTACTTCGCTTCCGTGCCGAGCGATCTCGACGGAGACAGGGTCGGTACCCGTCAAGACGATTCGACCTGCGGTGATCCGCGACGCGAGTGCCTTGGCCGGGTTGTGGAACACCTCGTGCGCAGGATGATTCCGCGCTGCTTCGTCGTCCAGTCGATCGGCAAGAGTGTCGAGGTTCGGTAGCAACGATCGGTAGTTGTCCAGCGCGACGGCGTCGAGCACGCACATCGTTGCCGTCAGGTACCGCATCAGCGAATTGTGTTCTCTGACGGCAATCCTCGGCGGAAGAAAGACCGCTCGTCCCGCTGCAGCGGCACGCAACGGCCCCTCGTCGGGGGTCACGAGGATAGTCTCCGCACCCCGCCGCACCGCTGCTGCGACGGATTCGGCGAGCCTCGGGTCACCAGCGTCGTCACCGGAGACGAGGACGACATCGAGGGGACCGACCCACGGGGGCGTTCGCGGGGTGTGAACGAGCGGAACACCGATCTGCGAACCGACTGCGGCGATCACCAACGACGCTGCCCGTCCTGCACGCCCTTCACCGGCTACGAAGACGACGCTTCGTGGCCGCATGCCGCGAAGCCGGTCTCCGACGCCGTCGGCAAACTCCGTTGCCGTCGCACGCACCTGAGCGCCTGCAAGCGCTGCACTGCGCAGTGCGCCCTCCGAATCGGCGGCGATCAATGCATCCGCGTCGTCGAGATCGAGCAGAGCCGACAGAGCAGTCATATCTCGACACCGCCCTTTCGCACTCGGTCCGTCACTACGCGGTAACCACTGACCATGCTCTTCTTCTGCACTACGTTCACGGTCCACAGGCCATCTCTCGATGGTGCCCGTATACCCGATGTTTCGTCCACTATTCCAGTTGAGCCCGAACAACGCCGAGTATCTCGGAGGTCAATGCATCTACTTCGTCGGAGGTACGTGCCTCGACGTTCAGACGCAGAAGGGGTTCGGTGTTCGACGCTCGCAGATTGAACCAGGCGCCGTCTTTCAGGTCGATGGTGACACCGTCGAGGCGGTCGATCGACACCGTCCGGTCGGCGAAGGCGTCGAGCACAGCCGCGGTCCGCTCGGCTGCGTCGGCGACGGTCGAATTGATCTCACCGGACGCCGAGTACGTCTCGTACGACTTCATGAGCTCGGACAGCGGTTGATCCTGCGCCCCGAGCGCTGCGAGCACGTGCAGTGCTGCGAGCATCCCGGAGTCCGCACCCCAGAAATCTCGGAAGTAGTAGTGCGCCGAGTGCTCGCCGCCGAAGATGGCTCCCGTATCGGCCATCTGCTGCTTGATGAACGAGTGACCGACGCGTGTACGGACGGGTGTTCCACCGAGCTCGGTGACCAGCTCGGGCACGGCGCGAGAGGTGATCAAGTTGTGAATCACGGTGGCGCCCGGCTCCTTGGCGAGCTCTCGTTCGGCAACGAGGCCCGTCACGGCGGAAGGTGAGACCGGGTTTCCCAACTCGTCGACGACGAAGCAACGGTCGGCGTCGCCGTCGAAGGCGAGGCCGATGTCGGCGCCGGTGTCACGAACGAACTTCTGCAGATCCACCAGGTTCTTCGGATCCAGCGGATTGGCCTCGTGGTTCGGGAAAGTTCCGTCGAGCTCGAAGTAGAGGGGCTCGATGGTGACCGGCAGTGCTGCGAACACGGCCGGGACAGTGTGGCCGCCCATTCCGTTTCCGGCATCGACCGCGATCTTCACCCCGGACACGTTCGACAGGTCGACCAACTCGCGCACGAATGTCGCGTACTCACTCAACACATCTCGCTCGGTGACCGAACCGACCTGCCCGTCGTAGTCGGGTACGCCCGCTACCAACTCCGCCTTGATGGTGTCCAGGCCGGTGTCCTGTCCGACCGGCTTCGCCCCTGCGCGGCACAGCTTGATGCCGTTGTACTTCGCCGGGTTGTGGCTGGCGGTGAACATCGCACCGGGGCTCTCGAGCAGACCGGAAGCGAAGTACAGCTGATCCGTCGAGGCAAGCCCGATGTGGACGACGTCGAGGCCCTGTGAGGTGACTCCGTCGGCGAACGCCAGGGACAGTTCGGGCGACGACGCCCGCATGTCGTGCCCGATGACCACACGGGTCACCGCCCCGTCGCGTACCAGGCGCGCGAACGATGCTCCTACGTCGCGAACGAATGCGACATCGATCTGTTCGCCCACGACCCCCCGTACGTCGTAAGCCTTGATGACTGCATTGACGGACTCGGCAGTTCGTGCCACGAACAACTCCTCGGATTTTCGGTGGACAGGCGCGGGATCGACGACGTGGACGAGCCCGTTGGTTTCGATGACCTACAGGCTTGCGAAGGACACATCGTCCTCGAGTACGAATGTGTCACATTCAGCCGTGCGTGGCGTGGCGACAATCGGTAGATGTGACAGAAATGATGTCGGGGTCGACTACCCGAACGACATCGATCCGACGCAGATTCGGGTTCGGCCTCGGAATCAGGATGTGGGATCGGGAAGGACTCGCAAATGGCCTCGTCGACCGGTTCGAGTGGGCGCAGCGCTACGGCGGTCGGTCGGCGCATCGGATCGCCGTCTGCCCTCGTACCGATCCACAGTGCTGGGGTCCTCGATACGCGAACGGTCTCCGCGACCCGCTTCGCGAACAGCTTCGGCCAATGCGGTCAGATCGTCGTCGTCGGGAGACGTGGTGCTGAACCCACCCTCGTAGCGGACGAGCTCCCATCCTTTGGGAGCCGTCGTTGTCGTCGCATGCACATCGCACAGGTCCCACGAATGAGGCTCGTCGACGGTGGCAAGCGGACCGACCACGGCCGTGGAATCCGAATAGACATACGTGAGCGTTGCAACGGCCGGTCGGTTGCAGCCAGGCCTGCAGCATCCACGCAGAGATCTCACGCCCAAGAGACTATCCCTCTCCCCGGCCTGCATGCCCCCCGACACACCGCGAGTGCCGACCGAGAGCGATCGCGTGACATCCACGATCCTCTCGCCACGGCCCGATCGATCACCGATAGCCTTGAGGTCATGGCTCCACGCGCATCCGGACGCAGAACCACCTCTCGATCCGCTGCTCGGCGGGGACGGGGAATTCGCGGTCCGCTCTTACCCACCAACGTTCCGGGCCACCGATCACGCGCCGACAAGTTCGATCGTGCCGTGCTGGAAGCGTTTGCTCGTATCGACCACGCCTGGCACGAGAAGCTGGAGCGCCTGGACATCGCCGTCGACGAAGTGCCCAAGATAAGAGCAATCGACCCCGAGTCCGTCGAATGGCCGCCGGAGGTGGTGGCCGAGGGTCCTGTCCCCCTGTCACGACTGGTGCCGGCAGGAATCGACAAGCGCGGGGAGGCGACACGCGCTCGAGTCGTACTGTTTCGTCGGCCCCTCGAACGGCGCGCGAAGCACCCGGAGGACCTGGAAGATCTTCTCTACGAGGTACTCGTAGAGCAAGTCGCGACCTACCTCGGAGTGGATCCCGACGTCGTGGATCCCACACTCGACGAGGAGCCGTGACCGACGAGATTTCTCGACGGAAAGATCAAGTGCCTGACGGGGGTCGAACGACCGTCAGACGATTCCGCGCTTGAGACGCCTGCGCTCGCGCTCGGACAGACCGCCCCAGATTCCGAAGCGTTCGTCGTTGGCAAGGGCGTATTCGAGGCATTCGTCCTTGACTTCACATCCGAGACAAATCCTCTTCGCTTCCCGAGTGGAGCCACCCTTCTCGGGAAAGAAGGCCTCGGGATCGGTCTGAGCGCACAGTGCACGCTCTTGCCACTGATCCTCGATTTCCTCGAACATCTGATCGAACCCGACGATGGACAGCATCGGCTGCACTGCGCGGATCGGCGCAACGACGTTGGAGTCCTCGTCGCCCTCGTCGTCCGAATCCGCTGCCTCGTCGTCCAATTCGGGAACCGCAGCGATCGACGCGGCGCCGCTGTCCACCACAGCATCGCGTGCAGTCGCAGGGCCGTGGCCTACGTACGCGGCACCGGCGTCCACGGCCACTCGCTCCGAACCACGTTCGGTCGGTGCGACGCTCGCGTCGACTGCTGCATCGGCAAAGCTGTTGTCCTCGACAGTGTTCTCGCAGTCCCCTCGCACTGCGCCTGCATCGGAATCGGTCTGCGGCGCGTCGCTGACTGCGCTGAGGTGAGTCAGGGTCTCGCCCTGTTGTTCACGTGTCACGTGCTGGTCATACATCGCTTCCGCCTCCTCACCATTTCTCTAGCGCAGAAATATCCGGTCGGTTCCGAACACCTTGCCCCGCGCCGGTATTCGTTGCCATACCCAAACCCTCGACCTTTACTACACGTCTCCACGACAAGGCGCCACATGGGAACGCATGTTCGAATCAAGGTTCATTCCAAGCGAACTCGCTTGGCGACCATGGAATGACATACATGTGATTAGACACGCCGCACTGTGCCGCGGTCAAGCTGGTGGGGAATATTCCAATACCATCTGGCGACCGAAATCAGCACCCTCCCCGGAATCGCGCCTGTCTTGCGCGTGTCGCGCCGAGAAAACGCTGCTCAAACGGGCAGTGAGCTTGGTGACGGCCAGCAGTGCGTTGCGCTGGCGCCGCGGGCAACGATTCGAAAGCGACACCGGACACATGATCGGATGAACGCGGTGCGAGGCAGCTGTGGGCAGTCGACCACCCGTCGATTCTGCACACGGCATAGGGTTTGTCACTGTGAAAGTGACTGTCTTGGTCGGCGGAGTAGGCGGAGCGCGATTCCTACAGGGCCTCAAAACGCTGCTGGGTGACGACGACGACATCACCGCGGTGGTCAATGTCGGCGACGACGTGTGGATGCACGGTCTTCGCATCTGCCCCGATCTCGACACCTGCATGTACACGCTCGGCGACGGGATCGACACCGATCGTGGATGGGGCCGAATCGCGGAGACGTGGCATGCCCGAGACGAACTCGCAGCGTACGGAGCCGACCCCGACTGGTTCGGACTCGGCGACCGCGACATCGCCACACACCTCATCCGTAGCCGGATGCTGCGCACGGGCTACCCGTTGTCCGCCGTCACCGAGGCGCTGTGCAACCGATGGAAGCCGGGAGTGACGCTGTTGCCGGTCAGCGACGATCGCAGCGAGACCCACGTCGTGGTCACCGACCCCGAGGACCCCACCGGAGAATCGCAGCGGGCAATCCACTTCCAGGAGTGGTGGGTTCGCTACCGCGCGCAGATCCCCACCCACAGTTTCGCCAACATCGGTGCCGAACAGGCAACTCCGGCCCCCGGAGTTCTCGACGCGATCGCCGACGCCGATGCGGTCGTTCTGGCGCCGTCCAACCCCGTCGTGAGCGTCGGAGCGATTCTCGCAGTACCCGGCATTCGGAGTGCGCTGCGGACCACGTCCGCCAAGGTGGTCGGCCTGTCCCCCGTGGTCGACGGTAAGCCGCTGCGCGGTATGGCGGACGAGTGCCTCTCGGTCATCGGAGTCGAGACGTCGGCAGAAGCCGTCGGAAAGTATTACGGTGCCAGGGCTGACACCGGAATTCTCGATGCCTGGCTCATTCATTCGACCGACACGGCCGTCGTGCCAGGAGTCGACGTTCTCAGCGTTCCTCTGCTGATGACAGATCCGGAGACGACAGCCGAAATGGCGGCCGTCGCTTTGCGATCCGCCGGGTTGACCTTGTGACCGAAACAGGGCCTCGGGACCACGCCTCCGGCGGCAGCATCGAAATCATTCCGGTACACGGCCTTCCGGAGTTCCGCCCGGGAGACGATCTCGCAGCGTCGATCTCGCGATGTGCACCGTGGCTACGCGACGACGACGTCGTGGTCGTGACGAGCAAGGTCTTCTCCAAAGTCGAGGGCAGGCTCGTGGCCGCACCCCTCGACCCGGAGGAGCGTGACGCTGCCAGGCGCGTGCTCGTCGATCAGGAAGCGGTGCGAGTCGTCGCGCGCAAGGGACGCACGCTCATCACCGAGAACAGACTCGGAATTGTCCAGGCAGCCTCCGGGATCGACGGATCCAACGTCGACGGCGCCGAACTCGCCCTGCTCCCGGAGGATCCGGACTCCAGTGCCGCTGCGCTCCGTACCGCTCTCGCCGAGTCGCTAGGGGTACGGGTCGGAATCGTCGTCACCGACACGATGGGACGCGCCTGGCGTATCGGGCAGACCGACGCCGCCATCGGTAGTGCAGGCCTCGCGGTGCTACACGGTTACGCAGGTGCCGAGGACTCACAGGGAAACGAGTTGGTCGTCACCGAGGTCGCCATCGCCGACGAGATTGCTGCCGCAGGTGATCTGGTGAAAGGCAAACTCGGATCGGTTCCGGTGGCAGTGGTGCGGGGTCTCGTACCGGTCGACGACGGTTCGCGCGCACGCGATCTGGTTCGCCCCGGTGAAGAGGACCTCTTCTGGCTCGGCACCGAGGAATCGCTCGCTCGCGGGAGGCGTGAGGCAGTCCTGCTGCGGCGTTCGGTCCGGTCGTTCAGCGACGACGCCGTCGATCCGAACGAGATTCGCGGCGCCGTCGCGGACGCGCTGACCGCTCCGGCACCGCACCACACACGTCCCGTCAGATTCGTCTGGGTGCGAACACCCGCGCTACGCACACGACTACTGACACAGATGAGGGAACGCTGGCGAGAGGACCTGCGTGCCGACGGCTGGTCTGAAGAGCGCATCGCTCGGCGAACCTCGCGCGGTGACATCTTGTTCGACGCGCCGGAGATGATCATTCCGTTTCATGTTCCCGACGGTGCTCACATCTACAGCGACGAACGACGAACGCGCGCAGAAGAAACGATGTTCACGGTGGCCGTCGGCGCAGCAGTTCAAGGACTGCTCGTCTCTCTTGCCGCTCGCGGACTCGGTAGCTGCTGGATCGGTTCCACCATCTTCGCCTCGGACGTGGTCAGGACCGAGTTGGGACTGCGAGCCGACTGGAAGGCCATGGGCGCCATTGCGATCGGTCATCCGCTCGACGCCCAGACCGTCCGAACCCCGGCGGCCCCGGGCACCGAGCTGCTGGAGATCTGACCATGAGTACGCGGACGCTTCACGATTCGGCTCGGTCGGTGCTGACCGATTGGAACTGCGCGGATTGGCAGGAGGATTCTCTGCGACACACGATGCTCGCGTTCCTGGACAGCAATCCCGACGGCTGCCTCCGCTCCAACGCCGCAGGCCACTTCACAGCGTCGTCGCTGGTGCTCGATGCGTCCGGCACCCATGTGCTGCTGACTCTGCATCCGCGTGTCGGGCGGTGGATTCAGCTCGGCGGACATTGCGAGGAGTCCGATGACACCGTCGTCGACGCAGCACTTCGTGAGGCGAGAGAAGAGTCGGGCATCGACGATCTGACCATCGACGTGTCACTGCTGTCGGCGCACACTCACCCGATCACGTGCTCACTGGGCAGCCCGACCCGCCATCTGGACCTGAGGTTCCTGGTACGTGCCCCCGATGGTGCCCGGGCAGTGCGAAGCGCAGAATCCACCGACCTCGCATGGTGGCCGGTGGATTCGTTGCCGGATTCTGCCGAGGTGGAGACCATCTCTCACCTGATTGCCCTCGCAGACCGACGCTGACGGTTCTGCGAGGAATCAGCGCATCAGACGTCGGTCGAGAACCGAACGCCGCCGTCGGGAAGCTTGACGCCCGGCCACACGCGGGCACCGCGAAGCAGTTCACACCGTGCACCGACGTCGGCTCCGTCACCGATCACCGCGTCACGGACGAGGGCACGCGGCCCGATGCGTGCTCCGAAGCCGATGATGGAACGCTCCACGACTGCGCCGGCTTCGACCACAGCTCCGTCGAAGATCACCGCACCGTCCAACCGAGCTCCCGCACCGACTTCGGCGCCACGTCCGACCACGGTGCCACCGATGAGCAATGCCCCCGGCGCGACGCCCGCGCTCGGGTGCACCAGAGACTCTCCCCTGGTTCCGGAGAGCGCAGGCGAGGGTGCGATGCCGCGGACGAGGTCCGCGGAACCCTTGACGAAATCTTCGGGAGTACCCATGTCTCGCCAGTACGCGCTGTCGACGTGTCCGTACACGTGCTTGTCCTCGGCGAGGAGCGCCGGAAAGACTTCGCGCTCGACCGACACCGGCCGGTCGTGCGGAATCTGCTCGATGATCTCCCGCTTGAAGACGTAGCAGCCTGCGTTGATCTGATCGGTCGGAGGATCCTGAGTCTTCTCGAGGAACGCGGTGACGCGGCCGTTCTCGTCGGTCGGCACACAACCGAAAGCGCGCGGATCTCCGACGCGGACGAGGTGCAACGTGACGTCGGCTTCGGTTCGGGTGTGAGTGTCGAGCACCGCGGTGAGATCGGTGCCTCCCAGGACGTCGCCGTTGAACACCATCACATTGTCGGCGCGAAGGCGCGGAAGCACGTTTCGGATTCCGCCGCCGGTTCCCATGGGCTCGGTTTCGGTGACGTATTCGAGTTCGATTCCGAGAGCCGAGCCGTCGCCGAAGTGCTCTTCGAAGACTTCCGACTTGAACGACGTGCCCAGCACCACATGCTGGATTCCGGCGGCCTTGATCCGGGCGAGCAGGTGATGAAGGAACGGAAGACCTGCCGTGGGAAGCATCGGCTTCGGAGCCGACAGCGTGAGCGGTCGGAGGCGAGTTCCCTTGCCTCCCACGAGGATTACAGCGTCCGTCGTCTTGCCTGTGTCAGCTGACATGGTCGGCCTCTCTCTTGTCCCGCTCGTCGCGGTCATCGATCTGTCG
This sequence comes from Rhodococcus sp. (in: high G+C Gram-positive bacteria), assembly GCF_023264675.1. Classification (GTDB taxonomy): domain Bacteria; phylum Actinomycetota; class Actinomycetes; order Mycobacteriales; family Mycobacteriaceae; genus Rhodococcoides. The sequence goes on from NZ_JAHFVG010000014.1 coordinate 14,654, forward strand.
CTGTCTCGTCGATCTGTCGCTGTCGAAGTGCCGAAGCCACAACCACCTTCGAGCGCAATGCCAGTGCGGCGCGCAGCGCCCATCGTAGGGGAGCTTGCCATAGATCAGGGTGACGATCGGCCTGAAAGCGGTACGCACTCTGGTGGTGCGCCGGGAGCATCAACTCCGGATGCCTACCTGCCGCATGCCCTTTGGTGTGGGTCACCTCGACGTCGGGTACGTAGACATTCAGCCATCCGGCGGTACCCAGCCGATCTCCCAAGTCGACGTCTTCCATATACATGAAGTAACGGGAGTCGAACCCGTTCACGCTGTCGAAAGCGGACCGTCGAAGTACCAGGCACGAACCGGACAGCCAGCCCACTGTTCGTTCCGTCACAGCTTCGTTGTCCTGACGGTAGCGAAGGGTCCACGGATTGCTCGGCCACACCGTGCTCAGCAGTGCATGGCCGGCTCCCGAGAGCAGATCGGGAACGGCGCGCGCCGATGGGTAACGACTGCCGTCGGGCTCGCGGATCAACGGCCCGAGTGCACCGGCCCGTGGCCACCGCTCGGCAGCGGCGAGCAGACCGTCGAGCGAGCCGGGATGCCACCGAACGTCGGGATTCGCAACGACCACGAACTCGATGTCGTCGTCGATTTCGGCGACGGCACGGTTGACCGCGCCTCCGTATCCGAGGTTTGCACCGGTGCGGAACAGGCGGGCGTTCGGGTACGCCGCCTCGGCAGCCTCGGGGGAACCGTCCGTCGAGCCGTTGTCGGCCATGATGACCTGCGGCGTCTCCTCGGTAGCCAGAGCAAGGGAGCTCAAGAACTCATCCAGATGTTCCCCGGGCGAATAGGTCACCGTTACGACGGCCAGCTTGGAACTCACGCGGGCAAGACTAACTGCCGCCGCTCACCATCCATCACTTCGTGGGCGAACGGGCGGCGGCGGACGCAGCCGACAGTGCATCGGCCAGTGCGTCCTGCCAGTCACGCAGAGGCGTCAAACCGGCCTTCGACCACGCTTCTCCCGACAACACGGAGAAGGCGGGCCGCGGGGCCGGCCGGACGTACTCCGAGCTCGAGCACGGCGCCACCCGGTCCGGATCCGCGCCGAGTCCGGCGAACACGGCGCGGGCCAGGTCGTACCAGCTCGCCGTGCCTGCATTCGTCAGGTGAAGAATCGGCACGGAGACCGATTCGGCGCCTGCCAGCTCGAGCAGACCGGCTGCGAGGTCGCGCGAGTAGGTCGGTGATCCGACCTGGTCGTCGACGACGGTGATCGTCTCGTGTTCGCTCTCCAACCGCCGCATCGTGGCAACGAAATCGGATCCGACGCCGGTGTACACCCACGCAGTTCTGACCACCGTCGCCGACGGGAGTGCCGCCAGAACGTTTCGCTCCCCCGCCAACTTGGTTCTGCCGTACGCGCTCTGCGGCGCCGTCGGTTGGTTCGGTTCGTAGGGCACGGCCGACAAACCGTCGAACACGTAGTCGGTGGACACATGGATCAGTCGAGCTCCGACGCGCGCGCAGGATTCCGCGAGATTTCGCGGACCGTTGGCGTTGACCTCCAGAGCCCGTGCCTCGTCCGCTTCCGCGGCGTCCACGGCTGTGTAGGCCGCGCAGTTGATCACCACCATGCCCGGCTCGACAGCGTCGTCGACCGCCCGCTTGTCGGTGATGTCCAGCTCTGCACTGCTGACACCGACCGTTCGGTTGCCCGAATCTTCGGCACTCGACAGTTGAACTATCTGTTGCCCGAGTTGTCCCCCGGCTCCGGTAACAAGGATGTACGCCACAGTCCGAAAGTGTGGCACGCCGTCGGCGCTTGAGCGAGGCAGTGACATTTCACAAGTAGCCTGGACCTCCGGGGACGACGAAACACACACACACATTCGACAAGCAGAAAGGGCCGCAGGTGCCACGAGAGTCGGACGCATCACGGGACGAGCCCCGCTCCCGTCACGGCGAGCAGTACCGCCGGAACGCCCGCACCGCTCGCGGCACCAGGAATGCACCGTCGGGCCACCGCTCCGAACGGTCCGACCGGCCCGCGCGACGTGAACAGCCCGAACGACATGACCGCGCCGAGCGCCACGGTCGGCGCCGCGCCGCACCCGCCGTCGACGGGGAGGCGTCGGCACCGTCGACTTCCCGCCGCCTCCGCGGACCGCAGATCGCCATCGCGGCGGTGTCGGTGCTCGTGCTGGTGGTAACCGGCTTCGCATGGAGAGGCGTCGACAGCCTTCGATCCAACATCGCCACCGCGGGCGCCCTCGGCCTCGGCGGAGGCTCCGACGGCGCAGTGGACATCCTGATGGTCGGAACCGACAGTCGGACCGACGCGCACGGCAATGCACTGTCCCAGGCGGAACTCGACTCACTTCGCGCCGGTGAGGAGGTCGCGTCGAACACCGACACGATCGTTCTCATCCGGGTACCGAACGACGGCTCGTCGGCGACCGCGATCTCGATCCCACGCGACTCGTACGTCGAGGTTCCCGGCATCGGGATGTCGAAGATCAATGCCGCCTACGGCGCGACGAAAGAGAACAAGCGGCTCGAACTCGTCGAATCGGGCGTCACGGATGCCGATGCGGAAAGCCAGTCGACCGAGGCGGGGCGTGAAGCGCTCATCGAGTCGGTTGCGAACCTCACCGGCATCACCGTCGACCACTACGCCGAAGTGGGTCTGCTGGGGTTCGTTCTGCTCACCGATGCCGTCGGCGGCGTTGACGTCTGCTTGAATGCTCCGGTCGACGAACCGATGTCGGGCGCGAACTTCCCGGCGGGCGAGCAGACCCTGTCCGGTGCGGACGCATTGAGTTTCGTCCGCCAGCGTCACGACCTGCCGCGTGGTGATCTCGACCGAATCGTGCGCCAACAAGTGTTCATGGCTTCGCTCGTACGCAACGTGCTGAGCGCCAAGACCCTGAGCAACCCGGGCAAGCTCGGCCAGCTCAGCGGAGCCGTGCAACGTTCGGTGGTTCTCGATTCGGACTGGGACATACTGCAATTCGCAACCCGGCTTCAGGACCTCGCGGGCGGCAAGGTCAAGTTCGAGACCATTCCTGCTGTCGACATCAACGGCGTGACCGATTACGGCGAGTCCATCGTCGAGGTCGATCCGGCGGCAGTGAAGAAGTACGTCGAAGGACTCCTCGACGGCACGGCGGACGAACAGGATTCACCTCCGAGCACCGATGAACCGAAAGTCGATCCGGCCACAGTGACTGTCGACGTGGCCAACGACAGCGGAATCGACGGCCTCGCGAACGGCGTGGCGGGCACCCTCGGTCAGCTGGGCTACACCGGCGGAAGCGTCGGGAACTACGAGGGAACCTCGGTGGAGTCCAGCACGATCCAAGCGGCGAATCCCGACAGCGACGCTGCGCGCCAGGTTGCCCAGGCGCTGGGCGGGCTTCCGATCTCGTCCGACGACACTCTGACCGGCGACACCGTGCGAGTCGTGCTCGCATCGGATTATGCGGGGCCTGGTGCCGATGGACAGGTGGCTACCACGACCACCACCACCACCGAGACCACCGCCGGCGAGTCACCGGCACCGGCCATCGATGCAGGCTCGACCGGGCCTGCCTGCGTCAACTGAGTCAGTGCCCGTCATCGGATAGTGTTTCGGGCGTGGCTTCGACACTGACGCAGGAACTGCTGGATCCCATCCTCCGCACCGACCCGGCAGGCCCTCGGGTGACGTATTACGACGACGCAACGGGCGAACGCGTGGAAGTCTCGACGGTGACCTTGGCCAATTGGGCCGCGAAGACCGCCAATCTGCTTCGTGACGAGTTCGGTCTCGAACCAGGGGCACGTGTCAGCGTTCTCCTGCCTGCACACTGGCAGACAGCCGCAGTGCTGCTCGGAGCCTGGTGGGCCGGGGCCGACGTCACCCTCGTTGCCGACGAGAACGTCGAACTCGCACTGGTTCAAGGCGATCGAATCGACGAAGCGGGCGATGTCCCCGAGATTCTCGCACTCTCGCTCGACGCGTTCGGCAAGCCCGTGCCGAATCTTCCTCTCGGAGTGACCGACTACGCCACGTCGGTCCGCGTCCACGGGGACCAATTCCGGCCGTCGGGACAACAGGGAGCGCTCGACGGCATGGCCGTCGACGACGTTCTCGCCGCCGCACGTGCACGGGCGGAAGCACATTCGCTCACGATCGGTGATCGCGTACTTTCATCTCAGCCGTGGACCACCACCGCGCAGTTGATCGATGGATTGCTGTCGGTGCTGGTTGCCGGCGGGTCACTCGTTCAGGTGAACAACCCGGACGACAGCAAGACCGAGCGACGGATTTCGAGCGAAAAGGTCACCAGAACACTCGGCTAGGTCCGGTAACCGCCGTCGCGCAAACCTGCCTCGATCTCGTATCGATTGAGGGGGCCTGGTCGGCGGAGTTCCTCCACCAGGTACCGAACGGCGAACATCGATCCGTAGCGTGCCCACTGATCCGCGTGAACGGCCTCGTGGCGCAGCACCGCAGCCGAGGTGTTGTCTCGCGTGAAGTAGACGCCGCCGACGGTGGTGCCACCTCTGCCGAAGCCACTGCGCATGTTGGACGCGACGAACAGACGACTGGCCGCGTCGAAGGCGATGTCGGCGCGCCAGATTCGCGCATAACCGAGCGCGGCGTACGTCACCAGCCTCGACTGAAACCGCCCACGCGCAGCACTGCGAACCTGCGCCCGGGCGACGTTGCTCATCCCAGCAGTGTGGACCGCAGCGCGGCGTCCTTCTCGAGAACCATCGTCTCGAGACTCGCCTGGAACGTCGTCATCCGCTGCTGCAGAACCGCGTCGGACGCGCCGAGGATCCGCACCGCGAGCAGACCGGCGTTGCGCGCCCCACCGATCGACACCGTCGCCACCGGAACGCCTGCCGGCATCTGCACGATCGAGAGCAGCGAATCCATCCCATCGAGGTATTTCAGCGGCACCGGCACACCGATCACCGGCAGCGGAGTGGCCGACGCGACCATGCCCGGCAAGTGCGCCGCGCCTCCCGCACCGGCAATGATCACCTTCAGTCCCCTGCCGGACGCGCTGTTCGCGTAATCGATCATCCGTTGCGGAGTGCGATGAGCCGAGATCACTCCGACCTCGAATCGAACGCCGAACTCCGCCAACGCTTCCGCCGCAGCTTCCATCGTCGGCCAGTCCGAGTCGCTGCCCATGATCAATCCGACCTGAGGTCCAAGTCCTTCGGTCATGCGTGCGGATCCCATCCGTCGGTCCATTCGGCGTGCGACATCCAGTGCGCCGCACGTTCGGCTCTCTCGCGGACCGACGCGACATACGAGGCGTCGTCGGAACGACCTTCGGCACCGCCGAGGACGTTCACGTGCCCGATCTTGCGGTCCTTACGCTCGCTCTTGCCGTACAGGTGCACCTTGGCATCGGGCATCCGCGCAAACAGGTGGTGCAGGCGCTCGTCCATGCTCATCGACGGCGCTTCGGACGCGCCGAGGATGTTGGCCATGACCGTCACCGGCGCCAGCGGCGACGTATCTCCCAGCGGGTAATCCAGAACCGCTCGCAGATGCTGCTCGAACTGCGACGTTCTGCATCCGTCCATGGTCCAGTGCCCGGAGTTGTGCGGACGCATCGCAAGTTCGTTCACCAGGATCCGGCCGTCCGTGGTCTCGAACAGCTCGACGGCCATCGATCCCACAACACCCAATTCGGCCGCGAGACCGAGAGCCATTCGCTCGGCGTCGATCGCGGTGTCCTCGTCCAGCGCAGGCGCAGGCGCGATCACCACCGCGCACTGACCATCGCGCTGAACCGTCTCCACGACCGGCCATGCCGCGCCCTGACCGAACGGCGAACGTCCCACCATCGCCGACAGCTCGCGCCGCAAAACGACCTTCTCCTCGACCATCAGCGGAACACCGAGATCGAGTTGACGCTGCACGACGGCTTCGGCCTCTTCGGCGTCGGCGGGCATCCACACGCCGCGTCCGTCGTAACCGCCTCTGATCGCTTTCACGACCACCGGCCAACCGTGGTCCTCGCCGAACTTCGTGACATCGCCCGCCCACGTGACCTCGGCGAACGCAGGCACCGCGACCCCGAGCTCGGTCAACTTGCGGCGCATCCGCAATTTGTCCTGAGCGAACACGAGCGCGCTCGGCGGCGGCTGCACGTTCACACCTTCGGCGACAAGAGCCTCCAGATGCTCGGTCGGCACCTGCTCGTGGTCGAACGTCACCACGTTGGACCCCATCGCGACCGTGCGCAACGCAGTGAGATCGTCGTGATGCCCCAGCACCACATCTGCGCTGACCTGGGCAGCAGGCTCGTCGGCACCGGCCGACAGCACCCGAAGGCACTGACCGAGAGCAACAGCAGCCTGATGCGTCATGCGGGCCAGCTGACCGCCGCCGATCATCGCGACAACAGGCATTCCGCTCGTCGATGCACGAGGAATATCGGGTCGCGGCGGAGTGGACGCAGCAGAGGGGGAATGTGAAGCAGTCACGGCTCCCTATGGTGTCATGCGCAGCCGATTCTTCCCCCGCCGGTCCCGGTTGGCGACAACGCCCGAGAAGCTCCACGCCTGTCCGCTCTGGTCATTCCGCAGGCTCCACTCCAGTCCAGCTCCTGAGAGATAGCTGATGATTTCGCGCGCCAGTTCGTGATTCACACCAATATTTCGTAGACTCCTCCGTTGTGCCCTCGATCGACAATGTGATTCATCGCCTCCCCGGTCCAGTTCGGGAGCTGGCGATCCGTCACAGCGAACTGATCAAGTTTGCAATCGTCGGCGGCACCACGATGATCTTCGATCTCGCGATCTTCTACTCGCTCAGCCTCACGGTGCTCGAAGAGAAGCCGACGATCGCAAAAGTGATTTCCGGCGTCCTCGCGATGATTCTCAGTTACGTGCTCAACCGCGAGTGGGCGTTCAAGAACCGTGGTGGCCGCGAACGTCATCACGAAGCGCTGCTGTTCTTCACCATCAGTGGCATCGGGGTCATCATCAGCGCCGCCCCGATCTGGATTGCGAACAACTTCTTCGACGTCCGCGAAGGCCACACCAGCCTCACGATGCTGCTGATTCTGGACTTCGTCCTCAACTACATCATCGGCAACCTGCTGCAGATGGCGTTCCGGTTCTGGGCACTACGCAAGTTCGCGTTCCCCGAGCAGAACGTGCACGGAGCCTCGGCCGGTTCGACCGATTTCGATCCGACCGAAGAGGAAGCGGCCGAGGAACAGCTCGGCCACAGCTAGCCACATAGTCCTGATCGCGGCGTGCTAGCGAGGTTCGCGCGCTCGCGGAACCAGGGCACTCGATTCGCGGTACGCCGGTAGGAATACCGCGAACATCGCCGGCCTTCGTCGCTGCAATTCCAGCCGGCCTCCGTCGGCCTCGACGAGTGCACGCGCGAGAGCAAGCCCGACACCGGTGGATCCAGCGCCCGAGAATCCTCGATCGAATATGTGGGGCGCGAGCTCGTTGCTGACGCCTTCTCCTTCGTCGGACACTTCGACGCACGCCAGCGGTTCACGCTTGCGGTCGGCGGTGTCGAGCGCGGGAATCAGCCGAACCGAGATCGTGCACGTGCCACCGCCGTGCGACAACGCATTGTCGACGAGGACCGAGACTGCCTCGCGCAACCTCGATCCGGTGACCGACGCCGTCACCCCCTCGTCCCCCGCGAGCGACAACGAACGCCCGACGTCCTCGAAGGTTCTCTGCCATTCGGCGATCATTCCCGTGAGTTCGGCGATGACCGGAACCTCTTCGGCGCCCGCGGCCCCGTCACTGCGCGAGGACCGAACCAGCTCGTCGATCGCCAGAGTGAGTCGATCCACCTGAGCCATCGCCTCCTCGGCCTCACCCACCACGTCGGGGTCGGGGTGTGTCGACAGTTCGTCCAACCGGAGCCGTACGGCGGTCAGCCTGCTCCGAAGCTGGTGAGACACGTCGGCGACCAGGGTGTGCTCACGCTGGAGCCTGCCGGCGATCTCCACGGTCGCCGAATCGAGTACTTCGGACACCCGATCCAGTTCGGCGATGCCGTGTCGGCGTGGATCGGGTCTGAAGTCGCCCTCGGCCAGTCGCGCCGCTCGACGGGCCACGTCCTGCAACGGATCGGCCAGTCGTTTCGCTGTGAGCACGGCAACGGCGGTGCCGGCGAGGATCGAAGCCAGGACCACGAGTCCGACGGCGCCGACAGCTTGGCGTTGCAGCGTGCGCATGTCGTCCGACGGCACTTCCAGCCGCAGCGAGCCCGACGTTCCCATGGACAGTGATTCCACCAGTGGCCGGGAGACGAACGGCTCGCCGATGTCCACGCGCGACGCCGCGTCCTCCGGCGTCGGGAAGACGACGACAAGGCGGCCGGACTGAGGAATCGCCAAACGCAACGATCCGATGTCGAGGTCACCGACGACCAGTCCGGTGTCGCCTTCCTGCGACAGGATCTCCGACGCCATGCGATCGAGTCTTCGTTGCAGATCGTCTCGGGTGAAGTCCTCGACCCAGAGCCACGCGGTGTACATCAGTGGCAAGCCGAGCAGCATGGCCGTGAGAATGACCACGGCCAGGATCGATTGAAGTATGCGGCGACGCATCGACTGCGCCTAGTCGCTGTTGATTCGGAATCCGACTCCGCGGACGGTTGCGATACGACGCTCGGCGACGGAGCCTTCGTCACCGATTTTTCGGCGCAGCCACGACATGTGCATGTCGAGAGTCTTGGAGCCACGTAGCTCCGCGTCGCCCCAGACCTCACGCAGGATGGTCTCGCGCGAGACCACTTGGCCGGCGTGATCGAGCAATACCTTGAGAAGCTCGTATTCCTTGTTCGCCAACGAGATCTCGGCGCCGTTGACGAGCACGCGCCGAGCCGCCGGTTCGAGCCTGATGGCACCGACCTCGATCGGGGTGTCCTCACCGGGTCCGCGACGGCGCAGCAGGGCGCGCACTCGGGCCATCAACTCGGCGAGCCTGAACGGTTTGCCGACGTAATCGTCGGCGCCCGCGTCGAGGCCGACGACGAAGTCGACTTCGTCCGTTCGCGCGGTGAGCATCAGTACAGCGAGTTCGGAACTGCTGGCACGTACCTGTCGGCACACCTCCAGCCCGTCCATTCCCGGCAACCCGAGATCGAGGATGAGCAAGTCGTAGTTGCCCTCCAACGCACGCTGCAGTGCCGCGGGGCCGGTCTGCTCGACCGTCACGGTGTAGCCCTCGCGGCCAAGGGCACGCGAGAGTGGAGCGGCAATTGCTTCGTCGTCTTCAGCCAGCAGCACGTCGGTCACCGGCCAAGCCTACGGTTCGAATCTGTGAAAAGGATTATTTGTCGCTACCGGGACATTCGACGCGGCGAAAAGCCATCACCTGCGACGACCCGCTCGCCATCCAGGACGACCGGTGTCGGGAATCGGTTCCTCATCGCCGTCGAATTCGTCGGGATCGGAGCGCCGGTACTCCCCTGTCTCGACACGACGGGAATCGAAGCCTCGGGAATCGTATGTCTGGGAGTCGAACACCTGCTGATAGAGAAGCGAATGGACACGCTGCACGCGCGGAATGTCGTCGAACTCGAGGGGGTCGTCGGAGGCGGACGCAATGATCAGGGTCCCGGTGCCGAGCATTCGATCGAGTAGCCCGTGCCGAAACTGGACATTGCTGATTCGTCCCATCGGGATGTCGATCCCCGAGTGAGTGATGACACCCTGCCGTATCAGGACGCGACGGTCGGTGACGATGAAGTGGGTGCATTTCCAACTGATCAACGGTGCAACGCAACGCCATCCGACGACGACCGCCCACAGCGCCGCGATCACGATGATCACGACGGTGGAACTCGTGCCGTCCAGCCTCGCCGAGGCGACGCCGATGCCGAATCCGGCGACGGCCGTCGCAAGGATGAACGTCACTGCGGGCAGTATCAGCATCTTCCAGTGTGGATGGTGGTGCAGCAGAAGTTCTTCTTCGTCCGCCAGTGCATCCTGCGGATAGCCCATGCGACTCACTCCTCGGCCGAAATCCTACTCGTGTCAGGCGATCCTGCCACGAGTTCGGCGCTGCCACGATCGTCGGCATCCGGAGTCGTGGGTGCGCCACCGGAGAGCAGCACGTCGGCCCACCGGGTGGCCGGGTCGATATCGACGAGAAACGCCTTCGCCATCAAAGTCAGCGGGATAGCGAGAATCGCGCCGAGGGGACCGAGAACCCATGACCAGAAGACCAGCGACAGAAAGGTGAGAGTGACGGACAGTCCGACGGCATCGCCGACGAACTTGGGCTGGATGATCGACTGGATCACGACGTTCACGATGCTGTAGACCGCGATGACGGCGATCATCAGCGTCGGCCCGCCTTCGAGAAGCGCCAGCAGTGCCGGCGGCACGAGGCCGACCACGAAGCCGATGTTGGGAATGTAGTTGGTGATGAACGACAGCAATCCCCACAGGATCGGCAGTGGAATTCCCATCGCCCACAGCGCGCCGGTGTCGATCACGGCGACGATCAACCCGAAGACCGTGGACACCACAAGGTAGGTGCGGGTTCCCGACGAGAAAGATGTGAGAGCGCCCGCGATGTCCGCTCGACTGCGGACGAGGGCGGTCATCCGCGCCGAGTACGAGCTTCCGTCCACCGCCATGAACAGCAGCAGCACCAACACGAACACCAGGTTCGACAGCACACCGAGTACGCCCTCCAGGAGTCCGTCGATCAATCCGAAGACCGTGCCCGCATCCAGGTCGGACAACAGTCCCTGGATCTGATCAGGACCGATTCCGTTGTCGGCCAACATGTTCTGCAGATGGACAACCAGATCGTCGAAATCGTCGGCGTAGGTCGGCAGGAGTGTGGCCAGTCGCGCCGTCGACAACACGAGTGCGAAGACAAGAGACAGCAGTATCGAATAGACGGCGACGATCGCGGCGATCGTCGCCAACCAACCAGGAACACCTTTCCGCCTCAACCACTCCGGAAACGGGTGAACTGCGACGGTCAACATGAGGGCCAGAAAGGTCGGTCCGACCACGGACGCGAAGGCACGAGTTCCGGCCACGCACACCACGAGTGCCGCCAGCCCCACCAGTACGATCACTCCCCGCGGAAGTGCCCACGAATCAGGCACGATCCCGCGATCCCGACCGTGCTGCCTACGTGCCTCTGGCATGGGCTGGCCCCCTCGGCGGTCTGAGTCGGAGGCAAGAATCCCACCGCCGTGCACAAAGCACATCATCCGCCGCGGATGATCTCCGGCCGCTACTCCGCGTCGAGCGCGCGCAGGTGAGTGACGTCGCCCGCCGCTACCGCAATGTTGCGACCATCGTCGTCGGAGCGGACGACGATACGGCCCTGGTCGTCGATGTCGGTCGCGTCGCCCAGGAATTGACGGTCCCCCGGCAACTCGACGCGGACTCGTCTGCCGATGGTGTCGCACCGCTCGCGGTAGCGGTGCGCGAGGTGCTCGGTGTTCCAGTTCGAATTACGCCACGAGTCCACCTCGGCACCGATCCCCCGCAGTATGGCGCGCAGGATCGTGTCCCTGTCCGCGACGGCCGCGTTTTCCAGCACGAGTGACGTTGCCGTCGGGACGGGCAGTTCGTCTTCTCGCATCGAGACGTTCAGCCCGATGCCGACGACGACCGCGGGCGTGCCGCCGTGCGCGGCGACCTCGGCGAGAATTCCGGCAACTTTCCGGCCTTCGATCAGCACGTCGTTCGGCCATTTCAATGCTGCATCCACGGCCGCGACCGTTCGGAGCGCATCGACCACGGCCACTCCGGCCAACAGTGGTAGCCATCCGAGTGCTGCAGGATCCACGCCTGGAAGTTTGACAAGAACCGAGAGGAGAAGTTGTGACCTCGGCGGACCGGAGAACGGTCTGGCGTGGCGTCCGCGACCCGACTCCTGGTGCTCGGCGATGAGAGCAGTGCGGTCGGCAAGCCCTGCGGACTGCGCGATGAGATCAGCGTTGGTCGAGCCGGTCTTTTCCACCACATCCAACCTGGACCAGGACGCTTGCGGTCCGTCGACGAGTGCCCGTCGTAGTGCCGAGACGTCGAGCGGGGGTCGATCGAGATTGGTCCACATGGCCTCGAGCATATGGGCACGCACCTCGGGGAGCCTCGTCGACGCCGGACGGTACCGGCCGGTAGCGCTGCGACGGTGTACCGGAACGCGCCCCTCGGTCGGGACGGGGATCACACTCGTGGTTAAAGTGTTTGCCCATGACCAGTGTTCAGGATTCGACTGCGCAGGAATCGGCCGCGACGCCCGATATTCACACCACGGCGGGCAAGCTGGCCGACCTGCGTAGTCGGCGCGAAGCGGCAATGGCACCCTCCGGCGAGGAAGCCATCGACAAAGTCCATGCCAAGGGCAAACTCACCGCCCGCGAACGCATCACCGCACTGCTCGACGAGGGCTCCTTCGTCGAAATGGATGCCCTCGCCCGCCACCGCTCCCAGAACTTCGGTCTCGCCGACAACCGGCCCTTCGGCGACGGCGTCGTCACCGGCTACGGCACCATCGACGGCCGCGACGTCTGCATCTTCTCCCAGGACGTCACCGTCTTCGGTGGATCGCTCGGCGAAATCTACGGCGAAAAAATCGTCAAGGTCATGGACCTCGCCATCAAGACCGGCCGACCCCTGATCGGCATCAACGAAGGCGCAGGCGCCCGCATCCAAGAAGGCGTCGTCTCCCTCGGGTTGTACGGCGAAATCTTCCACCGCAACGTCCAGGCCTCCGGCGTCATCCCCCAGATCTCCCTGGTCATGGGCGCTGCCGCCGGCGGACACGTCTACTCCCCGGCACTGACCGACTTCGTCGTCATGGTCGATGGCACGTCCCAGATGTTCGTCACCGGCCCCGACGTCATCAAAACCGTCACCGGCGAAAACGTCACCATGGAAGAACTCGGCGGCGCCACCACCCACATGGAAAAGTCCGGCGTCGCGCACTACGTCGCGTCCGGCGAGCAGGACGCCCTCGACTACGTCCGCGACCTGCTGGGCTACCTGCCCTCCAACAACCGCGCCGAGGCCCCGCGCACCGCGCCCTCGGATCCGATCTCGGGAGCGATCGAGGACAACCTCACCGCCGAGGACCTCGAGCTCGACACCCTGATCCCCGACTCCCCGAACACCCCCTACGACATGCACGAGGTCATCCGCCGGATCCTCGACGACGACGAGTTCCTCGAGGTCCAAGAAGGCCGCGCCCGCAACATCATCGTCGGCTTCGGACGCGTCGACGGCCGCTCGGTGGGCATCGTCGCCAACCAGCCCACCCAGTTCGCCGGCACTCTCGACATCGACGCCTCCGAGAAAGCAGCGCGCTTCGTGCGCACCTGCGATGCCTTCAACGTCCCGATCATCACCCTCGTCGACGTCCCCGGCTTCCTTCCCGGAACCGGCCAAGAATTCAACGGCATCATCCGCCGCGGCGCGAAACTGCTCTACGCCTACGGCGAAGCGACCGTCGGGAAGATCACCGTCATCACCCGTAAGGCCTACGGCGGCGCCTACGACGTGATGGGCTCCAAGCACATGGGCGCCGACGTCAACCTCGCGTGGCCCACCGCCCAGATCGCCGTCATGGGTGCCAGCGGCGCCGTCGGGTTCGTCTACCGCAAGCAGCTCCTCGAAGCCGCCAAGAACGGTGAGGACGTCGACGCGCTGCGCCTGAAGCTGCAGCAGGAATACGAGGACACCCTCGTCAACCCGTACGTCGCTGCCGAACGGGGCTACCTCGACGCCGTCATCCCACCCAGTCACACCCGCGGACAGATCGTCTCCGCCCTGCGCCTGCTCGAGCGCAAGCAAGTCACCCTCCCACCCAAGAAGCACGGAAACATCCCACTGTGACCGCATCGACGAAAGAAATCGACATCGACGAGCCGGACCAGCTGAACGAACTGATCGACGACGCTGACACGACCACGCCGACCGAGCTCGACGACGCCGTGGTCGCGCAGGTGCGGGATGCAATCCGCGTGGTGAAGGGCAATCCTTCCGACGAGGAGATCGCGGCACTCGTGGTGGTTCTGAGCGCCGCTGCTGCGGCTTCGGGTCCGGCAACGGATACTCGCCCGCCCGAGCTGTGGGGCACTCCGGCTGCGATGCACCGAACCTTCGCGCCGTTCTCTCCGTACTCGTACGCGGCCTCACGTCGCTATTAGAGCGGAGAAGCTGTGAGTCGCTTCGTCCTTGCATCTGCATCGCCTGCGCGCCTGGGGGTGCTCCGCACCGCGGGCATCGAACCCGTCGTGCGGGTCTCCGGAGTAGACGAGGATGCGTTGACAGCGTCGCTCGGGGATTCTGCGTCACCCGAGGACGTGGTGGTGGCTCTGGCCCAAGCCAAAGCCGAAGCCGTCACGTCGGAATTCGACGACGCCGTCGTGGTCGGCTGCGACTCGATGCTCTGGATCGGCGGCGAACTGCACGGGAAGCCACACACCGTGGACGTGGCGCGTGATCGATGGGCCGAGATGGCCGGGCGCTCCGGCGACCTGCTGACCGGTCACGCAGTCCTCCGCGTCGTGGCGGGTGCGGTCGTCTCCGTCGCGGCCGCATGCAGTTCCACGACCGTGCATTTCTCGAAGCCTTCGGCAGCGGACCTCGAGGCGTACCTGGCGTCGGGAGAGCCCTTGGAAGTAGCAGGAGCGTTCACGCTGGACGGTCTCGGCGGATGGTTCGTCGATCGCATCGACGGAGATCCGTCCAGCGTCATCGGTATCGGACTGCCACTCGTTCGGCGCTTGCTGAACGAGGTCGGGCTGTCCATGGCCGATGTGTGGTCGGGCTCAGCCGGCCAGTAGGTCGGTGAGTTCCTTCGCCCATTCCTCGGCCTGAGCCTTGGGTCTGACGGCCGACGAGCTGTCGTGGCGCGCATGCTCGTGCACTTGCGTTGCCCCGAGCTCGATCAGCTTCTCGGCGATGATCTCGCCGCCACGGTTGAACGTGTCCTCGTAGATCCGGTCGCCGAGGCCGAACAGCGCGAACCGAAGACCACTCAGATCGGGCTCGTCCTCGACCAGAGCGTCGTAGAACGGCTCTGCGCCCGTCGGGAGCTCGCCGTCACCGTAGGTCGAGCAGATGATGACGTGGAAGTCGTCGGTGTCGATCTCCGAGACCTCGTACTCGAGCATGTCGCGGACCTCGGCGTCGTGGTCCACCAACACGTCGGCGATCTTGTCCGCAACTTCCTCCGCTGTACCGGTCTCCGAACCGAACAACACGACTACTGCCATGTTCACTTCCCCTTCTCGCAGAGTGCTGCACCTGTGCGGGTGCCGAATCGGTGGATAAGCATAGCCTCACCAGAAGGTAGAAGTAAGGTCCCACCTGTCGTACTCGTCGGCTACCAGTTTTCGCAGGTGATCGGCGTCGGGGAACAGATCGGGATCGAGCCCGGTGACGCACAGGGTCGCGGTCTCACCGCACGTGTTCCACCAGACGCTGACACCGCCTTTCGTTCGGCGCAGCAGTTCGGCGGTGGTGTTCTGAGTGATGGAGCGCATCGCGACCGAGGTCGCGAGGACTCCACCGATCGATCGCAGTGTGACGCCGCGATCGCCGAGATTCGAGCACAGGCACAGCGGGGCGGTCGCGGATTCGGCGGCTTTCGCCACGATCGCATCGGGCAGCATCTGCATCAGCGGCTTGGTGAGCTCGAACGTCGTGAGGTGCGAGGTGTCGGCCAGAGTGGTGAATGCCTTCTTGCTGTCGCGCCTGACGGCCCCCAGATCGGACCGGAAGCCTCCGCCGCCTTCGACCGTGATGGAGACGCCGGACGTCGCGTTGGCTCGCACGTCGCCGATCACACGCGTGCTGACGGGCAGCGACACCTTCACGGCCTCGGTTACGTCGACACGGCCACTGGCCGTCAACACTCCGAGGGCGACGGCAACGAGGAGACTGTTGGCGCTGCCGCCTACGGCGACTGCGGCATCGACCCACTGTTGTGTTGGGCAATCGACGACGACCGTGCTCGGCGCGAACCGGCCGGCCGCCAAGGCGCCGGTTCGCGGCGGTTCCGTTCTCGCCGGGACCACACCCGGGGCAACAGGGGACGAGGGCTGGCCGCTTCTGTGCCGCTGCAGCGCCGAACCTATCCCCCTGCCGAGCGCACGCGCGGTGCCCGCGGCGGCGTGGCCGAACTGACCGAGCGCATCACGCACATCGTGGGTCCCGCCGTCGCCCCATGCGGATCGGAAGTCTTCGGGGTCTCCCGGACCCTGCAACGCCGCGATGGCCGCCGACGTGAGAGCTCCGCCGTCACCCACGACGTGCGAGGCGACGAGAGAGACCGCGCAACCGCCGTCGTCGAACGTCGTGAACGCCAATTGCCAGACGGGCCCGGCAACCGGATCCAGACTCACTTCGGCCTTCTCCTGGATCCACTTACCGAGTTGCCCGCGCGAAAGCATGCGGTCCTCGATCGCGAGCGGGAGTGGCTCCCCCGCTCGGACCCAGGAGTCACGTGCGCCCGGAACACGGGATCGCCGGACCGTGCGGTTGACGGGACCGGCAGCGAGGTTGTGCCACATCGAAGAGAGATCCCCGGCGGCGATCACGGAGTCGAACTGCCACACGATCTGATTGACGACGGGAACGTCGAGGACGCACTCCATACGCAGGAACAGATCGTCGTCATAGGTCAGTCGATTCACCGCACGAGCGTATCCCTGTGCCGACCCCCTAGCTGTTCGAGCATGTGGAAAGTTCCAAAGAACCCTGTGGCTGTTCGCCTTACGCGCACCCTCGGCCGATGGGGTAGGTTCACCTCGGCGATGAGTTGGAGTTGGACGGGCGCTCGTCGAACCCTTGCATGCGAAGGAGTGCGCCATGAAGTTCGTACTGCCGTTCACCGGCAGCCGCGGAGATGTCCAACCGGGACTTGCTCTCGCCATCGAACTGGACCGCCGTGGCCATCGTGTTGCATTCGGCGCTCCCCCCAACCTGGTGACATTTGCCACAGCGGCAACCACTTCCAGCCCGGGTGTCACGGTCGTGCCGTTCGGCCCGGACACCAAGGCACTACTCGAGTCCGACCTCGTGCGCCGACGAATCAAAGCCAAGAACCCACGGACCCGGATCGCCGCTCTGGCGGAACTGGCAAATTTCGGCTGGGACGACATGACGCGCCAATTGTCGGCGATGGCGTCGGGTGCCGATGCAGCCGTCACCGGAACACTCGGGCAGGAGATGACGTTCAATGTCGCCGAATCGCTTGCCATTCCTTTTCTCGCGCTGCACTACTGCCCGATTCGAAGCAACGGCTCGATGTCGGTGGTTCCTGGGAAGAAGCTGCCACCGATCGTCAATCGAGCGACGTGGCGCGTACTGGAAGCGATGCGGTGGCGTTCCATGAGGGAGCGCGAGAACAAACAGCGCCGGAGCTTGGGATTGCCCGACGCCGTTTCGGCACTACCGAAGCGGATCGCGGATTACGGCGGCACCGAACTCCAAGCGTACGACGGCGCACTGTTCCCCGGCTTGGAGCAGGAGTGGGGCTCACCGCGTCCATTCGTCGGATTCATCGAACTACCCTCCACCGCACAGCATCTCGGAGCCGAACTCGGTCAGGGTTCCGCACTCCGCTGCTGGATCGACGAGGGTAGCCCACCGTTGTACTTCGGTTTCGGGAGCATGCCGGTCAAGGATCCTCAGTCGTTGGTGCGGATGATCGAGGAGGTCTGCGCCGCGGGAGGTCACCGAGCTGTGATCAGTTCCGGGTGGAGCTCGATGGCCGAACGGATCGAGTCCGGTTCGATCGTGGCGTTGGTGAGCGCCGTGGATCACGCAGCACTCTTTCCGTTGTGCCGAGCGGTAATTCATCACGGAGGCGCCGGTACCACAGCGGCAGGTATTCGCGCCGGACTACCCACGATGATCTGTTGGTTCAGTGCCGATCAACCGTTCTGGGGCGCCGCGCTCGGCCGCGTCGGGGCCGGTACCGCGGTCAAGTTCTCCAGCCTGGACAACCGCACGTTGCAGCACGGACTCGAGATCCTGTTGGCACCGGACACCGCAGCGCGGGCACGTGAACTGGCGTCGTCGATGACGCCGCCGTCCGATGCGGTCCGGCGCTCGGCCGACCTCGTAGAAAGGGCCGTCACCAGAAACGGCCGGTGAGGTTCCACCGCCCCAGAACGTCGTCCATCGCGGCCCGCACGTCCTCGTCGCGTGCCATCCTGTCGGGATCCATACCGTGCACGGTGATCGTGACCGTGTCGTCGGTTTCACTGGCCCAGGCCGTCGACCCACCACCGAGAGCCCGAGCGGAGGCCGCATCGGCACCGGCGAACGTCGCGCGAGCAGCAACGCTCCGCGCGCGCACACCGCCGATGGACACGAAGTCGTCCGGTAGATGTCCGAGGTTCGAACACAGCCCCTCCGCCCCGTCGGACGGCATCGGTAGCCGTGCCACGATCGCGTCGGGAAGCATCTGAATCAGGGGCAGCGGGATCGGCTCGACGGAAACACCGGATGCCTGCCGCGCCCCGAACTCGGTGAACGCCACCTTGCTTGCCTTCCGGACACCGGCAAGGTCCCGATCACCCGGTTCGGACACGGGCACACGCACGGGGATGATCTTGGTGGAGTTCGAGTCCAGATCGTCGAGATCGCGCTCGCTGTACGGCAACGACCAGCGCAACTCGTCTCCGGGTACAGCGCGACCGAGCGCCTCCGACAGTGCAGTCATGACCGCAATGAACAGCGAGTTCGACGTTCCGCCGTACTCCGCCGCGGTGTCGTGCCACTGCTCGGCAGAGATTTCGACGACGACGTACGGGGGTCGCCACGGTCGGTCGTCCGTTGTTGCGCTGGTACCGACCGCGCGTCGACGAGGCACCGGGGCCGATTTCGGCGGCGTGCTCGCGCTCGCGCGTGAGAACGCGTCGACAACCTTCTTCACACACCATTTCGCGATCGGTGTGGTTTGCGCGACGGTGTCGCCGACGTCGTCCACCAGCGCGCTCGCGATCGAGGGGCGCGTTCCGAGGTCGGCGGCGGCCACCGGCGCGCTCTCGCGGTGCGCCTGCCGGATCGCCGCAACCATGGCCGAACCGTCGGCGACCATGTGCGAGCACACCAGCGAGACGACGGTGCCGCCGTCCGAGAGTGGAGCCGACGCGAGCTGCCAGCCCACACCTCGTTCGGGATCGACCCGATCGGTGATCCGCTGCTCTGCCCAGCCGAGAACAGCCCCGGCATCGACTACCTCGACCCCGTGATCCACCGGCAGCGACGTGCTCGAGGCGATCCACCGATGCCGCGCCGTCGGCAGTACCGGGGCAATGACCGCTCGTGACAACAGGCCGCGCGCCAGGTTCCCATGGAGTTTATCGAGCTCGACGCCGGATAAAGATGTGTCGAACCTCCACAGGAACTGATTGAACACTGGATTGCCGATACCGTGATGCATTCGGAGGAATAGGTGATCCGCAAATCCAATTCGGGTCATCGACAAAAGGTACTACAGCAACAGAAACAAACCCGAAGATGAATTCTTCATAACTCCCGTCGCAACGCCGGAACATTGCATTCGGAGCCGCAATCCATACAGATCGGTTTGTTTCTCGACTGTGGCGCGTCTCATAGCCATTCGCTCGCCAATTGGCTGCCTCCGAAAACACTGCACCGAATCCGTTTCGCCGACGGTCCGCCGCGGGCTCCATCGAGCACTCCGCGACGATTCGAATCAGCTGCACTGCAACATCTTTCGAACAGGCAGCAAGACTCCTCCTGCTAGGCAACATCCCCGCAGTGGTACGTCAACCCGAAGAGGGGTGATCAATCACACTTTTTTGCACTGCGAATTACCTACACATTCGCCCTACCCTAAATGACAGATCTAGTGTCGTTCATTGTTGTCGGCATATATGTTCGAGCTACAACCAGTCGGTCCGTAGACCTCTGCCAACCGAGAATCAATGCGTTGTGGCGAATACGTCCGCCTGTACCCACTGCACAATCTGCACCCACCAAGCCAGTCGACGCTGGCCGAGCTCGGAATTGGATACTCGATGGAATACACCGAACTGGCCGATTACCCCCTACCTGCGGGCAGACTCACCGAATGGGTTCCGGCCGTAGCCGACGACTCCGCATGGCAGCAGGACGATCGCGGCGTCTCGTTCACGCACGAGGATCACTGCAGCCGCGGAAACGACGGATCCTGGATCGGTACGGTCTTCGAGATCCATCGCCGGTACGACGTCGAGGTCATGCGTCGCACGATCGAGAGCTACATCGAACGGCACGAGGCGTTTCGTACCCGGATCGAGCGGGACGAGTCGGGTCGTTGGCACCGATTCACGGTTCCGGGCGAGGCCGTGAGCGTCGCAGACCGGCCCGAGCACCGTGTGCGCAACGAATCGCAGGTGTTCGAGCATCTCGAGTCCTGGTTCGCCGATGTCGTCTCTCCCACCCTGTGGCCACACTTCGTCATGGCAACTGTGGTCCCAGAGATCCATGTTGCGGCCAGCGCGCCTCAGCACGACAAGTTTCTCGTGATTTTCGCCGCCGATCACTCCGTGATGGACGCATACAGCCAGATCTACGCGATCAATGAAATCGACCGCTTGTACAAGCAGGCATTGGACGGTTCGGACCCGCAGCTTCCCGAGGTCGGTAGTTACGTCGACTTCTCGGCCGATGAGCGCGCACTCGGCGAATCGCTGACCGACGACCATGCGGCCGTGGTCGCCTGGGAGCGCTTCCTCGCCGTCGAGGAAGGTCGCTTTCCCGCCTTCCCGCTCCCCCTCGAGGCCGTGGACGGATCAGCACCTACCGACCTGGCCACCCGTCAGCGCAGTGTGTCGTCCTGGCTTCTGACCCACGAACAGGTCGAAAAGTTCAACAGCGCGTGCCGAGTGGCCGGTCAGAACATGCAGTCGGGCATCCTGGCGGCGCTGGCACTGGTCAACGCCCGCCTCACCGGCGAGAGCACGTTCCGGACGATCATGCCGATGCACACACGCAACGCGGAGAAGTGGGCTGCCAGCGTCGGCTGGTACGTCGGCATCCTTCCGATGGAGATCCGGCTCGACAACGCGAGCACGTTCGCCGAGGCGATCGAGTGCGCAGCCGTCGGATCCACGCAGCACAAGGGCCTTGCCTCCGTCCCGTATTCTCGGATTGCGTCGTTGCTCGATTCCGTCGAGATTCCTCGATTCGTGGTCTCGTACATCGACTTGCGGTTCCTGCCGGACGGTGAGGAGTGGCAGGCCAGGAAGGGCCGGGCACTGCGCAGCGAATGCCAT
Source organism: Rhodococcus sp. (in: high G+C Gram-positive bacteria) (assembly GCF_023264675.1). Lineage (GTDB taxonomy): Bacteria > Actinomycetota > Actinomycetes > Mycobacteriales > Mycobacteriaceae > Rhodococcoides. The sequence goes on from NZ_JAHFVG010000014.1 coordinate 35,913, forward strand.
GCCGAGAACGAGGTCTATTTCTGGGTGAACCGCACCTTGCAAGGACTCAACATCTCGGCGCGTTTCCCCAGCTCGGACGTATCGACCACCAACGTTCACCGGTTCATCACCGAATTCGTTGCGGTTCTGACGTCGGTGATCGACGGGCCAGCCGATGCGATGGACGCAGTGGTGGAAGCCGTCGGGGCCGGTCGAGAATAGACCGGGCAAGAACTGGCCGGCCGAGAACAGGAGTGTCGAGTACCCGATGATCATCACCGCGATGGGCAGCTGGAAGCCCGAGCCGGGAACATTGCTGGAATGGCATCCCCGCAGCGAAGCCTTGGACGCAGCGCGGGCAGCGCCTGTTCACCCTGCGCCTACGTCGTTCCTCCAGGAGGATCACCTACGCGCAGCCGCGGCCGCGTCGGAGCGCGGCGATGTGCACCACGCCTACACGGGCGTGGCGACGACCATCGACGGGTCACTCGATCGCGATGCTCTCTCTCGGGCGATCTCGGCATATGTACTTCGCCACGAAGGTCTGCGGTGCTGGTTCGAGATCGACGATGGTGCCGTGATTCGCCGGCTGGGATCGAGTGCGGTCGCGTCGTTCGAGCCGAGCGAGGTCGGGACGTTCGCCACCGATCAGGAATTCCAGCGCTACGTGCGTGCGCGCTTCTCCGCTGAGGCGACGGCATTCGAGTGGCCCGGCTTCGTTGTCGGTGCTGTCGAGCGGTCCGCCGACTTCACCCTGTACTACGCGGCCGACCACGCCTTCACCGACGGTGGTTCGCAGGCTCTCGTCATCAGCGAACTCGCGGATCTGTATGCGCTGGAGATCGGTGAGGACGCACCGGTTCCTGCAGCAGCAGGCAGCCACCTCGACTACGCGGTGGACGAGCGGGTGCGTGCAACTCGCTACGGCCCCGACTCGCCGGAAATACAGGCATGGAAGCAGATGTTCGCCGACAACGGCGGCAAGATGCCTCGATTCCCGCTCGACCTCGGTTTGGCCGAGGGTGAGCGCGGGCCCGTGCGTATCGTCGAGCGCCACCTGCTCGACGCTGCTGCAACCGGCGCCCTCGACGCCGCGTGCAAAAGTGCAGGCGCGCGGATCAGCAGCGGCGTGTTCGCCGCCGTGGCCATCACCGATTACGAGTTGGCCCGGCGCGACAATTATTTCGGGATCACCGTGCTCAGCACCCGCCACCTCGGCGATTACGGAGTCTCGCAGGGCTGGTTCGTCAACTTCGCTCCCGTCGCGTTCGAGGTCGCCGGTGCCGGATCGTTCGCCACCGTCGCCGCTCGCGCACACAGCGGATTCGAGCAGTCCAAGCAGATCGCCGAAGCGCCGGTTCATGCCGTCCTCGGCGCTCTCGCGGCAGACGGCACTCTCGGTAGCGAATTGGCCGTGAGCCCGAATATGCTGTCCTACATAGATTTCCGATGGTTCCCTGGCGTCGGCAGGCCCGCTGACACCAGGGGTGAACACTTCACCGGTGAGGGCAGGACCTCCAACGCATCGATGTGGATCAACCGCGACGCCGACCACCTCTACCTCGTAGCTCAGGTACCGGACAACGACGTGGCCGCCGAATCGGTCGAGCGATATCACGCACACCTGCAACGGGTCCTGGAATCGGTTGCACGCGAAGGAGATTACGCGTTGCCGACGACTGCCGGAATCGGTTCGTCCTAGATGCGGGTCACGTCGATCACCGAGTTCCTCACCGATCCAGGAACCTATCTGGAGTGGCCGGTGTACCTCGGCGACGGAACTCCATCGCCGATTCCTCCGTCGTTCAATCAGCGCTTTCACCTTTCGGCAGCATTGAGCGAGCCGAACCGGCAGACACCTACCGTCTGGATCGCGGCTGCATTCGATATCGCAGGCGACCTCGATGAGGATGCGCTGACGTGGGCGTTGGGGCACTTCGTCCATCGGCACGATGCACTGCGTACGACGTTCCACTGGGCGGAGGGTTCCATATCGCGCCGGGTTCACAGCGCCGAGAATGTGCGTATCGATCCCCCGACGCGCACCGTTCTGAGCGACTCTCACTGCCTGACCAGCCATATCAGGGCGCGATTCGACCTACTGTGCCACCCATCTCGCAGTCCGTCGTATACGTTCGCTGCGATCGAGCGCGGCGACCGCTCCACCGTAGTGTGTGGATTCGACCATGCTCACGCCGATGCTGTCTCGATCGTCGTTGCGGCGGAGGAGATTTCAGCGCTCTACGAGGCGCGCCGCGCGGGTCTCGCGCCCACGCTCGGCACCACCGGCGGTTTCGTCGAGTACTGCGCTGCAGAAGCTCGGACCCCGGTCGTACCGATCTCCGACGACCGCGTCGCGGCGTGGTCCGAGTTCGTCGAGCACTGCGGCGGCTCCACTCCAGGATTTCCTTTCGATCTCGGTGTCCCGCAGGGCGAACACGCGCCGCAGGCAACGACGATTCACACGCTCGCCGATGCCGGACAGGCAGAGGCCTTCGAAACCGCGTGTCGTCGTCTCGGCGCTGGAATGTTCTCCGGCGTCGCGGCCGCAATGGCACAGGCGTCGGCGAGCATCGGAGGTCCACAACAGCTTCCGCTTCTGTTCCCGCTGCACACCCGCCGCGAGAAGCAGTACGAGCATGCAATCGGATGGTTCACTACCAACGCGCCGATGTCCGTCACCGTCGGGGCCGATTTCGGTGAGACCGTGGCCTCGGCACACGAATCGTTCCGCGCCGCCCTGCCGCTGGGCACCGTGCCCATTCCACGGGTGCTCGAGGCACTCGGCGAGAGGTTCACGCGGACGAGGCAAGACGTGTTCATGATCTCCTACATCGATTACCGGGCGCTGCCCGGTGCCGAGTCCACGCATCGGCATGCACATCACATCAGCAACGTGACCACCGCCGACGATGCACAGTTCTGGATCACTCGGACCGGCGACGGCTTGTCCCTTCGGAGCCGTTTCCCCGACACCGACCTGGCTCACACGGTCATCGATCGGTTCGTGGAGCAGTTGAGAACCGTCGTCCGGCACGGCACCGACGCCCCGCAGCGTCCGGAGGAACTCTCGCTCGTCGGATACAACGCCTAGGATCGACACGGTCAGCTCGAGTCGAACTTGCGTAGGAGCGAAGAAGAAGTGCCCATAGCAGCAGACCCAACCCCCACGTTCGCCGACTATGCGCATCCAGATCGCCTGGTCTCCACCCAATGGTTGTCCGCACACCTGGGAACCCCCGGCCTGAAGGTGGTGGAGTCGGACGAAGACGTACTGCTCTACGACGTCGGCCACATTCCCGGCGCCGTCAAGATCGATTGGCATCTCGATCTCAACGATCCGATCACTCGTGACTACATCGACGGCGAGAAGTTTGCAGCGCTGCTCGCTCGCAAGGGGATTTCCCGCGACGACACCATCGTCGTCTACGGAGACAAGAGCAATTGGTGGGCCGCCTACGCGTTGTGGGTGTTCACTCTGTTCGGTCACCAAGATGTCCGTCTTCTCGACGGAGGTCGAGATGCGTGGCTCGCCGAGAATCGCGAAACCACGCTCGACGTTCCCGAGTACCCGGCTACCGACTACCCCGTGGTCGAGCGTGACGATGCACCGATCCGTGCATACGCCTCCGACGTCCTGGCCAACCTGGGCACGATTCCGCTCGTCGATGTTCGTTCGCCTGCCGAGTACACCGGTGAACGAACACACATGCCGGACTACCCGGAAGAGGGTGCATTGCGCGGGGGCCACATTCCCACCGCAGTGAGCATCCCGTGGGCCAAGGCGGCTGCGGCCGACAGCCGGTTCCGCCCCCGCGCGGAACTCGACGAAATCTACGGCGACATCGTCTCCAACGACCAGGTCATCGCGTACTGCCGTATCGGCGAGCGGTCGAGTCATACCTGGTTCGTCCTGACGCATCTGCTCGGCCACGACAATGTCCGTAACTACGACGGTTCGTGGACCGAATGGGGCAACGCTGTCCGCGTTCCCATCGCTCGCGGCGAGGAGCCCGGCGACGCTCCTGCGAAGCCGTAGCCGTGGCGGAGATGCCAGAAGCTCTGGCCGAGATCGTCGAGGACTTCGGCGCTGTCGAGGGCCAGGACAAGCTTCAGCTGCTTCTCGAATTCAGCCGTGAGCTTCCCGAGCTCCCCGCTTACCTGGAGCAGGCGGCGATGGAACCCGTTCCCGAGTGTCAGTCGCCGCTGTTTCTGTCCGTCGACGCCGAGGACCGCGAGCACGTGCAGCTGTATTTCAGTGCACCGCCCGAGGCGCCGACCACTCGCGGTTTCGCCTCGATTCTGCATCAGGGTCTCGACGGGTCGAGCGCTCGGCAGATCCTGGATGTGCCGGACGATTTCTATCTCGCGCTCGGTCTGGGCGATGCCGTAAGCCCGCTTCGTCTGCGCGGAATGTCGGCAATGTTGGCGCGGATCAAGCGTCACCTGAAGTAGGTCCGGTGGTCGATCGAGGCGGCTCGGAAAGCGGTGCTTTCCGGTCGTCTTGATCGATACACCCCCTGATCGCTACACTGGCGAGCGGTCGAACACGATCCGAGGCCGACGGGGTCCCACGGGTTCATCGAGAGGTACGGCCGCACTCCTGTCGTCGTTGTGAAAGAAAAGTTGCTGCCACCATGGAATTCACCGAGTTGGCCGACTACCCCGTACCCGCAGGAACCCTCACCGAGTGGATCCCGAGTGTGGGGCCGCATGCGGCAACGCCCGCCCTCGCAGGCTGGCAACCCGACGAGCGTCCCACCTCGTATGTTCACGAGGCCCATTTGCGTGCCAGCCTCGCCAGTCCTCGTCGCGGACGTGAAAGCTGGCTCGGAGCGGCATTCGAGATCCTCGGCCCGCTCGACAAGCCCGCCTTCCGAGCAGCCGTGCTGGCATGGATCGACCGCCACGAGTCGATGCGCTCGCATGCAGCGATCGACGAGGAATCGGGCGATCTGTCGCGGGTGACGGCGGCAGAAGGCGCTATCGACATCTGGCAGGTCGAGCAGGAACGCTGCGAGCACTCGAGCGACGTGTTCGAACACCTGCACTATCTGTTCGACGAGTACACCTCGCCGCTTGCATGGCCTGCGTACGCTTTCGTCACCCTCGAACCGCTGGCCGCGGCGGACAACGGCCGAGTCACCGTCTTCTTCGCTGCCGATCATTCGATCATCGACGGATTGTCCACCGTTCTCGTCGCCCACGAGATCACAGCGCTCTACGCCGAGGCCAAGGACAACACTCCGGCGCAGTTGTTCGAAGCAGGCAGCTACCTGGATTTCGGTGTCTCCGAGCGCCGCGTCCACGCCGAATTGGCACACACCCACGACGCCGTCGTCACCTGGCAGAAGTTTCTACAGGACGGCAGCGGCCAGTTCCCTGCATTTCCTCTCGATATCGGTGAGCCCAACGACCAGTCGGCCGCTCAGGGCGGCTTGTCGGCCTGGGTGCTGGACGCCGACCGTGCCGACGCCTTCTCGATTGCGTGCCGCAAAACCGGCAACAGTCTGTTCTCGGGCCTGCTCGGTGCTTTGGCAGTAGCCGGCACCGAGCTGTCGGGCAACACCGAGTTTCGGACGATCACACCGGTACACACGCGCGATCAACCGCACTGGGTATCTTCGCTCGGCTGGTTCGTCGGCCTGTGTCCTCTTGCTTTCGATATCGAGGGACTCGACTCGTTCGGGGCCGTCGTCGCAAAGGCAACCGAGCAGGTGACGAGCACGAAGCCGATAGCCCGGGTTCCTCTCGACCGGGTTTTCGCCGCCCTCGGCGCCTCGGCGAAGCCGCGTTTCGTCGTCTCGTTCATGGACGTTCGGTTCGCGCCGATGGCCGAGAACTGGCATGACTGGAATGCGCGCGCCCTGCGCAGCAAGCAGTACGACCACGATGTCTACATCTGGATCAACCGCACTCCGCGAGGCATCAACATCGCTGCCCGCTACCCGAACACCGAAACTGCCACCTCGAACGTTCACCAGTACGTCGGCGCGGTTCGCCGCCTACTCGACGAGGTCGTGGACACCGGCACGGCCACAATGCCCACTCAGGCAGCGACCCGTCCCGTTGCTACCAATCAGTAGGGAACGGCGACTTTTTTGGGGAGGTTCCCCATAATCACCATCCAGTTTCGGTTGTGCTGTCGCCTGTGCTTAAACTCCGAAGAGACCTGAATTACACGTGCGGCACAACGGCCAGCACAGACCACTCGAAACCTCAGGAGGCTCAGTGCCCAGCCATGCCAGTGCCCATATCACCAAGGTCCTCGTCGCGAACCGCGGCGAGATCGCAGTGCGGGTGATACGAGCAGCAGCGGACGCCGGCCTGAGAAGCGTCGCCGTCTACGCCGAGCCCGACGCGGACGCGCCCTTCGTACGCCTGGCCGACGAGGCCTTCGCGCTCGGCGGCCAGACCTCCGCCGAATCGTATTTGGTGATCGACAAGATCATCGACGCCGCACGCAAGTCCGGCGCCGACTCCATCCACCCCGGTTACGGCTTCCTCTCCGAGAACGCCGATTTCGCTCAGGCCGTCATCGACGCCGGACTCATCTGGATCGGACCCTCCCCCCAGTCCATCCGCGACCTCGGCGACAAGGTCACCGCCCGCCACATCGCCGCCCGCGCGAAGGCACCCTCGGTCCCCGGCACCTCCGAACCGGTCAAGGACGCCGACGAAATCCTCGCCTTCGTCGACGAGCACGGCCTCCCCATCGCCATCAAGGCTGCCTTCGGCGGCGGCGGACGCGGCATGAAGGTCGCCCGCACCCGCGAAGAGATCCCCGAACTCTTCGACTCCGCCACCCGCGAAGCCGTCTCGGCGTTCGGCCGCGGCGAATGCTTCGTCGAGCGTTACCTCGACAAACCACGCCACGTCGAAGCACAGGTCATCGCGGATCAGCACGGCAACGTCGTCGTCGCCGGCACCCGCGACTGCTCCCTGCAACGCCGCTTCCAGAAGCTCGTCGAAGAAGCACCGGCACCGTTCCTCACCGAAGAACAGCGCGCCGAGATCCACTCCTCCGCCAAGGCCATCTGCCGCGAAGCCGGCTACTACGGCGCCGGCACCGTGGAATACCTCGTCGGCCAGGACGGCCTCGTCTCCTTCCTCGAAGTCAACACCCGCCTTCAGGTCGAGCACCCCGTCACCGAGGAAACCTCCGGGATCGACCTGGTGCTCCAGCAGTTCCGCATCGCCAACGGCGAAGAACTCTCCATCACCGAAGATCCCACCCCGCGTGGACACTCCTTCGAGTTCCGCATCAACGGCGAAGACGCCGGCCGTGGGTTCCTCCCCGCCCCCGGACCCGTCGTGAAGTTCGAAGCGCCGTCGGGCCCCGGCGTGCGCGTCGACTCCGGTGTCGAGTCCGGCTCCGTGATCGGTGGCCAGTTCGACTCGATGCTCGCCAAGCTCATCGTCACCGGCGCCACCCGCGAGGAAGCCCTCGCACGCTCACGTCGCGCCCTCGCCGAATTCAAGGTCGAAGGCCTCGCCACGGTCATCCCGTTCCACGCGGCCGTCGTCTCCGACCCGGCGTTCATCGGCGACGGCGACAAGTTCGACGTTCACACCCGCTGGATCGAAACCGAATGGGACAACCAGGTACCGCCGTTCACCGCCGGTGAGCCACTGGACGAGGACGACGCCCTGCCTCGCCAGGCAGTCGTCGTCGAGGTCGGCGGACGCCGCGTCGAGGTTTCCCTTCCCGGACAGTTCAGCATCGGCGGCGGCGCCGCTTCCTCCGATGGTGCTGTCCGCCGTAAGCCCAAGCCCCGCAAGCGCGGCGGAGCCGGCGCAGGCGCTGCCTCCGGTGACGCTGTCACCGCGCCCATGCAGGGCACCGTCGTCAAGGTCGCTGTCGAAGAAGGCCAGGAAGTCGCCGAAGGTGACCTCATCGCCGTCCTCGAAGCGATGAAGATGGAAAACCCCGTCAACGCCCACAAAGCAGGCGTTGTCACCGGCCTGTCCGTGTCCCCCGGATCTGCCATCACCCAGGGCACCGTCCTCGCCGAACTGAAGTAGCACGTAAGACAAGCAACGTCCGGGTTCGTCCGTCTGCGGTTAGGCTGTAACGCATGGCGGAGAACCCGGACGTTCGCATTGGTACAGCCGAACGTGAGCAGGCGTTGTCGAATCTGAGTCAGCACCTGAGCGACGGCAGGCTGACGCTTCCCGAGTTCGACGAGCGCAGTGCGGTTGTTGCCGGAGCCACCACTCGGAGCGATCTCGACTCGGTGTTCACCGATCTGCCGACACCCTCGCTGGCTCCCACGGCGTCCCGTCCGCTGGACATCTCCAAGTCCGGCGACCCTGTAGCGACTCCCCCGCATCCCGTGGAAGACAGCGGCTGGGATTGGCGTAAAGCGGTGATGGGTGCCACCCCGATCATCGCGTTGATCTTGTTCTTCGTGGTACCGGTGGACGGCAGTTGGCTGTTCTTCCTGCTCGTTCCACTCGTCGGCGCACTGCTGTTCGGGGGCGATCGATCTCGACGACGAGACCGATGATGTCACCGAGGGCCATACTGTTCGATGTCTTCGGCACCGTGGTGGACTGGCGATCGAGCATCGCCGCGGAATGCTCCCCGTTGCTGCCGCCCGCCGTCGACGCGTATGCATTCGCGGACAGCTGGCGAAATCTGTATCAGCCTGCCATGCAGCAGGTTCGGTCCGGCGCCCGAGAATTCACTCGACTCGATGTTCTGCACCTCGAGAGCCTGCGAACCGTGTTGGCGGAGTTCGAGGTCGTACTGTCCGAATCTGCCATCGCGGACCTCAACCTGGCGTGGCACCGCCTGGATCCATGGCCGGATTCCGTCGAGGGCATCGCGAGATTGAAGACGAAGTTCATCGTTGCGCCACTGTCCAACGGCAACATCTCATTGCTACTGGATATGGCCAAGAACGCGGGCATTCCGTGGGATGCGATTCTCGGCGCCGAACCCGTGCGCGCCTACAAGCCGACGCCCGAGGCATATCTGCGCACGGCCGACATTCTCGGCTTACTGCCGCAGGAGTGCATGCTGGCGGCGGCACACAACAGCGATCTGGCCGCTGCCCGCGAGTGCGGATTCCAGACAGCGTTCGTTGCTCGGCCCCGAGAACACGGTGACGGCCAGACGATCGACCTGACCTCGGAATCGGACTGGACTCACACCGCTTCGACGATCACCGAACTCGCCGGTGCCCTGGGGTGCTGAAACGCCTTCCGATTTCGCCTGGGCCAACGTAGTCGCTAGAATGTAACTCGGTGCGCCGGGAAGTCTGGTCGGCATGAATCGACCATGCCCGAAAGTTGCCGCGCTGTGACCAGTTCGGGCGACAACAGACCCGAAAGGTCCCAATGCCGACACCATCGACCCGCCTCCCGCTCTTCTCCCGCGGATCCTGGTCCGAAGCCGACCGGATCGCCGCCGTCCTCCGCAAGGAGACAGTCGGCGGAATCCTGCTCCTCATCGCCGCTGTGGTCGCCCTCGTGTGGGCCAATTCGCCACTCGCCGACAGCTATCAGAGCCTCATGGATTTCCGGGTCGGTCCGTCGGCGCTCCATCTCGATCTGACGTTGTCGACGTGGGCAGCCGACGGCTTGCTCGCGATCTTCTTCTTCGTCGTCGGCCTCGAACTCAAACGCGAGTTCGTTGCAGGCGATTTGCGTGATCCGAAACGCGCTGCCCTCCCGATCGCTGCCGCGGTGGGCGGAATGGCTCTTCCTGCAATCATTTTCGTACTCGTCAATCGGACCACCGGTGACGGCGCATTGCAAGGCTGGGCAATCCCGACGGCGACCGACATCGCGTTCGCCGTCGCGATTCTCGCAGTGATCGGCACGCACCTTCCGACAGCGTTGCGGACGTTTCTCCTCACACTCGCCGTGGTCGATGATCTGCTGGCCATCACCGTCATCGCGATCTTCTACACGGAGAAGGTCGATTTCACTTCGCTCGGGCTTGCGTTGATTCCACTTGCGCTGTTCACGGTCGCGGTCCAGAAGCGCATTCGGTCCTGGTGGATTCTCATTCCCCTCGCTGTCATCACGTGGGTATTGGTGCACGAGTCCGGTATTCACGCGACGGTCGCGGGTGTCCTCCTCGGCTTTGCGGTCCCGGTTGTGCGCAGCAGAGCAGCAGGCGGCCCCGAAGCCGGACCGGGTTTGGCCGAACACTTCGAACACCGCATCCGGCCACTGTCCGCCGGGGTGGCGATTCCGTTGTTCGCCTTCTGCGCAGCCGGGGTCACCGTGGGCGGCTTCACCGGACTGACGAGCGCATTGACCGATCCGATCGCTCTCGGGATCATCGCCGGACTCGTGATCGGCAAGACCGTTGGCATATTCGGCACGACGTTCGTACTCTCCAAGTTCACCAAAGCCTCCCTCGACAACACGGTCAAGTGGATCGACGTCGTTGGTATCTCGATGCTGGCGGGAATCGGATTCACGGTCTCGCTCCTCATCGGAGACCTCGCCTTCGGACCGGGAACGGAGCGCGACGATCACGTCAAGATCGGCGTTCTCGCCGGTTCGATCCTCGCGGCCTTGCTCGCCTCGGCACTCCTGCGGTCCCGCAACAAGGTGTACAAGCGGATCCACAAAGACGAAACGCGCGACGACGATCACGACGGAATTCCCGACGTCTATCAGCGCGACGAAACCTGAACACCCAGCTAGAGATCGCGGTCTCTGGGTGAAATGTCATGACTCCCAGCGGATCCGAACTCGCGCTCCAAAGCTGCGAGAATCTGGGCGAGTTGCTTGTTCACAGCACTCAGATGGGTATCGGCCAGTGACGATCGAATGACTTTCGCCTCCTCGTGAGTTCTCACTGCCGTTGCATCTGCCCATACTTCATAGCCGATCGCCGTCGCCTTGATCGGGCGGCTGCGTGCGTCGCCACTATCGCTTGCCGCCTCGATCAGGCCGGCCGCCGTCAGCCTCTTGATCCGTGTGCTCACCGTCCCGGACGTGAGTTCGAGGATCCGCCCGAGTTCGGTCGGGGTACATGGCGTCACGCTCCGAATGACGACCGACAACGCCGACCAATCTGCGCGGCTGATATTTCGCACTAGTGCCACACGGTCGAGAAGACCATCGAACAGTCGAGCCATACGGCCGACACGCTGGCGAAACTCTTCCACCTCCTGGTCCGCAGACGGCATCTGTGCCATCCACGTTGCGATGTCTCGCGATACCGAATCCATGTCCACCCGCTTATCTTGAGTATCAAGGTATATTTACCTTGATACTCAAGGTACCAGGAGGTTGTCATGGCAAAAGTGTGGCTCATTACAGGCGCAAGCTCCGGATTCGGTCATGCCCTTGCGCACGCCGCGATACGTCGCGGAGATACCGTCGTCGCCACCGCGCGAAATACCGATGACCTGGACGATTGTGCGCACGGCCTGCACTTGGATGTCACCGATACCGACTCGATTCGATCTGCAGTGTCCCGTGCGATCGAGATTCATGGGCGCATCGACGTCGTGGTCAACAATGCAGGCCATGGACTCGTCGGGGCAACGGAGGAGGTCCACGACAGCGCACTGCGAGACATACTGGACACCAACCTGTTCGGGGTCTGGCGAGTGGTCCGCGAGATCCTGCCTCACTTCCGCAAGCAAGGCAGCGGCCACTTCGTCCAGATGTCGTCGGTCGGCGGGGTCGTCGGGAATCCCGGTCACGCAGCTTATGCAGCCTCCAAGTTCGCTCTGGAGGGAATGTCGGAGGCGCTGGCCGGAGAAGTTGCAGGGTTCGGGATCGGAGTCACCATCGTCGAACCTGGGCCATTCCGCACCGATTTTGCCGGTCGATCACTGGAAATGTCGGATGCGCTACCAGAGTATGCAGACACCCCCGGTGGAATCCTGCGCGCCCGATTCCGCGACCAGGATGGCCGACAGCCGAATGACCCAGCACTGGCCGCCGAGGCCATCATCGAGGCGGTCAATGTCGAGCACCCGCCGCTGAGGCTTCCGCTCGGGCCGGAGGCAGTCGCGCGTATCCGCTCGAAACTCCGTCGTCAGCTCGAAGACATCGACACGTGGGAAGCGCTCGCGATTGCTACCAGCTACCGGTGACGGCGAAGCGCAGGATCAGCGTTCGGAGACGACGAAACTCGCCGAATTTCGGATGCCGAGCTTGGCTGTTATGTTGCGCGTATTCGAGTGCAGATCATCCTCGGTCAGCGCCAGGCGTTGCGCCGATGTCCCGCGGTAATGGAAATACACTCCAATACGCTCGGCCGAGATCGGCACCTCGACGTGGTTTACGCCCCAACGAAGTTCGTAACCGAGGCCGTCGATTTCCACACCTGGCCTCGTGAACAATGCATGGAACCATCTATTGATCCATGCAGGCTTCACGGTGACACTGACGTCGACGGTCGGCACGGTCACGGGTGGATCCTCCCTTTGGTTTATCGGAGATGCCGAGTCGACGAAATCGTCTGCTAGCGTGCGACGCATGGACTTTACCGTCACACGGTTCGACCATATTGTCATCAATTGCACGAATGTCGACGTGACTGCCGCCTGGTATTCCAGGGTATTGGGTATGCGCGTGACGAAATTCGGCCCACACAACCGAACCGCACTCGAGTTCGGAAACCAGAAAATAAACCTCCGCCCGGTGGACGCATCGACCGATGCAGACTGGGCATCTGCGGCACATGCAACAGCCGGATCGGATGACCTCTGCTTCGTCACCGACGCGGCACCCGAGGTTGTCAAAGCACATCTTGTCGCGTGCGATGTCGAGATCACCAACGGACCGGTAACCAAGGTGGGTGCCCTCGGCGACATGATTTCCCACTATTGCCTCGACCCGGACGGCAACCTCATCGAGATCTCGAACTACGTCGACCGATGTTGACCGTCGGACAATCGTCGCCGGAAGACGCAGATGCGATCGCGCTGATCCGTGCTTACATGACCGAGGTGGTCTCCCGCTGGCATGCGCGGCCGGCCGAGGATCACGAGGTCGTCGCGGCCCTTGCCGCTGAACCGCCTGTCGACCTCGATCCCCCTCGCGGGTACTTCGTCGTCGCACGACTCGGCAGCGTCCCCGTCGGGATCGGCGGAGTCCGTTGGCTGGCGGGCCGTACTGCAGAGTTGACCAAGATATTCACCGTGCGGTCGGCCCGCGGCCGAGGCGTTGCGTCGTCGGTGCTGGAACATCTCGAATCCCATGCGCGAGGCTTTCGACAAATTTCGATCCGACTCGACACCAAGTCCGGACTCGACGAAGCCTGCCGACTGTACGAACGTCGGGGATACCTGCAGGTCGAGCAGTTCGGCAGTTCGCCGTATTCGGATCGGTGGTACGAGTTGTCTCTGTCGGAAACCGAACCCCGCGTGTGATGTCGGCGCGACGTACGCGGGCGTGGTGACCCATTCTCGCTCGTTTGGTACGGGATCCCATACCACAGGCGCGTAAGTGGGCCATTACGCCCACATTCGGTTCAGCTACCCGACGGGCGATCCAGAAGATCACGCGCGGAACGGGGTTCGCGGCCCAGCAACGTACCGAGAAGTGGGTCGACTCCGGCGAAGAATCCCCCGGCAGCAGCTTGGTACATCCCCAGCATGAACCTAGCCATGAACTCAGGGCTTCCGGCGGAAACTTGCGCATCCACCCACGACTCTTGATCGAGGACCACACACTCGATCAGGCGCCCCGATATTTCCGTGGCAATGGCAGCCAGGTCTCTGAATGTCGGCGCAGCGCTCGCCGTGATGGTGACGGGTCCGTCATAGCCGCTGCCGGCAGCGAGGATGACGGCGGCAGCCTCGGCTGCATCTTCTCTGGCGGTCCACGAGACCGGACCGTCGGCGGGCACTTCGATGGTGCCTGTTTCGCGCCACGGGCCGGCCAACAAGTCCAGGCTGTGCGCGTAGAAGCCATTCCGGAGCGCTGTCCAGGGCACGCCGGACTCGGCCAAGATAGCCTCCGTTGCCGCATGATCCCTCCCGGGACCGAAAGGAGTGTCCAGCGAGGCTCCCTGGTGACTCGTGTAGAGAATACGACCGACACCTACAGTGACCGCTGCTTCGATTGCATTGCGGTGCAAACTGACTGCGTCTGCCTGAGGATCGCTCGAGGACACGAGCAACAGCTGATCTGCGCCGTCGAAAGCCGACGGTAGCGAGGAAGGATCAGCGAAGTCGCCTTGTCGCACTTCGATTCCCCGATCGACGAATCGGGCGGCTTTGGAGACGTCTCGCGCCACTACAGCGATGCCGCTCGCCGGAATGCGCTCGAGGAGGTGATCGACGGTTCCGCCGTTGAGCGCACCCGTCGCACCGGTAACGATGATCATGTCGAACTCCTTGCTTTAACGTTGATAACAATTAGACCGTATCACGGATATTATCTTTGATTCGCTAGATCCGATACCATCGATTCATGAGCGAAGCGTTCACCGACGAAGACCCCCGGACCAGGATTGTGACCGTCGCCGCGCGACTGCTGCGCGAGGACGGCCCCGGGGCGGTGACAACCAGAGGTGTCGCGCAGGCCGCTGGTGTGCAACCTCCCACGATTTATCGACTGTTCGGCGACAAGGACGGCCTGCTCGAGGCAGTGGCCGAGCACGTCATGGCTTCCTTCGTCGCGGCGAAGTCGGCGGTCGTCGACGCTGCGTCGGCGGATGGCATCGACCCTCTCCAGGACCTACACACCGGTTGGCAGTCTCAAATCGAGTTCGGCGTTGCAAACCCGGATCTGTTTCGATTGCTCAGCGACCCGGGTCGCGCAATGAACTCCGCTGCCGCGCGCACTGGTATGCGAGTGCTCGAGGCCCGAGTTCGCAGGGTCGCCGAGACCGGCCGGCTCCGGGTGAGCGAGCAACGTGCAGTAGGACTGATTCATGCCGCCGGTGTCGGCGTGGTGACCACATTGCTTGCCAGTCGCCCCGACCTTCGCGATGAAGGGCTCGCCGAGGACATCTACGCCGCCGTCCTCGCGCGAGTACTCTTCGATGCCCCGCAATTTCACGACGGAAGCGAGATGGCGACCACGGTAGCTTTTCGCGCCTTGGTTCCGGAGCTGGAGATGCTGAGCTCCTCGGAACGTCAACTCATGTCGGAGTGGCTCGATCGCGCGGTGAGCTCACTCGACCGACGGTCGTGAACTGCGTTGATCCGATGGGCCTTTCGGATTATCACACCGCTCCGTAGCACAGAGCGCACGGAATGGTACCGTTCGGTTGGTTGAACTCGCCGGCTACGGTCTAGCCGATTGCAAGTTGGGAGCGGTTGTCGTGCAGACGAATCGGACGAGACGCTCGTTGGTACGCGAGCTTGCTGTCCTCGTGGTGATCGCACTGCTCGCGAGCTTTCTGGTCCAGACGTTCGCCGGCCGGGTGTACCTCATTCCGTCGGAATCGATGGAGCCGACATTGCACGGCTGTGACGGATGCACCGGCGATCGAATCGTGGTCGACAAGATCGGCTACCGGTTCACCGATCCCCGCGCAGGCGACGTTGTGGTGTTTCGGGCACCGACCTCATCGTGGAATGTGGGGTACACCTCGCCCCGATCGGCCAACACCGTGGTGCGCACACTCGAGAACGCCGGTGCCCTGATCGGCGTCGTCGCGCCGGACGAAAACAATCTCGTCAAAAGAATCGTTGCCACCGGCTCACAAACAGTTCGGTGCTGCGATGCCGAAGGCCGAGTTCAGGTCGATGGACGCTCACTCGACGAGCCGTACATCACGATGGACTTCCCGTTCGAAGCAGAGTCGCTCGACTGCACAACGGTACCGCCGTCTTCGCGGTGCTTCGGCCCGGTCACGGTTCCGGACGGCAACGTATTCGTGATGGGCGACAACCGCAATCACTCGGCAGACTCCCGGGCCCACGCAGGCGACGAGTACACCGGCACGGTTCCGATCGACGACCTGGTGGGGAAGGCGCGCCTCATAGTGTTGCCGCCCTCCCGCTGGGGAACCATCGATTCTCCGACGATTCAGCACTGACCGGGCGGGGCCAGGCTCTAGCGGAAGTCGTGATCCACACCGGACGCCATCGAGGAGCACTCGACGGCGATCACGTCGGTGCGAGACCTGAGGAAGTCGCGCGCTCCCCTGTCTCCGCCGGAGCTCGCCATGATTTCGTTCCAATGCTTGCTCGCGAACACGACGGGATGACCAGGGGAGCCGTCGAACATCGCTCTCGCAATCCCCGACTCCGCGCCCCGCGCGGCGCTCAGCACCGCACGCACCACATCGGCGCCCACATCAGGCGTGTCCACCACGTGCACGACGGCGAAGCCACTATCGCCTGCCGCCGCGAGCCCGGCACGCAAGGATGCGCTCATTCCGGTTGCCCACTCGGCCGCATGCACGGCGCGCGCTCCCGCAGGCATCGCGGCTTCGGCCGCACCGAGGACCACAAGCACGTCGGTACATCCGCCGTCGAGCAATGCACGAACGGCGACGCCGAGCCACTCGCCGCCGTGGGCGAGAACCTTGGGTGAGCCGTATCGCGACCCCGCACCCGCCGCCAGCAGCACACCGATGGCGTTTGCAGTCACCTGGCGCCCTCCGATTTGGATGTTCGTACAACGGTGGTCCCGTAGACGTGAAGATTATTGTGCCGTCTCGACTCGCGGCAACCCTCGCGATAGCCGATTCTGGTAACACTTCTCCTGCAGCGCCGCAGGAACTCATGCCCTGTTGCTTCCGCGAGGTGCCTTTCATGTCCGTCATACCCGTCAAGCGTCGTCGAGTTCATCCGGTCGACGAAGTGCTACCCGTTCCGAAGCTCGCCGCGTACGGCTTCCAGCACGTCGTCGCGTTCTATGCAGGTGCAGTGCTGGTCCCGATCATCATCGGCAGCGCCATCGGACTCACCAACGAACAACTGATTCATCTGATCAACGCCGACTTGTTCACCTGTGGAATCGCATCGATCATCCAGTCCGTCGGCTTCTGGAAAATCGGCGTGCGCCTACCGCTGCTCCAAGGTGTGACATTCGCCGGAGTGTCGCCGGTGATCGCGATTGCCATGGCCAACGGCGGCGGCACCGAGGGGTTGCTGTACGTCTACGGCGCCGTCATCGTCGCCGGACTCGTGACGTTCTTCATGGCCCCGTACTTCAGTAAGCTCCTACGCTTCTTCCCACCGGTCGTGACGGGCACCGTCATCACCATCATCGGTGTCGCACTACTTCCCGTTGCCGTCAACGACGCCGTCACCAATCCGGCTACGCACGAACAGGATCCGACCAACGGCCGCTGGATGGCCTACGCCATCGGGACGTTGCTGATCATCGTGCTGATCCAGCGCTTCTTCAAAGGCTTCATGGCTACCATCGCCGTGCTTCTCGGCCTCGTCATCGGCAGTGCTGTCGCACTGTTGTTGGGCGACATGAGCTTCGACGGTACCGGTGACGCATCGTGGGTCGGCTTCACTCAGCCGTTCCTGTTCGGTGTTCCCAAGTTCAGTGTCGTCGCGATCATTTCGATGATCGTCGTCATGCTCATCATCGCCGTCGAAACCACGGGCAGCGTCTACGCCACCGGAGAGATCGTCGGTAAACGGATCAAGAAGGACGACATCGCAGCGACGCTGCGTGCGGACGGCGTCGCGACGGTCATCGGCGGAACGTTCAACTCGTTCCCCTACACGGCTTTCTCCGAGAACGTCGGCCTCGTCAGGCTCACCGGCGTCCGCAGTCGGTGGGTTGTCGCGACCGCAGGCGGCATCATGATTCTGCTCGGCCTTCTGCCGAAGACCGCCGCCGTCGTGGCATCGATTCCGCCTCCTGTGCTGGGCGGCGCGGCGCTTGCGCTGTTCGCGACCGTTGCCGTCGTCGGAATCCAAACACTGTCCAAGGTCGACTTCACCGACCACCGCAACCTCATCATCGTCGCCACCAGCCTCGGTCTTGCCATGCTGGTCACCATCCAACCGACTGTCTCTCAGGGCGTCCCCGATTGGTTGGAGATGCTGTTCGGTAGCGGAATCGTGCTGGGAGCCGTCACCGCGATCGTACTCAACGTGCTGTTCTTCCATATCGGAAATCGAGGCCAGGCAGTGGCCGGCGGACCAGGCAAGGGCATCACCCTCGACAAGGTCAATGCGATGACGCCGGACGAATTCGCCGCCACCTTCGGCGGCCTGGTACAGGGGACGCCGTGGGTCGTCGAACGCGCGTATCAGCAAGCCCCGTTCAAGGATGCCCACAGTTTGCGGGAAGCATTCCAGGAATCGTTGTTGGCGGGAACCACCGAGGAACAGCTCGAGCTCATCAACAACTACCCCGATCTCGGTAGCGAAGATGCCACAGGCACTTTGCACGCCGCCGACCACACCGGACTGTCGAACCTGGAAGAAGACGAGCACGAGAACATCGTTCAACTGGCCACCGAGTACCGCGAGCACTTCGGCTTCCCGTTGGTGATCTGCGCCCGCGAGACCGAACGATACGACCGGGTGCTGGCGAACGGGTGGTCCAGAATCGAGAACGCGACGGCCGCTGAGAGGTCGTTTGCGATGATCGAGATCGCCAAGATAGCGAACTACCGCTTCGACGACCTCGTCGCCGACGCCAATCCCATCGCGGCCGCCCGATTCGGCCGGTTGGCCGAGTACAGATAGCGAGATGCGTTGTTACACGAATGGATAGGGCTCGACGGCTTCAACAGGTTGTCCGATCGACAGGCGATGCATGCATTGTTCGAATGCTGCTCGTCGTCGATCTGGGCACGTCGCGTCGCCGGCAGCCGGCCGTTCGACACCAGGGACCAGCTGTTGGATCGCGCCGACCGAGTCCTCGCCGAGCTCCCGGAATCGGAGATCGACGAGGCCCTCGACGGCCACCCTCGTATCGGCGGAAAGGCCGACAACCCGTCGTCGCAACGTGAGCAGGCCGCCGTTCAGAGCGCGGGTTCGGATGTGCTCGACGCGTTGGCCGAGGCGAACCGCAAGTACGAGGAACAGTTCGGCCATGTCTATCTCGTCTGCGCCACCGGCAGGTCGGCGCCGGAACTCCTGGCTATTCTCGAGGAGAGACTGGGGAACGACCCCGAAACCGAGCGACGGGTGCTGCGCGTGGAATTGGCCAAGATCAACCGAATTCGACTGAACCGTATGTTGGGGCCGGAAGAATGAGCGGGCTCAGCACGCACGTCCTCGATGCGGTGAGCGGAACCCCGGCCGTCGGAATCCGTGTATCGCTGTTCCACGACGCCGAAGGCGAGGTCGCCACGGCCGCGACCGATGCCGACGGACGGGTGCCCGAGCTCCTACCGGCGCCGTTGGCGGGAGGAAAGTACCGGTTGTCGTTCGACACCGGAAGCTATTTCGAGGTTTTCGGCACGCCGACATTCTATCCCGAGGTGTCGATCTCGTTTACCGTCACCGACCCGGACGCGCACTATCACGTTCCATTGTTGTTGTCCCCGTTTGCCTATTCAACCTATCGCGGGAGCTGATATGACCGACCTGAACGGCAAGATCGTCCTGGGGGCGAACCAGTACGGCAAGGCGGAAAACCGCGTTGTCAGGATCTACCGCGACACACCTCGTCACGAGATCCACGACATCAACGTCTCGAGCGCGCTTCGCGGCGACTTCTCCCCCGCCCATCTCGTCGGCGATCAATCCAACGTGCTGCCCACGGATACGCAGAAGCAGACGGCCTACGTGTACGCGAAGTCGAAAGGCCTGCTGCACATCGAGAGTTACGGTCTCGATCTCGCGAGGCACTACGTCGACGACGTGGAACCCGTCGAGGGCGCTCGCATCGAATTGGAAGAATACGCATGGCAGCGCGTCGTCATCGACGGCACCGAACACAACCACACCTGGACCCGTAAGGGCGAGGAGATCAGAACCTCGGCTGTGACGGTCGAAGGAAAAGGCGAACACCAGAAGACCTGGGTCGTCAGCGGTTTCAAGGACATGATCATCCTCAAGTCGACCGGATCCGAGTTCGCCGGATTCCTGGAGGACGAGCTGACCGTGCTGGAGCCGACCCACGACCGCGTCATGGCGACATCGTTGACCGCGCAGTGGCGCTACACCAAGACCGACGTCGACTGGGACGAGGTCTATGCCGGGGTCAAGGCCGCCATGGTGGAGCGTTTCGCCAACCTGCAGTCTCTCGCGCTGCAGCAGACGCTGTACGCGATGGGCGAGGCAGTGCTGGAGAAGTACCCGTTCATCGCCGAAGTTCGGATGTCCGCGCCGAACAAACATCACTTCCTCTACGACATCGGTCGCTTCGGTGTGGAGAACGCCGGAGAGGTGTTCAATGCCGACGACCGGCCGTACGGCCTGATCCAGGCGACCATCGAACGGGAGGACGCTCCCGACGGCGGAAGTGCGTGGCGCACCTACTCGGTGGTCGGGTAGGCGCTTCGCGCATGTGCGTGCGAATACATAAAGGGCTATGTATTCGCGCGCACATGGGCTAGCGCAACACCTGCTCCGCCCACTCCACCAACGGCGTCATGGAATTCCAGGTATCGCGCACGTGTACAGCAGCTTTGGGCGTCTCCAACCACTTCGGCGAACCGAAGTGCTTGCTGACGGTCAGAGACTTGTGCCGCAGCAGTTCTATGCGGGGATGGTCTGCCTCGTATCCGCGCGGCTTCGTCTTGAGCTGATCGCCTCCGAGCGCGAACCCCGCCTTCTCCATCGCGCCGACGATGCCTTCGAGTTCCGCTCCGCGCACCTCGTTGTCGACGGCTTCCCGAAAACGGGCGACACCCTCGGTGGTGGCGCCGTAGAAACCGCCTGCCACGAACAATCCCGCCGGATCGATCTGGACATAGAACCCGAGACTCGGTCCTCGGGCAACGAACGCACCCTGGTGTGCTTTGTAGGGAGTCTTGTCTTTCGAGAATCGCACATCGCGATAGGGGCGGAACAGCTTCGCCGGACCGAAAGTGGGCTCCAATTCAGCCAGCAGCGCCGTCATCGGTAGCTTGACGGCCTCGTCGTACACGGCCTTGTGCGCGTTCCACCACACTTTGCTGTTGTCCGCTTCGAGGTCCTCGTAGAAGTCGAGTGCGGCGAACGGGATCCCGGTGAAAGCCATGCCTCGATTCTAGGCACTTGCCTCGGTGGTCCCGACGGACTGCAGCGCCAGAAAGACGTCGAGACGGTCCGTGGTGGACCCCAGATCTCGACCGAGAAGCTCCTCGATCCGCTTGATTCGATAGCGCACCGTGTTCAGATGCACGTGCAACACCTCGGCAGTTCTGTTCCACGATCCGCCGTGCGCCAGGAATTCCCGCAACGTCTCGACGAGGCCACTGTCCGCGTCGTACGCGAGAACGGGCCCGAGCACCCGCTGCGCGTATTCGCGGCGCACCCGATCCGGCAGGATCGACACCAGCGACAACGCCGAATCGAGGTCACCGGCCGCCACTACCGCAACCTGGCGATCGCTCGACTGTGCCACAGCAGCTGCATGTCTCGCCGCATGGATTGCGCCCTCCAGCGCACTGCCGGTCACCTCCGCGCTGACGCCGACGACGAGCCTGCTTCGACCGATACCCGCTGCAAGACGACGCAACCGAGTCCGGAGGATGGGCACGATGTCACTGCCGCGGGTCGACACGATGCCGACGATGTCGCCTTTGCTACCACCGCCCACACAGCCCCCGCCGAAGGAGGTGAGGGTATCGGACAAAACAGTGCGCAGCAGCTCGTGCATATCGCCGCGCCCGACGAACGACGCACTGATCACGACGAGTGGCTGGTCGGGGTCGACACCTGCTTGACGGAGCCGGACGACCGTCTCTGTCCTCGACCAGTCCTCTTCGAGAAGACGCACTGCTTGATCGGCGATCTCACGGCGCACCAACCTGCCCTCCTCGCGTCGGGCGCGATCGAGCGCGGCGATCGAGGCGAGCTGGCCGAATGCATCGGCAATGGCAGGTGTGAATGATTCGAAATCTCCTGCGACGGCGAGAAACCACCGCATCGCACGCGTCGAGAGTGACGCGCCGATACCGAAGATGCTGTAGGTGCGTCCGCCGTCGAGATCCACCGTGGCCGGAAGCCGCTCCGCTGACAGTGCACGGCGAGTGAGGGAATCGACCTCGGAATCGGAGAACGGGTTCGCCTCGACCACGAGACGCCGCCCGGTGGCAGTGAAAATCAGACACTGCATTCCCGTTTCCCGAGTGGTGTGAACAGCAAGTTCGTCCAGCGCTCTCCCCTCCGCGACTGCAGTGAGCAGCTGCCGCTGACGTGTCAGGCTCGAATTGAGTGCCGCGATGCGGTCGCCGGAGACCCGCCCCACCAGGAATTCGGTGACATCCCCGAACGACACCGAGTCCGGGATGGCGAGCAACGGAAGACCCCGGCGCTCACAGGCTTCGACGAGATCGTCCGGGATGTGGCCGAGCAAGCCCTCGCCTGCTGCGAGAGCCGCGGCGCCCGAGTCGCAGACGGCCTTGACGAAGATGGCCGAGTCCTGTGCCGAACGCCTCCACATCAACCCGGTGATGACGAGTTCTCCGCCCGCGATGTAGCGAGACGGATCGGGCAGATCGGTGGTGAATGTCCACCTCACCGTCCGCTCCAACGCGGCGGGATCGCTCGTCAACATCCGAATTCCGAAGTCCGGCATGCCGAGCAAGTCTTTGACCTGCACGTCTCCCCCTCGCTGGCTGAGCGTTTGTACGAACGGACAATAAACGGCTGGTGTTTCGGCTGCGTTTCCGTCGTATCGCATCAGTACGCCTCCGCCGTAACAGATGTTCACTAGAGTTCGAACAACGAAGGCGGTGATCGATGGACCTGGGAACGATCGAAGACGTAGTGATTCCTGACGACAGGTCCGGCCTGCCCCCCGGCAGGCCCGACACAGCAGTCATCGCAGGCGGAACGTGGTTGCTCTCCGAGAAACAGGATCATCTGCGCACCTTGGTGGACATCACCGCGCTGAGGTGGGTTCCGCTCGTCGAGCACGACGACGGACTCGACATCGCTGCGACGTGCACTATCGAGCAGTTGTCTCGGTCGGCCTCGGATCGGGAGTGGCCCGCGACCGTGTTGTTCGGGCAATGCGCCGCCGCGTTGCTTGCGTCGTTCAAGATCTGGAAGGTCGCGACCGTCGGCGGCAACATCTGCTTGGCGTTGCCCGCCGGCGCAATGACCTCGCTCGCCACCGCTCTCGACGGGGTTGCACGGGTCTGGTCTGCCGACGGCAACGACTACGAGATTCCGGTGGTCGACCTTGTGACCGGACCGCACGTCAATGCGCTGCGTCCAGGCGATGTGGTGCGCAGCATCTTCCTGCCCGCCCATGCGCTCGGCGCCCGCACGGCTTTCCGCAAGCTCGCTCTCTCACCTCTCGGTCGTTCGGCGTCGGTGGTCATCGGTCGAGTCGATTCCGATGGACGCTTCGTCGTGTCCGTCACGGCGTCGACGGTTCGGCCGTACGTTCTGACGTTCCCGGAGCCACCGTCGCGGGCGGAACTGGATTCGGCACTGACAGAGAAGATCCCGGACTCCGCGTGGTACGACGACCCACACGGTGCTCCTGACTGGCGTCGGCACATCAGCATGGGCTCGGCGCGCGACATCCTCGAGGAGTTGGCATGAAGGTCGGCATCAACGGAACCGAGACCGAATGTTCCCCGCGCCCCGGCCAATGCCTTCGAACGATGCTGCGCGATCATGCTCATTTCGAGGTGAAGAAGGGGTGCGACGCCGGTGACTGCGGCGCCTGCTCGGTGCTCGTCGACGGCCAACCGGTGCACTCCTGCATCTTCCCGGCGTTCCGTGCTGCTGGGCGGGATGTCGTGACTGTCGCTGGCCTCGGTACCCCCGAGAATCTGCATCCGATGCAGCGCAGATTCGTCGAGGCCGGCGGCTTCCAATGCGGGTTCTGCACGGCTGGAATGGTGGTCACCGCATCGACTCTCGACGATGTCGACATGGATCAACTCCCCCAGAAGCTCAAGGGGAACCTGTGCCGCTGCACTGGATACCGTTCCATCGACGACGCGCTGCACGGTGTGGTCAATACCGAGAAGCCGACCGACAGCGCGTCGTCCGGCCGATCGCTGTCCGCTCCTGCCGCGACGCGCATCGTCACCGGAACCGAGCCGTACACACTCGATTACGCACCGCCCGGAATGCTTCACGCGAGTGTGCTCGGCAGCCCGCACGCACATGCCGAAGTGGTCTCGATCGACACCACCGCCGCCGAAGCCGTTCCCGGTGTGCGCTTGGTGTTGACGTCGAAGGACAGCCCGGATCGCGTGTTCTCCACTGCGCGCCACGACCAGCGCGCCGACGATCCCGACGACACCCGGCTCATCGATTCCGTGATGCGTTTCAAAGGCCAAAGGGTCGCCGTGGTGGTCGGCGAGACCCTTGCCGACGCCGAAGCAGGGTGCCGGGCGCTCGTCGTCGAGTACCGGATACTTCCAGCGGTCTTCGACCCGGAGGAGGCGTTCGCACCGGGCGCACCGCTGGTTCACGGCGACAAAGGTCCCGAATCACGAATCGGGGATCCTTCTCGGAATGTGGTGGCGGAACTGCACGGCGGCATCGGCGATGTCGAGGCCGCGGTGGCTGCGGCGGATTCGGTGGTGACAGGCCGTTGGCGTACGCAACGGATTCAGCATGTCCACCTCGAAACACACGGCACCATCGGTTGGATCGACGAGACCGGTCGACTCACCTTGCGCACCAGTACTCAAGTGCCGTTTCTCGTGCGCGACGAGATCTGCGAGATCTTCGGTCTCGATCGCGCCGAGGTTCGCGTGTTCACAGCCCGTGTCGGCGGCGGTTTCGGTGGCAAGCAAGAACTACTGACCGAGGACATCGTTGCGCTGGCCGTACTGCGCACCGGTTCGCCCGTCCAGTTCGAGTTCACCCGCAAGGACGAGTTCACCGTCTCACCGTGCCGACACCCGTTCAGGGTGGACGTGACAGCAGCGGCGATGTCCGACGGGACTCTGACGGCATTGGCGATCGACGTCGTCACCGACGCCGGTGCCTACGGAAATCACAGCCCGGGTGTGATGTTCCACGGCTGCGGTGAATCGGTGGCGGTGTACCGCTGCGCCAACAAGCGTATCGACGCGAAATCGGTGTACACCAACAACATTCCGTCCGGTGCGTTTCGTGGCTACGGCCTCGGCCAAGTCATGTTCGCCGTCGAATCCGCACTCGACGATCTGGCACGGGACATGGATATCGATCCGTTCGAGTTCCGACGGCGCAACGTCGTCGTCCCCGGCGATCCGCTGGTGGCCGCACATGTCGAGGGCGACGACCTCCAGTACGGCAGTTACGGACTCGATCAATGCCTGGATCTGGCCGAGCATGCACTTCGATCCGGAAACGGCGTCTCCGCTCCCGACGGGTGGAAAGTCGGCGAGGGAATGGCAGTGGCGATGATCGCCACGATCCCGCCGCGCGGCCATTTCTCGGAGGCCTCCATTGCGTTGCTCGACGATGGACGATACGAGATTCGGGTAGGCACCGCCGAATTCGGCAACGGAACCACCACGGTGCACACCCAGATCGCTTCGACCGAACTCCGCACTTCACCCGAACGCATCGTGGTGCGTCAATCCGACACGGATGCAACCACATATGACACGGGCGCTTTCGGTTCCGCCGGGACGGTGGTTGCCGGCAAAGCGCTGTACGCCGCGGCTCGATCGCTGTCGGCGAGGATACTCGAGATCGCGGCACAGATGTCGCGTTGCCCGATCGACTCGTGTGAACTCGGTCCCGAGGGTGTGCAGTGCGGCGATCGTTTCGTCTCCCTCGCCGACGTTCTCGCCGTCGCAGGCGGTACTTTGATCACCGAAGGCGACAGCGGCGGTGTACCTCGATCGCTGGCGTTCAATGTCCACGCCTTCCGCGTCGCGGTGGAAGAATCCACCGGCACCGTACGCATTCTGCAGTCGATTCAGAGCGCGGACGCAGGGACCGTGATGAACCCTCAGCAATGCCGCGGTCAGGTGGAAGGCGGCGTCGCCCAAGGCATCGGATCGGCATTGTACGAAGAGATTCGGACGGACGGTGCGGGCACCGTGATCACCGACTCGATCCGTAGCTATCACGTTCCGCAGTACGCGGACATCCCTCGAACCGAGGTCTACTTCGCCGACACCTACGACCAGCTGGGGCCGTTCGGCGCCAAATCGATGAGCGAGTCGCCGTACAACCCGGTCGCCCCGGCTCTCGCGAACGCGATCAAGGATGCGGTCGGAAGCAGACTCTACGAGTTGCCGCTGTCCTCGGAAAGAGTCTGGCGATCGCTGGATGGTTGAACGACCGGCACTCGCCAATTGTTCGTGAGGCGCCAGTACAGGTAGGCGACGAGCCCGAGGGGAATCGGAAGGAACCACGTCGCAAATCGGTACAGGAGCACTGCGGCAACCAGTTGTGCCTGCGCGTCGGTGGCCAACCCGACACCGAGTACGGCAATGAGCGCGGCCTCGGCAACACCGAGCCCTCCCGGCGTCGGAGCCACGAATGCGGCCAGCCACATCGCGCCGAAGGCAACGACGATGCGATCCCAGCCGATCTGGTTCTGGTCGAGGCCGGACATACGAACCGAAACGCCGAGGACGAGGGCACCGAGCAACTGCGACAACAGCATCGTCGCCGTCAGGGAACGCCAGCAGGTTCGCACTCTCGCGAGCAGATGTTCGCGAAAGTCCGCGACAAACTGTTCCATGTCGCGGGGCTCGATCCGCTTGATCCGCTTCGCCAGAAGGGTGCGGGCTCTGGTCATGACGCGGCCGATCCTGCGCGCGAAACCATCGTTGGTGACCACGAGCGCAATCGACAGGCATACGGCGGTCACGATCACGCATGCACCGATCGCGATCCACACCGTCGACCCGGTCACCGAGCCGAATGCGACGAGTACCACCAACCCGACCGCCATCAGCGCGTACCGCGAGAGGTTTGTCCAGATCCCGATCGCAATGATCGATGTCGAACTGTCGGCAACGCCGAAGCCCCACGATCGATAAATAGCGAACGTCAAACCTGTTGCGACGGTTCCGCCTTCGGGCACCGTGTTGGCCAGGGCGAGGGATGCAGTTCTCGCGACCCCGGCCTGCCTCATGGTCAGGCCGGGCAGGGTGTAGACCATGGGACGAAACATGGACACCAGATACACCAGGCCCAGGATCGATACGA
Source organism: Rhodococcus sp. (in: high G+C Gram-positive bacteria) (assembly GCF_023264675.1). GTDB lineage: Bacteria > Actinomycetota > Actinomycetes > Mycobacteriales > Mycobacteriaceae > Rhodococcoides. The sequence goes on from NZ_JAHFVG010000014.1 coordinate 63,032, forward strand.
CGACCACCTGCGCAACGGTGATCGAACTGAGTGCATCGGCCACCGCGTCGGAGTGTCCGACGGTGCGATAGAGCAGCCACATGACCAGACCGACCACACCGTACGACAGCACAGCAGAGAGGATCTTGCGCACGTGCGACCGAGTCATCGGTCGTAGAAGGTCTGAAGAATGATAGTGCTCCGAGTCTGGACATTGGCTGTTGCGCGGATCTCCTGCAACAAGTGTTCCAGACCTCGCGGCGATTCGACACGAACCAGCAACACATAGCTTTCCGCGCCCGCAACGGAATGGCACGACTCGATGGCCGAGATGTGGCGAAGCCGGGCTGGAGCATCGTCAGGTTGGGCCGGGTCGATCGGGGTGATGGCGACGAAAGCAGACAGCGGCCGCCCCATCGCCTCGGCGTCGACCTGGGCGGTATATCCGCGGATGACACGACGCGACTCGAGGCGTCGAACGCGCGACTGGACTGCCGAAACCGACAAACTCGCCTTCTCGGCAAGGGTGGCGAGCGTGGCGCGCCCGTCGGCGACGAGCTCGTCGATGATCAACCGGTCGATCCGGTCGAGGTTTTCACTCACCTGCGCAATGTAGCTCAGACCGGGCTGTTTCGGCCTATCGGACAGCAGACAAATCCCGCTTCGAGGGGAATAGTATGTTTTTCGTGACGTCATGGCCGGAAAGAGCAAGAAACCTCGCCGACACGGTGTTGTTCCCCGAAGCCGATTCGGTGGACTTCGACGGACAAATTCCGGACAGCCACTTCGAGAGTCTTGCCGCCGAGGGTTTCTACGGACTGGCGTCCGGAGTCGGGGAATCACCGGAGATGGACGAGATTCCGGACATCATCGAGCTCCTCTGTGGTGGTTGCCTGGCTACCGCGTTCACCTGGATGCAGCACAACGGCGTCGTGATGTCGATGTCGAACACGTCCAACGCTGCGCTGAAGAGCGTCTATCTCGACGCGATGATCGACGGATCGATCAAGGCCGGCGTCGCCTTCGCCGGCGCGATCCCCCGGCCACCGAAGCTGTTCGCCCGCCGCACGGACACCGGCTACGTGTTGGACGGTTCGGCACCGTTCGTCAGCGGGTGGGGAATCGTCGACGTCCTTCAGGTGTCCGCGCGGGACGAGTTCGACGACTCCATCGTGCACTCGCTGATGGCCGCAACCGAGGGGGACGGTGTCACTGTCGAGAGGCTCGACCTCATCGCCGCCGATGCCAGCAATACGGTACGGATGCGATTCGAGAACGTCCGGGTCCCCGATTCCAGGGTGGTTTCGGTGGTCACCGACGATCAGTTCCAAGCCGGGCAGATCTACGGATCGTGGATCAACGGATGCATGGCCATGGGGATTGCTCGCCGGGCGATCACCCAGATGACCGAGCTCGGACTGGACACGACCGCGTACTCGGCGGTTCACACCGAACTTCGCGGGCGATTCGACAATGCACTCGCAGGCGGCGACGACATGTCCCGCGTTCGCGCGGACGCGTCCGAGTTCGCCGTTCGGGCCGCCGCGGCTCTCGTGGCCGGGACCGGGAGCAGTGCGATCGTCGGACGGGGAACCGCCGAACGCCTCGTGCGCGAAGCGGCGTTCACACTGGTCGCTGCCGGCCGCCCCGCGATCAGAACTGCGTTGATCGACGCCTTGTCCTCATCACACGAACAAGGGCGGTAGCGCCAGAACCATTACCGTCGACCAGGCGACGTGCGTCAGGATCGGCGCGAGAATCCCGCCCGATGCCCGGCGCTGCAGAGCGAGGACGAACCCTAGGGTGATGGCCGCGAATGCCAACATCGGGTTTCCGCTCGCGAGGGTGACCACGGTGTAGACGACCGTGGAGATCAACACCGGCTTGCGACGTCCGATCGCTGCGAACAGCGCCCCACGGAAGAAGATCTCCTCCGCGACACCGTTGAGCAGTGTGATGAACACGATAAGAGCCAGTGAACCGAATCTCGCGTGAGCGAGCACATTTTCGGTGAAGTCGGCGAGCGGTGGGATTTCGCGAACAACCAAGGCGCCGAGAACGAACACTGCACCTGCTGCGAGTCCGATCAGAATCGGCGTGATGATCGGCCGCCGCATGGACCCGTTGAATCGAATTCGACCCAGATGTAGGGGCCCGGACGCGAACCCCCCGATGATCCATGCGGCCGCAAGTCCGAGAGTCAAGGGGTAGAACGCGGTGTCACCAGGGCTCACCGAAAGTGAGATACCCAGCAGCACGGCGCCGACGACCAAGGTGATGCAGACCACGATGCGACGACGGAGGAACGCCTTGTCCGTCTCCTGGTGATCTCGATCGATCTTGTCCACCAGTGCAGACCTGACGACGTCGATCACATTCGTCTGCCACATCGCCATCAAGACTTTCCTTCCTCGTCGCGGAACACCCGTCGTATCACCGATCTCGCGTTGTCCGAAACTTTCTCGACGAAATCGAGGTTGGTGCGGACGGCTGCAGCCACCGGCCACGAATACAGAAGCTTGCGCGCTCCGAGTGATTCGGCCAGGTCCCAGGTCTCTCCGGAGGAGGCGGCCACGCCGTGGCGGCGAATCCCGAGTGCGTCGCCGCCGCTCCACGTGGCGTCGGTCACCGCCAGTCGCAGCGGATCCTTCAGCGCTCGTACTCCCGGAGGCGTTCCAACGGACCCCAGCATGCTGCGGTGCATGGCGGATTCGATCGTGGTGCGTCCGCCTGTAGGTTCTCCGGCGATGTCGACGATCGACTGTTCCGACGCAGTCATCGTGTTGTGCAGCGACCCGACGAGATCCTCGGCCAAGGCGTCGGGAATGGGGATGATCTTTCCGATCACTCGGCCGGCGAGTCCGGTCGGTACCCCCGGGGTCGGCAGGCCTATCCGGGTGAGATGGGCCGCCTCCACGTAGGCGAACAGCAGATCACGATACGGAACGATGTCCGGTCCTGCGATGTCGTAGCCGCCTGCGGGTACGACCTTCCTCGACGCGAGAAGGTAGAACAGCACGTCGTCGACAGCGATGGGCTGCACCGGGTGACTCAGCCACGTCGGGAGCGGCAGGATCAGAAGGCGATCGGCGAGGTAGCGAAGCATCTCGTAGGACGTAGAACCCGCACCGAGAACGATCGCAGCGCGTAGCCAGACGAGTTCGATGCCGTCGTGATCGAGCGCCTTCCCCACGTCGGCGCGGCTGGCGAGATGCTCGGACAGTTCCTCGTCCGCGGGCACGAATCCGCCGAGGTAGACGATTCGCCTCACACCCGCGCTCGCCGCGGCTTCCGCGAACTGCCGTGCAGCACGGAGGTCCTGCGCTCGATAGTCGTCCTGCCCGATTGCGTGAACCAGGTAGTACGCGACGTCGATGTCGCCGGCGGACTCGAACGCGGCGGCAAGCGACTCCTGGTCGAGCGCGTCCAGCGCAACCGTCTGCACCTCGGGGTACCAGTCGAACACCGCCAACGAATCGGGATGCCTCGACGCTGCGACGACAGAGTCTCCGTCGCCGAGGAGTGCCGCGACCAATCGGGAACCGATGTAGCCGCTCGAACCCGTGACGAGAACGTTCATGTCACCGAGGCTAACGGCATCGAGCGGGTTGTGCCCGCGGCGTCGACGGCGACTGTGGCATTGTTCGGTTCATGGCACTGGTGCTTGCAGGCATGCGACTCCCCGACCCCTACCGTGGTTTCACGGTGGCACGGGTCGGACTCGACATTGCGGTGTCCGGTGTCAGATGGGCCAGGGACACGGCCACGTTCGCTGTGGAACTTGCGGCGAGAATCGAGCAACTGCTCGACGAGGTGTCCGCGCTGCTGGCACGTGTCGATGCCATCGTCGACGCCGCCCAGGTCGTCGTCACCGAGGCTGCCGTCACGACGGAGTCTGCTGCCGGTGTCGTCGAGTCCGCGTCCAAGACGTCGGCCACCGCACTCGAACTGGTCGAGCTGTTCGACCCCATCGCTCAGCGATCGGCTCCCTTCGCACGCAAGTTCGTCGATCACCTCGACGAGGACGAGGTCGATGCCGCCATAGCCATGGTCGACGAGCTCCCCGGCCTCGTCGAGCACATGCAGGCCATCATTCCGATTCTGGCTACATTGGACACGGTGTCCCCGGAGATCCACGAATTGCTCGGCGTCACAAAAGATGTCAGACGCGCCGTGATCGGGATCCCCGGGTTCAAGTTCTTCCGAAACCGCGGCGAGGACAAGTTGGCGGAGGAAGAAGGACGCGACTAGTTCACTTGACGAACGCGAAGTCGTCACCGCCGTGGTACTTCGTGAGCGTCTCGGAGATCGACCGTCGTGACGGCGGGTGAAATGCGAAGGCTTGCAACGCGCCTGCCAAGTAGCCGATTTCCGGCGACTTGATGAATCCGATCCCGCCAAGAGACTCCATCGCGATGGAACTGGCTCGCACCAATGCGTCGCGTATGGCGATGCGGCAGAACATCAGACGCGCCGAGATGTCCTGGCCTCGCTCGCCCTCGTCCACTGCCCGCGCGACACTCTCGATCGCAGCCACACTTGCCTCGATGTCGGCGGCAGCGCGGGTGTAACCCTCGTAGTCGCCCTTGTCGGCGGCGAGCATTTTCTCGAGCAGAATAGTCGCTCCGCCGAGGTAGTTTGCACTGATCAGCATGCCGAACCACAGGTAGCCGGTCATCTCATGGATGCCGTCGGGGTCGTCCTCGCTGTTGAGCATGACCAGGTCGGCGGGAACCTCCACATCCTGCAGGTCCACCTCGTCGCTTTCCGAGCCTGCAAGGATCGGAGTGTCCCAGAATTTGGTGACAGCCACGCCGTCGAGGCCCGCGGGGATCAGCGCGACGGCGCGCTCACCGTCCTTTTCTCCTACTCCCTCCACTTCAACGCTTGCCATGAGCAGATCCATGGACTTGGACAGGCTGCACGGCTTCTTGCTGCCGTTGACCACGTAGTTGTCGCCTACGCGCTTGGCCTTCATGGTCGGGATGAAGACACTTCCGCCGGGAGTGCCCTCCGAGAAGCCTGAGGCGATGACCGCGTTCTGCTCCACCAGCGCCGCGACGAGCGCTCGGTCGGCATCGGTGGCGCCCTTTGCGTACTCGATCAGCGATGCGACGGACAGATGGTGCATCGTGGTGGCTGCGCCCAGAGACGGCGAGCGAGACCCGATGGCCCGTTGCGCACGCACGGCATCGAGCGCCGATGCTCCCTTGCCACCCAGATCCGTCGGGACGATCAACGAGGTGCCACCGAACTCCTTGAACTTCGCAATAGCGTCTCCGTCCCTGCTTTCGAGGTCCAACAAAGGCGTGCGGTCCAGATAGTCCAACAAACCGGGGACGTAATTCTCCAAAATTTCACGTTCTCGAACCATCAATGCAGTCATGATTCTCCTGTGGGATGTATTTAAGCATGGCAAACAAAGGTGAATCGAATTCGCAACCTATGCAACACTACCCCTGCATCTACCAGGCGAAACATGCAAGTTTTAGTAAAATCCAGGCCAAGAAAAGCGGGACAATAGTTTGTTTCGATTTCTTTCGAGTCCTTCACCAGCATGAACACATAATTCACCCCATAAACTCACATTTCGACCCATCCGGATTTCGCACTGCGCCGAATCACCTCCGAATTCGCGACCATCGATCCAGCCAGCTCGTGCACACTTTCCGATGCGTCAGGAGACCAGGAACGATGACCGTCAACCGATTGATCAAACGACTCGACGGCGACGAACGAGTCGATTTACTGCGCGCATCACGAGAGTCGGACGTGATTCCGTACTTCCGCGTGATGCAATCAGCCACCGCACCGATCGTGCAGGTGGAGGGAAACGACAAGATCATGTTGGGCTCCAACAACTATCTGGGCCTTGCCGATCACCCGGACATCACTGCCGCAGCACGCAAGGCGCTCGACACGTTCGGGTCCGCCATCACCGGCTCCAGGTTGCTCAACGGCACCATGGACATCCACCTCGAACTCGAGAACGAAATCCGGGAATGGCACGGCACCGAGGACGCGATGGTGTTCACCACCGGATATCAAACCAACCTTGGGACCATTGCGGCCGTCGTCGGCAAGGGCGACGTCATCGTCGTCGATGCAGCGGCACACGCATCCATTCGAGACGGCAGCTCGTTGTCGGGCGCTACCGTGCGCAAGTTCGCTCACAACGACATGACGGACCTCGAAACCCAGCTACAGGCTCCTGTCGTCGGCGACGGAGCCGTGCTGGTGATCGTCGACGGCCTCTACTCCATGGAAGGCGACCTCGCGCCGCTGGGCGAGGTGACGGCATTGTGCCGCAAATACGGTGCAGCGTTGATGGTCGACGAAGCCCACAGTCTCGGCATCTACGGCGACACCCTCACCGGCGCAGCCGAATTGTTCGGAACCGCAGGCGAAACCGACATCCGGATGGCATCACTGTCGAAGAGTCCGAGCTCCACCGGAGGCTTCATCGCAGGTTCACACGATCTGATGGATTCGCTTCGTATTCATGCGCGCGCATTCCTCTTCACCACGTCCGGTGTACCGGCCGCCGTCGGCGCTTCGCTCGCGTCCGTCAAGCTGATCAGGAGCGAAGAAGGTCGCCAGCGCGCCCGGCGCGTGCTCGAGAACGCGGAGACCTTGCGCAGTGGACTCGCGGCGGAAGGACTCGCCGTCGGCGGACGCTCGCCCGTGCCGGGGGGCGAGACTGCCTCTCCCATCGTTTCGCTCCATGTCGGCGACGATCTGGTGGCGATCAATTTGTGGAAGACGCTGTTCGACAAGGGTGTGTTCACCTCGGCCGCACTCCATCCAGCAGTTCCGCGCAGCGGTGCACTGCTACGACTGTGCGTCATGGCCTCGCACTCGGACGAGCAACTTCGCGCCGCCACATCCATCATCGCCGAATCCGTCGCGGAGTTGCCCTCGTGACACTTCGTATCGCAGTGACGGGTGCGACAAGCGACTTCGCCAAAGCGATCCTGCCCGCTCTGTTGGACGACGACGAGGTCGGGTCGGTGCTCGGGATCGCCCGTCGGCCTGTCCGACTCGAGCATCCAAAACTGGAGTCGGTTCGCGCCGACATTCGATCGTCGGAACTCGAGGACATCTTCTCCGGATGCGACGTGGTGCTGCATCTGGCGTTCGTCGTCGAAGAGCTTCGCGACAAGACCGAAACCCACGACATCAATCAACGTGGATCTCGCAACGTCCTCGACTCCGCCTACCGAGCCGGCGTTCGACGCTTGGTCATCGCATCGAGTATCAATGCGTACGGAGCCGAGCTCCACGACGAACCGATCGACGAAAGTTTCTACCCTGCAGGCGATCCCGATCGCTACTACTTTCACGACAAAGCAGAAGTCGAGCATTACGCCGAGTGGTGGCTGCGTCGGCATCCTGGCGAAATGGCCGTGTCGATGTTGCGCCCCACTTACATCATCGGACCGGACTTCTCCAACGACGGTATCGATCAGTTCACCGCCAAGATCGGCGCCTTCCCTCAGGCGGACAAGGCCGCGTATCAGTTTCTTCACCAGCGTGACCTCGCCGACGCCTTCCATCGCGCGGCCAAGGCAGACCTGGTCGGTCCCTACAACGTCGGTCCGCGGGACTGGACGCGGGTGCGCGAACTGGCGGACATGCAGGGCCAGATGTTGTTCGACGTGCCGGAAGGTCCAGCCATTGCGGTCGCGAATATTGCTTTCAGGCTCGGACTGACACCGTTTTCCGGGCAATGGGTCACCGCAGGCGAACCCGTCGTCGATTCGACCGCGCTCGGTGACGCTCTCGGCTGGGAACCGACACTGACATCCCGCGAATGCGCTGCCATCATGATCCTTCTTCAAGGTAGGCCGGTGTTGGGGAGCGAGTACGCGCTGACGCGTCACGCGGCCTGCGAAGCCGCTCTCGAGCCCGCATCGGCAGCGGTGGGCGTCGAAGGCGGGCGTCACGAGCATCTCCAGCTCGACATCGCCACCGGACGGGTACATTGCGAAATCCATCGGACGAGTGCAGACGCAGGCCGCCCCGGGGCAGTGGTGATCCCGGTACGTCCGGGGTCGCACGCGCGCTACCTCACCCCGTTCGCGCGGGAACTCGCCGAGACCGGATCGAACGTGGTGTTGGTCGACCTGCCCGGACACGGGCTGAGCACCGGCCCGCGTGGCCGCGTCTCCGCACGAGAGTTCGAGAATGCCGTTGCCACCGCAATCGGATATGCCCGCAGCGAGTTCGGATCCCCTGTCACCACCATCGATGTCGGCGAAACTCGTAAGGAAACGGGAACACTCGGAACTCTCCTGTCGGCTCTGCGGACACGCTCCGTCGACACCGCCGATGGACTGATCCCGCGCCACGTCCACGCATCGGTGTCCTGGGGAACGATTCCTACGGTTCGGTCCGTCGCCGACGTCGTTCACGCCCTCGACGCGCCATCGGCGGGAACCGAAACCGACGCCACCACTTCGCCGCAATCATCGGCGACTCGACCGCCTCGGTCGCTGTCGCAGCCAGGCTGATCGCGCGCGATTCCCGCAGGGCGGCCTCCGCCGCTGCACGATTCTTCTTCCACTGCTCGACCCAGTCCTCGATGTCCACCGGCGAAAGCGGCACGAGAGGCGGCGTCGGCATTCGGATCCAGGCCACGACACGGGCATTGAGTTCCCCGAGTGAGTCGCGAACGGAATCCTCGAACCTGATGTGGATCAACGTGGACGGCAGACGCTCGATCTCTTTGCGAAGCGCGAGCGACTCGGGCAACAGTGCATCGGTAGACAAATTCTCGCGTTGCAGGTAGCCCTTGATCCACCACAACTCGTCGTCGGCTGCGCCGCCGCGCGGGATCGGCCGGCCCTTGCCGGGGAGGTTGTCGAAGGCGCCGTTCTCCTGCGCTTCTCGAATCTGCTTGTCGACGAAGGACTCGAAGGTGACTCCCGGCTTCTTTCGTTCCGCCACGCATTTCATTGTGCCGGAATCGTCCGTTGTCCGTTACAGTACGTCCGTCGATCGAGGTCGGCGCTTTGTCGGTTCTCGGGGGATCGTTCACTTCGGACACAGTTAGCTTCGTTCACAGCTAGCTTCGGAAACATACGGGGAGTCTCATGAAGTTCGCACGAATGGCTGGAACCACGATCGGAGCGATGGCCGCAGTCGCGGCATTGAGCGTCGCGGCTGGAACTGCGCATGCCGGTCCGGCACCGCTGATCTCGGGAGCCGACCACGGCGTCGATTACAGCACCACACCGACCGGCGATGGCAAGAGCGTCACCACGGTCCTCGATGGCGGGGTCTTCCGGCTCGACTCCGACGGCAAGACCGTCGAGGTGCTGGACGCGGCAGGCACATCCATCGCGACCGTTCCTCTCGCGTACCGCATCGGTGACCGGGAGTTCTCCATCGCGCCGCTGATCGGGGCCGACAGCTCGACGCTGACGCTCACTCCCGACACCGACCCTGCGGCCGCTACCCAGGTGGCGCGATCCGTCCTGCCGGTGACGAACGTCAATTCCGGCGATCGCTTTCTCGACGAATTGAACAAAGCCTCGTTCGGCGCCGGCATGAGCGCCGCCATCGGTGCCGGTATCGGCCTGGTGATCGGCTGTGTAGTCGGCGTGTTCGTCGGATGTATTCCCGGCGTCGTCATCGGTGCAGCAGCCGGAGGCGTCATCGGTCTGATCAACACCGGCGGATACCCGTTGCAGTCGGCAGCATTCGATTACTTCACCGGCAGGCCCTGACACCTTTCCCGTACCGAAGGAGCCCCGCGGACATATTGTCCGCGGGGCTCCTTCGGTGCTGACGCGCTGCGTCGGTCAGGAATTTGCGTCGTCGCCGTACTCGGCGACGAGTCTGTCGAATTCTGCGCGATCGATCAGCTGGGGTTCACCGATGGCGAGAGCCTGCTCGTACTTTCCGGCGAGGTGGTAGTCCCGGCCGAGTGGCCCGCGTTCACCGTCTTCCTCGTCCGACTGGATACTCGCACCAGGCGGAACCTCGTTCTGCAGTCCGTTCGTGCGTTCGCCGAGCCGAGCATCGAGGTGTGCGGAAATCTTCTGCATGATCTCTTGGTCGTCGGTCATGGGGGTCTGGTACCCGCTCGCGTGTCATTCCACACTCGCCGAGCCCATGATTGTTTGTCGGTACCTCGGGGCATCATGGTCGGGTGGCAAGCAAACGCGGATCCGGCAGCATCGTCGACTCGGCGCTGTCCAAGTTCTCGGCGGCCACTCAGCAATGGTTCGCCGGCGCGTTCGACAGTCCGACCCCGGCACAAGCGGGCGCGTGGAACGCGATCGCGAGTGGACGTCACACGCTGGTGGTGGCTCCGACCGGTTCCGGAAAAACTCTCTCTGCCTTCCTGTGGTCCATCGACCAATTGGCCGTCAGGGAGATGCCTGAGGACCGCAAGACGAAGGTCCTCTACATATCGCCGCTCAAAGCCCTCGCCGTCGATGTGGAGCGCAATCTACGCGCGCCCCTCGTCGGTGTCACCCAGACTGCGAAGCGTCTGGGCCTCGAGCCCCCGGACATCTCCGTCGGGTTGCGGTCCGGCGACACCAGTCCGGCGGATCGCCGGGCCATGGCCAAGACTCCCCCGGACATCCTCATCACCACACCGGAGTCTCTCTTTCTGATACTCACGTCAGCCGCCCGCGAATCTTTGTCGCTGGTGGACACGGTCATCGTGGACGAGGTGCACGCGGTTGCGGGTACCAAACGCGGATCTCACTTGGCACTCTCGCTGGAGCGTCTCGATCTGATGCTTCCGAAGCCCGCACAACGTATCGGCCTGTCGGCAACGGTTCGTCCGCACGAGGAGGTGGGCCGCTTCCTCACCGGTGCCGCACCCATCGAGATCGTCGCCCCACCGTCGGCCAAGACGTTCGACCTGACGGTTCAGGTTCCCGTCGAAGACATGACCGAACTCGGAGTCAAAGAACCTGCCGAAGGGTCTGCGTCCGCGGCGCCGCAGCAGGGATCGATCTGGCCTCATGTCGAAGAGAAGATGGTCGATCTCATTCTCGAACACCGCTCGTGCATCGTGTTCGCCAATTCCCGGCGGCTGGCCGAGCGCCTCACCGCACGGTTGAACGAGGTCTACGCCGAGAGAATCGGCGACGGCGTGATCACCGAGCATGCACCGGCGTCACTGATCGGCGCATCCAGCGATGTGAATCACGGCGCCGATCCCCTACTTGCACGCGCTCACCACGGCAGCGTCAGCAAGGATCAGCGCGCCCTGATCGAGGACGATCTCAAGACCGGCAGGCTCCGATGCGTCGTTGCCACCAGCAGCCTCGAACTCGGAATCGACATGGGCGCAGTCGATCTCGTCGTCCAGGTCGAGGCGCCGCCGTCGGTGGCAAGCGGTCTGCAGCGAGTCGGCCGCGCCGGCCACCAGGTGGGCGAGATCTCCAAGGGAGTCCTGTTTCCCAAGCACCGAACCGACCTGATCCACTGCGCCGTCACCGTCGAACGCATGACGGCCGGCAAAATCGAAGCACTGTTCGTCCCGGCGAATCCACTCGACATTCTGGCGCAGCAAACGGTGGCCGCGTGTGCTCTGGAGCCGATCGACGCCCACGACTGGTTCGACGCTGTTCGCCGCACCGGCAGTTTCTCGACGCTGCCCCGATCCGCCTACGAGTCGACCCTCGACTTGCTGGCCGGTCGGTACCCGTCCGACGAGTTCGCCGAGCTACGGCCACGGCTGATCTGGGACCGCGACGCGAACACACTGACCGGTCGGCCGGGTGCACAGAGGCTGGCGGTGACATCCGGTGGGTCCATCCCCGACCGCGGCTTGTTCACGGTGTACATGGTCGGCGAGAAGGCCTCCCGGGTAGGCGAACTCGACGAGGAGATGGTGTACGAGTCGCGTGTCGGCGACGTATTCGCACTGGGTGCGACCAGCTGGCGCATCGAGGAGATCACCCACGATCGAGTCCTGGTGAGCCCAGCCTACGGCCAGCCGGGGCGCCTACCCTTCTGGCACGGCGACGGACTCGGCAGACCTGCCGAGCTCGGCCGCGCACTCGGTGAATTCCTGCGGAGCACAACCGAACGAGATTCACTGGAAGAGCGACTCGCGAGCGATGGACTGGACGCCAATGCAGTCACCAATCTCGTTGCACTACTGGATGATCAGAAGGAGGCTACGGGCCAGCTCCCGACCGATCGGACCATGATCGTCGAGCGCTTCCGAGACGAACTGGGCGACTGGCGGTTGGTACTGCACTCCACCTACGGCCAACAAGTACACGCGCCGTGGGCGTTGGCCATCGGGGCTCGGCTGATCGAGCGCTACGGGATCGACGCTGCGCCTACCGCGTCGGACGACGGCATCATCGTCCGGCTTCCCGATACCGAGGATCAGCCACCGGGGGCCGATCTCTTCGTGTTCGAAAAGGACGAGATCGCGGACATCGTCACCGAGCAGGTCGGCGGCTCGGCGTTGTTCGCTTCGCGATTCCGCGAATGCGCCGCGCGTGCACTGCTGCTGCCGCGGCGAAACCCCGGCAAACGCGCACCTCTGTGGCAGCAGCGGCAACGGTCGGCACAGTTGCTCGACGTCGCGCGCAAGTATCCGACGTTCCCCATCCTGCTCGAGACCGTGCGCGAATGCCTCCAGGACGTCTACGACCTGCCGGCGCTCGAAGAAATCCTGGCGCAGATCGGCCGCAGACAGATACGCATCGTCGAGGTCGAAACGCCCTCGCCGTCACCGTTCGCCAACTCGTTGCTGTTCAACTACGTCGGCGCATTCATGTACGAGGGAGACAGCCCGCTCGCCGAGCGACGCGCCCAGGCGCTATCCCTCGACTCGGCCTTGCTCGCCGAATTGTTGGGGCGCGTCGAGCTCCGGGAACTCCTCGATCAAGCCGTCATCGAGACCACCGAACTCGAATTGCAGAGGCTGGCGCCCGATCGACGCGCGAAGGACATCGAGGGCGTCGCGGACCTGCTGAGAATGCTCGGGCCGCTCACTGCGGAGGAAGTGGCCGCGCGCACCAACGGCGACGAGTCACTGCTGTGGCTCACCGAACTCGGTTCGGCGAAGCGCGCCATGGAGGTGAGCTTCGCCGGTACCACCTGGTGGACGGCCATCGAAGATGCCAGCCGGCTTCGCGATGCACTCGGAGTTCCGTTGCCCATCGGCACACCTGCTGCATTCATCGAGCCGGTCGACGATCCGCTGATGGACCTCGTGAGCCGCTACGCCCGAACACACGGACCGTTCGCGGTAGCCGACCTGGCAGCCCGCTTCGGTCTCGGAATCGCTGTTGCCCGAACCGCTCTCGCGACACTGGGCGCCGACAAGCGTGTCATCGAAGGCGAATTCCGTCCCGAGAAGACCGGTAGCGAATGGTGCGACGCGGAAGTTCTTCGTCGGCTGCGTCGACGTTCCCTCGCTGCTGCCCGGCAGGAGGTAGAGCCTGTCGCCACCGCAACTCTCGGCCGGTTCCTTCCCGCCTGGCAGCATGTCGGAAGCCGTCAGCTCACCGGTATCGATGGTGTTGCAGCAGTTGTCGAGCAGCTGGCGGGCGTACCGATACCCGCGTCGGCATGGGAGCCGCTGGTGCTGGCCTCCAGGGTTCGTGACTACTCGCCGGCGATGCTCGACGAACTCACCTCGACCGGCGAGGTCATGTGGTCGGGCCACGGTTCCATCACGTCCAAGGACGGCTGGGTGTGTCTGCACATGGCTGACACTGCGCCGTTGACGCTGGCTCCGGCAGCGGAGTCCGACCTCTCCGAGCTCCAATTACGAGTGCTCGACGCCGTCGCGGCAGGTGGCGCCTACTTCTTCCGGCAACTCTCGGACACCGTCGAGAGCACCGACGACGACAGCCTCCACGCGGCACTGTGGGAGCTCGTGTGGGCCGGCAGGCTCAGCAACGACACATTTGCGCCGTTGCGCGCCCTGCTCAATGCAACCACGCGCTCGGCACCGAGCCATCGAGCTCCGCGGCGAACACCACGCCTGCGGTCGTACCGCCGATTCGATCGGCCCACCCTTCCCACTCGTACCGGCCCACCGACCGCAGGAGGTCGATGGTCTCGGCTCCCCGAACTCGAGCCCGACGCCACCGTGCGTGCTCATGCGACCGCCGACCTCTTACTGGAGCGCTACGGCATCGTGACTCGCGGATCCGTCATGAACGAAGGCGTGCCCGGCGGCTTCGCGACGATGTACAAGGTGCTCACCACCTTCGAGGATTCCGGGCGCAGCAGGCGCGGCTACTTCGTCGATTCGCTCGGCGGCGCGCAGTTCTCCACGTCCGAGGTCGTGGATCGACTGCGAACCTACGAGGAGCGTGAGAAGAGCGGCGCGGTGGTTCTTGCCGCGTGCGATCCGGCCAATCCGTACGGTGCAGCCCTGAGCTGGCCCAAGCGCGATGCCGACGACGAGTCGGCCAAGCATCGACCGGGACGCAAAGCAGGTGCGCTCGTCGTGCTGCACGAGGGGGATTTGACGCTCTACGTCGAGCGCGGCGGAAAGACCGTTCTGACATTCTCCGACGACGACGCTGTCCTTGCCACCGCGGCACACGCGGTGGCGGCGACCGTCAAACGCGGAGGGGTGGAGAAACTGTTGGTCGAACGTGTCGACGGCCACGATATTCACGGCACCGCGTTCGCAAAGATTCTGACCGAGGCAGGGTTCTCCGCCACCCCGCGCGGTCTGAGATTGAGAGGATAGCCGTGCCGGAAGGTGACACCGTCTACCGCGCCGCGAACACCCTGCGCTCGGCGCTGGAGGGCAAGGTCCTGACTGGGTGCGACATACGCGTACCTCGTTATGCCACCGTCGATTTCACTGGAAAGACAGTGGACGCCGTTCTCTCGCGCGGTAAGCATCTGTTGATCCGGGTCGGCGAGTACTCCATCCACAGCCATCTCAAGATGGAGGGCACGTGGCAGGTGTACGCGCCGGGCGCGAAATGGCGAAGACCTGCCTACCAAGCCCGGGCGATCCTGACGACGGAGTCATCGTCGGCGGTCGGTTTCGAGCTGGGTGTTCTCGAGATCGTCGACAACGAAGACGACGCCGTCGGGTATCTCGGGCCCGACCTTCTCGGGCCCGACTGGGATGCGGGTGCTGCGGCGTCGAACATCGGTGCCGAACAGGATCGGGCAATCGGATTGGCGCTGCTCGATCAGCGCAACCTGGCTGGGCTGGGCAACGTCTACCGCAACGAAATCTGCTTTCTCCGAGGCATCGACCCGCGGACGCCGGTGAAAGATGCCGGCAGCATCGCCAAGATCGTCGACCTGTCGTTTCGTACGATCACCGCGAACAAAGACCGTAGCCAGCGCGTCACCACCGGGGACCGCCGGGCTGGTCGGCACTTCTGGGTGTACGGCCGCGAGAACAAGCCGTGCAGGCGATGTGGCACCACCATCGAGTTCGGCATGTTGGGCGACAACCCGCTCGAAGAGAGACAGATCTATTACTGCCCGTATTGCCAGCCTGGTCCCAGCTGATCCACAGGTAACGCCACCACCATGGAACACATGATGTTCTTGGCGATACTCACAGTGGCCGTCATGGCCGTATCCGGTTCTGTTGCTGCTCATGCTCCTCGGACTCTGGTCCGGACCCGAGAACAGCAGGCAGAACCACTCCGAACAACCAGGCAAGCCCAACCCCGAGCACTGTCTCCACAAGGCGCTCGTTGAACCGGAACCCGGCATCGCCCGGAGACGGCGATACCAGTAGCAGCAGCACCAGAAATGTAGTGAACGCAGACGTGACGTACCACCGGCTGGCGTGCGTTGCAGCCGCACCAGCCACGCACGCGACGATGGCGGCGCTGTACACGATGGGGTTGGAGCCGGAGGCGACGAGCACAACGGCACTGGCCCCTCCGACACACACCGATGCGAGGCGCCCGACCATTCGGACAGTCGTCTGCTCGGCGCCGGGACGCATGACCAGCAGCACCGCTGCCGTTGCCCATCCGACGTGCTCGAGGTCGAACATGAATCCGGTCGCCGCGGCTGTTGCCGCCGCGGTCCCCAGCCGAACTCCGTAGTCGAGCGAGGGCGTCGAATTGGACCGTTCGGCGGCAGGGACATCGTGCGCGGGCCACAGCATCGATACCGCCGCCGCGTACACCGACCCCGCGACCAGGAGAATCGACAGTTCGAGACCGACCTCGCGGTCGCCGTAGCTGAGCCCGACTCCCACCATCGGCAGCGACAGCACCAACACGATCGATCCGATCGGAGCGATTCGCGCGAGAATCACTGCACACACTGCCAGCACGAATATCGATGTGACGGCCAACCACGGTATCGAGGACACCACCGAACCCAGCATGAGTGGGAGCCCGGTCAGAAAACCGAGGGCGATGACCCGGAGGCGTCGACGGCGAGTGGGCGCGAGACCGATGATCGCTGCCGGGACGACTCCCACCGCCAATGCAGCGCCGCGCGCGACGTCGAAATGTGCCGCGACCCCGGCCGGAAGTGCGTACACCACTCCGAGCGCTGCGGAGTTCCAGTCCCATCGCAGCCCGGACACTAGTTCGAGCGACGGCGCTCGACGAGACCGGATCGGCCGTGGCGCAGTGTGTCGAAGTGGAGCCGCGCAAACAGCTCGCCGCCGAAACCGATCGACTGCACTCCGGCTGCCGTTGTGTCTTCCGCTCCGCTCACGGTGCCTCCGAACCTGGAGAAAGAGTTGACTATCACCCCGTGAAACACGGTAGGACAACTAGATGACACTGTCCTCATTCGCAACGGATGAGCCGGAGCACAAAACGGGTGCGGTCAGTCCGCCAGTTTCGCCACTGCCTGCGCCCAAAGAAAGAATTTGTTGGTGCCCAGATCACGCACCGACTTGATGTTGAATGCGGCCTTCAGCTTCTCGGCATCACCGGGGCTGACACCGTTGAGCGCGTCCACGGGCGCATCGGCGAGTTCTGCGATCGACTTGTCCGCGAAGGCCTTGTCGAACTTCTCGTTGATTCCGGGCATGGATGTCCTCCTGGCTCGAGTTCACGATCGTGTACTCGAGCCAGCCTACGAGCGCCCGCCGTCACGCATGATCGGTTTCGGGTCAAGAGTTTCGCGCCGCGACGACGAACAACCACGGCTGAGTCCCGCCGAGGTTGTCGGTCACTACGTTCGACGTGCGGCCCCTCCAGCACCTACTTCGCCGTGGGCTGCACCGGTTCCAGGATCTCCTGACGTGCCTCCGGGGCCACCACTCTCAGGGCGTCCGCAGATTCGTCGTCCGGCTGCATCTGCGATTTGATCTCCGCTTGGACCCGCGCGTTGTACGTATCGACCTCGCGGTCGACCGTGGCTGCGTCCCATCCCAGCACCGGGGCAACGAGAGCGGCCACCTGCCCAGCGCAGTTGACCCCGCGATGGGTGTACTCGATGGAAATACGAGTGCGACGAGAGAGGATGTCCTCCAGATGCAATGCACCTTCGGCAGCGGCCGCGTAGACGGCCTCGACCTGCAGGTAGCTCGGCGCATCGGTGATCGGTTGCAGGAGTTCGGGTTTGCCGTTCGCCATGTCGAGGACCTCGTCGATGAGCGAGCCGTAGCGGTCGAGCAGATGGGTGATTCGATACGGGTGAAGCTTGTACATCTCTGCCAGATGATGGGTCTGATTGACGAGGGCGAAGTAGCCGTCGGCACCCACGAGCGGCACCTTCTCGGTGATCGACGATGCCACCCGCGCGGGGATGTCGTCCGCGGCAAGATCGACTGCATCCTCGGCCATCACGCGGTACGTGGTGTATTTGCCGCCGGCAATGGCAACGAGGCCCGGTGCGACACGCGCGACAGCGTGTTCACGGGAGAGTTTCGACGTCTCGTCGCTCTCGCCGGCGAGCAGCGGACGCAGACCCGCGTAGACACCGTCGATGTCCTCGTGAGTGAGTGGCGTGACCAGCACGGTGTTGACCTCGCCGAGAATGTAGTCGATATCGGCTTTCGTCGCCGCCGGGTGCGCGAGGTCGAGTTTCCAGTCGGTGTCGGTGGTGCCGATGATCCAGTGCGCGCCCCACGGAATGATGAACAGCACCGACTTCTCGGTGCGGAGAATGATGGCGGCCTCGCTGACGATACGGTCGCGCGGAACCACGATGTGCACGCCTTTCGACGCACGGACGCGAAATCGCCCGCGTTGCGAGGACAATGCCTGAATCTCGTCGGTCCACACACCGGTTGCGTTGATGACGACGTGGCCACGGACCTCCGTCGTCGCACCGTTTTCGGAATCTCGAACCCGAACTCCCGAGACGCGATCGGCCTCACGCAGAAATCCGACCACCTGCGTCGAGGTCCGCACGACGGCGCCGTAGTGCGCCGCGGTACGAGCGACACTCATGGTGTGGCGAGCATCGTCGACGACGGTGTCGTAGTAGCGGATTCCGCCGATCAGAGACTTCCGCTTCAGACCCGGCGACATACGAAGCGCGCCCGATCGAGTCAGATGCTTCTGCGCCGGAACGGATTTGGCGCCGCCCATGGTGTCGTACAGAAAGATGCCCGCAGCGATGTAGGGGCGCTCCCACACTCGGTGGGTGAGCGGAAACAAGAACTTCAACGGCTTGACCAGATGGGGGGCCAGCGTCGAGAGCGAGAGTTCACGCTCGTGCAGGGCTTCGCGCACCAATCCGAATTCGAGCTGCTCGAGGTAGCGCAGGCCTCCGTGGAACATCTTCGACGACCGGCTCGACGTGCCCGACGCGAAGTCGCGAGCCTCGACGAGTGCGACCTTGAGACCGCGGGTTGCGGCGTCGAGCGCAGCGCCTGAACCGACGACGCCTCCGCCGATCACGACGACGTCGAACTGCTCGGTACCGAGGGTGTTCCATGCGTCCTCGCGCGCCTGCGGACCGAGGAAGGTGGTGTTCGATCGGTTGCTCAAGAGCTCGCTCCCCACGTAGATCGTTTCATTGGCGCCGAACCAAGGCTACCGTTCGAGTGGACCCAACGCGCGAAACCATGTGCCGAAGAAGGAGCGAGAGTGACCTCAGCCACGTTCATCGCATCGATCGACCAAGGAACGACATCGAGTCGGTGCATCATCTTCGGCCACGACGGCAAACCGGTCGGCTCGGCGCAGAAGGAACACCGTCAGATTTTTCCTCGCGCAGGCTGGGTCGAGCACGATGCCGAGGAGATCTGGGTCAACGTGCGCGAGGTGGTCGGCGCCGCATTGGGAAACGCCGACGTCAAAGCCTCGGACATCGCGGCCGTCGGTATCACCAACCAGCGCGAGACCACACTCGTGTGGGACCGCGCCACCGGCAAACCCGTCTACAACGCCATCGTCTGGCAGGACACCAGGACGGACCAGCTGTGCCGCGAACTGGCCGGTGATCAGGGGCCGGATCGGTATCAGCGGATCACCGGCTTGCCGTTGTCGACGTATTTCGCGGGCCCCAAGATCCGCTGGATTCTCGACAACGTCGACGGTGCCCGCGATCGCGCCGAAGCAGGCGAATTGTGCTTCGGCACGATGGATTCATGGGTGCTGTGGAATCTGACGGGCGGCGCCGACGGCGGATTGCACGTCACCGATGTGACAAACGCCTCGCGAACGCTGCTGATGGATCTGGAGACCTTGCAGTGGCGCGATGACATCTGCGCCGACTTCCGAATTCCGTCGTCGATGCTTCCCGAGATTCGTACGTCCTCGGAGGTGTACGCCGAGGTGCGCCCTCGTGGAGTGCTTGCCGGAGTGCCGATCTCCGGGATTCTCGGCGATCAACAAGCCGCAACCTTCGGGCAGGCGTGCCTGTCGCCGGGGGAAGCGAAGAACACGTACGGAACCGGTAACTTCTTGCTGCTCAACACCGGCACGACCCCGGTCCGCAGCGAACACGGTCTCCTGACGACGGTCTGCTACAAGCTGGGCGAGAAGGACACCGTCTATGCACTCGAAGGCTCTGTCGCGGTGACGGGTTCGCTCGTGCAGTGGCTTCGCGACAACCTCGGCATCATCAAGGATGCGGCAGAGATCGAGGAACTGGCTCGGTCGGTCGACGACAACGGCGGCGTGTACTTCGTGCCCGCCTTCTCGGGCTTGTTCGCACCGCGCTGGCGTCCGGACGCCCGCGGGGTTATTTCAGGTCTCACCAGATTCGCCAACAAGGGTCACATCGCCAGGGCCGCCCTGGAGGCGACTGCTTTTCAGACGCGTGAGGTAATCGATGCGATGCGCGCCGACTCGGGTGTCGAGTTGACCACGCTGAAAGTCGACGGCGGCATGGTCGTCAACGAACTGTTGATGCAGTTCCAATCGGATGTCCTCGGGGTTCCCGTCGTACGGCCGGTCGTCAATGAGACCACCGCACTCGGGGCGGCGTACGCCGCAGGCTTAGCCGTCGGCTACTGGAGCAGCGAAGACGACATTCGCGCCAACTGGGCCGCGGACAAGACGTGGGAGCCGGACCTCGATCCCGGCGTCAGAGACGAGATGCACAGCACGTGGAACCGCTCGGTCGAACGGACCTACGACAGCGCGTGAGCTGATCGCAGCCTCTGCACAGCTTCTCGCAGAACCGGCTCGGCAGAACTGGCGAAACACAGCCGGACCGAACTTCCGTGCTCGGGGGAATCTGCGAAGGCGCGTCCTGGAACGAATGCCACTCCGGTTTCCAGGGCGCGTGGCAGCAGAGCTGTCGTGTCGGTGCCATCCGTGAACGTCGTCCACACGAACATTCCGCCTGCCGCGGGCGACGTGATCGCACGGTCGCCGAATGCATCGTGCAACGCACTGCGCAGCACCTTCGCCCGCAGGCCATAGTCGGCGCGCAATCCCGCCAGATGCCCATCGAGCCACTGTGTGTCGGCCAGCATGTGCGCTGCCATCTGCTGTGTCATGGAGGACCCACACAGGTCGGCGCCTTGCTTGAGCAGTTCGACGGCGTCGCAGACCGTCTTCGGTGCGATCATCCACCCGACCCGTAACGCCGGGGCGAGGATTTTCGAAGCACTCGACAGCCTCACGACTCGATCGCTGTACGACGCAATCGGCGCGGGAGGCGGCGCATCGAACCAGATCTCACCGTAGGGATCGTCTTCGAGGATCCAGAACCCGTAGTGGTCCGCAAGTGCGGCCAGATGTCGACGCCTGCGTTCGGACATCGTCACGCCTCGCGGATTGTGGAAGTTGCTCACCGTATGAACCAGCGCAGGGCGAAGACCCGCGACCAGCTTTCGTTCGAGTTCGTCGGTGTCCATGCCGTCATCGGAGATCGGAATCGTTCGGATATCGGCGCCCGCGATCGAAAAGACCTGCAGCGCACCGGTATAGGCCGGCTCGTCGACGACGACGACCGCGCCGGGATCCAGCAGCGCCTGCGCGACGAGGGTCAACGCCTGCTGCGATCCGTGGGTGATGACGGTCTGGGAGGCGTCGACGATCCGACCGATCAGCGTGGATTCGCGCTGGGCAACCACGTCGCGCAGCGCTCGCCAACCCGAGGTTTCGCCGTACTGAACGGCCGAGGAATCGGCGAGAGCATCGGCCGCAGCCTCCCGAATACGTTGCACGGGAATCAATTCCGTTGCCGGGAGACCGCCTGCCAGACTTATGACATCATCGCGCGCCGTCAAGGACAGGAGATCACGAATCGCCGAACTCGCGATCGAGTCGACTCGTGCAGACAATGCAGGTAAAGAGGTGGCCATGGGAGACTCCCGGCGTCGATGTACGGATGAACGAGCTACCCGAGGATCGACTGGGGTGCGAAGGTGCCGGATGGTGGTCGGCTCACTTCACTATGTCAGAACAATTCAAAATATGAAACCGGTCTCCCACATGGTGAGATTTCCCGGTGAGGTCAGTCCAGGTCGTCGTGGCGCATCAGCTGACGGGCTGCCTCGGTGATGGACCCTGTCAACGACGGGTACACCGAGAAGGTCGCGGCAAGATCGTTCACCGACAGGTTGTTCTGCACCGCCATCGCGATGGGGAGGATCAACTCCGAGGCAGTCGGCGCAACGACGACACCGCCGATCACCACGCCGGTGGCCGGACGGCAGAAGATCTTCACGAAACCGCGCTTGAGTCCCGACATCTTGGCGCGCGGGTTGGTGCTCAAGGGCAGCATGACCGTACGTGCGGGCACTTCTCCCCTGTCGATGGCCGACTGACTGACGCCGACCGACGCGATCTCGGGGCGTGTGAACACGGCCGATGCCACCGTCTTGAGCTTGATCGGTGTGACGCCTTCACCGAGCGCGTGGTACATCGCGATACGCCCCTGCATCGCGGCAACCGACGCCAACGGCAGCAGGCCGGTGCAATCGCCTGCCGCGTAGATTCCGGCGACCGACGTGCGCGAGACACGGTCGACTCGTAGGTAGCCACCGCGATCGAGTTCGATTCCGACATTCTCCAAACCGAGGCCCGACGTGTTGGGAACCGAACCGACGGTCATCAACGCATGACTGCCCTCGACGGTGCGCCCGTCGGCGAGCTTGACGATCACTCCGGTCTCCGTGCGCTCGACGGCGTCGGCGCGAGCGTGCTTGACGAGGGTGACCCCGCGCTCGTTGAACGCGTCCTCCAGCACGAGTGCCGCGTCTTCGTCCTCGTGCGGAAGAACGCGGTCGCGACTGGACACAGCCGTGACTTTCACACCCACCTCGGTGTAGGCGGAGACGAACTCGGCACCGGTCACACCCGATCCGACGACGATCAAATGCTCCGGAAGTCCTTCCAGGTCGTAGAGCTGACGCCAGTTGAGGATGCGCTCGCCGTCCGGTTCTGCGCCTTTCAGGACACGAGGGCTTGCACCGGTGGAGATCAACACGACGTCGGCGTCGAGAATACGTTCCGAGCCATCGGCGAGCGTGGCCCGGATCTGGTGCGCCGCCATGCCGACCTGCGTGTCGATCATCTCGCCGCGGGCGGGGATGATCTCGACACCCACGGAGCGAACCCGTGCCGCAATGTCGGCGGACTGCGCCTGGGCCAGGCTCTTCACTCGCTCGTGAATCTGCGGAAGTGCGATGGCAGCCTGCGATGGATCCAGGGAGATGCCGAGGTCGCTCGCACGACGCATCTCGGTGCGGATGCCCGTCGATGCAATGAAGGTCTTCGACGGCACGCAGTCCCACAGCACGCAGGCGCCACCGATCCCGTCGGAATCGACCAGCGTCACCGTTCCCCCGTGCTGCGCCGCCACCAGTGCCGCCTCGTACCCTGCGGGTCCGCCACCGATGATCACGATCCGGCTCATTGATCCTCTTTCGAAACTGGGAAACATTCGTGCTCTGTCGGGTCAACGCTATTCCAGTGACGGCCGTCATGCATCGGTAAGGATTACTTCACTTTGCCGCGACCAGCGAGAACGCGCCCGACGAGGGTCGCCCCGCGACCCAGACATCACCGACAGTTTAGGCTGGCCGACGTGCCAATCTATGCCGCCTACGGATCGAACATGCATCCGGAGCAGATGTTGCAGCGTTGTCCGCACTCTCCCCTGTCCGGAACAGGGTGGCTACACGGGTGGCGGCTGACGTTCGGCGGCGGCGACATCGGTTGGGAAGGTGCACTGGCGACGGTCGCACCCGACGCCGACGAGAAGGTCTTCGTCGTTCTCTACGACGTGTCGGTCGAGGACGAACAAAGCCTCGACCGCTGGGAGGGCTCCGAACTCGGCATTCACCGCAAGGTCAGGCTCCGCGTCGACACCGCCGACGGCCCTGTGCTCGCGTGGCTGTACGTCCTCGACGCCTACGAGGGAGGGCTCCCGTCGGCCCGCTACCTCGGTGTGATGGCCGAGGCAGCGGAGATCGCCGGAGCTCCCGCCGACTACGTCCGCGGCCTGCGCACCCGCAACAGCCGAAACGTCGGACCAGGTACCACCAGCTAGTGCGGGTCGAGCGCGATGCTCGTCATGACCTTCACTCCGACCGACAGAGCTCGTTCGTCGAGATCGAACGTCGGCTGGTGGATGTCCAGCTGCGGCCCGGTCCCGGACCAGACGCCCAGGCGTGCCATCGCGCCCGGTACTTCTTCCAGGTACCAGGAGAAATCTTCTCCTCCACCGGATTGAGCAGTGTCCGCCAGCGCCGCAGGTCCGACTCGCCTGATCGCGTTCTCGAACGTTCTGGTCACAGCCGCATCGTTGACCACCGGCGGTACCCCGCGCTTGTAGTTCAGCTCGAACCGCACACCCGTGGGCGCGAGCAGACCGGTGACGATCTCCTTGACCATCGGTTCCAGCAACGCCCAGGTCTCGTGGTCGCCGGTGCGCACGGTGCCGGTCAGCATTCCGGTCTGCGGGATGGCATTCGGCGCCTGACCCGCGACGACAGCGCCCCACACCATCACGGTGCTGGTACGCGGATCGATCCGACGGCTCAGCATCCCCGGCAGGCCGGTGATCACCGTTCCCAGCGCGTAGACCAGGTCGGTCGTCAGGTGCGGCCGCGAGGTGTGGCCGCCAGGCGAATCCAGCCGAAGTTCGACGGTGTCGGCCGCCGAAGTGATTGCACCCACTCGCACTCCGACCTTGCCTGCTTCCAGCCGAGGATCGCAGTGCAAAGCGAAGATCTTGCTCACGTTTTCCATCGCTCCCGCCGCCACGGCGTCGAGGGCTCCACCCGGCATGACTTCCTCGGCCGGCTGGAAGAGCAACCGCACTCCGAACGGAAGCGAGGGCAGCGACGCCAACGCCAGCGCCGTTCCGAGCAGAACGGTCGTGTGCGCGTCGTGCCCGCATGCGTGCGACACACCGGGAACCGTCGAACTGTAGGTCGCTCCCGTGAATTCCTGAAGCGGGAGCGCGTCCATATCCGCTCGAAGGGCCACGCGTGGCCCACTCGGTCCGATATCGCAGATCAAGCCGGTGCCGCCGGGCAACAGCTTCGGTGACAGCCCTGCCGCTTCGAGCTTTTCGACGACGAACGCGGTGGTTGCGAACTCTTGGCGAGCGAGCTCGGGGTTGGCATGGATATGCCTGCGCCATTCGGACATCTCGTCGGCGTGGTCGATGATCCACTTTTCGACGAGCGCGAAATTATCGTTCATCGGGCTGCCACTCCGTCGAGGAGGCGTGCGCGAACGGCGTCGTCCTGCGAAGCTCGAATCACCGTGCGGGCCAGCAACTTCGCGCCGTCGAGCACGGCATTGTCGGCGGATTCGGTGATGCACGCCGCTGCGAACTCGGGCTGGTGCGTCACCGCGCCGTGGGAATCCAAACCGATCACCGGGTGGATTCCGGGTAGTACATGCGTCACGTTTCCCATATCTGTGCTGCCCAGAGGGCGAAATCCTTCCAATTCAGGTGCGAGTGGAGTTCGGCCGAGAGCTTCGGCCTCACGGCGGTACGTGGCCGCCAGCCAAGGATCGGGCCTGAGTTCGGCGTACGTCGGCGACACGGTTCGAATGGAGTGCGTGCACCCGGTGGCGATGGCACCGGCCTCGAAACAGGCGAACGTCTTCGCCGTCAACGCATCGAGTGATTCGGAGGAGTGGGCGCGCAGGTAATACAGCAACTCCGCGTGGCCGGGCACGATGTTGGGTGCGAGCCCGCCGTCGCTCACGATTCCGTGCAGCTGCTGATCGGGCGCAAGATGTTGTCGAAGCAGTCCGATCGCGACCTGACTGATGGTCACGGCGTCTCCCGCGTTGATTCCCCATTCCGGCGCAGCCGACGCGTGCGCCGCGCGGCCGGTGAATTCGACGGCCACGTCCGACAACGCCAACGACGTCGCACTGACGATGTCGAACGGGCCAGGATGGACCATCAGGGCGGCGGCGATGCCGTCGAACACCCCGCGTTCGAGCATCAGGACCTTGCCGCCGCCGCTCTCCTCCGCCGGTGTTCCCAGAACCTTGACGGTGATACCGAGGGTGTCCGCCAGAGGCGCGAGCGCCAAGGCTGCGCCGACAGCCGAGGCCGCGATGATGTTGTGTCCGCACGCGTGACCGATCTCCGGCAGCGCGTCGTACTCGGCGCAGATGCCGACGACCAGCTCACCGCTACCGAAAGTACCGGTGAATGCAGTGGCGATATCGGCGACGCCGGTCTCGACTTCGAACCCGTGCTCGCGCAGGGATTCGCAGACCTTCGCGGCACTCCGGTGCTCCTCGAAAGCCAATTCGGGCTCGGAATGTATCGAATGAGACAGCGCAATCAGGTCGTGTGCGGCACTCTGCACACCTGCATCCGTCTCATCGATCACCGGTTCAGTCTGTCACTACTACTTTCCGAAGCTGAAGTTGCTGTCGTCGGTCGGAGTGTTCAGTGCAGCGAGAACGTCGCCGTGGATGCTTCGCTTGATGCCCGCGAGGTTCTTTCCGTGGGTGCTGGTGAGCGCGGCGGCACGCTCCACCGCCGATGACAGCACCTCGTCTTCGGTCACGGCGAGCTCGGCGATCCCGGCTGCCACCGCATCGGCGCCGCCGAAACGTTTCCCGGTCGTCATGGCCTCGACCGCTGTCTGCTTGGGTAGGCGGCTGTTCACCAGCGCGGACATCCCGATGGTGAACGGCATGTTGAGGTTGACCTCGGGAAGGCAGTAGAAGCCGCGATCGGCGCGGACCACCCGGAAGTCGTGTGCTGTGGCGAGCATCGCCCCGGCACCGAACGCGTGCCCCTGGACTGCCGCAACCGTTGCCATCGGGAACGCAAGAAGGCGCGAGTAGAGAGTATGAACGCGATCGAGATACCAGGTGATCTTGTCGAGGTTGGCGAAGAGCCAGTCGGTGTCGAGGCCGTTGGTGAAGAACTTGCCGGTTGCCGTCGTCACCAGCGCTGCCGGTCCCTCGGTCGCCTCGACCTCGTCCAGCAGCACGTGCACAGCGTCGATCCAGTCCGGATCGAAGCGGTTCTCGTTGTGCTCGGGACCGTCCTTGTCGCCGAGAAAGAGAATGTGGACGTCTCCGTTGCGTTCGAGATAAGGCATGAGCGGATACTACCCGCTGGTAACTTCGCTTTACTCGGGCATGGTGACCCATTCTCGACATCGATCACCTGTCAGCGCATCGGCCGCCCATCTCCTAGGGTTGTCGTTCGTGGGAACAACTGATGCACACGAAGCCGATCCGACCGTCGATCCGAAGGGCGCGGCTGCCACTGCTGCCGCCGCGATAGCCGAGGCGACCGGCGTCGCCCAGCACACGGTGGCGATCGTGCTCGGGTCGGGATGGCAAGCTGCGGCCGACCGGTTCGGCGAACCGACGGCCACCATCTCGATGGCCGACCTACCCGGTTTCGCACCCCCGTCCGCGTCGGGCCACTCGGGCACCGTCACATCGGTGAACGTCGACGGGACCCACACTCTGCTGCTTCAGGGACGCACGCATGCCTACGAAGGCCATGAACTACGCCGGGTGGTGCACCCGATTCGCACGGCGATCGCGACAGGTGTCTCCACCGTGGTGCTGACCAATGCCGCCGGCGGAATCCGCGAGGGCATGAGCGTCGGACAGCCGGTGCTGATCTCCGACCACCTCAATTTGACGGCTCGCTCACCGCTGATCGGTGCGGAGTTCGTCGATCTGGTCGACGCCTACTCCCCCGAACTGCGTGCACTGGCCCGAAGCATCGATCCGACGCTCGACGAGGGCGTGTACGCGGGTCTCCCGGGTCCGCACTACGAAACCCCGGCCGAGATTCGGATGCTGCGCACCATCGGCGCGGATCTCGTCGGAATGTCGACGGTGCACGAGACCATCGCCGCACGCGCGCTCGGCGCACGCGTTCTCGGGGTTTCTCTTGTCACCAATCTCGCTGCAGGAATGACCGGTGAACACCTCGACCACAAGGAAGTGTTGGAGGCAGGCAAGGCGTCCGCAGAGCGCATGGGTGAACTTCTGTACCGATTGGTTTCGACGCTGTGACAACCGAGCTCTCCGAACAGGTCTCGGAGTGGATTGCCGCCGACCCGGATCCGGCCACCCGCGAGGAGCTCTCGGAACTTCCCGAAGACGAGCTGGCCGAGCGTTTTCGCGCTCCGCTCAGCTTCGGGACTGCCGGGCTACGTGGGCAGGTTCGCGGCGGACCGAACGGGATGAACGTTGCTGTGGTCGTTCGGACCACCGCAGGCATCTGTGAGTGGTTGCAGAAGAAGTGCCTCGGCGGTTCCACGGTCGTCGTCGGGCGTGATGCCAGGCACGGATCCGAATCGTTCGCTGCCGCTGCCGCCGAAACTCTTTCCGCACAGGGATTTTCGGTCGTGCTACTTCCCCGGCCCCTCCCGACTCCCGTTCTTGCGTTCGCGGTTCGCGCTCTGGGCGCCGAACTCGGCATTCAGATCACTGCATCTCACAACCCTGCGGCCGACAACGGTTACAAGGTCTACCTCGGCGGCGGTGCCCAGTTGGTTCCGCCTGCCGACCGAGAGATCGAAACCGAGATTGCCGCTGTCGGTCCTGCCGTCGACGTTGCCCGAACGTTCGTCTCCCCCGGCGGCGCGGACATCACCGCGCGATACCTGGACAGGCTTCCCGCCCTCGTCCGATCGCCGAAGCGAGGCATCAGAATCGCGCTGACGCCGTTGCACGGTGTCGGCGGCGAGGTGGCATTGACTGCATTGCGAGGGCTCGGCTTCCGCGACATCCACGTGGTGGCGAGTCAATTCGAACCCGATCCGGAATTTCCCACCGTCGCCTTTCCCAATCCCGAGGAGCCAGGAGCGGCCGACGAACTACTCGCTCTGGCTGCAGAAGTCGATGCCGATCTCGCGATCGCACTGGATCCCGACGCCGACCGTTGCGCGATCGGTGTGCCCGCGAGCACCGGCTGGCGAATGCTGAGCGGCGACGAGACCGGAGCGCTGTTGGCAGAACACATCCTGCAGTCCGCACCACCGGACTCGTTGGTCGCGAACACCATCGTCTCGTCGCAACTTCTGGCGGCATTGGCGCCTGCTCGCGGTGCGCGATACGCCCGGACTCTCACCGGCTTCAAGTGGCTGGTGCGCGCAGGCTCGGGGCTGGTGTACGCCTACGAGGAAGCGATCGGCCACTGCGTCGATCCGTCGTTCGTCAACGACAAGGACGGAATCTCGGCCGCGGTCGTGCTGGCGGACTACGTGGCATCGCTCAAGGCGGACAATCGCACACTCGTCGATGTTCTGGAGGACCTGTCGGTCGAGTTCGGAGTGCACGCCGGAGCACAGGTGTCCAAGCGCGTGGACGAACTCGTCGACATCGAGAAGATGATGGAACGACTGCGCGCGAATCCTCCCAGCGAATTGGCCGGTCGTGCAGTCACCGTCACCGACCTGTTGGCCGAACGCGGCCCGCTCCGAACCGATGCGGTCGAACTCGCCGGCGACGGCATACGCGTCATCGTCCGGCCGTCGGGCACCGAGCCCAAGGTCAAGGCCTATCTCGAAGTGGTGGTGCCCGCACCCGACCGCGAGATGCTTTCGGTCGCCCGCGCGGAAGCCGACGGCATCCTCGAAAAGCTTCGGAGGTTTGCGCGCGGCCTCTGATGTGAGTGCGAATACATAACCCTCCATGTATTCGCACTCACATGCGCGGAGCGCCTAGAACAACGCCGACTGCACGGCGGGAAGCTCGGACGTGTAGTCGCCGAACCGAACCCGCCGACCTTTGAGCTCGTGCAGGTCGACGACATACGACGCATCCTCGATGGTGACGATCGCTGCCTGGCCGATGCACGCGTCCACGGTGAAACCGTGCTCGCCCACCGTCAGGTCGCCCGGATACGCAACCCTGTTGCCCGACGCCAGGTCCCGGAAGCCTGCAACGTGCCAGGACTCGTCGACGACGCGGTGACCCGAATCCCCCGCCTGCGGTCGAAGAATCTCACGCACCCGGTCGGCCAGACGGGCTGTTGCGACGTCCAGTCGGACGGTGTCGACCGGCACCGCGAGCGCCGCGGCCTTGGCCGACGACCGAACCGACTGTCTCACCTGCATTTCCTCGGTCACCCGGTCCTCGAGGACGCGAACGATCTTTCCGTCCTCGGCCCACGCCACGTACTGCGCGCAGATCGCCCCTTGCTCGGCGAGCCTGCCCCATTTTCGTGTGTCGGCCGCGGTTCCGACCTTGTGCACCCCGTTCGCGAACGTCGCGATGTAGAGCCAGTGCGGCTGCATCACATGGGCTTCGAGTTCCGGGGAAACGAATCCGCCGCGATGGATGGTGTGTACGAACCGAAAGGTGTCTTTCGACTCGCACTGCTCGCATTGGGATCCCACCTCCACCGGCCGCTGCTTCGGACACGGCACGTATTCGGACGGACCGCCCTTGGTGAACGCGATCCGCCCAGTGCACCACCGCCCGGTACCGAGCGCGTCGAATCCGATGCGCCCGGCGCGCAGATCCACGTAGCCGACCTCCCTGGTCTCGACGTCGACGAAACGCAGTCGCGGATCGCCGTCGCTCGCGGGCCAGGTGACACCGAGAACAAGTGCGGTGCTCAGCGCGGGCCGAACTGCCGGTCGCCGGCGTCGCCGAGTCCAGGCACGATGAACGCGTTCTCGTTGAGACCGTCGTCGACACTTGCCGCAACAAGCCGAACCGGAAGTCCCGACGCCTCCAACGCGGCAACTCCCTCGGGTGCGGCGACGACGCAGATCGCGGTGACATCGGCCGCGCCTCGCCCGACGAGAAGTTCGATGGTGTGCACCATCGAGCCGCCCGTTGCGAGCATCGGATCGAGCACGTAGACGGGAGTGGCCGAGAGGTCGTCGGGAAGCGATTCCATGTACGGCACCGGCTGATGGGTTTTCTCGTCACGTGCCATTCCGACGAATCCGACGCGGGACTGCGGAATCAGCCCGCTCGCCTTCTCGACCATGCCGAGACCGGCCCGCAACACCGGAACGAGCAACGGCGGCCGTGACAGCCGCGTACCGGTTGTGGTTGCGACCGGCGTCTTGACGTCGAAGTTCTCGATTGCGGCATCACGGGTTGCCTCGTAGACCAACATGTGGGTGAGCTGGCGCAATGCCGACCGAAATGTGGCGTTGTCGCTGCGCTCGTCGCGCATCGTCGTGAGCAGTGCAGCGGCCAGTGGGTGATCGACCACATGAGTTTCCATTCTTGAAGGATAAATGCGGGAACCGATCGGCGTTCGCGTGCGTCGAAACCTGTGTAGGACTTTCTCGGCGCGGCGCGGGATTTCTCAGCTCACAGTTCTCAGGGGGATGGAAGATGACCGAGGTATCGGCAGTATCGGCGGGGATACTTGCGTATTCCGCGACCGCCGCGTCCATGTCGGCGCACGTCGCGGCAGCGGCGGCGGCAACAACAGCGTGCGGGCCGGTGGTTCTCGCACCGGTGTTCGGCCTCATCGGCACAGAATTTCTGGGCGCATTCACCGGAGCGCACGCTGCGCACGTGGGCGCTCTCGGCCAGCTGGCCACCACCATCGGCAGCATCGGGGTCGAGGCAACCGCCTCCGCCGCGGGCTACGACGGTACCGACATCTCGACCGCTGCGAGTCTGATGTGATCGAGCTCCTCGCCAAGCCCATCACCGATCTCCTGGGCGCGTTCGGCTCGGGAGTGATCCCCACGGGAGGTCCGGCCGACGTCATCAGGGCATCGTCCGGTGCACTCGACTCGGTGTCGAGCATCGGCAGATCTGCGGTGTCGGAACTCGCATCCGTCTGGAGCGGTCCCGCCGCCGCAGCGGCCGTCGAGTTGGCCGAGCAAGCCCATTCGAGCGCCATCGGCCTGTCCGACCACGGCTCGGAGATCGCCGCCATCGTCGATCGTGCCTGCGACAAGGTGTACGTGGGCGTGATCGAACTCCAGGGGATCGCACAGTCGTTCGCGGCCGTCGCGATGTCCGTCGCACCGATGATCTTTACTCCGCCCGCACAGTCGATGCTCATCGCCGCGGCGATCGATCACCTTCAGCGCGCCCTTGCCGTCGTCGCCCGTGTGCGCGGCGAACTCGCCGCACACACCGCGGAGATCAGCTCGTTCCTTTCGCCGCCCTCCGTCCCGCAACCCGCAGGCTCGGCTGCGAGCACTGCACCGGCGTCCGCGAGCTCGCACGCGCCAACCACCGACCCGGGCAACCAGTTCATGCAGAATTTCGTCAAGACGTTGTCCACTTCCGCTTCCTCGGTGATGCCGGAAAGCCCGTCGACTCCTGTGGCGTCCCACGCCGGCACCGCGTCACCCGGTGCGTCGGTCGCCCCCGACGGAATGTCGACTTTTGCGGGTAGCCCGTCGCGCTCGTCCGCGGCGGTTACCGGCAAAGGAGTCGAAGTCGCGTTGCCCGACGGCAGCGTTGCGTTGGCCCCGAACGAGCAAGCCGCGGGGGCTGTCCGCAGCGCACTGACCCAGCAGGGCACCGACTACAGCTGGGGCGGGAACGAGCCCGGTCGCGGTCTCGATTGCAGCGGGCTCACCAAGTGGGCGTACGGCGAACAGGGTATCGAGCTGCCTCGCCTGGCACAGGAGCAATATGTGGGCGCACGGGTGAACTACGGCGACGTGATGCCCGGCGACCTTGCGATCTGGGACGGCCACGTCGCCATGGTCATCGGAAACGGTCAGATGGTCGAGGGTGTCGAGCCACAGGTCCAGGTCAGCGAGATTCGCACCAGCAACGGCGGAATGGGCTTCAAAGGCTTCTACAGGCCGACCGAATGAACGAGATAACGGCGTCGGCGTCGTCGCGTGATCAGTCCGTCCACGTGCGGGCGTCGGAGAATGGACTACCGGTGTCGATTCGCATCGACCAGCGCGAATTACGTTTCGGTGGAGCAGCATTGGCCGCCACACTTGTCGACCTCTGCGCTCGTGCCACTGAACACGCACGGGCGCAGCGCCGAACACTGTTGGAGCGGGAAGGAATGGACGCGGCGGTTCTCGACCGTCTCGGGCTTCCGACAGCAGCGTCGGTTGCGGCATCGGAGAACGAGCGCATGGACGACGAGGCCGCCCCGACGAGTTGGTTGAAGCCCTTATGAGCAGACCTGGCCAACTCGATTCCCTCGACGCACTCATCGCCCGAGCCGACCGTGCATTCGACGTCATGTCCCAGGCGTCCGAAGGATTGTCAGCGGTGCGCGTGCGCCGCCGATCGGAGGACGGTCTGGTGACCGTCACGGTCGACGCCGGTGGCGCCATGGTCGCACTGGACTTGGCCGAGGACCTGTCCGAAACGTCCGCTGCGCAGTTGTCCAGCGCGATTGTCACCACGGCATCTCGGGCCGCGGACGAGGCGACGGATCGCCGCACCTCGATCCTCGAGCAGATGCAAAGTTCACTCTCAGACACCTGAGATAGGCTTCCCGCCATGGCTGGCGACATCATCCCGATCGAACTCGGTCTCACCCGCGGCGACTTCGTCACCTTGTGGGCACCGGAATGGCACGAGGGCGACGACGAGTGGGAGGCATTTCTCGGACACGAGGAGGATCTCTACGGATTCGAAGCGGTGGCGCACCTCGCTGCGTTCATCCGAAACGACAACGACAACGACCTCGTCGATCATCCATCGTGGACGGTGGTGTCCGCGCTCGCTGCCAACGAACTAGAGCCCGACGATCTTCACCGTTTCGACCTCGTGGGCGTTCCCGAACTGGTCGCCGAGGACCCCGACTCGGACATTCTCGCCGAACTCGCAGCCACGTTCGAGATGGTTCAGACCATCGGCGACGTGTGCGAGATCAGCTCTGTCACATCGTTCTTCGCCGGCAACCCGCACCTGGGATCGGTCGGCATCGGTGTCGAAGCCTACGTGGGCAAGGACGGGCAGAACCTCTGGGACCGCATCGGAGCGTCGATTTCCAAGAGCTGGGACGACGTCATCGATGCTATCGATTCAGTCGTCACCACCCCCGATGTGGACGCAGCCGCTGTCGACGTCGCCGAAGCCGAGTTGCTCGCAGCCGCGGAGAACATCGTCGATGTCGACGATGTGTCGGAGGAGGACGACGACGTCGAGAACGGTGACGACGAGGACGAGGACGACGAGGAGACTCCCGACCCGATCGCCGACGCCGCGGCGGACGAAAGTTTCTGGGCGACGGTCGGAATCGACCCGGTCAGGATCATCACCTCCGAGAACACGTACTACACGCTCCGGTGCTACATCGACGACGAGCCGATCTTCCTGGGGCGCACCGGAAGTATCACCGTCTTCGGTTCCGAGCGATCGTTGGCACGTTATCTCGCCGACGATCACGACCACGATCTGGCCAAGGTCAGCACCTACGCCGAAGTTCAAACTGCGGCTATCGACGGGTCACTGCAGATCGAAATCACCGACGACAACGTTTACGTACTGCCGGGATTGGCCGACGATCTCGCCGAGGGCCCGACAGCCGTCGACGCCGATCAACTCGACTTGGCGGTGGAGTTGTTCACCGATGCAGCGGACTTCGCCGACGACGACTCCGTCGAGACTGCTCTTGCTACCTCGACACCGTTGGGTTGGTACGTCTCCTACACGCTGGAGCCGGACCCCAATCGGCTCGCTCCGAGCGCGCCGTTCGAGGCCGAAGCCGAAGCGTGGCGAGCACTCGAACGCGACTTCGAGGCCCGCCTCCGCAAGGAGTGAGATCCCCGTGCAGGGAACACGCGCGCCCTGCACGGGAATGTCTCAGCCGACGAGTACCGCGTATCCCGGTTTGACGACGTTGTCGATCAGATCGAGGCGTTCGTCGAACGGGATGAACGCGGACTTCATGGCGTTGATGGTGAATCGTTCGAGGTCGCTCCAGCCGTAGCCGAAGGTCTCGACGAGTTTGTACATCTCGCGGCTCATCGAGGTATCGCTCATCAATCGGTTGTCGGTGTTGACGGTGACACGGAACCGAAGTCGCGCGAGCAGGTCGAACGGGTGCTTTTCGATGCTGTCGACCGCACCTGTCTGCACGTTGGAACTGGGGCACAGCTCCAACGGCATTCGCGTGTCTCGGACGTAGGCAGCGAGCAGACCGAGATCGGCGACGCCGTCCGAGGACACCTCGATGTCGTCGATGATCCGCACTCCGTGACCGAGCCTGTCGGTGCCGCAGAAGGCGACAGCTTCCTGAATGGACGGTAGACCGAAGGCTTCGCCTGCGTGAATCGTGAAGTGGGCGTTCGCGGCTCGCATGTACTCGAACGCGTCGAGATGTCGGCTGGGGGGAAACCCCGCTTCGGCGCCGGCGATGTCGAAGCCGACCACGCCGCGGTCGCGGAACCGGACGGCGAGCTCGGCGATCTCCCGTGAACGCGCGGCGTGACGCATCGCAGTCAAGAGACATCCGACTCGAATTCGCTTGCCGTTCACCTTGGCTGCGGATTCTCCCGCCCGGAATCCTTCGAGAACGTGCTCGACGACCTGGTCCAGCGTCAGGCCTCGTTCGAGATGCTGCTCGGGCGCGAACCGCACCTCGGCGTAGACGACGCCATCCTCCGCGAGGTCTTCGGCGCACTCGCGCGCGACGCGAAAGAGCCCCTCCGGGGTCTGCATGACGGCGACGGTGTGAGCGAACGTCTCGAGATAGCGCACGAGCGAACCACTGTCCGCGGCGTCGCGGAACCACACACCGAGTGCTTCGGCGTCCGAGGCAGGCACGCCGTCGTATCCGCAATCGGCGGCCAACTCGAGCACGGTGGTGGGCCGAAGTCCACCGTCGAGGTGATCGTGGAGAAGCGCTTTGGGGGCAGTCTTGATGGAGGGTAGATCGAGCGGCGTCACACCGCGTGCGTGATTCGACGAAGTCTCGGCGGTACTCATGATCCGACGTTAGCGCGATCCGGCGCCGTTCGCGCTTCACTCCCCGAACCGGCCGTCGTGAGTACGCTCTTGCTTTGACTGCTGATTCGAACTACGTCAATATAGACGAATGTCGAATCAGAGCGCCGGGGATGGATCCGCAGAATGCTGTCCGGCTCGACCAGTGGTCGACGCGGTGTCGGCCCGGCACGCCACCGAGGTGGCCGTGATGTTCAAGGCCCTCGGCGATCCGGTTCGGCTGCGACTGTTGAGCCTGATTGCAGGTCATGACGGCGGTGAAGCGTGCGTGTGCGACATCTCCCCCTCGTTCGATCTGTCGCAGCCGACGATCTCCCATCATTTGAAAGTGTTGCGTGAGGCCGGTTTGCTGACTAGCGAGCGCCGCGGAACCTGGGTGTACTACCGCACCGTTTCTGCTGCGCTGCAACAATTGTCGTCGATATTGACGGCCACCGACCGCTCCACCCTGGCAGTGTCGTGACTATCCCCTCGTCGAATGCCGATGTTCGGCTCTCGACTCTCGACCGGTTTCTTCCGCTCTGGATCGGGCTGGCGATGGCCGCCGGGTTGGCTTTCGGCCGCCTCGTGCCGGGCCTGGACAGCATCCTCGCCGGGGTCTCCGTGGATGGCATTTCGTTGCCCATTGCGGTCGGACTGCTGGTGATGATGTACCCCGTGCTGGCCAAGGTTCGGTTCGACCGACTCGGTGCCGTCACCGGCGACCGGAGACTTCTGACAGCGTCGTTGGCGCTGAACTGGATTGTCGGGCCGATGTTGATGTTCTCCCTGGCCTGGCTTTTTCTTCCCGACTTGCCCGAGTATCGCACCGGATTGATCATCGTCGGGCTGGCCCGGTGCATCGCCATGGTCATCATCTGGAACGACCTTGCGTGCGGCGATCGGGAAGCTGCTGCGGTATTGGTGGCAATCAATTCCCTCTTCCAGGTCGTCATGTTCGCCGTGCTCGGTTGGTTCTATCTTTCCGTCCTTCCCGGCTGGCTCGGCCTCGAACAGACCACCATCTCCGCGTCGCCGTGGCAGATCGCGAAGTCCGTGGTGATCTTTCTCGGCATACCGCTGGTGGCCGGGTTTGCATCTCGCATCATCGGTGAACGCGTTCGCGGCCGTGCCTGGTACGAAGAAACTTTCCTGCCCCGAGCCGGTCCGTGGGCTCTCTACGGGTTGTTGTTCACGATCGTCATCCTCTTTGCACTGCAGGGGGATCGCATCACCAGCCAGCCATTGGACGTCGCGCGCATCGCGGTACCGCTGTTGATCTACTTCGCGGCGATGTGGGGCGGCGGGTTCCTTCTCGGCGCGACCTTGGGCCTGGGGTATGGACGTACGACCACTTTGGCGTTCACCGCCGCAGGCAACAACTTCGAACTCGCGATCGCCGTCGCGATCGCGACCTACGGGGCATCCTCAGCCCAAGCGTTGGCCGGTGTCGTCGGCCCGCTGATCGAGGTGCCCGTGCTCGTTGCGTTGGTATACGCATCCCTCGCCCTGCGCTCGAGATTTTCGGGTTCCGCGTCCGTTGTCTCTCGGAAAGATCACACCCTGTGAGTCTCCCGAGCGTGCTGTTCGTCTGTATCAAGAACGGAGGCAAGTCGCAGATGGCTGCCGGTCTCCTGCGCAAGATCGCCGGTGGCTCCGTCGAAATCCATTCAGCAGGAACCGCCCCGGGCCATTCCGTCGATCCGCTATCGGCGCAATCCTTGCTCGAGGTGGGAATCGACGTGACCCGGCAGCACCCCAAGCCGATCGGGTCGCCGCCTTCGCCGCACGAATGCGCGTCCAGCGGCAGGATCCGAATGTCGGTCGAAACGAAACACCGCCGGCCGACGACCGGTGATGCCGTCAGCAGCAGGGTTTACCCGACGTCGAATCGACCTGCTGGGGGCCCGTGCCGAAGGTTTCGGAATCGGCCAGAACGGTGTAGACCTCCCACTTCTCCCCCGCAGGCCCGGTCACCCACACCTTGTCCTGGGTTGCAAAGCAGCACGTGGTGCCGATTTCCTCGTCGGTGAACAGCCCTTCCCCGGTCAGACGTGCGATTTCGCCATGAACCTGCTCCGAGGACTCGACCTCGACACCGAGATGGTTGATCGTTCCGCCCTGCCCCGGGTTTTCGATCAACACCAGTTTCAGCGGAGGCTGGGCGATCGCGAAGTTCGCGTATCCCGGCTTACGTTTCGTGGGCTGCACGCCGAACAACTTGGAGTAGAACGCGATTGCAGTATCGAGTTGATCGACGTTGAGTGCGAGCTGCGCGCGTGACATGGGAGAGCCTCCACCTATGAGACATACATCGAATTACTGACGTGACTCACGATGCCTACCTATTCGACATATGTCAAGAAGGTTGTAGGCTCGACCTCGTGCCGAAACCACTGCCGCTCATCGATGCCACCGAACCGATCTGCTGCTCTCCGGTGTCGGCAACACCCATGACGGACGACGACGCCATCGAACTTGCCGTCCGCTTGAAGGCGCTGGCCGATCCCGCGCGCATCAAACTGCTGTCGGTCCTGCTCACCGACGAGACAGGCGCACTGTGCACCTGCGATCTGGCAACTGCTCTCTCCCTCGCCGAATCCACGGTCAGCCACCACCTCGGGCAACTGAAGAAGGCGGGCATGGTCACCTCCGTCCGTCGCGGAATGAACGTCTACCATTCCCCGCGAGCCGAGGCCCTGGATGCTCTGCGCGTCGTCCTCGACCCGAATTGCTGCGCGTGACACCTCGGGATCGATAGACCACAACGCGCTCACCAACCACCCATTTCGTCGCATTGTTACTCCCCTGAAAACAAATCAGTCGAAACTGAGCAGAAACGCAACTGAAATCGTATGGTTTGGACAACCGATCCGGCCCCGAGCTTGGAGTGAACATGTCCGTTGCGGATACGCCTGCGTCATCCCCTCGTCCTGATATTCCGGCAGGCAAAGGTCTGAATACCGGCGCGCTCGGTCTCGTCGGAAACATCGTCATCGGCCTGTCCGCCGTCGCTCCCGCCTACAGCCTCGCTGCAACGCTGGGCTACGTCGTGCTCGCCGTCGGCGACAAGGCTCCGGCGATGTTCCTCGTCGCGTTCGTACCGATGCTGCTGACAGCATTCGCCTACCGTGAACTCGGACGCGACACTCCGGACTGCGGCACATCGTTCACCTGGGGCACAAAGGCATTCGGCCCGTGGGTGGGGTGGATGGCTGGTTGGGGACTGGCAGTATCGGCCATCATCGTTCTCGCAAACGTCGCCGAGATCGCCGCAATCTATCTGTTCGAGTTCCTCGGTTTGGAAGGCGCTGCGGAATCGACGGCAGCGAAAGTCGCCCTCGGATCCTTCTTCATCATTTCGATGACGTACGTCAGCTTCCGCGGCATCCTGATCAGCGAGCGCATGCAGAATGTCCTGATCGTCATCCAGTTCGCGGTACTCATCGGAGTATCCGTCACAGCTCTGGTGAAAGTCGCTGCAGGTACCGCCGGTCCGCAGGCTATTACCCCTCAACTCAGCTGGATCGTTCCCACCGGCGTGACGATGTCCGATGCAGCTCAGGCCATAATCCTTTGCATCTTCATCTACTGGGGTTGGGACGCGTGCCTCGCGGTCGGCGAGGAAACCAAGGATTCGGAGAAGACACCCGGCCGTGCAGCCGTGATCACCACACTGATTCTGGTCGCCACCTATGTCCTCGTCGGATATGCGGTGCAGTCCTTCGCCGGATTCGGAGACACCGGAATCGGGCTCAACAACCCCGACAACGTCGACGATGTCCTCACCATTCTCGGCGACCCGGTCGCGGGATCGATCGTGGCATCGCTCCTGCTCCTCACGGTGTCCATCTCGGCGCTCTCGTCGACGCAGACCACGATCCTTCCCACGGCCCGCGGAACGCTGTCGATGGCCGTGTACGAAGCCATCCCGAAACGATTCGCGAGCGTGCACCCCAAGTACATGACGCCCGGCTTCGGCACGCTGGTCATGGGTGCGGCGGCGTTGGTCTTCTACTTGGTCCTCACGTTCGTCAGCTCCAACGCATTGCAAGACTCCGTCGCTTCGCTCGGCCTCGCCGTCGCCTTCTACTACGGAATCACCGCTTATGCGTGCGTCTGGTACTTCCGCCGCACACTGTTCACGTCGGCTCGAAACCTGTTCATGCGTGGCATCTTTCCACTCCTCGGCGGGCTGTCGATGACATGGGCATTCGTTCAGAGCGCCGTGGACATGATCAAACCGGACTACGGCTACACGGTGTACGGGCCGATCGGTGGCGTGTTCGTGTTGGGCGTCGGAATGCTGGTACTGGGCATTCCCCTGATGCTGCTCTGCTTCGTCGGCAACCGAGACTTTTTCCAGGGCAAGACGTTGACTGCCTCCACCGAGGTAAAAGTTCCCGATACCTACTAGTAGGACAGGATCGTCAAGATGAAACTGACCGTCGGCTATCTCGCCACCCCGAGCGGCGACGACGGCGTGGCTCTCGCTGCCGTGCTGGCGTCGGCCCTCGACGCGTCCATCGACATCGTCATCGTGCTCCGCTCGGACGAGCCGGTCATGGAAGGCAGCGGGCCGTACCGAAAAATCCTCGACGCCAAGGCTGCTCAGTGGCTGAGCGCTGCGCGTGACAGAGTTCCCGCCGGCACCCCGGTGACCACTCGGGTGGCCTATCACGAGTCTTTCGCCCAGGGTCTCATCGACGTGGCGACGGCCGAGGACTCGGACATGATCGTCGTCGGCGGCGCAGGCGACGGACTACTCGACCGGCACACCATCGGGACGGTCGCCGCCCAACTACTGCACGCGTCACCGGTGCCCTTGGCCCTCGCCCCCCGCGGGTATCGCTCACGACAAGACCTCGCGCTCACCGGATTGACCGTCGCGATCCCGACGCGCCCAGGAGCTGCGGACCCCTCGTCGTTCGCCATCACCATCGCCAGTGCTGCGCACCTACCGCTGCGACTGGTATCGCTGGTCTCACTCGAAGACACCCAAGCGGACGGTCGAGCACTCGACACACGCAAGCGCAATGTCGCGGCGGCCGAGGCGAACCTCGACGATGCGATGCGCAAACTCCCCGGAATCGATGGGCTCGAATCCGTGGTCGCCGACGGCTCCAACCTGGACGAAGCTGTGTCTTCGCTTCAGTGGCGCGACGGAGATGTGCTGATCTTGGGATCCAGTCGACTTGCCGCTCCCAAACGGGTGTTCCTCGGATCCAGTGCGGCCAAGATCGTGCGGGCCACACCGGCACCGGTGATCGTCGTCCCCCACGACTAGGCCGCGGCCGTCGATCCTGGTGCTGTCAGGAATCGAATCCGAGACCCAGCGCGTCCATTGCCTTCAACCACAGACCGCGTTTACCGCCGCTCCGATCGGCCCGCGCAAACTCCCGGCGCGTGATGTTGATTCCGAGAGACTTGATCGGCTCGGGCGGAAACGGTAACGGCTTGCTTCGCACCATGTTCAGTCTCGTGCGCTCGGTGTCGAGGCCGTCGAGCAGATCGAGCGCGGTCCGCGCACCGAAGTGCGAAGCGCCGACGCCGAGACCGGTGAATCCGAGAACGCTCGCGACACGGCCGTCCATTGCGAGATCCCAGAATGCGCTGAAGCGCGAGCACGTATCGATCGCTCCGCCCCAGGTGTGGGTCGCTCGAATGCCCTCCAACGACGGAAACATCTGCAATAGATGCTCGGCGAGCAGGCCGAACTCTTCCGGGTTCTGCCTGCGCCGAGCATCGGTGTCCCCACCGAAGAAATAGTGCGCGTCCCAGCCCCCGAACAAGATTCGATTGTCGGCGGTGAGTCGGAAGTAGTGGAATCGATTTCCGCTGTCGGCGAGTCCTTCTCGCCCGGTCCATCCAAGCTGGTTCAGCTGCGTCTCGCTCAGTGGCTCGGTCATGATGACGTAATCCCACACCGGAACGATCCAATGGCGAAGCGCGCGTCGCAGCGGCTTCGATGCTGCTGTCGCCAGGAGAACTTTGTCGGCCTGGATGGTTCCGTATCCGGTGACCACCCGCACCCCGGCCCCCGACTTCTCGAGGGATTCGACCCAGCTGTTCTCGTGAATCGTCACGCCGAGCGACTCGGCGGCGTCGGCAAGCCCCCAGGCCAGCTTGGCCGGATCGACGAGCATCACGTCCGGGTCGAACAGCGCCGCGGTAGCCATCGGGGACTTCACTCTGGCGGCAACGGCATCGCCGTCGAGGTAGCGCATCGACTGACCGAGACGTGCGGCCTCCTCGGCGAGGTCACGCAGATCATCCCTCTGCCAGTCGAAATTGGCGATGTCCAGTTCACCCGTGCGCTCGATATCGGCGTCGATGCCGTACCGACGAGTGGTCTCTTCGATGGCGTCGAGTGTGTCCGTTCCCATCCGCAGAAGGGCAGGCAGTTCGTCGGAGTACCGGTCGATTCCGTTGCTCAGGCCGTGCGTGAGACTCGCTGCACAGAATCCGCCGTTGCGCCCGGTCGCGCCCTCGGCAATGCGATCACCCTCGAGCAACACGATCGAGCGATCCGGGTTGTCCTCCGCGGCGTGCACGGCGGCCCACAGACCGGTGAACCCGCCGCCGATGACGACCAGATCCGCGGAAGTGTCACCGTGATGGCGTGCGCGTGGGGCCGGCCGCTCGGGCCGATCCAGCCAGAACGACTCCGGGGTAGCGCCCGCTACCATCTCGAATCCGCGCGTCGTTGCGTGTTCTGCCCACATCACGAACCATCCCCGGACGCGAACACCGTTCGGTGCCACGACTTCTTGGCCACCCCGGTGATATCGGTCATCACGTGCTTGATGGTCAGGTATTCCTCGAACGAGTAGCTCGACATGTCTTTCCCGAAGCCGGAAGCGCCTACTCCCCCATGCGGCATCTCGCTGATGATGGGGATGTGGTCGTTGATCCAGACGCATCCGGCGGCAATCTCACGTGAGGCCCGACCCGCCCGGTACACGTCTCGCGTCCATGCCGACGCGGCCAGACCGAAGGCCGTGTCGTTGGCACGCCGCAGCGCGTCGTCGTCTCCGTGGTGCTTGGACACCGTCAACACCGGGCCGAATATCTCGTCGCGATAGACCTCGTCGTTCTCACCCACGTCGGCCAGCAAGGTCGGCAGGTAGAACGCGCCCGGCCGATCGGGTGCACGCCCACCACACACCACCCGCGCCGACGTACGTTCCACCATTGCGGCAACACGGTCACGGTGCGCGAGCGAGACCAACGAACCCATGTCGGTTGCCGTATCGCTCGGGTCACCGACGACGACCCGCGTCATCAGTGCAGCGACGCCGTCGACGAAAGCGTCGTAGAGAGGTTCGGCAACGATCGCGCGCGTCGCCGCCGTGCAGTCCTGACCCGAATTGATCAACGAACCCGCCACCGCGCCGTGGATCGCAGCATCGAGATCGGCATCGTCGAACACCACGAATGGCGCCTTACCACCGAGTTCGAGTTGAACGCGGGTGCCGTTGACGGCGGCCTGCGCCATCACTGTGCGCCCGACGGGAGTCGAACCGGTGAAGGTCATGACGTCGATGCCCGGGTGGCCCGACAGCGCAGCACCCGCTTCCGGCCCCGTTCCGGTGACGACATTGAACACGCCGTCGGGCAATCCGGCCTCGGTTGCCAGCCGAGCAAGCCTGATGGTGGTCAGCGGAGTCAGTTCGCTGGGTTTGAGGACGACACAGCAGCCGGCGGCCAACGCCGGAATTGCCTTCCACACCGCCATTTGCAGCGGATAGTTCCACGGCGTGATGGACCCGACGACCCCGACGGCCTCCCGCCTGATGGACGACGTGTGCTCACCCGAGTACTCCGCCGAAGCCTTGCCCTCCAGATTCCGTGCGGCGCCGGCGAAGAACTCGATGTTGTCGACGCTGCCCGGTACATCGAACTCGGTCGCGAGCCGAATTGTCTTGCCCGTCTGCAGCATTTCCTCCCGAGCGAATTCGGCGGCAACGCGACCGACCAATCGCGCCAACTCTGCCAGCACAGCGCTGCGGTGGGACGGCATTGCCCGGGACCATCCCAGGAACGCCGATCTCGCCGACCGGACCGCTGCGTCCACGTCGGACGCAGTCGCGAGTCGGGTGACACCCAGGATCTCGCCGGTAGCAGGATTGTCGACCTCGAACGCACGGCCTTCACCGAAGACGGCGCGACCGCCGATCCAACATCCAGCAATTTCAGGTGCTTGCGCCATGCCTGAACCCTACCGACCCTGATACTGATTCTCTAGTTTTCA
Organism: Rhodococcus sp. (in: high G+C Gram-positive bacteria); assembly: GCF_023264675.1. Taxonomy (GTDB): domain Bacteria; phylum Actinomycetota; class Actinomycetes; order Mycobacteriales; family Mycobacteriaceae; genus Rhodococcoides. The sequence continues at coordinate 106,916 of NZ_JAHFVG010000014.1, forward strand.
AGCATTTCTACAACTGATTCTGTTGTTCAATCGCAAAATTAAGACGAAATCAATGGAAATCGACTTGCTCTTCCTTGCCGATCACGTCACACTCGACTCATGCCCGAACAGCCGCCGAACGCACTCGACGACGTCTCCAAAGCCATCATCGAACAACTTCAGGAGGATGGACGGCGCTCCTACTCGGCCATCGGAAAAGCCGTCGGTCTCTCCGAAGCCGCCGTGCGCCAACGCGTTCAGAAGCTGACCGAGACCGGTGTGATGCAGATCGTTGCCGTCACCGATCCCGTTCAAGTCGGCTTCAACCGCCAGGCGATGATCGGAATCAAGTGCACCGGGGACAGCCAGAAACTGGCCGACGATCTCGCCGCTCTCGACGCCGTCGACTACGTGGTGCTCACCGCAGGGTCGTTCGACATCGTGATCGAGGTCGTGTGCGAGAACGACGAACACCTGCTTCAGATCCTCAACAAACACATCCGCGCCCTTGCCGGTGTCACCAGCACCGAGACGCTGGTGTACCTGAAACTCGTCAAGCAACAATACAATTGGGGAACCAGATGAAGACCCAGAAGACCACCGCCGAACTCGACGCATCGGCCGCCCGGCACCTGTGGGGCCATTTCACACGCCACGGCGCAGGTGTGACTCCGCCGATCATCACTCGCGGTGAGGGCTCGACCATCTACGACTCCAACGGCAAGAGCTACATCGACGGTCTCTCCGGCTTGTTCGTCGTCCAGGTGGGTCATGGACGCCAGGAACTTGCCGAGGCTGCGGCCAAACAAGCGGAGCAGCTGGCGTTCTTCCCGCTCTGGTCCTACGTGACGCCTCCCGCCATCGAACTCGCCGAACGCCTGGCGGGTTACGCACCGGGAGATCTGAATCGGGTGTTCTTCACCACCGGCGGCGGCGAGGCCGTCGAGAGTGCCTGGAAGCTTGCCAAGCAGTACTTCAAGAAAGTCGGCAAGCCCGGCAAACACAAGGTGATCTCTCGTGCGATCGCGTACCACGGCACCCCGCAGGGCGCGCTCGCCATCACCGGCATTCCAGCGTTGAAGGAGCCCTTCGAACCGCTGACGCCCGGCGCATTCCGAGTTCCCAACACCAACATCTACCGCGCACCCGCTCCACTCGACTCCGACCCGAAAGCCTTCGGAATCTGGGCCGCCGACCGAATCGCGGAGGCCATCGAGTTCGAAGGCCCCGATACCGTCGCCGCCGTGTTCCTCGAGCCCGTCCAGAATGCGGGCGGCTGCTTCCCACCGCCTCCGGGATACTTCGAGCGGGTCCGGGAGATCTGCGACCGCTACGACGTACTGCTCGTCTCCGACGAGGTCATCTGTGCGTTCGGCCGTATCGGTTCGATGTTCGCGTGCAACGACTTCGGCTACGTCCCCGACATCATCACGTGTGCGAAGGGCTTGACATCCGGGTACTCGCCCATCGGCGCGATGATCGCCTCCGACCGCCTGTTCGCACCGTTCGACGACGGCACCTCTAGCTTCGCCCACGGCTACACGTTCGGCGGACATCCCGTCTCGTCCGCCGTGGCGATGGCAAACCTCGACATCTTCGAGCGCGAAGGCCTCAACGCGCACGTGGCACAGAATGCTCCGGCGTTCCGCGCCACGTTGGAGAAACTGAACGACCTCCCGATCGTCGGCGACGTCCGCGGCGAGGGTTACTTCTACGGCATCGAACTGGTCAAGGACAAGGCCACCAAGGAGACGTTCACCGACGCCGAGTCGGAACGAATCCTGCGCGGATTCCTCTCCACCGCATTGTTCGACGCCGGGCTCTACTGCCGCGCCGACGACCGCGGCGATCCCGTCGTCCAGCTCGCTCCCCCGCTCATCTGCGGACAGAAGGAGTTCGACGAGATGGAGCAGATTCTGCGGAGCGTGCTGACCGAAGCAGGTGAACTTCTCTAGCCGCCGATGCGCTCCAGGACTATCGGTGACGCCTCGAATTCGGCGTCACCGATAGTCCAGGCGCCCGAGATCGCTTCGGTCGCGTACGCGAACTTCTCGGGAGTGTCGGTGTAGAGCGTCGCGAGTACCTGTCCGGCAGTAACTCGTTCACCCGGTTTTGCGTGCAACCGCACACCGGCACCGGCCTGCACCGGCTCTCCTTGTCGTTCACGGCCTGCACCCAGTCTCCACGCGGCGACACCGACTCCCATGGCATCGAGCGAGCTGATGATGCCTCCTCGTTCCGCGGTGATGGTCTGAGTCTCCTTCGCCACCGGTAGTGCGGCGTTCGGGTCACCTCCCTGCGCGGCGATCATCGACTTCCAACGATCCATTGCGGTGCCGTCGGCGAGCTTGTCGGCGGGGTCGACCCCCTCGATTCCAGCGGCCGCGAGCATGGTCCGGGCCAGTGTCACCGTCAGCTCGACGATGTCTGCCGGTCCTCCGCCTGCGAGCACGTCGAGGGATTCCTCGACTTCGAGGGCGTTACCGGCGGTGAGACCGAGTGGTGAATCCATCGACGTCAGCAGCGCCACCGTCCGGACACCGGCGTCGATACCGAGATCGACCATCGCAGCGGCGAGTTCACGGGCGTCGGCGATGTTCTTCATGAACGCCCCGGCCCCTACCTTCACGTCCAGCACGAGTGCGCCGGTCCCCTCGGCGATCTTCTTGCTCATGATCGAGCTCGCGATGAGCGGGATCGATTCGACGGTTCCCGTGACGTCACGTAGCGCATAGAGCCGCTTGTCCGCGGGGGCGAGATCGGCTCCGGCGGCGCACACGACGGCCCCGACGGCTGGATCGGCAAGGATCGAATACATCTCGTCCGCACTCAGGTCGGCGCGCCATCCGCTGATCGATTCGAGCTTGTCGAGAGTGCCTCCCGTGTGGCCGAGACCACGACCCGAGAGCTGGGGAACCGCAGCGCCGCACGCTGCGACGAGCGGGGCGAGTGGCAGCGTGATCTTGTCGCCGACGCCGCCCGTCGAATGCTTGTCGACGGTAGGTCGTGGGAGCGAAGAGAAGTCCATGCGCGTTCCGGAGGCAATCATGGCCGCCGTCCACCGACTGAGCTCGGGCCGAGTCATGCCCCGCCACAGGATCGCCATCGCCAACGACGACATCTGCTCGTCGGCGACGATGCCCTTGGTGAACGCATCGACGACCCAGTCGATCTGCGTCGAGCTGAGTTCGTGGCCGTCGCGCTTGGCGGTGATGATCGAGACTGCGTCAGACATGGTTCTCCATCCTGCCCGATTCGAGGTCCTCCGGACCGAAGGCAGCCGGCAGAAGTTCGGCGAGCCGTACGGGCCCGCCATCGGTGTCGACGAGCAGATCCGGACCCCCGAACTCGTACAGAAGTTGTCGGCAACGGCCACACGGCATCAGCCGGGCACCCCTGCTGTCACAACAGCTGAAAGCCACGAGGCGCCCGCCGCCGGTGGAACGAAGGTTGGACACCAATCCGCACTCGGCGCACAGGCCCAAACCATATGAGACATTTTCCACATTGCATCCGGTCACAATTCGTTCATCGTCCACCAATGCGGCAGCGCCGACCGGATAGTTCGAGTACGGCGCATAGGCTTGTCTCATGACGCGATGAGCACTGTCGCGCAACGTTTTCCAGTCGATTTCCGTCATGCATCCCATCAAATCACGCCGAGTGTTGCACCGCATGACGCTTCACTGAACCGATCCCGAAGAATTGGAAAGGCAAACCTAACAAGGAAAACCGGGCCAGTACGAACCTCGAGTCGAATTAGTTCCATGTTTCCAATGGGTTTACAGTTCAAAGACGGCGGCTCTTCGATATCCGTTGGAGCCGGAGTTAGACAAATCGAGCCAGGTCCGGTCCGGCTGACGGGCTCGATACGTCCACCAATGACGTTGGAGGCTTTGCACTCGATGAGTAGCACGACGGAAGTCGCTCCGGCCAAGGAGCGCAAGCGGTCGCTGTACCGCGGGGACCCGGGAATGTGGTCCTGGGTTCTACACAGAATCACAGGCGTGTTGACGTTCTTCTTCTTGTTCGTCCACGTCTTGGACACCGCCATGGTGCGTGTCAATCCTGAGACATACGACGCAATCATCGACACGTACAAGACGCCTCTGGTCGGTCTGATGGAGCTCGGACTCGTCGCTGCAGTGCTGTACCACGCACTCAACGGCATCCGGGTCATGTTGGTCGACTTCTGGTCCAAGGGACCGAAGTACCAGAAGCTGATGCTCTGGGTCATCGCCGCGGTCTGGATCGTGGTCATGGTTCCGGGTGCGGGCCGAATCTTCTACAACATGTTCACAGCGAGCGGGCACTGATGGCAACGACACACGGCCCCGAGGCCAAGTCCCTCGGCAAGACATACGACCGTCCGGCAAGCCTGGACAACCCACGTTCACCGCGCCGGAAGTCGAAGGGCAACTTCGAGCTGTACGCGTGGCTGTTCATGCGGTTCTCCGGCCTCGCACTCGTCGTCCTGGTTCTGGGTCACATGTTCATCATGTTGATGCTCGACGACGGCGTGCACCGGATCAACTTCGGATTCGTGGCAGGCCGCTGGGCGAGCCCGTTCTGGCAGTTCTGGGATCTGACGATGCTGTGGCTGGCGCAGTTGCACGGTGGCAACGGCCTTCGCACGATCATCGCGGACTACTCCCGCAAGGATTCGACGCGATTCTGGCTGACGACACTGCTCGTACTCTCGATGATTCTCATCATGGGCCTGGGCACGTACGTCATCTTCACCTTCGATCCGAACATTTCGGCGAGCTAAGGGAACTGAAGCATTCATGCAGGAACATCGTTATGACGTGCTCATCGTCGGCGCCGGTGGCGCAGGCATGCGAGCGGCCATCGAGGCCGGGCCGGAGGCCCGCACGGCGGTACTGACCAAGCTCTATCCGACGCGTTCGCACACCGGTGCAGCGCAGGGTGGCATGTGCGCCGCCCTCGCCAACGTCGAGGAAGACAACTGGGAGTGGCACACCTTCGACACCGTCAAGGGCGGCGACTACCTCGCCGACCAGGACGCCGTCGAAATCATGGCCAAGGAAGCGATCGACGCCGTTCTCGACCTCGAGAAGATGGGTCTTCCGTTCAACCGGACACCCGAGGGCAAGATCGACCAGCGCCGCTTCGGTGGCCACACTCGCGACCACGGCAAGGCTCCCGTCCGCCGTGCGTGTTACGCCGCCGACCGCACCGGCCACATGATCCTCCAGACGCTCTACCAGAACTGCGTCAAGCACGACGTCGAGTTCTACAACGAGTTCTACGCACTCGATCTCTGCCTCACCGAGACCGACAACGGACCCGTCGCGACCGGCATCGTCGCCTACGAGCTCTCCACCGGCGAGCTGCACATCTTCCACGCCAAGTCGATCATCTTCGCGACCGGCGGCTCGGGACGCATGTACAAGACGACGTCCAATGCGCACACCCTCACCGGTGACGGCATGGGCATCGTCTTCCGCAAGGGTCTTCCCTTGGAGGACATGGAGTTCCACCAGTTCCACCCGACAGGCCTCGCAGGCCTCGGCATCCTCATCTCCGAAGCAGTCCGAGGCGAGGGCGGCATCCTCCGCAACGAGTCGGGCGAACGCTTCATGGAGCGTTACGCCCCGACCATCAAGGACCTCGCGCCGCGTGACATCGTCGCGCGCTCGATGGTTCTCGAGGTACTCGAAGGCCGCGGCGGCGGACCCAACAAGGATTACGTCTACATCGACGTCACCCACATCCCCGAGGAAGTTCTCGACGAGAAGCTCCCCGACATCATGGAGTTCTCGCGCACCTACCTCGGCGTGGACCCTGTGAAGGAGCCGGTGCCCGTCTACCCGACGTGTCACTACGTCATGGGCGGTATCCCCACCAAGATCAACGGTGAGGTGCTGCGCAACAACGACGACATCGTCCCCGGGCTGTACGCGGCAGGCGAGTGCGCCTGCGTGTCGGTCCACGGAGCGAACCGACTGGGCACCAACTCGCTGCTCGACATCAACGTCTTCGGACGTCGTTCGGGAATCGCCGCGGCAAAGTACGCCAACTCGGTGGACTTCACCCCGCTCCCCGAAGAGCCGGCCAAGATGGTCGAGGAGTGGCTCGAGCTCGTGCTCTCCGATCACGGCCACGAGCGTGTGGCGGATATCCGCACCGAGCTGCAGCAGTCGATGGACAACAACGCATCGGTCTTCCGCACCGAGGAACGCCTCGAAACCGCGCTGAAGGACGTTCGCGCCCTCAAGGAGCGGTACAACCACATCGTCGTGCAGGACAAGGGAACTCGCTACAACAGCGACCTCCTCGAAGCCGTCGAACTCGGCTTCCTGCTCGAAATGGCCGAGGTCACCGTCGTCGGCGCCCTCAACCGGAAGGAATCGCGCGGCGGACACGCTCGCGAGGACTTCCCGAACCGCAACGACGACGAGTACATGAAGCACACCATGGCCTACAAGGAAGGCACTGGCCTGCTCACCGACATCCGTCTGGACTACAAGCCGGTAATCCAGACCCGTTACGAGCCGATGGAGCGGAAGTACTGATGAGCGCACCAGCGATCGACAAGAGCGAAGACAAGTCCGACCTTCCCGCGATGCCCGACGGCGCGGTGATCGTCAACCTGAAAATCGCTCGTTTCGACCCCGAGAACGGCGACGGCCAGCGCTGGGACACCTTCGCGGTCCCGACGCTTCCGACCGACCGGCTTCTCAACCTGCTGCTGTACGTGAAGGGCTACCTCGACGGAACTCTGACATTCCGTCGTTCGTGCGCCCACGGCGTCTGCGGCAGTGACGCGATGCGAATCAACGGCGTCAACCGTCTCGCCTGCAAGGTGCTGATGCGTGACATGCTGCCGAAGGATTCGTCGAAGACCCTGAACATCACGATCGAGCCGATCAAGGGTCTCCCGGTGGAGAAGGACCTCATCGTCGATATGGAACCCTTCTTCGACGCGTTCCGCGCCGTCAAGCCGTTCCTGATGACGACCGGCAACGAGCCGACCCGCGAGCGGATCCAGTCCGCGGCCGACCGTGCGCGGTTCGACGACACGACCAAGTGCATCCTCTGCGCATGCTGCACCACCTCGTGCCCCGTGTTCTGGAGCGATGGCAGCTACTTCGGTCCGGCTGCGATCGTCAACGCACACCGCTTCATCTTCGACAGCCGCGACGAGGGTGCCTCGGAGCGTCTGGACATCCTCAACGACGTCGAGGGCGTGTGGCGCTGCCGCACCACCTTCAACTGCACCGACGCGTGCCCCCGTGGCATTCAGGTGACGAAGGCGATCCAGGAAGTCAAGCGCGCGCTGCTCTTCGCACGCTGATCGACCAGCATCAACACGACGATGGCCGCAAACGCACGTGCGTTTGCGGCCATCGTGGTCTTCAGGGCCATCGATCACGCGAACGCACGTGCGTTTGCGGCCATCGTGGTCTCCAGGGCCATCGATCACGCGAACGCACGTGCGTTCGCGTGATCGGGGCGACTAGACGAACGCGCTGAACCCCGTCACTCCCCTGCCGACGATGAGATTGTTCATCTGCGAGGTGCCCTCGTACGAGTACAGCGCCTCGGCATCGGCGAAGAATCGGATGACATCGTGTTCGAGCAGAATTCCGTTGCCTCCCATGATTTCCCGTGCCCAACCGACCACTTCACGCAACCTGGTGGTGCAATACGTCTTCGACAGCGCCGCATGCTCGTCGTAGTGGATGCCGGAGTCCTGAAGCTGCGAGACGCGCAACGCCATTCCGAGACAGGCAGTGATGTTTCCTGCCATGCGCGCGATCAGATCCGAGATGAGCTGGAACGAGGCAATGGGCCGGCCGAACTGGACTCGCTCCTGGGCGTAGGCAACCGCCCGCTCGTAGGCCCCGATCATGACCCCGACAGCTCCCCAGGCGACGCCGCCGCGCGTCAGTCGGAGCACCTTGGAGGTGTCGGCGAACGAGTTGGCGTGTTCGAGCTTGTTGGCAACCGGGACGCAGCAGTCCTCGAGGTAGACGTCGGCGTTCTCGACCGCACGCAGCGAGTACTTCCCCTCGATCTTCTCGGCCCGAAAACCCTCGAACTCCTTCTCCACGACGAATCCCTTCACCTCGCCGTCCGCCTCGTCCTTGGCGAACACGATGATCAGATCGGCAAATGTCGCATTGCCGATCCACCGCTTGCTCCCGTTCAGGATCCAGTGGTCACCGTCGAGACGCGCGGTGGTTTCGAGACCGCCCGAGACGTCCGAGCCACCATGGGGTTCGGAGAGCCCGAACGCCCCGATCTTCTCCATCCGCCGCATGGCCGGAAGCCAGCGCTCGCGTTGTTCCTCGGAGCCGAGGATGGAGATGCTGCTCATGGCAAGTCCGCTGTGAACACTGAACATCGTGCCGGTCGACGGATCCACTCGCGAGAATTCCATTCCGAGCCACCCGGTCAGCACCTTGCGAGCAGCGGTGCGTCCCTCGAATTCGTAGCCGAGGCCGGTGATGTCCAATTCGGCGATCTTCGGCAGCAGATGCACGGGAGATTCTGCTTTCTCCCAGAACTCGTTGGCCCGCGGCGCAACCTCGGCGGCGAGGAACTCGCGCACCTTCAGCACGGTCTTCGACTCCTCGTCGGTCAGAATTCCTTGATAGCCGAACAGGTCGGCGTCGAGGTAGTCGGGTGCCAGTGGGCCGAGCGGTTCGTGCTTACTCATGGATGGACTCCCTTGTCCGTGTAGTTCTCGTCGAAGAAGCGGATACCCGATCCAGCTCGTCGAACACCTCGTCGTTGTGCTGGCCGAGAGTCGGAGCAGGCTTTCGGATCGAGACCGGAGTGCCGCTGAATCGCATCGGGATACCGACCGCGCGATAGGCGCCCTCGGTCGGGTGCTGCGCAACATCGAGTAGGTGACCACCCTTCACGTACTCCGAATCGGATGCGTTCTCCATGTCGAGGACCTCGGCCATCGGAATGCTGTGGTCGGCGCAGAGCTTCTCCCATTCCGCGGTGGTGCGTTCGGGAGCGATCTTCTCGATCTCACCGTAGAGCTCACCCATGTCGTCGAGTACGGCCTCCCACGTCGAGAAGCGCGGATCGTCGTTCAGCTCTCCGTGCCCTGATGCTTCGAGGAAGTCGCGGACGTTGGCCGGGCTGTAGGGCAGGATGCATGCCCACCCGTCGCGGGTCTTGACGGCGCCGTGATTGGCACTGAGCGAGCGATAGAACCCGGTCGGGCCTTCCGGCGGCTCGAAGGTGTGACCTCCGAGGTGCTCGACGAGGTTGAACGCGAGCATCGTGTCGGTCATGGGCACCTCGATATGCTGCCCCTCGCCGCTCGCACGCTGGTGCACCACAGCAGCAAGAGTCGAATAGACGATCGTCAGCGCGCAGACCTTGTCGGCGAGAATCGTCGGCACGTAATTGGCGGTGCCGGTGGCCCGAAGCATCAGATCGGTCAATCCGCTCGCTGCTTGGACGATTTCGTCGTAGGCGGCGCGGTCCGCGAGATCGGAGTCCGAACGGAATCCTTGCGCGCTCGTGTAGACGAGAGACGGATAGCGGTCCTTCAAGGACTCGTAGTCGAAGCCGAGGCGTTTCAGCGCGCCCGGGCGCATGTTGGTGACGAGCACGTCGGCGTCGGCGAGGAGGCGATGGAGATCCCTCTTGCCCTCGTCGGACTTCAGATCGAGCATCACGCTGCGCTTGTTTCGGTTGACGTTGAGCGCGAGCGCTCCCATACCGTCTCCGCGGCGAGGCACCGACCGACGCGTCGAATCTCCGGCAGGTGACTCGACCTTGATGACGTCCGCACCGAGATCTCCGAGTATCTGTGCCGCATACGGTCCCATGACGACTGTCGCGAGGTCGATGACTCTGACGCCGTCCAGTGGTCCCTGATTGCTCATGTGTTCCTCCTCCGAACTCCCCGACCGACAACCCAACATTACCTACGCTAACGGATTCTACGCAATGTATCGCTTGCCATACCTATATAGGTAGCTCTATCGTGATCCAATGGCCGAAGACAAACGAAGACCACACCACCGTGCGGTCGATCGAATCGCGGCACTGCTCGGGGCAGCCACCACGGACCCTCGGGGACTTACTCTCACCGAACTTTCGCGAGCAATCGATGCGCCACTGTCGTCCGTTCAGAAACTCGCCTACGGACTGGTCGCGTCGGGATTTTTCGACGAGCGGGACGGTCGGTACACGATCGGCCCGCTGTCGGCGGTACTCGAGCGCAAATCCGGCCGCAACTCGGTTCGAGATTTCGAGCGCGAGCATCTGGATGCTCTGCACCGAGAAACAGGAGCCGGTGCGTTGCTCGTCGTCCGGGTCGGTGACGACGCGGTCAACATCGAGTCGGTCGGCCTCAGCGATGCCGCGGCCTTCGCCGACTCGACGAGGTGGCGTCATCCCTTGCCGTCCACCGCTGGAGGACGGGTTCTACTCGCCTACATGCCCGAACGTCCCCGGCGAGAATGGGCTGCCGAGAACCTACGAGAAGACCCCGAGCACACGATGGCGTTGCTCGACGAACTGGACGCAATTCGAGCGGACGGCGTCGCCGTCGGACCGAGTGGGCCGCTCCGACCGGATCTGGAATCGGTTGCCGTTCCGCTCTTTCGCGCCGGAGAGGTCGTGGCATCCGTTGCGCTGACACAACCTCGAATCGGAGCCACCCGAACGTTGGACGAGCTACGCCGGGCTCTGATGGACGCCACTGCCGATCACCGCTGAGTGACGGCGGCACCCGCGCCTTTCGGGAGGACGAGACCCCCGGCCACCACAACCAGCATCAGCGCCCCCAGAGCCGCGAACGACCACGAGAACGCCTCGCCCGGCCCTCGCCCGAGGCCCTCGGCGATGCCAGTGGCGAGCGTCAACGCGATGGCGCCGAGCGCAATTCCGAAGCCGGCGAACAACTCCTGCGCCGTAGCGTGGAGGGTGTTCGCGTGCGTGAGTCTCTCGCTCTCCACATCGGAGAACGCGAGCGTGTTGAACGCGGTGAATCCGATCGATCGAAGCGCACCGCTGATGACGAGAATCGCCGCGATCACCACCGCAGGCGTGTGCACTCCGACCAGTGCGATGGCGCCGAAACACAGGACCGAAAGAACGCCATCGGCGACGATGACGGTGCGAATTCCGAAGCGGCGCATCAACGGGGTCGTGGCCGGTTTGATCAGCACGTTGCCCGCGAACAACGCGATCACCATCAGACCGGACACGAACGGTGACCATCCGAACCTGAGCTGGAACATCAGCGGCAGCAAGAACGGTACGGCTGTGATGATCATGCGATAGAACGACCCGTAGGTCGCGGTGTTCCGGAACGATTGAATACGCAGTACCGTCAAGTCCAGCAGCGGATGCGCCGTTCTGCGTAGGTGGATGACGGTCAGCGTCAAGGCAATACAGCCGATGCCCATGCCGATTCCCACGGCAGTCCACGGTGTTCCGTCCGACCGAACGGTGTCGAGCGAGAGCACGACGGCAGCGATCCCGACCGTGGTCAGTATCAGCCCTCGCCAGTCGAGGGGCTTCGACGTCGGCGGAGTCTCGACGGCGGCTACGAGCCTGAGCCCGACGATCAGTCCGATGATTCCCAGCGGAACGTTGATCAGGAAGATCCATCGCCACGACGCATAGGTGACGATGGCCCCGCCCAGCGCCGGCGCCAGTACAGGAGCCGTCAGGGCAGGCCAGGTGAGATACGCGATGGCATGGACCAAGTCGGCTTTCGTCGTCGCCCGCAGCACGGCCAGGCGCCCGACGGGCACCATCATCGCCCCGCCTGCGCCCTGAAGTACGCGCATGCCGACCAACACCGGCAACGACGGCGCCAGTGCGCAGCCGACCGACGCGACGACGAATACCACGATGGCCGTCAGAAAGACACGACGAACACCGAATCTGTCCGACAGCCACCCGCTGGCGGGAATCAGAACCGCCAGAGTCAGGATGTACGCCGAAATGGCGATCCCGACGTCGGCAGCCTCGACGTCGAACGATGCCGCGATCGCAGGAACGGCGGTGGCAATGACCGTGGCGTCGAGAATTTCCATGAACAGCGCACCCGCGACCAACAGCGCGAGGCCGCGTGGAAAGTCCGATCCGACCGACGCGCTCAGAACTCCTCGTATGTGTCGGGGTCCTGATCCCAGATCCGCCCGCGCTCGAGCGACGAAATTGCGGCGACCTCGTCTTCGGTCAACTCGAAACCGAATACGTCGAGATTCTGCTTCTGACGGTCCGGATTCGACGACTTCGGAAGCGGCACCGCACCCAGCTGAACATGCCAGCGCAGCACGACCTGGCCGGCCGAGACGTCGTGCGCCGTCGCTGCATCGACAACAGGGGCCGCATGCAGCAATTCGGAACCGCGACCGAGCGGACTCCAACACTCGGTGACGATGCCGTGCTCGGCGTGGTAGGCCCGCAACTCGGCCTGCGGGAAGAACGGATGCAGCTCGACCTGGTTGACGGCGGGCACGACACCGGTCTCGGCAGCGAGTCGATCCAGATGCGTCGCCGTGAAATTGGAGACACCGATGGACTTGACCAGACCATCCTTCTGTAGCTCGATCATCGCGCGCCAGGTGTCGAGGTATTTGTCGACCTTCGGCAGTGGCCAGTGAATCAGCAGCAGATCGATGTAGTCGACCCCGAGATTCGACAGCGACGTGCGCGCAGATTCCTTCGCTTCGTCGTATCCGTGCAGCCGACCCGGGATCTTGGTCGTGACGATGATCTCGCCACGCGGAACACTGGTTTCGGCAATCGCCTGCCCGACGCCCGGCTCGGTTTCGTACCGGAGTGCGGTATCGATGAGGCGGTATCCGGCATCGAACGCGGAGGTGACCGTCGCGGCAATGTCCTCGCCCTCGGCCTTGACGGTTCCCAGGCCGATAGCGGGCAACGCTGTTCCGTCGTTGAGGGTGACTGTCGGTGTCATGGGTGCCTCCAGAAAATGTAGATCAGTATTCGACGACGACGGTTCGGCCACCGGAGTTCATCGATTCCACCAGTGCGTCGGCAACGAGGCCGGCACGCAGGCCTGCATCGGCGTCGGCGAGCGTGGACGGGCGTCCCTCGTCGATGGAGTCGATCCACTCCTGCAGCTCGAGACGGTACGCCTCGGCGTAGCGCGGAACCCAGTCGAGCGGATACTCGATCGACCGCTTCAGTTCACTGTCGACGATGACGTGTGCCGGCACCGCGAACGACGCGATGCCCTCTTCGCCGACGATGTCGCACCGGGTGTCGTAGCCGTAGCGTGCATTGACGAAGAGCTCGAGCGTCATCAGCACGTCGGATTCGGTGCGCAGCAGCATGATCTGCGGGTCCTGACGGATTCCGGAGTGCTTCGACGTGCGCCCTGCGTGCCAGCTGACCTCGGTGATGGGTGAGCCGAGAAGCCACGGCATGATGTCGAGTTCGTGAATGGCGGAGTTGGTGATCGTCGCCGAAGAGTCGCCTGGGCCTGCAACGACATTGCGGCTGACGCAATGCGCAACGAGGGTCTCACCGATACGCTCGGCCACTGCCGCACGCTTGAGTTCGTTGTACGCGGGATCGAACCGACGCATGAACCCGACGGTGATCAGCGATCGATCACCCTGCGCTGCGATGATCTCGCGGCACACGGCGGCGGTAGGGGCCAACGGCTTCTCGCACAGAACCGGTTTGTTCGCCGCCAACGCAGCAAGCACCAGTTCGGCGTGTGTCGAGTCGTGTGATGCGACGATCACGGCATCGACATCGTCGCGGGCGATGAGTTCAGCGCCGTCGGCGGCGACACTCGCGTCGCGCAGTTCCGCGGCAACGGATGTGGCCCGTTGCAAGTCGAAATCTGCGACAGCAGATACTTCGGCACCCGAAATCGAGCCGTTGATCTTGCGGGCATGGTCTGCGCCCATTACTCCGACACCGATGATTCCAACGCGTACAGTCATCCGTCGAGTATGCCATCTGAATGTCCGGACAATCTAACTTTTCACGAGAATGGATTCTGTCGATGATCTCGCTTCCCGGTTCCATGGTGCCCGATCCCCTGGATGCCCCCGTGCTTCGCTGGGGAATACTCGGACCAGGGTGGATCGCCCATCGATTCGTCGAGTCGCTGAAGAAGTACTCGACACAGAACGTGGTCGCAGTGGCCTCGCGAAATCAGGCACGCGCCGACGAGTTCGCGTCGATACATTCACTCGAACGTGCCTTCGGCGACTACGAGGCCCTGCTGCAGGATCCGACGATCGACATCGTCTACGTCGCGACCCCGCACACCGAGCATCACGCCTGTGCGATGGCCGCGATCGCGGCGGGCAAGCACGTCCTCGTCGAGAAGCCACTCGCCGTCGACGCGCCACGCGCAGCCGAGATCGGAGCCGCCGCCGCACGCGCCGGTGTCTTCGCCGGTGAGGCGATGTGGACGAAGTTCCTCCCCAAGTTCGACGTGCTGCACCAGGTGCTCGCCAGCGGAATTCTCGGTCCGATCCGGACGGTGATGGTCGACCACGGAGAGTTCTTCACTCCCGATCACCGGATCTACGATCCAGCTTTGGCCGGCGGCCCCTTGCTGGACCTCGGGACTTACGACGCCTCGTTCGTCCACTCGGTACTCGGGGCGCCCGCCTCGATCACCGCAGTCGGTCAGCCCGCCAACGACGAACTCAACGGCCAGGTCTCGGCGATACTGACCGACTCGGATGGCAACCAGGCTGTCATGAACACTACGATTCTGAGCAACACCCCCACCACGGCCACCATCTGTGGCCGCGACGGAACCCTCACCGTCGACGGCCCGTTCTTCATGCCGGGCTCCTTCACCGTCGATCTGACGGACGGAACGTCTCTCGAGTACCTCGAGGAGAAGGGCGTCCAGGTCGATGGGCTGCACTTCGCGGCGGTCGACGCGGCGCGGAACATCGGCAGAGGACAGCTGGAATCGAGCGTGCATTCGATCTCCGATGCCGTCGCGACACTGGCGATCATCGACACCATTCGCGAGCAGCTCGGCATCGTGGACGGGCCTTTCGCCCGCTGACGCGCCGGACCTTCGGGGGGATGCGTCAGGGCAGCGCGTGAGGAGAGTTGAATCTCGTCAACACCTGCACCGGCGAACGCTCGTTGATGAAGCCGTCCAGACTGCCCCCCGCATGCATCAGCACACGGCACGCCGCACGCGCATCCGCGCGCAGATCGTGGTGCAGTACAGCCGAGAGCGCTCCCGACTTCAGCAACGGCCGGTTGTCGCCGTCGAGATCGTGCCCGACGAACACGCGGCAGCGGCGACCCGCACGGACGAAAGCCTGTACGGCACCGGTGTTTCCGCCTCCGATCGAGTACACGGCCTCGATGGCGGGATGCGCGGCGAGGGCGCGTCCGACGAGGGATTCGACCGTCTCGTCGCGCCCTTCGCTGTCGGTGATCTCGACGACACGGCGGCCTGCCGCATCGCCCCGCTCGGCACCCAACGCTCGCAGCGTGCTGCGAAATCCCATCTCGCGCTCTCCTTCGTTGCGAAAGATGTTGCTCGTCAGAATGATCAACACGGCGGCATCGACGTCGCCCAGCCAGCTGTCGACGAGGTACGCAGCCGTTGCCCCTGCCGCGCGGTTGTCGATGCCGACATAGTCCACGCGAGAACTCGCGGGAACGTCGGTGACATAGGTGACCACCGGAATACCGATTCCGACGAGCCGATCGATCGCCTCCACGACATCGGGATCATCCGGCGCCTTGACGATGACGCCGTGCGATCCGCGAGCGGTGAACTTTCCGAGCGTCGAGACCATGTCGGCTACCGATTCGGTCTCTCTGAAGTGAAATCGGCATCGCACTACCGCGGGTGACAACATCGGTAATTCGGCTTCGAGTGCCGAGCGGAACTCCGCGGAGAATCGCGCCGGAGCTTGCATCACGACATCGAACAAAAACTTGCGTCCACTCAATCTCAGCTGCGATCGCTGCTTGTCGAGATCCGAAATAGCTTGCTGTACTTCAGCTCTCGTATCCGGACGAACACCGGGCCGTTCGTGAAGCACCCGGTCGACAGTCGCCTCGCTCAGCCCGGACTGTTGCGCTATCTCGCGGACCTTGTATCGATGCTTCACCGCGACACTCCTGAGGTGTTTTTGATGGCTTTTGCGCCTTGATCGTACGGCATTTTCGAGAGAGGCTTCTTCTCACACACTTTCGAGTTAGGACCTCTTCTGATGGGCGTAACCGTCGGCGTCATCGGCCTCGGCCGTATCGGCGCATTCCATGCGGACACACTGAGCACACTGCCCGGCGTCGACGGCCTCGTCGTCACCGACGAGCGTGCGGCCGTCACCGAATCGGTGGCGTCGAAGTACGGCGCGAAGGCCGTCGACAGCGCTGCGGCTCTGATCGCCGCAGGAGTCGACGGAGTCGTCGTCGCTGCGGCGACACCGGCACACGCATCGCTCGTACTGGCATGCATCGACGCCGGCATCCCCGTGTTCTGCGAGAAGCCGATCGCCGCAACACCCGGCGAGTCACTCGCCGTCGTGCAGGGAATCGAATCCAGCGGTGTGCAGGTTCAGATCGGTTACAACCGACGGTTCGCGCCCGCGTTCGCCGCAGCCAAGAAGGCCGTCTCCTCGGGCGATCTCGGATGGCTCCACACCGTCCGCTCCACCACCCTCGATCCGGCTCCCCCGCCGATGGACTACGTTGCCGTCTCCGGTGGAATCTTCCGAGACTGCAGCGTCCACGACTTCGACATCGTGCGCTGGATCGTCGGCCACGAGGTAACCGAGGTCTACGCTGCCGGCTCCAATCAGGGGGATCCGAAGTTCACCGAATACGGTGACGTCGACACCGCCACCACTACTCTCACCTTCGAGAACGGCACCATCGGTGTCGTCTCCAACACTCGCTACAACGCGCGCGGTTACGACTGCCGACTCGAGGTTCACGGCTCGGGGGATTCGGTCGTCGCCGGCTGGGATCAGCAGGTCCCCGTCCGCAACCTCGAAGAAGGCGCGCAGTTCCCGAACGGAACACCGCACAGTTTCTTCATGGATCGCTTCGCTTCCGCCTACCAGGTCGAGCTGGGCGCGTTCGTCGATGTGATCGCCGGAAAGATCGAATCACCTTGCACCGCACGCGATGCACTCGAAGTGGCCTACATCGCCGAGGCTGCAACATTGTCCCTGCAACTGCACCGCCCGGTGCGAATCGACGAGGTAAGACTGTGACAACACCAGAAATCCGTATTGCCGGCGCTCCCATCTCCTGGGGAGTGTGCGAAGTTCCCGGTTGGGGATATCAGATCGCCAACGACCGCGTCCTCACCGAGATGCGCGACGCAGGCCTCACCGCCACCGAGGTCGGCCCCGAGGGCTTCCTTCCCGCCGACCCGAACGAGCTCGCCGCAACACTGGACAAGTTCGACCTGAAGTCCGTCGGCGGATTCGCGCCCGTTCTACTTCATCACGCGAACCACGATCCGGTTCCGGGAATCGCTCCGCTCCTCGACGCCTTCATTGCTTCGCGCGCCGAGGTTCTCGTGCTCGCCGCCGCCACCGGTAGCGATGGCTACGACACGCGGCCCGAACTCGACGATGCGCAGTGGGATACGTTGCTGACCAACCTCGACCGTCTGCAGGATGCAGCTGCCGAGCGCGGGATTCGCGCCGTGTTGCACCCGCATGTCGGCACGATGATCGAAAAGCGTGACGAGGTGTACCGGGTTCTGAACGGCTCGTCCATTCCGTTGTGCCTCGACACCGGCCACCTCCTCATCGGCGGCACCGATCCACTGGAACTGGTCGAAGGACACGCGTCGCGCATCACCCACGCGCACCTCAAAGATGTCGATGCCGCCCTCGCTGCCCGCGTGCAGTCGGGTGAGCTGACCTACACCGAGGCTGTGGCGCAGGGAATGTACACACCGCTCGGCACCGGGGACGTCAACATCGGCAAAGTGGTGAACAAGCTTCTCGACGCCGGATTCGACGGCTGGTTCGTGCTCGAGCAGGACACGATCCTTGCTGCCGAGCCCACCGACGCCGGACCCGTCACGGACGTCATCGCGAGCGTTGCCTTCCTGAAGAGCGTCGTGAATGCTCGCGTAGCGTCCGCGGTATGACACAGCTTCGAATCGGCGTCCTCGGCGCCTCACGCATCGCCGAGGTCGCCATCGTCGAGCCTGCACGCATTCTGGGACACCGACTCGTCGCGGTCGCCGCTCGCGACAAAGACAGAGCGACCGTGTTCGCCGAGAAGTACGGCGTCGAACGAGTTCTGGACTCCTACCAGGCCGTGATCGACGATCCCGAGGTCGACGTGATCTACAACCCGCTGGCCAATGCTCTGCATGCTCCGTGGAATCTTGCTGCCGTGCGTGCAGGCAAGCCGGTGTTGACGGAGAAGCCGTTCGCGCGTGATCGCGCGGAGGCGATCACGGTCGCCGAGGAGGCATCGGCAGCCGGAGTCACCGTGGCGGAAGGGTTCCATTACCTGTTCCACCCTGTGACGGAACGACTGCTGCAGTTGGCGGAAGACGGAACGCTCGGCGAGCTTCGGCATGTCGAGGTCGTCATGCGAATGCCGGCACCGGATGCCGGTGACCTTCGCTGGTCGCTCGACCTCGCCGGTGGCGTCATGATGGACCTCGGTTGTTACGGCCTCCATGCCACTCGCCTGTTCGGCCGCTACGCAGGCGGTGACCCGAAAGTCGTGTCGGCATCGGCCGTCGAGCGGACCGTGGGCATCGACGAGTCGATCGATGTGAATCTCGAATACCCCAGTGGCGCCACGGCTGTGTCACGGAACTCGATGATCGACCCCGACTACCTCTTCACACTGAAGGTCGTCGGCTCACGGGGCGAAGCGTTCGCGCACAACTACATCAAACCGAACGAGGACGATCGTGTGAGCATCACCGTCGGCGGCGACACGACCGTCGAATCACTCGGAAAGCGCTCGTCCTACACCTACCAGTTGGAGGCCTTCGCCGCTCACGTCCTCGACGGTACTTCGCTGCCGCTCGACGCGAACGACGCCGTCACCAACATGGCGTCGATCGACGACGCGTACCGCGCCGCAGGCATGTCGCCTCGCTGATCCTCGATATCGAAGTGCCCCGCCCGATCGTGAAGATCGGGCGGGGCTTTCGTAGTTTCCGGCTGGCTACGCGCCGGGCCGGACCCAGGAACCCGATTCGACCGAGCGTGTCATCGCGTCGAGAACCTCGGCGCTGCGCACCGCGTCCCAGACCGTCGCACCCACCGGCTTACCGAGGACAATGGACTCCATGAACCGCTTCGCCTCGATCACCTTGAGGTCGTCGTAGCCCATCGCCGATGCCGAACCGGGCTGGAAGGCACCGTATTCACCCTGCTTCGGTCCGACGAAGATGGTCGACACCGGCTGATCCTGATAGCGATCGCCGACACTCAACCCGAGTTCTCCGAGACGACGGAAGTCCCAGAAGACCGCACCCTTGGTGCCATGAATCTCGAAACCGTACGCATTCTGTTCGCCTACGGAAACACGGCTGGCTTCGAGCGTCGCGCGCGCTCCCGAGGCGAGACGGATCTGGCTGCTGACGAAGTCCTCGTTCTCGACCGGCCCGAGTTCGCCGCCGGTGGCGAGAGCGTGTCCGCTGGTGGCACCGGTCGGCTTCGCGCGCTGGGGAAGAAACACCGCGGTATCGGCGACGAGAGAATCGATGTCTCCCAACAGGTACCAAAGCAAGTCCGCGCCGTGCGATGCCAGATCACCGAGCACGCCGTTGCCTCCGCGGGCACGCTCGAAACGCCAACTCAGCGCGCCGTCGGGATGCGCAGCGTAGTCACTGAAGAAGCGAAAGCGCGCATGGGTGACAGCACCGATCTCGCCGGATTCGATGAGGGCCTTGGCTTCTTCGACAGCGGGCGCGTTGCGGTAGTTGAACCCCACGGCCGTCTGCACGCCTGCTTTGTCCGCCGCCACTGCGACAGCGCGGGCATCGTCGGCGGACAGACCGACCGGCTTCTCGATCCAGATGTGCTTGCCTGCCTCGATCATCGCGGTTCCGATGCTGCGGTGCAGAAAGTTCGGCGCGGTGATCGACACGGCTCCGATGGTGCTGTCGGTCTCGATGTCGTGCCAGTCGGTTGTCGCCGTCTCGAAGCCGAACTGCGCTGCGGCCTCGTCCGCTCGCCCGGGAACCTCGTCGGCCACGGTCGCGAGGACAGGGGCGAGCCCGAGATCGGGATAGTGATGGCGGAGGCGGGCGTAGGCCTGCGTGTGCACTCGGCCCATCCAGCCGAAGCCTGCTACGCCGACGGCAATCTTTCCGTCTTGACCGTTGCTCTGGGATGAACTCACTGGAATTTCTCCTCACGAAACTGGCGGACCAGCATTTTGGACCGGTCCAATCTGTATTAGAGTGTGCGTCACGCAGCCCCGAGGTGTCAACACCCGCTCTGCTAGCGTCTGGACCACACGAGAAGAGGAGCCATACATGCCGGAGCCGACGATCCGCACGGTCGCCGCGCATGCAGGCGTATCCAAATCACTTGTCTCGCTTGTCCTCCGAGGATCCAGCTCGGTCAGCGCGGAAAAACGCACTGCGGTCGAGGATGCCATCCGCGAACTCGGATACCGACCCAACCTGAGCGCGCGAAGCCTCACCAAGAACCGAACCGATATCGTCGGTGTACTGATCAACGACCTCCGTAATCCATGGTTCGTCGACTGCCTCGAAGGCATGAACGCAGTTCTGCAGCAGCACGATCTGAAGATGTTCCTGGCGGACGGCCGCCTCGACCGCAGCTCCGACGAGTCGTTCGTCAAGAGCTTCGTCGATCTACGACTCGACGGTCTCGTCCTCGTCGGCACACGCAACCCAACACCCGCGATCGCGGCAGCCGCCGCGGCAATGCCGACCGTCGTCGTCGCAAGCCGAGACTTGGACTTCCCCGGCGTCGACGTCGTCGCCAACGACGACGAACTCGGCACGAAACTCGCCGTCGACCACCTCGTCGGCCTCGGCCACCGAGAAATCGCACACATCGCGGGACTCGGCGCGGTGGCCGATATCCGAGCGTCGAGTTACCGCGCCGCCATGGCGTCGCACGGTCTCTCGCGCCACATCCGAATCGAACCGAGCGACATGACCGAGGACGACGGTCATCGCGCCGCAGCGACGCTGCTGGACAAGCCTTCTCGGCCCACCGCGGTGTACGCGTTCAACGACATCGTCGCCATCGGCACCATGACGGCGTGCGGCGAGAGATCCATCGCCGTTCCGCAAGACATATCGATCGTCGGTTACGACAACACGTCGATCGCCCAGCTGCGCCATGTGTGGCTGACCAGCGTGGACAATGCCTCCAGCGAAGTCGGCGAACGCGCGGCGACAGCACTGGTCGCGAGAATCACCACCCCGGGTGCGCCCGGATCGCTCGCACTCGTTCCCCCGGCGCTGCAGGTACGCGGATCGACCGCGCAACCACCTCAGCGATCGACGACAGTGGTATCGAAGTAGTACCGCGACGCACGGTACGCATGTGAACCGAACTCCACGACGCTTCCCGAATCGTCGAATGCCGTGCGGTGCATCGTGAGCAACGGGGCCTTGTACTTTTCGTCGAGCAACAGAGCCTCGTCACGGTCCGCCGCTTTGGCGCCGATACGCTGTCGCGCGAGGCGAATGTGCACGCCTCGCGTCCGTAGAGACTGATACAGCCCCTGCGACTCGAGCTCGTCCGGATCGGGCGCAATTGCGGACGGCAGATGATTGATCATCAGAGCCAGCGGCTCGCCGTTGGTACTCCTGAGCCTGCGAATGGTGACTACCTCGGTTGCGTCCGAGATGTTGAGCTCGCGCGCGACTTCGTCGGTCGGAATACCGACGTGATAGTCGAGGAGTTTGGTCGACGGACTCTGGCCGGCGCGGGCAAGGTCGTCGAACAAGCTGGTGAGCTCGACGGGGCGGTGTACCGGGCTCTGGACGACCTGGGTGCCGACGCCTCGTTTGCGCACCAGCAGACCTTTGTCGACGAGTTCCTGAATTGCCCTGCGCGTGGTCGGACGTGACAGATTGAGCCGTTTGGCCAACGCCAGTTCGTTCTCGAATCGATCCCCCGGAGCGAGGAGGCCACCGAGAATTGCCGCCTCGATCGCTTGCGCGAGCTGGAAGTACAGGGGCACCGGACTCCCGCGATCGAGCTCGACCGACAACGGTGTTGCCACCGTCGAGCTGGTCGATGCCGTCTTCGATCCGCCCGTGGACACATTCGACGCAGTCACGTCTCCGACTCCGTATCTCCTCGTTGGGCGTGATTCTGCGCCCGGCTTGATCGGAAGTGTAGGCGAACACTAACATCACCTTGACTGGAAGTAAGAATGTCAGGACAAACTATTGACAGAAACCTGTGGTCTGGAGCACAGTGGTTTCCAGCAGCCGACCTGACTCGTTCCAACCCTCCACCGCAGCCCCCAACACCCTCTGGAGTCGATCTTGACCACCTCAGCCGATGCGAACAACACGGCCTTCGATGTCCTCGCCATCGGGCGCAGCGGCGTCGACATCTACCCGCTTCAGACCGGAGTCGGCCTCGAACACGTCGAGTCCTTCGGCAAATTCCTCGGCGGAAGCGCCGCCAACGTCTCTGTCGCCGCAGCGCGACTCGGCTGTCGTTCGGCCCTGATCTCCGGAGTCGGCAACGATCCGTTCGGGCGCTACGTCGCCGCCGAACTCGCGCGGCTCGGCGTCGACAATCGATTCGTCGTCACCGACAGCCAGTACGCCACGCCCGTGACCTTCTGCGAGATCTTCCCCCCCGACGACTTTCCGCTGTACTTCTACCGCAAGCCCTCTGCTCCCGACCTCCAGATCCGTCCGGAGAACATCGACATCACCGCAGTGCAGAACGCGCGTCTCTACTGGTCCACCGTCACCGGACTGTCCGAAGAGCCGAGTCGCAGCGCGCACTTCACCGCATGGGAAGCACGTGAGCGTGCACCGCTGACCGTCCTCGACCTGGACTACCGTCCGATGTTCTGGGAAAGCACTGCCGCCGCGACCGAGCAGGTCCAGCGGGCCCTGACACAGGTCACCGTCGCCGTGGGCAACAAGGAGGAGTGCGAGGTCGCCGTCGGCGAGACCGATCCGCACAAGGCTGCCGACGCACTGCTCGATCTCGGCGTCGAACTCGCAATCGTCAAGATGGGCCCCAAGGGTGTGATGGGTAAGACCAGGTCTCAGACCGTCACCGTTCCACCCAACTTCGTCGACGTCGTCAACGGCCTCGGCGCGGGTGACAGCTTCGGCGGATCTCTGTGCCACGGCCTGCTCGCCGGCTGGCCGCTGGAGAAGATCCTTCGCTACGGAAATGCCGCCGGTGCCATCGTCGCCTCCCGTCTCGAGTGCTCGACCGCAATGCCCACCGCGACCGAGGTCGCCACTCTCGCAGAAGAATCCGCCACGGAGGCCGTCAATGTCTGAGACCACCCTGACCGCTCCCGCGGCATCCACCTACGCCGAGGTCACCGCTCTTCGCGCGAGCGATCCCCAGGCGATCGAACGCGCCTGGGCGACCCGCGTCACCCGTGAGACGATCCGCGGCAACGGCCGACTGATGATCGTCGCCGCCGACCACCCCGCACGCGGCGCACTGTCGGTCGGCTCCAACCAGACCGCGATGAACAGCCGCACCGAACTGCTGGATCGCCTGCGCACCGCGCTGGCCAACCCCGGCGTCGACGGTGTCCTTGCCTCCTCCGAGATTCTCGACGACCTGGTTTTGCTGGGCGCTCTGGAGGACAAGGTCGTCTTCTCCTCGATGAACCGCGGCGGTCTGGCGGGCGCATCCTTCGAGCTCGACGATCGGATGACCGGGGCCACGGCGGCGTCCACCGCCAAGGCGCGGATGAACGGCGCCAAGATGCTGACCCGCATTGCGCTCGACGACCCGGGCACACTCGCCACGATGACCGCCTGCGCTCAGGCCATCGACGAGCTCGCTGCCCACCAGCTCATCGCGATGGTCGAGCCGTTCTTGTCCAGCCGCGTGGAAGGCCGGGTCAAGAACGACCTCAGCGCCGACGCAGTGATCAAGTCGATCCACATCACCCAGGGACTCGGATCCACCTCCGCGTACACCTGGATGAAGCTCCCCGTGGTCGACGAGATGGAACGGGTCATGGACGCCACGACACTTCCGACACTGCTTCTCGGCGGTGACCCTCAGACCGCGCCGGAGGAGACCTACGCCAGCTGGGCGAAGGCGCTGGAAATTCCAGCGGTCCGCGGCCTGATCGTCGGACGCACGTTGCTCTATCCGCAGGACGGCGACGTCGCAGGCGCTGTCGGTACCGCAGTCGACATGGTGAGGTGAGATATGAACTCCGAGTACTACATCGCAGCCGGAGCCGGTAGCAAAGACGGTTTCGACGTCGCTGTCACACCCGAGTCCGCGGGCTGGACCGAGTCGAGCCTCTGGACGCTCACCCTCGCTGCCGGGCAGTCGGTCGATCTGACCTCAGGATCCGACGAGATCATGGTCGTGCCGCTGTCCGGTTCCGCGACAGTCACCAGCGAGGGCACCAAGTTCGACCTGGCGGGTCGAGCATCGGTGTTCGACGGCCCTTCGGACTTCGCCTATGTCGGTAAGGACTCCGCTTACACGCTCGCCAGCACCGACGGCGGCAGGTTCGCACTGTGCGGCGCCCGAGCCGAGACCAAGCTTCCGTTCCGCTATGTACCGGCAAACGACATCTCGGTGGAACTTCGCGGAGCAGGCAACTGCAGTCGCCAGGTACACAATTTCGGAACCGCCGACACGTTCGAGGCCGATTCGATCATCGCGTGCGAGGTCATCACGCCCGGAGGCAACTGGTCTTCCTACCCCGGCCACAAGCACGACGAGAACACCGACCACGAGTCCGCACTCGAGGAGATCTACTACTTCGAGATCGCCGAAGGCCCCGACGGCAGCAACGGCTTCGGCTATCACCGCGTGTACGGAACGCCACAGCGTCCGATCGAGGTTCTCGAAGAGGTTCGCACCGGCGATGTGGTCCTGGTGCCGCACGGTTACCACGGCCCGTCCGTCGCAGCACCCGGATACCACATGTACTACCTGAACGTCATGGCAGGCGCAGGCAAAGAACGCGCATGGAACATCGTCGACGATCCGGAACACACCTGGATCCGCGGCACCTGGGCAGACCAGGCCATCGACCCAAGACTTCCCCTCCACACCGCTTCCGAAGGAGCATGATCGTGGTGTCCACCGCGCCGATGTCGGCGAACAAGACCGAGAACACCGAGGGCACAGTGCATCTCACTGTGAGCCAGGCAGTTGTCAAGTTCCTGGCGAATCAGTACGTCGAGCGCGACGGCGTGCGCACCAAATTCTTCGCCGGCGCATTCGGCATCTTCGGTCACGGAAACGTCGCCGGGCTCGGCCAGGCCTTGCTGCAGGCCGAGATCGACGCCGTCGAAGCGGGTTCCGAGCCGGAGCTTCCTTACGTCCTCGGCCGCAACGAACAGGCCATGGTGCACAGCGCCGTCGCCTACACACGCCAGAAGGATCGCCTGCAGACCTGGGCTATCACCGCGAGCGTCGGGCCTGGCTCGACCAATATGCTCACCGGTGCCGCGTTGGCGACGATCAATCGTCTGCCGGTGCTACTGCTTCCCGCCGACACCTTCGCCACCCGAGCAAGTGCACCGGTGCTGCAGGAACTCGAACTCCCGTCGAGCGGCGATGTCACCGTCAACGACGCGTTCAAGCCGCTCTCCCGCTTCTTCGACCGTGTCTGGCGGCCCGAGCAGCTGCCGAGCGCATTGCTCGGCGCGATGCGCGTGCTCACCGACCCTGTCGAGACCGGTGCCGCGACCGTCGCCATCCCGCAGGATGTGCAAGCCGAGGCCTTCGACTGGCCGGAGTCCCTGTTCGCTCCGCGAACCTGGCACGTTGCACGTCCGCTTCCCGAGAAGTCGGTCATCTCCCGCGCCGCCGAGGTAATTCGCTCGGCCGAGAAGCCGTTGATCGTCGCCGGCGGCGGTGTCATCTACTCCGGCGCCACCGAAGCACTGGCGGCATTCTGCGAGAAGACCGGCATCCCCGTCGGACAGAGCCAGGCAGGCAAGGGCTCGTTGAAGTACGACCACCCGCAGTCCGTCGGCGCCATCGGTTCGACCGGTACCACCGCTGCCAACGCACTCGCGACCGACGCCGACGTGATCATCGGAATCGGCACTCGCTACAGCGATTTCACCTCCGCTTCGCGCACCGCGTTCAACAACCCCGACGTCCGCTTCGTCAACATCAACGTCGCATCCATCGACTCGGTGAAGCAGGGCGGCATCTCGGTCGTCTCCGACGCTCGTGAAGCACTCGACGCTTTGACGGCCGAACTGGCCGACTACGAGGTCTCCAGCGATTACCGAAGCCGCACTGCAGAACTCGCCGCCGAATGGGATGCCACGGTGTCCTCGGTCTACCAGATCGAAGACTCGTCGGCGCCGCTCAACCAGAACCAGGTCATCGGACTCGCGAACACGCTCTCCGATCCCCGCGACGTCGTGGTCTGCGCTGCCGGCTCGATGCCCGGCGACCTCCACAAGCTCTGGCGAACGCGGGACTCCAAGGGCTATCACATCGAATACGGATTCTCCTGCATGGGCTACGAGGTTGCCGGCGGTATCGGCGCCAAGATGGCCGAGCCCGACCGCGACGTGTTCATCATGGTCGGCGACGGCTCCTACCTCATGATGGCGACCGAACTGGTCACCGCCGTGCAGGAAGGCGTCAAGATCATCATGATTCTGGTGCAGAACCACGGATTCGCCTCCATCGGTTCGCTGTCGGAGTCGCTCGGATCTCAGCGGTTCGGTACCGACTACCGCTACCGCGGCGAACACGGTCGTTTGGACGGCGGAATTCTGCCCGTCGACTTGGCCGCCAATGCCGCAAGCCTCGGAGTCGAGGTCATCCGCGTGAACAACGGTTCCGAGTTCACCGATGCGGTCAAGGCCGCCAAGGCCAGCGAGACGAGCACCGTCATTCACGTCGAGACCGATCCGCTGATCGCGGCACCCGACTCCGAGTCGTGGTGGGACGTTCCGGTCTCGGAGACGTCGACTCTGGAGTCCACGCAGAGCGCCTACGCCACGTACGAGAAGTGGAAGAAGATCCAACGCCCTTTCCTCCGCCCGTCCGGAAACTGACCAAGGAATCACGAGCAACCTATGAAGATTGCACTCGATCCCACGCCGTTCCATCACGACTTCTCGCTACTCGAGCTGCCCCGTGTCGTCGCCGATCTGGGCTACGAGTACCTGCAGCTGACGCCGCACGTGGACATGATTCCGTTCTTCAATCACCCGAAGGCCGACGACGACCTCGTCGCCAAGTTCAAGAAGGCTTGCAAGAACGCCGGAGTCGGAGTCGCCTCCGTGCTTCCGGTTCTGCGCTGGTCCGGCCCCGACGAGGATGCCCGCGAAGCCGCCGTTCGCTACTGGAAGCGCGCAATCCAGATCACCGTCGACCTCGGCGTCAATGTGATGAACACCGAGTTCAGCGGACGTCCGGAGAAGGCCGAAGAGTCCGAGCGAGCTTTCTATCGGTCGATGGAGGAGCTCGTTCCGATCATCGAACGCGAGGGCATCGACGTTCGCATCGATCCGCACCCCGACGATTTCGTC
This sequence comes from Rhodococcus sp. (in: high G+C Gram-positive bacteria), assembly GCF_023264675.1. GTDB lineage: Bacteria > Actinomycetota > Actinomycetes > Mycobacteriales > Mycobacteriaceae > Rhodococcoides. Next base: position 134,553 of record NZ_JAHFVG010000014.1, read on the forward strand.
GAGGACGGACTCGCAGCCATTCGCGTCATTCGAGGAATCAACTCGAAGAACATCGGCATGGCCGTCGTCGCGTGCCACCAGTTCCATATGGGTGGTGATCTTCCCAAGATCCTGCGCACTGCCGGCGACCTGGTTCGCCTGGTGCATGTCGCAGACACGATGGATCACCACCGCTCGCACGGCCTGCGCTACATCACCAACCCGCCCGGCAATGCCGTGCGCGTACACCAGCACCTGAAGATCGGTGACGGCGACGTCAACTGGGACGAATTCTTCGGGGGCCTCGGTGAACTCGGTTTCTACGACCGCGAAAACACCGTGATGGTGTCGAGCGTGTTCGCCGAGAACGAGAACGCCGACGAAGTCTCCCGCTACCAACTGAAGACGATGAACGAGTTCATCGACAAGTACAAGAAGTAAGGAAACGCTATGAGCAGCAACGTAATCGCGCATTGGGTGGATGGCAAGCCGTTCGCTGGCACGTCCAGCAACACCTCCCCCGTCACCAACCCCGCCACCGGCCAGATCACCGGCCAACTCGCCCTCGCCAACCTCGACGATGCC
>NZ_JAHFVG010000063.1 GCF_023264675.1 Rhodococcus sp. (in: high G+C Gram-positive bacteria)
CTCGACTGCGTCGCGGCGGAATTCTTCGGAGTAATTTTTCTTTGCCATCGGGTTAGATCTTCTCGCTTTCCCTGGTCTGAGACCAGGATCAAGCGTGTCCAACCCGCGGGGTCAAGGCCCTGCAGGCGAATTCGTATTCTTCCAACGAGTCGGCAGGCTCTTGACAGAGAATCAAACGAACCATAGATTTATGACTTGCATCACCACCAGGTTCAGATGCTCTCGCATGCCGTCACCGACGCATCCGCTCGATTCACACTGCATTCGCTCACCCCTTGGAGGACCACATCATGAAGACTCAGGCTGCTGTTCTATGGGAACTGAACGCAGATTGGAAGGTTCAGACAGTAGAACTCGATGATCCGGGCCCTACCGAGGTACTTGTCGAGATGAAGGCGACAGGACTGTGCCATTCGGACGATCATTCGGTGACCGGCGACATGCCGACCCCACGCCCGATCGTCGGTGGGCACGAAGGCGCCGGGATCGTTCGCAAGGTAGGAGCAGAAGTCCACGGCCTCGCTGTCGGCGACCATGTCATCACCTCATTCATCCCGGCCTGCGGGAAGTGTCGCTGGTGCGCAATGGGAATGCAGAACCTGTGCGACAACGGGGCCATCATTCTCGAAGGCACTCAGCCGAGTGGCGGATACCGGATGCACATCGACGGAACGGATATCGGGACACTGAGCACGCTCGGAACTTTCGCCGAATGGCAAGTTTACGACCAGATGTCGGTTGTCCGTATCGATAAGGACATCCCACTCGATGTCGCCTGTCTCGTGGCTTGTGGCGTCCAGACCGGTTTCGGCTCGGCAACCACGGCGGCGGAGGTGAAGGCCGGCGATGTCGTCTTGGTGATCGGTGCGGGTGGAGTCGGGATGAATGCAGTGCAGGGCGCCGCAATGTCTGGTGCGAGTCACGTCGTCGTGGTGGATCCCGCACCGTTCAAGCGGGAGCAAGCCCCCTTGTTTGGCGCCACCGAGACGTTCGCCGACTTCGCCGAGGCCGACGAGTTCGTCAAATCGATCACTAATGGACAGGGAGCAGACTCCGCCATCGTCACGATGGGTGTTGTGCACGGAGAAGATATCGGTAGGGCGTACAACGCAATTCGTAAGGCCGGTACTCTCGTGATCACCGGTCTGAGTCCAGTTGACGAGGACGGACTCCCCGGCGTCAACGCTTTCACGCTCGCCATGTTCCAGAAGCGTATTCAAGGTGCGCTGTACGGCATGGCATCCCCGCGCGAGGCGATGCCGATGCTGCTGCGCTTGTACCAGTCGGGCAAGCTCAAGCTCGACGAACTGATCACCCGCCGCTATACCCTCGACCAGATCAATCAGGCGTACGCCGACATGCACGACGGACGCAATATTCGCGGGATCATCGAATTCGGTAGCAAGTAGCGCCCACCAGTACATCCGTGCACCCGACGCACACCTTCGAACACTCGAGATCGAGGAGCTCAATCATGTCCGTACCGACAGCCACAGATCCATCGACGCGTACATACCGAACAACTAATCCGGCGACCGGCGAAGTGGTTCGGGAGTACCCGCCACTGACCGACGCCGACGCCGATGCCCTATTGATTCGCGCGCATGCGGCGTACCAGACGTGGCGTCGGACTCCGATTGCCGAGCGAGTGCGTCTGTTTCGGAAATTCATCGAACTGCTGGAAGCGAACGTGGACGAACTGGCCGCGCTCGTGACGACGGAGATGGGCAAGCCGTTGGCTCAGTCGGTGGCGGAGATGGACATGGTCACGTCGACTTTTCGGTACTACGCAGACAACGGTGAGAAATTGCTCGCCGACGTCGAGACCGAGATCGCCGGTTTCACTCGGGCGATTACACGCCGGGAACCAGTCGGGGTGGTTCTCGGCATCGAACCATGGAATGTTCCGATGTATCAGGCAATGCGCGCAACAGCGCCGAACCTGATGTTGGGCAACACGGTTCTGCTCAAACCATCCGAAATCTGTGCTGGTTCGACGCTGTTCTTCGATCACCTCTTCGCAGAAGCGGGCTTTCCGGCCAATGTGTACCAGACCGCACTTGTGTCGACCACCCAGGTTTCCGCGTACATCGCCGACGACCGCGTTCGCGCAGTCACCTTGACAGGATCTGATCGCGCCGGATCCGCTGTCGGAGAGCAGGCTTCACGTCACATCAAACCGGTTGTACTCGAACTCGGCGGATCCGATGCGTTCATCGTGCTCGAGTCCGCCGATGTCGAGGCCGCTGCGGACACGGCGGCGGGACTGCGGTTGTTCCTCGGCGGTCAGTTCTGCAATGCCCCGAAGCGGGTGATCGTGACCGATGCCGTCGCAGACGACTTCATCGCTCGCTATGTTGCCACCTTCGCCGCCAATACACTCGGTGACCCATTCGACCCCGCTACAACCGTTGGACCACTGTCGAGTTCGGTGGCGGCCGACACCCTCGAGGCGCAGTATCGTGACGCAGTCGACAAGGGTGCAACCGTCCTCGTTCCTGGCGGGCGCGTCGATGGGCCGGGCGCGTTCTTCACCCCGGCGGTACTCACGGACATCACCCCCGATATGAGGATCTTTTCCGAAGAGGCATTCGGTCCGCTCGGCATGATCTACCGCGTCGCCGATGCTGCTGCCGCGGTCAAGCTCGCAAACGAATCTGCATATGGATTAGGCGGTACCGTGTTCGGAGATTCCAACGCTGCACGCGATGTGGCGCAGCAACTCGACACCGGAATGGTGGGAATCAACAATTTCCTCGGCGCGCCTGCCGAGATCCCGTTCGGTGGAACCAAGCGCTCCGGAGTAGGCCGCGAGTTGGGCGCATCCGGCATGGACCAGTTCGCCAACATCAAGACATACGGCATTTCCTGAATCGAACGAGATCCGTTTCGTGCCGACTCACCATATGTTGGTTCACGCGGGTCCTGATTAGCAGCGCCAAGGTCACAGTCGGACCGGCGCCGCTGGTCAGGACCCGCTGCGATCTCGGTATCAGTGGCCTGGGAAGGACGGTGATCTCGCTCCGCCCGGATGGGCGTGCACCAAAGGAAGTTACCCACGAAAGAAAGGGTGAACGCCAAAAAACAGGGTTGGCTGTCGTCGCATCCCACTTTTCGCAGTCGATACCTGGCGTCCCTAACGCGCCGGCATGCACAGTGGCAGCGCCGACGAAACTTGGCTTGACCGAGCACCCTCGTACTCGTCGACGTAAACCCGGTATGCGAGCGGGATGGGCGACGGCCCAAGGTAATTGTCTGTTGTCGTGAAGAAGAGTGCTTCGATGATCGCGGCACCTTTCTGCCGGGCGCTGCCGTCTGCGGCCGGGAGTCAGTCGTTCGCACCGACCATTCGGAGTGCCAGTTCGACGTAGCGTGTTGCGATGATGTCGGGCTCGGAGTACGTATTCGAGGGGAACCATCGGCTGACGTCGACGCCGAGAGACGTGATGGCTAGTGTGGCGGCCTCGACGTCGATTGTTTGGAAGTCTCCTGACGCATCGCCGGCTTCGATGATTCGTGTGAATACCCGTGACGTGGTCCGTCTGATGTCTGCGATTGCGTTGAAGTGCTCGTGTGAGAGCGAACGTAGTTCGTGTTGCACGACTCTCGCGAGTGCGTGGTTGTCGGCGTGCCACTTCACGTACGCAGTTACGGTGGCCGCCAGCCTCAGAGCGGGCGGCGCGATCGGCTGGTCGGCGTGCATGACGGTGGCGAGTGCGGCGTTATGGCCTTCCAAGCTGATGGCGAACAGTAGCGATTCTTTGGTCTTGTAGTGGGGGTATACGGCTCCAGGACTCAGGTCCAGACTGGCTGCGATTTCCCGAGTGGTGCTCGCCCCATATCCCTTGGCTGCGAAGACTTCGATAGCCGCAGTCCGTATGCGGGCGGCGGCTTTTGACGTGCCTACCTCACATGCGACAGCTTGCGCGGGTGTGCTCATCGCACGGTTGCCTCTCGATCGTTTGAGGTTGACAGGTATCCATCTGCGCAGTCAGTATATGCGAGCGCATAGAAACTATGCGCTCGCATATTTATGGCCGCGCGGTGCTCCGCGCGAAACCCACCCCCGCTCGAGTGCGTCCGCACTCGGCCCCAACTCAGGAGGCTTCATGCCCGAGGCTGTCATTGTTTCTGTTGCACGCTCGCCGATCGGCCGCGCCATGAAGGGATCGCTCAAGGGTATGCGCCCGGACGATCTGACCGCGCAGATGGTCCAGGCCGCTCTTGCAAAGATTCCGGCTCTGCGTCCCTCCGACATCGACGACCTCATGCTCGGTTGCGGATTGCCGGGAGGAGAGCAGGGGCAGAACATGGGCCGCAACGTCGCGATCCAACTCGGCTACGACTTCATCCCCGGTACGACGGTCACCCGGTACTGTTCGTCATCACTGCAGACCACAAGGATGGCCCTGCATGCGATCAAAGCCGGTGAGGGCGACGTCTTCATCTCCGCCGGTGTCGAGACTGTGTCTCGATACACCAAAGGCAACTCCGATTCACTTCCCGACACGCAGAACCCGCTGTATGCCGACGCACAGGCTCGCACCGAGAAGCTAGCCCAGGGCGGTCAGCAGTGGGTCGACCCCCGCCAGACGGGTTTGCTCCCCGATACCTACATCGCCATGGGGCAGACCGCCGAGAACGTTGCCCAGGTCACCGGAATCACCCGCGAAGAGCAGGACCGCTGGGCGGTACGGTCCCAGAACCGCACCGAGGAAGCGATCAAGAACGGCTTCTTCGCACGCGAGATCACCCCGGTCACACTCCCGGACGGCACAGTCATCAGCGAAGACGACGGTCCTCGTGCCGGCACCACCTACGAGGCCGTCAGCCAACTCAAGCCCGTATTCCGACCCGACGGCACCGTCACCGCCGGCAATGCCTGTCCACTCAACGACGGATGGTGAAGTCCGGATCAGTTTTCTTGTGTCCTCGAGATGCCGTCTGCCTCATGAACAAGGTTGATCAACGAGCGGATATCGGAATCCGGGAGATCGTGGAGTTCAGTGCGTCGACTCCACCAATGCTTACGGACACTACGAACGCACGTGAGTTGCATACCTGTGGCATCGAGCGTGTCCCAGAGCTCATCCAAGACCGTATTCGTCATGGTCTGTGTATACCTCACTGGCGGAGCTGACGAAGTGCAGCGATTCTCGTCGAGCAGACTTCATATCGCCCCCGGGAAAGTTGACGCCTGCCCGGCGGCCGGCCACCTTCGGTGTCCCCCGAAATGAACTCCGCTGCGCTCCGTTCTGTGAAAAACATTGATTTGTTTTCACTTCTGGCCTTCCGATTCTCGTCGGCGGTGACCTGCGCGCAACCCCTGGCGGCGCAAGCGCCGGCCGATGGCTCCGAGAAATTTTCGCCACTCGCAAGCTCCCGCCGAAATTTTCTCGGCCCAGGGGTGGCGCTCCGGCCCCCTCATGCCGACGCGATTCTCCTTTGCCAGAAGGCGAAAAAAATTGGCGGGGCACGAGGCCCGGTCACTTTCACAGCAAGGGGAACAGCATGCAGAACATCCGCTTGAACACCGCCGCCGAGGTATTGGCCGCAATCCCGGCGCTGCTCGGCTTCGCCCCTACCGATTCTCTCGTGATGATTGCACTCAGCGGAGCTGACGGAGAACCGGGCATGCTTGCGTTCGTAGCGCGCACCGACGTTGTCGGAGCTGCGCCGACCGATCAGTACCGCATTGCGTTCGAGCAGGCCGAAGCAACGGCCGTCATCTGGGTTGTAGTCGGCACAGGCCCGGTAGCAGCAGCCGCACTCGACCAGATCGAAGGCGCGCAAAGAGAACTCGACACCATTGGCGTCCGCACTATCCGCACCCTCGTCACAGAAACCCTCGAAGTCGGCTCGCCATGGTTCGACACCAACGGAAACGAGAGCGGACACACCACCGACCCGACACTCTCGGAAACCAACATGCACCGAATCATGAGCGGACGAAAGGCCCCGACCACGCGCGCGGACATCGAAGCCCGCTTCACCGAAGACACCGCCGCCGATATGGACGCCGCCCGAGCAGCAGCCCACGAACAAGGCGACGAATTCGCACGAAATACGATCGCCGAAATCGCCGAGACCGTGCGAAATTTTGAGGTACCCAGCCGCGACCTAGCCGCCCGCGCCGGATTGTGCGCAGCAATGGACACCAACCACCGCGAAGCGATGATCGGAATCGTCACCATCAGCGCCGCAGCCGCAACAGACACCTTCGCCACCATCGCCGCGCACCTGCGCGGAAACTTCCGCGTCCAGATCCTCACCCTCGCAGGGCTAGCGGCCTACGTCGACGGTGACGGACCCGCCGCCGGGATCGCATTCGAGACAGCCCGCCGTATCGACGTGGACCCCAGTCTCACAAAGCTGCTCGAACTACTCGACTCATCCCTCACCGTCGGGATCAAGCCCGAAGCGATCGCCGAACTCGGTGCAATCGGCGTCGAAGTAGCACGCTCGATCGGAATCGACCTCGACACCGAATAGCCGTCTCCAACGAACAACGCGGCCCCGACTCAACTCGAGAGAGTCGGGGCCGCCCCCGTACGTGATGGTGGTTGTTCGGGCATCGAGCCCTCACAACCACTACGCCACACCGCGCATACCGAATGTCCGGCCGCGCCTAACTACCCGATCAGTTGAAAACGTCCGGATCACCCTGCGCCGGAAACGCAAAGTCGATGCGCGGCCGATCCACCACGGGAACCGGAACACCGGTCAAACCCTCGACCACAGCCACCAAATCCGCGTCCGTGATGACCCGCGTGTGCTTGGTTGTCTGATACAGAGAAGCTTCCACTGCCGACCGCTTACGCGGAACGTCGTTCTCAGTCATCTACTTGCCTTTCGGTCGTCAAAAAAGTGTCGGAGTGTCCGTGCGCAGCAAAGCGGATTCCACCGCGTCCGCATCCCACCCATTGCGCAATGCAGCCCGTAAAGCTTTCGATCGCGCCGCACGGGCGGCGCGATCCGGGCCGTACCAATGCCAGCTCTGCCCCCGGCCGCCGCCGCGACCTTTCGCGCTCATCCCCGCAAGATTTTGCGATTGCGTGCCTGCAACCACATGCGGACGTCCGGCGATGCTCGTCGTCGCCCGGACACAGATCGGGTTGTCACACACCTCGTGGATTGCGAACTCGGAATCGGCCAACGGCCGACCGAGTTCGAGCATCAACGCGTACCGATGCGGACGCACGACCCGCTGCCGCCCATCGCGCATCAACCAAAATCTTCCGTACCCGTCATCAGAAATACTGCCGGTCCAAAAATGGCAATCCCGCTCGCCAGGTCCGCGCACGATGAACCGTTCGAAACGTTCCCGCTCCGGATCGCCGAGCGCCGGAAGCGTTAGGACGTCCACCATCAGAACGAACCCCTAACGCTTGTGAGCGTTGCCGACGAATCGGCCGCGGTTTCCCCCAACCGGGGACAGCGATATCCCTCATGTGGATGCCCGAGATTTCTGTTCCCGCTCCGCTCGATCTCAGGCAACACACAATCGGTCGCTGACACCCAACCGGGGAAAACCACGAAGGCCGGCATTGGTTTGCTGATCGCTTCTACGACGCCAGCGCGGCAGAATCAGTCGACGAGGTTGAAGCAGGCGCAGGCGAAGAATCGTCCTTCGACGCGGCCTTGTCGGCAGGTACCTTCTCCGCCTTCTGTTTCGGTTTGGTCGACCGCAGCAACTTGTTGACCTCGGTCGTCGTCAGGCCGGTCAGCTGCGCGATGCTCGCCACCGTTTCGCCGCGAGATTTGAGATCCGCAATCGCAGCCGCACCGGAACGGTCGGCGTCCGCGATTTTGGTCTCGGTTTCTTCACGGATGCGTTCGATACGCGCCCGCGCATCGTCGCTGATCTTCTCCCGCGACTCCTGCGCCTTGAAGAACCGGACGAGATCGTCCTCGACCTTCTTCAAACGCTCTTGCTCTTCCGCGAGACGGGCGGCATTCGCTGCGCGTGCCCGATCCCTCGCGCTGACCGTGGATGAATTTGAGGACGCCATGCCGCAAACCCTACCGCCGGAAGCGGCGATCGGCCATCAATTGTTCCCCGCCCACCTAACGGTTCCCGGCTCAAAAACTCGGGCCAACCATCACAACGTCACTGAACCTTTTCACACATCACCATGTCAAACCATCTATCCATCCAGCTCATCCACTTTTTCAAACACTTCGCTTCCCTCAGCACCAGCAGTTCGTTCCTCACCAAATGCACTTCGGTTCACTCAGCCAAACCCCCAAAATTCAGACACACCTCTTGCTGAATTTCAGACTTTGGGGGTGTGGTGCTCTTTCTGTGCCGCCGGAAGCGGCTAAGGTGGCCATGTGATGACCCTCCACGTGCTGCACGCGGGCGATGGCTACGAGTACCTGACAAGTCAGGTTGCCACCGCTGACCGCGAACGCGAGCACGGGCAGGAGTTGACCGACTACTACTCCGCACACGGCACCCCGCCCGGTACGTGGTTCGGTGGCGGACTCGAAGATCTCGCACGAATGGATGCCGACACCGAGATCGCGGACGAGCATCGGATCAGTGACGGCGCCACGGTGTCGGAACCGCAGATGAAGGCACTCTTCGGGGAGGGCATGCACCCCAACGCCGACCCTATGGTTGAGGCGTCAATCAAGAGTGGGATGGACCCGAAGAAGGCCGTCAAAGAGGCTCGACTCGGCCGCAAGTTCCCGGACTTCGCCAATGACATCCCCCTGCTGAAAGCCCACCGCGCAGCCCTGGAGCAGTTCGCGGTCGACAATGCCCGCCGGCCATCGAAAGCGGAGTCCGGTGCGTTGATGGAGAAGGTCGGAACCGCACTGTTCGAGGAGACGCACAAGCGTTCCGCACAGAACCCACAAGAGCTGTGGTCCTGGATTTCGGCGCAGAAGAACCGCGTCCGGCAACCCGTCGCAGGACAAGATCTGGTGTTCACACCACCCAAGAGCGTGTCGACGATGTGGGCTCTCGCCGACGACGATCTACGCCGCCAGATCGAACGAATCCACCACGAGACCGTCAAGGGCACACTCGGCTGGATCGAGAAGGAAGCATGCTTCACCCGCACCGGTGCGACGAGCCAAGAGCACCAGGACACCACCGGCATGGTCGCCACCCTCTACGACCACTACGACTCCCGCGCGGGGGACCCGAACCTGCATACCCACGCCGTCGTGTCCATCAAGGTCTGCACCGAAAAGGACGGCAAGTGGCGAGCTCTCGACGGCGCCACCCTGCACCGCTACGCCGTCGCCGCCTCCCAGCGCTACAACGCGGCGATCATGTCGAAAATGCACACCGAGCTCGGTTTCGGATTGACCGAACGCAGCACCGGACGTGGCCGGCAGAACGTCGTCGAGATCGCCGAAGTGCCGCAGCAGCTATGTGAAATGTTCTCCTCACGGCGCACTCAGATCGAGACCCGACGTGATCAGCTGGTCGCCGAATACCGTCAAAAACACGACCGGATGCCCAGCGCGAAAGCGATGTACGCGCTCTACCAACAAGCCAACCTCGACACCCGCGCCGGGAAGCAGGAACCGCAAACCCTGCGCGAAATGCAGAACAACTGGATCACCCGATCCGCGCAGATCCTCGGCGACGACACAGCAGTAGGAACCCTCGCCGAGCAATGGCGCGGCGTGCAGCGCGAACACGCCGCCGGCGTGCGTGAGCACCAGGCGATGCGCAAGGCCGGAACACCGGCCGAGGAAGCGAAACGAGTCGTCGAACACCTCGAGAACGGACGCGCAACGTGGGCGATCACCCACGTACACAGCGCCGTCGACGCGAACTTTGCGGCCGTCTCCTTCCCCGACGAAGCCGCACGTGCAGCCGCAGTGAAGGCCGTCACCGAACACGTACTGGGCGCGTCCGTGCACCTCCCGGCGGCGGAGCTACCCCCCGCGCCGGAGGCTCTCAGACGCCGTGACGGTGAGTTCATCCTCACCAACCACGGCACCGCATTACATACCTCCGCGAGCATCATCACCGCCGAACAGTTCATGCTCGACGCCACTCGAACACCGACCGCCTACATCGCGGCACAAGCCGGACTCGACAAGGTCGTCGAAAAGATCGCCCGCACCAGCGATCATCCACTCAACGCCGGACAGCGAGAACTAGCCGAGCATTTCGTCGGCTCCGGAACACTGCTCGCCGTCGGTGTCGGCCCGGCCGGCACCGGCAAGACGACGTCGATGAAAGCGGTCACCGACACTTGGCGCGCAACCGGACACGAGGTCATTGCGCTCGCACCGTCCGCCGTCGCGGCCGAAACCTTGGGCGAAGAAATCGACGTCACTGCCCACACCCTCGCGACCCTGACGTACCCGTGGCGCGGCCTCGAAGACTACGAACCGCGCAGCCTCCCCGAGCACATCGAGATCCCCGCCGGGGCGATGCTGCTCGTCGACGAAGCATCCCTGGCATCAACCAAAGACCTCGCCGCCATCACCGAAATCGCCGCCGCCAAGGGCGCCGTGGTCCGTCTACTCGGTGACCCGAATCAGCTCGACGCCGTGGAAACCGGTGGAGCGCTGCGACTGCTCGCCGAAGAGACCAACGCACCCGAACTCACGCTCGTCGTGCGCTTCGGCAAAGACACCGAACAAGCCGAGAACTCCCTCGCCCTGCGGCACGGTGAAGAGAGCAGCTTGGAGCTGTTCTACTCCCGCGGATGGGTCCACGAGGGCACCGCCGCCGAGATGAAAGACGCCGCCGCCACCGCCTACCTCGCCGACATCGGGGCCGGGAAAACCTCGATCGTCATGCTCTCCACCCGAGACGACGTCCGCGAAGTGAACCTCGCGATTCAAGCGCACTACCGCGTCGCCGGCACCGCCAAAGCCGGCAACACAGTGACCCTGTCCGACGAACTCGACGCCGGAGTCGGTGACATCGTTCTGACCCGCAAGAACAAGCGCCGTCTGCGCACCAAGGGCGGCAAACGGCGCAACATGTTCGTCCGCAACGGCGACTTGTGGACGGTCACCGCCGTGAACGAGAACGGATCGCTGAACCTGCGCAGCAAAACCCACGAGGGCACGATCACCCTGCCTGCCCGGTACGTGAAGCGGAACACCGAACTCGGCTACGCCGCCACCGTGCACCGCAGCCAAGGCATCACCGTCGACACCTCCCACACCACCGTCGGGCACAGCACAAACCGGCCCGGCCTCTACGTCGCGACCACCCGCGGCCGCACCGAGAACCACCTGTACGTCCCCGTCGAACCCGGCGTCACCCAAGACACCGAAGGGATGCACCTCTCCGAAATCCAGACTCCGAACTCCCGCGAAGTTCTCACCCGCATCCTCGCCAACGACAACGGCCACAAAGCCGCCATTACCGAAATCCGCGACGCACTCGAGCACGCCCGCAGCCCGCAGCGACTCCGCGAGGCGTACCACGCCGCACACAGCAGGTTGCGCGATCGCTGGCTCGACGACGTCCTCGACCGGGCGTTGCCCGCAGCACTGCTCGCGACGATCGCCGCCGAAAACCCCGGCAGCCTCGCCGAACTGCGCACCACACTCGGACAGGCGCACGACCGAGGTGACAGCGCCCGGCGCATCCTCAACGACGCACTCGCATCCGGTGAACTCCACACCGCCCGCGATGTCGCCCGTGTCCTGAACTTCCGCATCGTCGAAGCCACTCAGGCCGCAGCAGAAGCGGCGGCCGAGCGTTCCGGCACAGCGCTCCCCCCGCTCCCCCCGCTGCCCCCGCGCACCACCAGCACTGACAAAGAACTCGACGACTACGCCCGTATCGTCGCCGATCGCTACGCCACCGCCCGGCCGGAACATGAGCGCACCGACGGCATCGGCGCGACCATCCGCCGGTACGACGAGACGCGGGCGCAACTCGACACCACACGCATCCACCGACCTGTGCGGGAAGCGTTCGAACCCGAGATCGCCGAACGGATCCTCGCCGAAGCCGGTGTGCAGCGACTGGGCCGCCACCTGCGCAAAGCAGCGCTCGCCGGGATCGCACCCGAGGCAGTTCTGTCCTGGCACGCACAGCAACTCGAAGCGCGCGGCGAAGACGTCACCGCCGCGAACCTGATCAAAGACATGGCACCAGCCATCACCGCAGCAACCGAGAAGACGAACACCCGCTGGGCAGCCGAACACGACGAGATCCTGCGCGAGCACTTCCCTCTCGCGGTCGCCGCCGCAGAACGCACCGAAGACCCGCGGTGGAACGCAGCAGTAGGCCGTATCCGCGAACTCGTCACCCACGCAGGTTTCGACGTCGACGAACTGTGCCGCACGATCGAGACCGCCGCGCACTCCGCCGCCCACGTCACCGGCATCACCGACGCACTCGACACCATCGCGCCGGCGGCATCAGAGCCCGTCGACCCCGCAGCACCGCACTGGGTGCCCTCCCCCGACCTCGACGCCCACCTCGTCGACCCCACCCTCGCCGAGCAGCTCGACAACACCTACACCGACATCGCCGCCGAACACACCGCGAACACCCGTCGCATCGGTACCGACGATGCTCGCGGCAACGACCCCGAACTGCGCTTCACCGAGCACCTCGAAGAGCGGCCCGAAGCCGCCGAGATCGCAGCGCAGTGGGATCGCACCGCCGCCGAGATCCAGGCATACCGCGACCGCCACAGCATCACCGACACCACGTCAGTGGCCGGCGACCGACCCGAGAACAAGGCCGACATCGCACCCTTCAACACCGTTCACCGCGACATCGACACCCTGCACGACCGCATGCAAGAACATCGCGAAGAACAGCGCCGCGCCGAGCGCCAGCAGGCGACGCTCGAGCACCAGCACACCATCGCCCAACACGTGGAACACGAACAAAAACGCCGCGGACCGCGCCTGTGACAGCCGACGGGCTGGCGTTTCGTCAGACGACAGAGGGGGCGGGCGATCTCAGCGTGATCGCCACCATCCCGCGATCCGATCGCGCCATCTAGGTGCAGCGATCGCAGGGGCAGGACTGAGCGGGGGAACCACCGGTTGTGGTTGCTGGACTTGTGTCGAGGTGGGCCGGCCGCTTGCGATGATCCGGCGATCAGCCGCGCCAGGAGGTCGACGCACCTGAACCCCGACGTCGGTGAGGATGCTCAGATCGAGAGTCCATTCCCCAACGGAGCGGGCTCGCCACTCATCGAATGCGGCAGCAACATGGCGCCGCGCCTGCGGACGGGTCATTCCGGTGACCGCAATCAGATGCTGCAAAGCTTGCTCTTCATTGCCTTTGATCTGCGCGAATCCGAAATGCGTCACCTGGTGACAGGGCGTACAGAGACAGATGAGCCGGCCCAGACGTTGCACTTTGGTCGGCCAGTCGTACTGCCATCTCTCGTGCACTTCGAGCCACCGCTGCGACGCTCTGTCTTCCGGGAAACCGCAGATCTCGCACTGCATCCCGGCGCGCCGCGTGACCATTCGGCGCAGTCTTTCCCAATCCTTCGGTTCGACGCAGTACCGGACATTGGTGAACCAACACGTATCAGGGACGAGGTCGACGAACAGACCATGACCGAGAGACCGGTCTTCACCCGGCAGGACCTCCGGAATGTCAGGGATCGCGACCCATCGCGACAGACCTGCCATCTCAACTCGGGGCGCATACCATCGCTTGGCTGACGGATCCCACTTCGCGCCCCCGGCCTTCGCCAGATCCTTCTCTACGTACGGAACATCCAGCCATATTCGACCCATCGTCGCTGCTCCCCTCAGCCTGCTCGACGAGCTAGACCCTACCGATCGCACAGTGCCTGTCGCGCTCGACGAGGCGTGCACGTGAGTGCGAAACGCCGAACTCAGTCCGTGACCTTGAAGTAGCGGACTTCCCGGAGCGGTTCGCGGACTCCCTCGCTCCAGTAGTAAAGATCGACCAGCGTCGAGTCCTCAGTGTTGACGCGATCGATGCCGACTTCATTCACGAGACCGAAGCCGTACTCCACGAATTCTGATTCATCCCGCTTCCGGGCAAACAGTTTCATTCGACGAGTATCGCCAACCCCGCCGACAGGATCGACGGCGTGTCGGAAAACTCATTGCCGTGACACACAAAGTGAGTCACACTGTGAAACATGGATGTGAAACGGCTACCTGTAACACTCGACAGCGACGATCAAGCGGAAATCGCCGTGTTCGCCGACCCTGACCGCCTCGAAGCAGGAATCCTGCGGGAATGGGCGCAGCAGCAGCACATCACCATCCGCGACAACTCCGAGTCCGGGATCGCGCGCGCCCTTCTCCGTGCGGGTGCAGAAGCACTCCGCGAGAAGGCTCTCGAAGCCGGCTATGCCGAACTCGCCAAGGATCAAGAAGAAGGCCTAACGGAACAACGAGCGCGGCGGCGAAGCTACGCCGAGCGCGTCGACCGGGCCTACGGCGAATGACGGCCGCGCTCCGCGGGCAGATCTACTGGTTCGACATGGGACACGGCGAGAAGCCGTGGGTGGTGGTCTCCAACAACGTCCGTAACCGCAACCTGAACACGGTCCTCGCCGCACGCGTGACCACCACACCGAAGCCCGGCGTTCCGACGGCCGTCCCTCTCGGAGCCGCAGATCCACTTGTCGGTTCGATCCTGGCGGACGACCTCATCCAGCTCTTCGACGACGAGCTCGCCGCGAGCAGGCCGGCGGGAGCGCTCTCCCCCGCAACAGTGGTCAAACTGAACAAAGCACTCGCGATCGCACTCGGGCTGCCCTGACGAACTCGCTGTACGACTGTGGCCCTCGACCGGAAAGGTCGAGGGCCACAGTCATGGCAAGCGGCGGGAACTGTCACAGGTCGGTAAATCGCGATACCGAGAGCCACCGGAGCGTGAGGCCGAAACCCAGCCAGAGCACGACGAACGCGCCGACCGCCCACTGGCCTGGTGTCTCCTGAGAAATCAGCGATGCTGCGACGAACAGGGCGAGAAAAATCAATCCGGACCGGATGAACATTCCACTCATCCGTGCGAGTGACCGGATCAAAGGGAAATCCATCCGTCCGAGGGGGTCGTGCTCCTGCATGGCAGTCCACCAATCCGAATCGAGTTGTGTTGCAAAGCATCCTATGAAAAAAGGGGTGTGTCCGCCACAGCACGGCGCGCAGGTCCCAGGCGGGACAACCCACGATCGCCGCAGCCGTGGCGGACACGAGAAGCATCAACTACCCCGGTCCCGTATCTCGAACGGTGGGCGAGACCGCCCGAAGGGCCTGGGGCTGTTGAGGCTTCGGCTTGTGAGGGCTATTCGACGGGTCGATATGTTTCGGTGTCGTCGTCGAATTCCCACCGGTCGCCGTCGATCTCGACGGCCGTGAAATCGTCAGAAGGATCTTCGGCGGTCGCGCGGCCGCCGTCGATCATCTCGAGAACCTGATCCATCGTCAGCGCAGTCACCTTCCCGGCTGCGCTATCGACCAACCCGAGGACCTGATCGATCAGCGGTGCGTCCGCGGCTTCGGGTCGAGGGTCGGTGTCGGCGGCGACGAATTCCGCGAAATCCGTTCCGATCTTGGGGTCGTTCGGCTGGTAGCCGCACTCTCCGCCACGGCATTCCTCGTTGAAGCCCATCTTGGGCAGCCGAGAGATCATTGGCCACAGCACATGGTTGTGCCAGGCTGCCATACCGCCGTGATACGGGTTCTTCTTCAGCTGCTGGTACACCTCACGGTGCGCCCACATCGCCGCCGTCAGCTCTTCGACCATCGGATCATGTTTGTACCAACACGATCGGATCTGCTGCCCACCGACGTTGTACCGCCGGCGCAGCCACTCGACCCACTGCCCGAGCTCGAGCCACAGCTCCGCAGCAGCCTCGCGATCCAGGTGGCGCCAATCAGCGGGGCCAGGTTGGTATACCGGAATACTCATCACACACCTCCTTGATGGAGCATGCGCACCGAAGCTGCGCACGGTTCGCACGAATCACGGTGCCGCACATCCCGTAATCCGTCGGACAGAGTGAAGATACCGTCGTTGTACGTTACTTCCGGATCCCGAACGAGGGCGCCGGCCGGGGAGACGACGATGATCGGCCGCTCGTACACCCCGCTGGCGCCGACGCCAATCCACAACGCAGAATCCCCGGGCGCCCAGTGGTCCGCGCACTCCCACGGCGAGGCCGCAGATTCGGAGCTCATAGTTCGGCCTTCGCGCAGAACGCGTCGAACGCCGACTGATTCGCCCGCACCCGCTTCGAGAGATCCGGAACATCCCACACCGACGGCAGCCGCACCTTCATCGGCCTGGCGTTGCGGTAGATCATCAACGCTTGATCTTCCGGCATTTCACGAATTTCGTTGAGTGCCATCACCGGAACGCTGCGCGGTGCCGAACGCGGGTCCAGGCTGATGTATTCGTCGCGGCTACCCATCAACCGTGAGAGCGCCGACAATTCGCCTTCGTCACCTAGGCCTGGCAAGTAGATCCGTGCCGGGGAATCGCTCGACAACCGTTGCCCGTCGATGCGGCCCCAACGCTTCTCGTTCTGCAAGGCGCTGTGCACGAACGCCCAGATCTGGATTCCGCGGCCGCCCGAGTCCGTAATCAGATCCGGCATATGCGGAATCGCCGCGACATTGTTCATTTCGTCGAGGACCATCCGCAACGGCGGATCAATCTTGTCGTCCTCGTTGCCCAGCCCGTGTGTCTTCGCGATGTGATAGAGCTCGGCCGAGAGCACAGTGGTGAACGCGGCCGCCGAAGCGCTGTGTCCTTCCGAGACCAGATACACAGTGTTCTTGCCCTCGGTCATCAGCGCATGCAGATCCGCGGACTCGCTACGGGGGACGTTGATCGCGCTCATCAACTTCGGGGACGCCAACGGTTCGAGCAACCGCGCGCACGCGCTGACCACGTCATCGGAGGAATCGGACTGTGAGTCCAAGGCTTGCTCGAGTTCGGCGTGCCAGTCCGGAAGGTCCTGCTCGAGAACATCGCGGACCAGTTGGACGTTGCGCGAGGACGCCCAGATCCGCAGGTCGATCATGTTCTTGTTCTTGACGGCCGCGGAGTAGAGGTAGCCGCGCATGAGCATCGCGGCCTTGCCGTTCCAATAGCCGGAATTGCTGGTGTCGTCCATCGGCATGGCCTGGACCAGTGCTTCTGCACGCCGCTTGGCGACTTCCGGATCCTCGCACCCGTCGAGGATCGACCACCGCATCGGATTGGGGATCGCGGTCAGCCCCTCCGGGTCGAAGACCTCGACGTGCCCGACTTCCCGGCGCTGCGCCCACGTGGAGCGCAACAGATCGCCGCGGGTCGAGGTAGCGACGACCGGGCCGACGGCGTCGGTGACACCTTTCCAGCAGACACGCCACGTCTTACCCGCACCAGTCGGTCCGGTGCAGGTAAGCCCGTCGCGGTACTGGAGGAATACGCCCTCCCCTTTGTGGTCGTACAGCTCCGCGACTCGGGTGGTCTCGACAGCGGCATCGATGCGGCGCACCGGGACGTCTTTGAGTGAGAGGCGGGTCGCTTTCGCCTTCCGGACGGCCGCCTTTTCGCTGATACCGGTTCGGGCGAGTTCGGTGCGGTCAGCGAATCCGGACTCTCGCACCCGCCGAGCGGCGGCGCGTTTCATCTGCTGCCCGGAAACGAACAGCCCCATCCACAGGCACAACGCTGCAACGATCGCGATGGAAACCCACGTCAGTACCGGTCCGCCCGGCCGAGAACCTTCCGGCCACGCGAGTGCGGGGTCGCCCGGATTCCGGAACAGCCCTTCGAACACGTCGAGAACTCCGTACACACCGGTGGGGAGAGCGCCGCCATGACCGGACACGACACCCGAGATGTATCCGCCGGCAACGACGCTGACGACGGCCGAAGCAACGAGACTCACAAGGGGAAGCACGCCAGGCGGCACCATCGGTTGCGTAGGACGCTGAGTTGTACTCACGACTTGTCTCCTTCGATCGGGTCGGGCATCACAAGCTCGGGCCGCGAGAGTGTGGTGCGGGCGGATGCCATGCCGGATGGCCGGCCACGCGGTGACAGGGTCGTCCTACGGCCGCTGGACCTGCGCCGCATTATCAGAACCCACATCATGAGCGCGCAGGCCGCTACCGACCCGACGACCAGAATGGTGAAGGCGACGAGCGGCGGCATAGGAAGCGTCGCCAGGCGATCCGGAGCGTCTGTCGGGATCATGCTGCCTCTCCCTTGATCACTTCGTCGGTGTTGGTGAGTTCGATTTCCAGATCGGAACGGACGTGCTGCATGAGAATCGGATCGGCGCTGCCGTACTTGACCAGGCAATGTCCTTTCGCCAGGGACATGATGATTTCCGTCGACCCGGCCGGCAGGTGGTACATGCGAGCTGTTTCCTCCGCATCCTCGACACGGTCCTGCCCGTACAAGAAGACGATTCCGGCTTCTTTCATCAGCGCCCGCGCGGGCGAATCGACGGGGAGGTCCGAGATGTGGTGGAACGCCGAAACGGTCGAAAGTCCGAGGCCGCGAGAGAGTTTCATGTTCTCCCGGAACACCTTTCCGGTCGAGCCGTCGGCGACGTGCCAGCCTTCCTCGATCAGCAGCAGCGTTTGCATGTGCTTGGCGGAGCGGGTTGCGAGAACGTTCGCGAGCCAGGTGTTGATCACGGTCATGATCACTCGCAACGCCGGTCCCTTGTTCGGGAGGGCCGAGACGTCGAAGTGCACGAACGAATGATCGAGTGCCTCGCGGACCTCCGGGGAGGTAGCGCCGTCGACGAGGCCCTTGAGGTCTCCTTCGCACAGTTCTTGCAGTGCGAGACCAGGATTGAGGCCCCAGCGGCGCGAGTCCTCGGCGTGCAGTGAGCCGAAGATGTTGCCGCTGCCGGGGCTCGCTTCGAGCAGTTCAGCGGCGAGTTCGCGCAAGGTCGGTTCGCGGTTCTCCGCATCGGCTCGTTCGTTGACGGATTTGAGTGCTTGGCGCACAGCTGCTTTTTCCGTCTCGACGAGGGAACGACCCATCGTGTCTTCGATGACGGCACCGACCAGTGCTTCCTGGCCGGCCGGGGAAACGCCGTCCGTACGTTGGGTTCCGCTCGCGATAGCCGGGTCGAGCAGATTGATCCGGACACCGTCACCGCCGGCGAGGAATCGGATCGACCGGGCGCCCATCGCCTGCGCGATACCGGAATACTCGCCGCCCTTGTTGCCCTGACGCTTTTTGTCGATGACGACGCACTGCCGGTTGTTCGCCAGGGCGAGTTGACGGATGCAGAACGCGGTTTTGATCAGCGAAGACTTCGCTTTGCCGATGTCACCGACGATAGCGACGTTGATGTTCTCGATTTCCGAGCCGTAGAGCGCGAACGGATCGGTGATCACCATCGACTGGTTGATCTTGTTCAGCCCGGTCATGAGTCCTTCGTGACGCACCGAGCGGCGCATCGTGGCCAGGTTCAGCGCTTCACCTTGCCGGGTGGTGGTCCACGCACCTTCCGCTCGCACCTCGTACCAGCCCCACCGGTCCAACCAGCGGTTGCGTTTGGGGGCAGGCCGGCGGGTGGTGATCCGGTCGGAGGAGTGGACCGCCTGGGCGACTGCGGATTCCTCCGCGCTCTCGACCTGGACGTTCTTCTTCCCGAGGCTGGGTGCGAGGGTCCATCGGTTGGACTTCTTGTGGCCGCGACGGTGCGCCGTGGTCTGTTCTGTCTTCGTCATCGCCGGTTCAGCCCCTTGTCTTGATTCGAGTCCATTTGGTGGCCGCCAGTCCGCGGCCGAGCGGCAACGTCAAGAACGCGGCCACGTCGTGGCGGTTGTCCTGCCACACGATTTCTCCGATGCCGCAGTTGTCGGCGGCCTGCTCCACGCGTGTCCCGGCGCGTAGTGCGTCGTCTTCGTTTCGGCCGGTGACCGAGACGGCCATCGAATAGATCAGGCCGTGGTGGCCGCTACCAGGCAGAAGATCCTGTCGGCGGCGAGCTGATTCGGTGATCGCCACGTCGGAGGCGCCGTCGGTGGTCTTTCCCTTGCGGCTCTCCTCGATGCGCTTGGCCTCGTCGCGGGTGACGTCCTTCTTCGCGGCTTCGCGGGATTGGGAGGCTTCCACGAAATCCATGCGCACCATCACCGTGCGGATGGTCGGGGCGGCGGCGATCTCGTCGTCTCCGACGTCGGGCTCGACTCCGGTCAGGAACGGACCAAGCCACAACGGGCCGAGTTCACGCGGTTCGATCGCACGCGGGGGAATCACCCCGGCCCGTGTGTGCCACGCTCCCGCAACCTCGACCGACTCGTCGCGGCCGATGTAGGAGGGCCAGCAGTTGTTCCACCGCACACCCTTGTGCGCGTCGAGGGGGAAGGTGGGGTCTTGGAATGCGCGGATCACCGCGCAGGCTCGCTGTTCGCCGTAGACCTCCACCCGGCCCATACCGGCGCGTTCGAGGGAATGCTGCGCCTTCTCCGTTTCGTCGCGAATGACCTGAGCGATACCGCCGACCAGGGCGGCATCCTTGCGGCGCGCGATGCGCGCAGCTTCGGCGAGGAACGTCGGCGACTTCGGAATGATCAGTACGCAGTACGAGCGGTGTTCCTCGACATACGGGGCGTTGCGGTCGAGGAGCTGACCGTAGGAACGGATCGCTTCGTCGATGCGCCGCACGGATTCACCGGCGGCCGAGATCATGCGCATCATCCAGTTCTCGTGCGGCGCCATATCGGCCGGGACACTGCGGTGCAGCAGCGCCACACCCCGAACGAACGAGGACCGTTTCGCGAACCCGGCGAGGATACGTCCGAACGCAGCTGAGGTCACCGCCCACTCCGCATCACCGCGTAGACCTTCGGCCAAACCTTGCATCGCCACGATCACGGAGTAGTAGTTGTTGTCGCCCGGTGTGGTGTGCTCGAGGATGAACATGTCGTCGAGTCCGGTGCCGGCCAGATCCACCGGCTTCGTCTGGTAGAGCGGGACGGGGAACTCCCACCCTGGATCGTGGTCGGGATCGCCGAAGTTTTCGTCCCTGGCGCTGACGTACACGTGCTCACCGCGCTTGCGGCGCTGACGGTTTCGAATCTGCTTGGCTTTGCTTGCCGCGTAGGACTCGCGCTGCCCGAATTCGAACGTCGCACCGATGACGGCCAGGATCAGCGCCAAGTCGAACCCGAGAACCCAGATGTTCTGACCGATGACGAAGATCAGGACCAGCGCCAGGATGAGTGTCGCGCTCCAGGCGATCAAGACCGGTTCGGCGAAAGGCAGGTTTCCTTTGCGGGCGATCTGACGCCCCAGGATCGACGTGCGTTGTTCGCTCATCAGTGTTCTCCGTCCGCGTGTTCGGGAGCGTTCTGGGCCGAGGCCCCGGCCTTGTTCATCGCTGCACCGGCAGCAGCCACCGCGAAGGGCGCCGCCACTGTCGCTGCACCTGCCGCTGCGCCGGCGGTTGTCTTCGCCGCGCTCATCAATTTCGATTCGGCGCTTCCCGCTTTGGCTCCGCCCTTGCCGGAGTCTTTGCCACCGATCCCGACGGAACCGGACGAGGTTTGCCCTCCGTGGCCAGATCGACTGGACGCGTGATCGGATGATGCCGACGATGCGTCCGGGGAGGAATTGTGACCGCCGAGGTGATCGGACGGTCCGGTGCCGCGTCCGGGAGAGGTGGCGACATCGGCATTGCGGGACGCAGCTCCCCCGTCGCCGCCGCCGCCCGAGCCGCCTCCGGCTTGCTGCTGGTACATGCTCGCCGACGAGCCGATCATCTCGCCCGACGCTGAGCCCGAGCTACCGAAGTCGGCGGAATCCGCAGCGGTCGGCAGGATCGGTGACCACTTGAGCAACGCGAACGGTGCCAGACCGATCATCACGAAGCACACGGCGATCAGGGCGAGTTGGCCCAGTGATTCCAATTTGCCGTCGTCGGCGACCGATCCTTGCGCCGAGACGTTGATGACAACGAACACCGCGGCCAGCAGAACGAACAACATGGGCTTGGACAGCACGACACCGAGAAACATCATCACCGGCCGAAGCGCCTTTTTTCGCCAGGTGGGGTGCACCCACATGCCGAATGCGATACCGCTGACCACTGCGAGAACGGGAAGCGCGGCCGCATGCATCAAGAAGCCGAAGAAGACCGAGAGCACACCGATAACCATCAACCCGAATCCGATGATGCCGGCCACGGCTCCACCGACCAGGGTTTCGTCGTTGAGAGCGCCCAGGGAGGTCGATACGTTGTTGATCACCTCGTCGGTGGTGGTGCCGATCGCGCCTACCAACGCGACCGAGATCTCGTGGGCGAGACTGATGACGAATTGGGCGATAGAGGGAGCGAAGAGCATCAGCATGATCCCGGCGGGCAAGTATCCGAAGAAGTCCTTGGCGAGTTCTTCGCCTGGGCGGCTTCCGTCGGCTGACTTGTAGAGCGCGAAGATCGTGGCGATAGCCAGCACCAGGAGCCCCAACCCCGTCGACATCGCGTACACCGTCAAGAACTGCGGCTCCAACGGATCGAATTCGCCGATTCCTGCCAAACCGGGCAGGACCGAATCGGTCATCGACATCGCTGAACTCTTGAATTTGTTCGCCCAGGAATCGATCACGTCCGACGGGTCTTTGACGAACGCGACCAGATCACCGAGCGGGCCGGCAACGGTATCCCACGCGAAGGTGAAACTGTCGACGAAGATCTTGCCGCCCATATAGGCAGGTGTCGCCCTCATCATCCCTCCGAGGGTCTCGCCGAGGCGGTCACTGAAACTGGTGTTCTGATCGATCCAGTTCATGGTGCCGCCGAACATTTTCCCGACCCTGGTGTTCCATTCAGTGCACGCGAACAGGTCATCTGGTTTCTCGTTGGCGCGCTCGCAGTTCACGAACATCGCGTGCATGCACAGGATGCTGGGAACACCGTTGCCGGCGCAGGGAGAAGTCCAGGCAGCGTCGGGGACCTTGTCGGCGTTCGGCTGCTTCTTCATCACCGCGAGCGAGGCAGCGTCCGGTGTCGGGCTCCACTCGAAACCCCAGGTGCTTGTCGTCTTCGTCGTCCACCGGGCCAGATCCTGCGCACACGTCGGAGACGGCGGGTACATGTCCGCGCCCTCGTCGAGGGGGTAGGTGTCCGGGTAGACGCCCTTGAGGATCGACTCGTCCGTGATGCTCAAGGCGGCCTTCTGGTTCGCCTCCACGCCCATGTCAACTCCGGACATCTGAGTACCGGCACCGCCGGCGGCGACCAGAGCGTCGATCAGAGCCGGGTTCTTCGACATCATCACTTGCGGTGCCCACATGGCGATCCGCTCGGATTCTTTTGCCGTCCAGTACATCAACCGGTTTTCGTTGTGCATGACCTGTGTCGAGTACTGGCCCATGTCGCCGCCTGTGTCCTTGCAGACTCCGGTGAACCACGAGGCGGATTTGAATTCGTCTGTGCCGGCGACGAACTTCTTCAGATCATCGGGAAATCCTTTGGGGAGTTCCTTGCCCGACTGAGTGGCATTCTGCACGCCAGGAGCCGGGTCGGTGTTGGGGACAGCAACTGGTTCCGCTGCCGCCGGCAACGCCAGTCCGAGCATCGCGAACAATGCCACGACCGCGGTCAGAATGATTTTGCGCCACATCAGTCGGCCCCTTCTAGTTGACGTAGAACGTGTAGAAGCCGTTCGCGCCAGGCTTCGAGAGCGGTGAATCAGCCGCCGGGAACTGGGCATCATCTGCGGACGGGCCACTGACGAACTTCCAGTCCTGGGCTTTCCAGTCCCCGTTCTCCCACTTCACCGTGACGGTGGTAGTCGAGTAAACGGTGAGGATGCCGACCTTGTCGCTGCCCTCACTGACCGGACTTTGACCGACGCCCATGCCCCACACCGACACCGTGGCCGAGTCCTGAGTGAAGTCGGTGACCGTGACGATCAGCGGCACGTTGTTGACGGTTTTTCCCAGATCAGTTCGGCCGCTGGAGATATCGAGAACACTCTGCAAGGAAGGGCTGGGATCGGACGCTACAGCGACCTCCCGCAGCTTCGCGACGTCGATCCGGCCCTGGTACGTCTGACCATCGGCCTGAATGAAGTTCACCGCCGCGGTCTGCGCTCCCGCCTGATCGCGGGTGTATCCCGCCGGGACACCGTCGATGGTCGTCGTCGGACCGTGGGCTGCACGAATTGCATCGGCTCCGCTCCCCTTGTTGTCATCAGCACCACCGGAGGTGAGGAGCGCGATCACCAACGCGAGGAACACCACTGCGACGACACCAGTGGCGATAACGCGCTTACGGTCAGAGAAGAACCCCGATCCGCCACCTGTGGATCCAGTCGCCGCGACCGGACGGTTGCCCGTACCTACCTGAGAAAAATCTTTGACCATGAGTTCTCTTCTTTCTCGTGAACAATGCTGAGATGGAACGGAATTCGTCTCAGCCTTGAGTGACGAACATGATGGCGCCGATGATGACGGTCAGAAGTGTCAGGCCGCCGAAGGCGGTGGCTGCGGTCTTGACCTCAGCGGCGTTGTCGGTCATCTCCGAGGCGTAGCCGCCGTTCTTCGCTGCTCGCATCTTGTACAGCGCGAAGATCAGTTTCACGCCGACACCGCCCATTGCGAGTGCCCAGATGGTGCCGAGCACGCGGACCCAGACGTTCTGGAACGCAGGTCCGAGGAACTCGAGGGTAGGGGTGACCCCTTCGAATGGGTTCTTCGACTTCGGCGCGTCCTGAGCTGCGGCAGGAGCGGCGGTTATGATTGCCAGGGCGATGGTGCCGGAGGTGATGGCTGCCGCTCGACGCAGCCGGCCGCCGCGGGTGGACGGGCTCACCGGTGTGTTCTGTTCGTTCATCGTGTTCCCTTTCGATGTGGTGTTCGGCTGTGGTGCAGTGGTTTTCAATCCAGGCGCCCGCGACTTCGCGGGTGGGGTGGAGTTACCGGGCGAGGACGGAGGGGGCGGGGGTTCGGCCGGGGTTCCGGCTCGTACTCCGCGTATCGGTCCTCGTACTGCGCGACCGGTTCGGGTCGGGCTGTACGTCGAATAACTTCCGGAGGACGTTGGATCTGCTCGGGGGTGTACGGGTCGGCGTACTCGGCAGCGCGGCCGTACACGCTGGCAGCGAGAGCATCCGCGATTTCGGCGGCGACATTGGTGTAAGCCTCGATCGTGGACGGAAGGAGCCGGTCGTAGACGATGCGCTCTCCAGTCGCGAACGACGGCTCGTAGGGAACCCGGATGACGTTCTCTTCCGGAAGGCCCAGTCGAGCCAGTCCCTCGACGAGTTCAGGTTCGAGGGTGGGATCGGAGCCGGGTGTCACGACAGTCAGCACGATCGCGGAGGACACCAGATGCCCGAAGCCGCGGGCGATGATCCCCTTGAACATCCGCAACGCCATCTTGGTCATGTCGAGGCGCAGTGGCAGGGGAACGACCAACAGGTTCGAGTGCTGCACGGCCCATTGCCAATTCGCGGCCACGGGTTCGTTGCCGGTGTCGATGAAGATCAGGTCCCGATGACGGCGGAGTACAGCCATGATCGCCGCGCACTCGTCCCAGCCGATGCCATGATCGCGTGAGGTCGAAGTGTCGGCTCCGAGGACTTCGTCGTGCGTGGGTTGAAGTCGCAGGAACCTGCCGAGCGCACCTGACACGGCTCCCGCCGAGGTGAGATCGCGGGCGTTCTCGAGAACATCCCAGGGGCCGACGTCGGGATCGGTGGGATTCGCCGCGCGGTCTCCGAGGGTCCCGGTGGACTGGTTGGCATCCCACGCGACAACGCCGTGGCGGTGCGAACCGAAGGTGTTGGCCAGGGTCAGGGTCGTCGAAGTCTTTCCGGCATCACCTTTGAGGCTGATCACCGAGACGACCATGCAACCGGGTAGCGGCTGCTGGACTCGGGTGACGGATTGGCGGAACCGCACCTCCGCCGAGTCAGGCTTCGGCGCCATCTTCATGCCGACCGCCGCGTTGACACGTCCGCGCCAGCCCCATGTTGCGGGGCTGTCGTCGACTTCGCTGGTCTCCCGCTCGAACCGGTAGTCGAATTCGGGTTCGTCGTTCTCTGCCAGTGCGTCCTGCCCGACCGCATACGGGTCGTCGTATCCTGCCGACTCGTCGACCAACTCGGTATCGCCGGATTCGGTGGCTGACTCGATCTGCGGGGCTGGTTCAGGAGTCTCGATCGGGGCGGTCTCGGCTTCGGGCCGAGATTGCCGGCGTAGACGCTGGCCGCGCAGGTCAACGGCCTTTTCGGTGGTGTACGTGTCCTGGTGCTCGTCGTAGGGGTCAGGAGCGCTCACGGGAGTTCCTTTCGGGGAGGGGGTGGTTCCGGGGACGTTCTTCTCGCTGGTCATAGCTTTTTGAGGTCGTCGACGGCCCACAGACCGCCGCGACTGACGACCAGGACGGCGACGATTGCGGTGTCGACGCCGACGATGGAGCCATCGGACGCAATCGCGGTCTGTTCGACCTGATACATCCGGTGCACCGCAGTCGCGGTGTCCACGGCGCCCTGGTTCGGTACAGAGCTGACCGTCGGCCAGACCTGCGCGTCCTTCGCGGCCCATTCGAGCCACTGACCGCCGGGGCTTCCGGTCGGGGTGGTTCCGGTGACGTCGCCGAGGAAGCGTTCGGTGAGCAGGTCGCCGGTGCGGGCGGCCGCGTCGTTGGGTCCGCGATCGTCAGCGGTGTTCCAGGTGAACCAGGTGGTGACCACGGCGTCGGCAACGGCAGCCGGATCGCTGCGGTCCACGATGGCGACCTGTTCGGGCGCGTGTTCCGGAACGGTGGCCGCAGGCCGCGTGGACTCGGCCGCCGAGGTTTCGTTCGGGGACCATTGCTGCGCCCGTGCACCCGTCGTCGTGGTGGACGGGCCGGTTGCGGTGCCTTCCGTGCCCGAGGAGCACCCGGCCAGGGCAATAGCGACGGCAGATGCAGCGGCGAGCGCGGCGAGGTGGCGTTTCACGACTCGTCCTCGATGAACAGATCCGACAACCGAATCGCCTGCCACGCCTGGTAACCAGGCTCTTCGCACCAGTCCACGGCCCGGTTGTTGTCGGTGATGTCGAGGTCGAGTGCAACACCGTGCTTGGCTGCCATACCGGCGAGGGAGTTCCCGTCGATCTCCGGATTGGAGATGTGCAGGAGCAACCGCACCGCGGGAACGTTCGCGTCCTCCCGTGCTTTGCCGGCGAGGAATACCGCCTTACCGGCTGCCGAGTCGTCTGCCGAGCGCTGGTTGCCTTCCTTGAAGACCGTGTCGTTCTTGTGGAACGTCCCGTACCAGGCCGCGTCGTCGACCGGTCCGAGTACAGCGAAGCTACCCCGCTCGTCACCTGCGGCGAACAGTTCCACCAACGGTGCGGTGGCGGCGGCTTCGGCGATCTCCTTCTTGCGTTTGGTCGCTTCCGCGTCGCGGAGTACGTCGTAGTCGAGATCGAGTTGTTTGACCAACTCGCGCTTGACCTTCGGCCACATGCTGCGCGAGAGCAGTTTGTTCTTCTTCGCCCACGCGCGGATCTCTGAGGAGTCGCTGGTGCGCAACTCGTCAGCGGCGGTACGTACTGCGTCTGCGGCCTGTTCCCATTCGGTGGCTGCGGATACCGTCATTTCTGGGATCTACCTTTCTTCGGGTGAAACTTCATTCCGGGGTGGTCATCGGGTTGCGATGTTCTGGTCTGGGTTGTTCTGTCAGGCAAAGCGTTTCGCTGCCAATCCCGAGGACGGCGGGGTCCAGTCGGAGATTTTGACGACATCGCCCGATTGCGGAGCTTCGACGACCTTGCCGCCGCCCATCCAGATGAAGATGTGGCCGCTGTGGGGTTGGATGATGTCGCCGGGTCGCAGGTCGGCAGGGTTGGTGATCGAGGTTCCGCGAGAGTCGCCTATCTGCATCTGGTCCTGGTGAGGGAGAACCGTTCGGCCGCCTGTCGCTTGCGCGACTGCGTATTTCACCAATCCTGAGCAGTCGAACCCGACCTTGTTGAAGTCGCCGAAACTATCTGCCACTCCCCCGTCACGGACGCCGCGCGTCGGTCCGTTCTCGTCGCCGCCGCCCCAGGCATACGGGGTGCCGAGCCACCTCAGAGCGGCATCGACGACGACCGAACCCGTCGAGGGGCCGCCTGGAATCGGCCCCGCCGGTGCGGACGTGTCGGTGAATTCCTCGATCGCGAACTTCTGAATGTTGGTGACGTAGCCGCGTGTTTCCTCGTTCTGGCAGACCTGGCCCTGGGACAAGGTGTTTCCGGGGCCGCAGTTGTACATGGACAATGTCAGCGGGATCAGCTCACCTTGCAGGCGGCCGTCAGCCATCGCCTTTTTCGTCAGCTCGAGCATCTTGCAGTCGTAGGACGCCATCGACATCGCAGCGTCGGCCGGTGAGCGCATGTCGAGCTTTCCGTCCCCGTCCCCGTCCACGCCTTCCTGTGCAGCAGTTGAGGGAAGGAACTGTGCCGGGCCGTCCGCGCCGGAGTCGTTGTTGTGCGCGTTGACGTTGAAGCCGCTTTCCTGCTTGAAGGGGGTCGGGGAGCAGATTGACGAAATCCGGCGCTAAGGGGCAATCGCCGAGCGACCTTGCGCTGTAGGTGATTTCATGTCGTCGTGACTGATGAGGGCGGCTATGGCCGGTTCGGTG
>NZ_JAHFVG010000015.1 GCF_023264675.1 Rhodococcus sp. (in: high G+C Gram-positive bacteria)
CCCACGCAAGACCCTGACATGGAAGACTCCCACCAAGGCCTTCACCGAATTCGTGCAGGACTACAACACGGCGCTCGTTGCGACCACCGATTGAACCCGCCATGTATTCGCACGCACATAAGGGGAGCCTAGATCTGGCGCCCCTGCCAGTACGGATCCCTCAACCTGCGTTTGTACAGCTTCCCGTTCGGGTCGCGCGGTAGTTCCTCGGTGTAGTCGACCGATTTCGGGAGTTTGAACTTCGCCAGCCGCTCCCGCGCGAAGGACATGATCTCCTGTGTCAGCGCATCGTTCGGCTCGATGCCCACCTCGGGCTGTACGACGGCTTTGATCTCTTCACCCCAATCGGCATGGGGCACACCGAACACCGCGATATCGGCGATCTTGGGGTGGGTGATCAGTTCGCCTTCGATCTCGGCAGGGTAGATGTTGACGCCGCCGGAGATGATCATGTCGGACTTGCGGTCACACAGAAACAAGTAGCCGTCCTCGTCGACATAGCCGATGTCACCGAGCGTGAACAGGTCCCCGACGCGGGCGGACTCCGTCTTCTTCTTGTCGTGGTGGTATTCGAAGCTCGAGCCGCCCATGCGCATGTACACCTGGCCGGGTTCGCCGACGGGGAGTTCGGCGCCGTCGTCGCCGAGAACCTTGACGACCGAGTTCGGCCACGCGGTTCCCACCGAACCCGGCTTGCGGAGCCATTCGCCGCCGGAAATGACGGTGCCTCCGCCTTCCGTCGCCGCGTAGTACTCGGTGACGACAGGGCCCCACCATTCGAGCATCCGCCGCTTCACTTCGAGCGGACACGGTGCCGCGCCGTGAATCATCACTCGAAGCGACGAGACGTCGTACTTCGAGCGGACGTCTTCGGACAGGGCCAGCAGACGGTGGAACTGAGTGGGAACCATGTGACTGTGCGTCACTCGATGCCGATCGATCAGCGCGAGCATCTCTTCGGGATCCCAGCGGTCCATGAGAACTACTTTGTGCCCCAGCTGAATCGAGATGGCGACGAAGTTCAGCACCGCGGTGTGATAGAGCGGAGAGCCGCAGATGTGGACGTGGTCGTCGAATGCCGTGATCCCGAAAATCCCGAAGAATCCGCTGGAGGCGAGCGGAACCTGGTCGGGATCGGCACCGGTCAGCGGACGCCTCACTCCTTTGGGCTTACCAGTGGTTCCCGAGGTGTAGAGCATCGGGCCACCCGCCGTCCTGACGTCCGGCCGATCGGCACCGCGGCCCAGTCGATTCAGCGGCGTGAACCCCTCGATCACGCCGACCGAAAATCGGCCGTGCACCCCCGACTCGTCGGCGGCGGCAACAGCAGCCTCCGCGAAACGCTCCGATGCAACAAAGGCTTTCGCCTCACTGTCCTTCAAAATGTAGGCCACCTCGGGTCCGGTGAGGTGCCAATTGACGGCGACGATGTAGAGCCCGGTCTGGAATGCCGCGAAGTAGAAGGCCACCAGATCGACGCTGTTGTGCAGCATCATCACGACGCTGTCGCCCGGCTGCAGTCCCATCTCCTGCAATCCGCGACCGTATCTGTTTGCCGCGGAGGACAATTCCCCATAGGAGTACTCCGCGCCGAGCGGATCCACCAGCGCGATCCGCTCCGGTTCGTCCGCCGCGATGTTCCAGAATCCACCCGTGCGTGTTTCAGTCTTGCCGTCGACCGTCATGCACACAATCTAGAACGTGTTCTACTACTTGAGCAAGGCCCCTAGTTCCTCGACTCGGGACGCACTGTCCGCCGTCACCAACAACATCGTCACGCCTGCATCCTCCCACCGCTTCACTTCCCGACGAACGTGCTCGGCGTCACCGATGATCATCGTCTCGGCCACCATCTCGTCGGGCACGGCGGCGGCCGCCTCCTGCTTTCTGCCGGACTGGAAGAGTTCGCCGATCCGAGCAACCTCCGCGTGGTATCCCATCCGCTCGTAGACCTGCGCGTGAAAGTTGACTTCCTTGGCGCCCATGCCGCCGACGTAGAGCGCAATCATTGACTTGAGCTGGGAGATCGCAGCGGCTCGGTCGTCCGTGAGAACTATTTGGCACGTCGCGGCGACCTCGAAGTTCTCCCGGGTACGACGGGCTCCGCTGCGCGCAAACCCCTCGTCGAGCCACTCGTTGTACATCGGCGCCAATCGGGGCGAGTAGTAGATCGCGAGCCATCCGTCGGCGATCTCGGCTGCCAACGCGACATTCTTCGGCCCCTCCGCTCCCAGCCAGATGGGCAGATCACTGCGGAGCGGGTGCGTGATCGGCTTCAATGCCTTGCCGAGCCCCGTACCGCCCGCAGGCAGTGGATAGTGAGGCCCATCGCTGGTCACGGGCGCTTCGCGGGCCAGAACCTGCCGCACGATGTCGATGTATTCGCGCGTCCGGGCCAGTGGTTTCGCGAACGGCTGCCCATACCACCCCTCGACCACCTGCGGCCCGGAGACGCCGAGACCAAGGATCGCTCGCCCGCCGCTCAGATGGTCGAGTGTCAGTGCGTGCATCGCGCAATTGGTCGGGGTTCGAGCCGACAGTTGCGCAACCGACGTGCCGAGCGAGACTCGCGATGTTCTCGACCCCCACCACGCCAGCGGACCGAACGCGTCCGACCCCCAGGATTCGGCCGCGAAGATCGCGTCGAAGCCGGCAGCTTCGGCCGCGTCGACGAGCTCTCCCGTCCCCGCCGGCGGCTGCGCACCCCAGTAGCCGAGCTGCAATCCGAGCTTCATTTCAGAGCCTTCCTTCGGTGGGTCTTGCCACCATAATAAGAACCTGTTCTACTCGACGGGTGACTATGGTGAACACACCACTCAGCGCACCTCTGAACAACGCCTTCGACTACACCCGCTCGGTCGGGCCGACAATCGGGGCGTTCTTGGCAGGCTTGCGCCGCAAGCAGATCGTCGGCGGACGCGGAAGCGACGGGCGCATCTACGTGCCGCCGCCCGAATACGATTCGGTGACAAGAGAACCCATCACCGACTTCGTCGATGTCGGATCTTCCGGCACCGTGCAGTCGTGGTCGTGGGTCACCGATCCATACGACGGGCAGCCTCTCGATCGCCCGTTCGCCTACGCGCTGATCATCCTCGACGGTGCCGATACCGCCCTGCTGCACGCAGTCGACGCCGGCACCTCGTCGGCGATGTCCACCGGCATGCGCGTCCACGCCAGGTGGGCCGAAGAGCGCGTCGGCGACATTCACGACGTGCTGTACTTCCTGCCGGGCGCGGGTGCCGCCGATACCCCGCCCGAAAAATCCGACGTCGCCGCCGTCACGATGATCACCACCCCGGTTCGTCTCGACTACATGCATTCGGCGTCGGCGCAGGAGAGTTACTACCTCAGGGGTCTTGCCGAGGGCCGGTTGATCGGCGGCCGCACCGACTCGGAGGGCAAGGTCTACATTCCACCCCGCGGCGCGAATCCCACCGACGGGCGTCCGACGGCCGAGCAGGTGGAACTTCCCGATCGCGGCATCATGACGACGTACTGCGTCGTCAACGTTCCGTTTCTCGGCCAGAAGATCAAGCCTCCCTACATTGCGGCCTACGTGCTGCTCGACGGCGCCGACATCCCGTTCCTGCACCTGATCCTGGAATGCGATCCGGCAGAAGTACGCATGGGGATGCGCGTGGAAGCGAAGTGGAAGCCGCGCGAGGAATGGGGTTACACCCTCGAGAACATCGAGTACTTCCGGCCGACGGGCGAGCCCGACGCAGACTACGACACCTACAAGCATCACCTCTGAGGGGCGAGCAATGACCGATATCGCAGTGGTGGGCTTCGCGCAGGCACCCAATGTCGCGGCAACGCCGGGCACCACGAACGGCGTCGAGATGCTGGTGCCCTGCTTCCAGCAGTTGTACGGCGAACTGGGCATCAGCAAGTCAGACATCGACTTCTGGTGTTCCGGCTCGTCGGATTACCTTGCGGGCCGTGCCTTCTCGTTCATCTCCGCGATCGATGCAATCGGTGCCGTCCCGCCGATCAACGAGTCGCACGTCGAGATGGACGCGGCGTGGGCACTGTACGAGGCCTGGATCAAGCTGATGACAGGCGAGGTGGAGACGGCGCTGGTGTACGGGTTCGGCAAGTCATCCGCCGGGCACCTGAAGAAGATCCTCGCGCTCCAACTGGACCCCTATCTCGTCGGACCGCTCTGGCCGGACTCGCTGTCGCTGGCCGGGATTCAAGCACGATTCGGGATCGATGCCGGTAAATGGGACGAACGAGCGATGGCCGAAGTCGCGGTTCACAATCGAGCCAACGCACATCCACTGGCGCAGTTGACCGAACCGCTCGACGTCGAGACTCTGCTGAGCACCGATTACATCGCCGACCCCCTCCGCCCGCACGACTGCGCTCCGGTGACCGACGGGGCGTCGGCGATCGTGCTCGCCTCGGGTGACCGTGCGCGATCGCTTCGGGAAAACCCGGCGTGGATCACCGGCATCGAACACCTCGTCGACTCTCCTAATTTCGGTGCTCGCGATCTCACGACGGCTCCCTCGGCCTACAACGCGGCGCTCAAAGCATCCGGTGGGGATCTGTCGAGCATCTCCGCCGCGGAGCTCCATGCCCCCTTCACGCACCAGGAACTCATCCTCCGCGAGTGGCTTCCCGCGTCGACGACGATCAATCCCTCGGGGGGCACTCTCGTCGGCAATGCCATGTTCTCGGCCGGACTCGAACGAATCGGTCATGCCGCCGGGCGCATCTTCGGCGGACACGACGATCGAGTATTGGCGCATGCCACGAGCGGTCCACTGCTGCAACAGAATCTGGTCGTCGTCATGGAGGGAAGCAAGTGAGCAAGCAACCCGCCGCTGTTCTCGGAACCGGCCAGACCCACTACGTCGCCAAGCGACACGACGTCTCGATGTCAGGACTCGTCAGGGAAGCCATCGACCGCGCGATGAGCGACGCCGAGGTCACCTGGGACGACATCGATGCCGTCGTCGTCGGTAAAGCTCCCGATCTGTTCGAGGGCGTCATGATGCCCGAACTGTTCATGGCCGATGCTATCGGCGCGACCGGAAAGCCGTTGCTTCGCGTCCATACGGCTGGGTCCGTCGGTGGTTCTACGGCTGTGGTCGCCGCCTCGCTCGTCCAGTCGGGCGTCCATCGACGAGTACTCGCGGTGGCGTGGGAGAAGCAGTCCGAGAGCAATGCGATGTGGGCACTGTCGATTCCGGTTCCGTTCAACATGCCGGTCGGCGCGGGGGCAGGCGGGTACTTCGCACCGCACGTGAGGTCCTACATCCGCAGATCGCATGCGCCCGAACATATCGGTGCCATGGTCGCGGTCAAGGACAGACTGAACGGAAGCAAGAATCCGTATGCACATCTGAAACAGCCCGACATCACACTGGAATCGGTTCAGGCGTCGCAGATGCTGTGGGACCCGATTCGATACGACGAGACCTGCCCCTCCTCCGACGGTGCCTGTGCCATCGTCATCGGTGACGAGCAGTCCGCTCGCGCACGCGAGTCCGACGGCAAGAAGGTGGCCTGGATCCGTGCGACGGCAATGCGCACCGAACCCACCACGTTCGCCGGCCGCGACCAGGTCAATCCGCAGGCGGGACGCGACGCGGCGGCCGCACTGTGGAAGGCCGCGGGCATCACCGATCCGATGGACGAAATCGACTGTGCCGAAATCTACGTCCCGTTCTCGTGGTTCGAACCCATGTGGCTCGAGAACCTCGGATTCGCCGACGAAGGAACCGGCTGGAAGGTCACCGAGGCCGGCGACACGGCGCTCGGAGGAAGGCTTCCGGTCAACATGTCCGGTGGCGTGTTGTCGTCGAACCCGATCGGGGCGTCGGGCATGATCCGTTTCGCCGAGTCGGCCATGCAGGTGATGGACCGCGCCGGTGACCATCAGGTCGATGGTGCGCGCACAGCACTCGGCCATGCGTACGGCGGAGGATCACAATACTTTTCGATGTGGGTCGTCGGGAGCGAGCAGCCATGAAATACACCGTCGGAATCGCGATGACGCCGTTGCACGAGTTGACGGCGCTGGCCCGAACAGCCGAGGAGTGCGGGTTCACCTCCATCGCACTTCCGGACTCACTGTTCTACATGGAAACCCAATCCGCCGACTACCCGTACACACCCGACGGTTCGAGAATGTGGAACGAGGAGACACCGTGGGTGGATCCGTTGATCGCGGCTGCCGCGATGGGCGCGGTGACCTCGAAGATCGAGTTCTACACTCAGGTGCTCAAACTCGGGTCCCGCAACCCGGTGCTCCTCGCGCGTCAGGTCGGGTCGGTGGCAGCGCTGACGGGTGACCGCTTCGGCTTCGGTGTCGGCATCGGTTGGGCGCCGGAGGAATTCGAGTGGTGCGGTGTCCCGTATGAAAAGCGCGGCAAGCGAGTCGACGAGATGATCGAGGTCATCAAGCTCATTCTGGGCGGCGGGATGGTCGAACACCACGGCGAGTTCTACGACTTCGACAAACTGCAGATGAGCCCGACGCCGACCAAACCGGTGCCGTTCTACGTGGGTGGGCACACCGACGTGGCACTCAGGCGCGCGGCACGCGTCGGCGACGGTTGGACGTCGGCGATGATCAAGTTCGATGATCTGGTCTCCGTCATCGCGCGACTACGCGAATTGCGCACCGAGTACGGCAAAGCCCATCTGCCGTACGAGATTCAGACGGTCTGCATCGACCGGTTCGGCAAGGACGGCTACGCGGAGCTGGAGGATGCAGGCGTCACCGACATCATCACCGTTCCGTGGGTTTTCGACGGAATCGGATTCGACGGCCCGCTGGAGGCGAAGCAGGATTCGCTGCGGAAGTTCGCGGATACCTACTTTTAGGTGCTCCGCGCATGTGAGTGCGAATACATAACGGGTTATGTATTCGCACTCACATGCGACGAAGTCGCATCAGTGGGCTACCGGGCACCCACCGGTGTAGTCGACCTGAAATTCCTTGACACCGTTGAGCCATCCGGATCGCAATCGCCGCGGATCGCCGATGCGGGAGATGTCAGGGACATGATCGGCGATGGCGTTGAACATCAGGTTGATCTCCATCCGCGCGAGGTTGGCGCCGATGCAGTAGTGGGCGCCGTGACCGCCGAACCCTACGTGCGGATTGGGGTTTCGCAGGATGTCGAACTTGTACGGCTCCTCGAAGACTGCATCGTCGAAGTTCGCCGAACTGTAGAACATCGCTACCCGCTGACCGGCCTTGATCGTCGTGCCTCCGAGGTCGAAGTCCTCGGTTGCGGTCCGTTGAAAAGCGACGATCGGCGTTGCATAGCGCACGATCTCGTCTGCCGCGGTGTCCGGCCGTTCCTTCTTGTACAGCTCCCACTGGTCCGGGTTGTCCATGAACGCCGCCATGCCGTGCGTGATGGCATTGCGCGTGGTCTCGTTGCCCGCGACTGCGAGGATGATGACGAAGAACCCGAACTCTTCGGGCGCCATGTGATCACCGTCGATATCGGCGTTGATGAGCGTGGTGATGATGTCGTCCTTCGGACACTTCCGGCGCTCGTCCGCCATCTGGTACGCATAACCGAGGATCTGCGTCGACGCCTCGACCGGATCGATGTCGAACTCGGGGTCGTCGTAAGACGTCATCTCGTTGGACCAGTCGAAGATCTTCCGACGATCCTCCTGAGGGATACCGATCAGATCCGCGATGGCCTGCAAGGGCAACTCCGAGGCGATCTCGGTGACGAAGTCACCGGTTCCGTTCTCGGCAGCCTTCTTCACGATCTCGTTGGCCCGCCGTTCCAACTCGTCGCGCAGACCGTTGATCGACTTCGGCGTGAAGCCCTTCGACACGAGTTTGCGCGTCTTGGTGTGTTGCGGCGCATCCTGATTCAGCATCACGAATCGCTGAAGTTCGATCTGCTCGCGGGTGATGTCGTCGTTGAACCGTGGCAATGCCGTGTTCTCGAAGCTCGAGAAGACGTCGCTTCGCTTCGAGATCTCCTTGATGTCGGCATGTCTGGTGACGACCCAGTATCCGTCGTCATCGAATCCACCGACCGTCGGCGGCTGCGGACACCACCAGATCGGCGCGGTCCTGCGTAGTTCGGCGAACTCCTCGACCGGTATCCGTTGTTCGTAGATGCCGGGGTCGGTGGGATCGAAGCCCTCGGGCAGATCGGGCCGCGTGAGGTCCGGGTGTACGTCCGTCACTGGGGTCTCCTGACAGGTTCTCGGTCGTTCCACAGGCGGCACGCCCGTGATTCCTGACGTGCACCCCGGGCGCTATTCGACCATGGAACACGTTCTAGAAACATTCAAACACAACCCCACCTTGCAGGGAAGGACACGGCTTGCCATAGTTCGAGAACGTGTTCTACTTTTGAAGCCGAGCAGAATGGAGCCAACCGTGGGCAATCCCGTCATCGTCGAGGCAGTACGCACCCCGATCGGTAAGCGAGGAGGGTGGTTGTCCGGCCTCCATGCGGCCGAACTTCTCGGGATGGCCCAGAAGGGCGCCGTCGACCGCATGGGGATCTCGCCCGACGCCGTCGAGCAGGTCGTCGGAGGATGCGTGACGCAGGCGGGTGAGCAGTCGAACAACATCACCCGCACGGCGTGGCTTCATGCCGGACTCCCCTGGCAGAGCGGATGCATGACCGTCGACGCCCAGTGCGGTTCCGCTCAGCAGGCAACCCACCTCGTCGCCGGGCTCATCGCCATCGGCGCGATCGACGCCGGAATGGCCTGCGGCGTCGAAGCCATGAGCCGGGTCCCGCTGGGCGCGAACGTCGGGGAGAACGCAGGACCGAGGAGGCCCGACGCGTGGGAGATCGACCTCCCGAATCAGTTCGAGGCGGCCGAAAGGATCGCCCGACGGCGGGGTTTCGTTCGCGCCGATCTCGAAGCACTCGGTGTGCGGTCGCAGGCGAACGCCAAACGAGCATGGGCGGAAGGGAGATTCGATCGCGAAGTCCTCCCGATCGAGGTCGAGGGCACGACGGTCGCACGCGATCAAGGCCTGCGCGATACCACCGCGGAGTCGCTCGCCGCGCTGAAACCGGTCATGGAGAACGGGATGCACACGGCAGGCACGTCGTCGCAGATTTCCGACGGCGCCGCCGCGATCGTCCTCATGGACGAGGAACGGGCGCTCGAACTCGGACTGACCCCGCGGGCTCGTATTCTCTCGCAGTGCCTGGTCGGGTCCGAGACGGAGTTTCACCTCGACGGTCCGGTTCAGGCCACGGCACGTGTGCTCGATCGCAGCGGCATGAAGATAGGCGACCTGGATCTGTTCGAAGTCAACGAGGCATTCGCGTCGGTTCCGCTGTCCTGGGCGTCGGTGTACGAACCCGACATGGACAAGGTGAACGTCAACGGCGGCGCTCTGGCGATCGGCCACCCTGTCGGCAGTACCGGCGCACGGCTGATCACCACAGCGCTGCACGAGTTGGAACGCCGCGACGGATCGACGGCACTGATCACGATGTGCGCCGGCGGCGCGTTGGCCACCGGCACCATCATCGAGCGAATGTAGCTACGACCCCGGCGAGATGTCGGAAGCGTCGGGAACCAAACGCGGTGACCATGTTTCGGTGACGAGATGTCCGTCGGCAGTGAAGACGGCGTCGGGGTCCGGGTCGACCAGGACCGGAAAAGACGTACCGGCAGGCACGTCGATCTGCTGCACGAGCGTGCCCGCTTCGATGACGAATCGGGCAGGCAGTCTGCGCCCGTGTGAGTCGAAGGCCCATGGCGTACTCACATAGATCTGTGCGCGCGATCCGTCGTCGAGTATCGTCACCGACCCGTCGCGCTCGATTCGCATGGTCCAGCCGTGGGGCAGCACGGTGTCGAACTCGAACCGGGAAGGCGCGGTGGCATCCAACAAGTTGAGCATCATCAGTGCGCCCTCGCCGTCGGCACGCCGCGGCACGACGACCTCGAAGTGATCTCCGACGTAGAACGTCGAACCGAAGGGCCCCGGCACGCCGGGGGCGAGGCTTGACGCACAAGTCGGTCGCATCCGGACGACACCCGAACCGGACGCCGACGCGAGAGCGAGCCACTCCAGTGCAGGCGGCGCTGCCCCGTCCTCGCCGGGGGCGTAGGACAGCACGGCGCGCAGCAACGGTTGATCTACTTCGATCGTCCCGTGCGCGGCCTCGAACGTGCGCCGACGGATACTGCTCGGCTCTACATCCCCCATGAGTCTCCCGCCTATCATCGATACGACACGCCGGTAGATCGCGATCCCGCCTCAGTAGACATCATCAGCAAATTTTCAGCAACCTTTTTTCGGTAACGATAGTGGTCACCGGGCATCGAATAGATCGTTCGAATGACACACACTGCCGCAAAACAGGGCAATCGGTCCGATAAGCGTCGCTTCGGTCTCGCCGGGACGTGAACCATCCGCCGTTCGACGCGTCGAATCAGCTAGTCGCCGCCGAATATGGTTACCTACTCGTTATTATTGCTGGGTCGCGATCGAGACGACTCGGCTCTGTCGAGAAGGGTGAGAGTAGATCCCGATGCCTGCAGACTTCGCGGCACGGTTGAACAGTCTGTTCAACGCAGTGCACCCGCCAGGCCGTAAGCCCCACACGAACGCCGAAGTAGCCGATGCGCTCGTGGAGATCGGCCACCAGATATCGAAGCCGTACATTTCGCAGCTGCGATCCGGCCAACGCACCAATCCGTCCGACGAGACGGTCGCAGCACTCGCGCGCTTCTTCAAGGTGAAACCCGATTACTTCTTCAACGACATCTATGCCGCGAAGATCGACAACGATCTCGAACTGGTGACCCGACTTCAGGGGTACGGCCTTCGTCGCTTGTCGGCGCGAGCATTCGATCTGTCCGAGGAATCGCAGAACCTTCTGAGCTCCATGGCGGAGAAACTTCGCGCCAGCGAGGGGTTGCCGGAGGTGCCACCGGACAGCACTCGCTGACGGTTGCCGAACGATAACTCGCTGCGACGGTGGGCGCCCCGAAGTAACAGATAGATCTCCGGTGGCCCCGGACAGTCGCGATCGACGCCATTGTTTGGCACAGTTCTGCGGGGAACCGACAACGAACATGGGGGAAGACTGCACGATGAAATTGCCGACGTGATTCTGATTCTGTTCGCCGGCGG
Source organism: Rhodococcus sp. (in: high G+C Gram-positive bacteria) (assembly GCF_023264675.1). Classification (GTDB taxonomy): domain Bacteria; phylum Actinomycetota; class Actinomycetes; order Mycobacteriales; family Mycobacteriaceae; genus Rhodococcoides. The sequence goes on from NZ_JAHFVG010000015.1 coordinate 11,111, forward strand.
AATCGCGTTGGCAGTATCGATTCTCTTGACCCCGATCCTGATCAAGCAGTTCTCGCGTCAGGGATTCGGCCAGGAAATCCGGCTCGAAGGTCCCGCGAGTCACCAGTCCAAGCGCGGGACACCCACGATGGGCGGGGTGGCGATACTCGCCGCGCTGTGGGCCGGATACCTCGGTGCTCACATCATCGGCATCGGTTACGACGCCGAAGGCCCCTCGGTGTCAGGGCTTCTGGTCCTGGCGTTGACGACGGCGCTGGGCGGTGTCGGTTTCCTCGACGATTACATCAAGCTTCGCAGGAAGCGAAGTCTCGGCTTGACCGCCAAGGCCAAGTACGTCGGACAGATCGGCGCCGCTGTCGTCTTCGCCGTGCTGGTCCTTCGATTCCCGGACAGCAACGGCACGACCCCCGGAAGCACCCATCTGTCCTACGTTCGCGATTTCGCCATCGCTTCGATGCCGACGATCGTCTTCGTTCTGTTCTGCTCCGTCCTCGTCATTGCATGGTCCAACGCCGTGAACCTCACGGACGGTTTGGACGGTCTCGCTGCCGGTTCCATGTCCTTGGCGCTCGCCGCCTACACCGTCATCACGTTCTGGCAGTATCGCCAATCCTGCGAGATCGATCCGCGGATCGGCTGCTACGACGTCCGCGACCCTTTGGATCTGGCGCTGATGTGTTCGGCCGCGGCGGGGGCGTGCATCGGCTTCCTCTGGTGGAACGCCGCACCTGCCAAGATATTCATGGGAGATACCGGGTCTCTGGCTCTCGGAGGTCTGCTCGCCGGTCTCACCATCGTCACGAAAACCGAACTGCTGGCCGTGGTCATCGGAGCACTGTTCGTCGCCGAGGCTGCATCCGTCGTCATCCAGGTAGCAGTGTTCCGCACCAACGGGCAACGAGTGTTTAGGATGGCACCCATCCACCACCACTTCGAACTCGCCAGTTGGCCCGAGACGACGGTGATCATCAGACTGTGGCTCTTGGCTGCCATCGGATCTACTCTCGGAATGGCCCTGTTCTACAGCGAGTATCTCTCCGTCGTGGGTTGACCTCGATCTAGGTCGAGGTTCTACCGTCGACGGTATGACAACGAAACCAATGCAACCAGCGGCACGGCAACCGATCGGTTTCTGGGCCACACGCGCCGGCGCAGCGGTGATCGCACGCACCAGAGGCGCACTCGCGGATATCGGTATGTCGCAACCCGAATGGTGGGTGCTGCATCAGCTTTCACTACATCCGGCTGGAATGGATCGAACCGAGATGATCGACATCATCGGTCACAACGACACACCGGACGCCGTTGCACTCGCGCTGGACACCGCGACGACCAAGAACTGGATCGCCGTCGACGGCTCGATCGTTCACCCCACGGAATCCGGTACCGCGGCGTTCGCACGTGGAGCGAAGGTACAGACGATGCTGCAGAGCGAGCGCATGCAGGGGGTAAGCGACGAGGACTTCGCCACCACCATCTCGGTGCTCCAACGCGTCGTCTCCAACGTCGGCAGTGACGCCTGGCATTGGTGACCGAGAACGAAAAGACTCCCGCCGAGTACCGGCCACTGCCTACTGCGGAGGCTGCCGCGCCACCACCAATATGTTGCAAGGATGTCGACGCCGATCACCAACACCCATGTCCACCATGGTAGACCGGTAAAAATGACGTAGCCGAGCCCGATCGGACCGAACCAGAACGCACACGTATAGCCCCCTGTCCCGAGCTTCCTGCTCTCCCCCTGCTGCATGACGCCAGAGCATAGACGAGAGCGTTCACCGATACGGATGCCGACTGTGCCGCAGCGATACTCGCCTCACCGATGCAGCCCGAGCGGCGCCGACCGCTCGACGTGGGTGGTGGCAATTTCCAGGAGATTGCGTGCTGCCGCACTGAACCGATGGTTTCGACGCCAGCAGGCGTGCAGGTTGCGCTCGAGCGTGAGGCTGGGAACGGGCACCTCGACGAGTGTTCGGTCGGCCAGTTCGTCGCGGACGGTCAATTCGCTGAGGACCGCAGCCCCGAGTCCGCTTGCCGCGGCGTTCTTGATCGCGGTGGCCGACGTCAGCTCCATCGCCGGAACCACGGTCAGTGGAACCGGTAGTGCCGCCAGTCGGTCGTGAAGGACGGACCGCGTCGCCGAGCCGGTTTCGCGCAGAATCAGTGGCGCGCTGGACAGTTCCACCGGGGTGATTGCTTCGCGCGAGGCCCACGGGTGATTCGGAGCCACCACGACGGCGAGTCGATCCCTCACCACAGGGCAGCGATCCAACGCTGCGGGGATATGGCCGGCTTCGGCGAATCCCAGCTCGGCAGCGCCACGACGAATCAACTCGACGGTATCGGCGCTGTTGTGGCACAACAGGCTCACGTTCGTGCCGGGCAAACGTTCACGCAGTGTCGCGAACCACGTGGGCAAGAAGAATTCTGCGATGGTCGTACTGGCGGCCAGCGTCAGATGCGCAGGCGATTCACCCGTCAGAGTATCGAGCGCCTGGTCGAGGTGTGCGGCCGCATCCAACGCTGGGCGCACCCAGTCCAACACCATCCGGCCGGCTTCGGTGAGCGTCGCCCCGCGGGGGTGACGATCGAGCAGGCGCAGCCCCAGCCGCTGTTCGAGCCCGCGAATGCGGATGCTGACGGCAGGTTGAGACAAGCCGTGGTGCCGGGCGCATGCACCGATACTGCCCGTCGCCGCGATCGTGTCCAACAGCTCGAACGGTCCGAGATCGGTGACCCTCGACGACAAGCCCATAAGTCGACCTTATGGCCTCCCGACCGAATGCGCTCTACCGATGCCAGGCCCCGAACCAACACACTGATCGGGCCGCACACAATTCACGACAGGGAAGGACATTCGGTGACACGCATCGAAGCGATCAAGGGATACGAAGTACTCGACAGCCGCGGAAACCCGACGGTAGGGGTCACCGTCGAGTTGGAGGACGGCTCGATCGGGCAGACGAGCGTGCCGTCGGGGGCGTCCACGGGAACGCGGGAAGCGATCGAACTTCGCGACAACGACAGCACCCGCTTTCACGGTCGGGGTGTTCTCACCGCGGTATCGCATGTCGACGGGGACATTTCCGACGCCATCGTCGGCATGGAGGCCGAAGACCAAGCATCGATCGATCGAGCCATGATCACGTTGGACGGGACAGCGAACATGGCCAGGTTGGGCGCCAACGCCACGTTGGGCGTCTCGGTCGCGGTGGCCAGATCGGCGGCGGCGGCGCATCACACACCGCTGTACCGCTACCTCGGCGGCGCACGCGCCAGGATGCTGCCGCTGCCGATGTTCAATGTCCTCAACGGAGGGGCTCACGCCGACAATCCGCTCGACTTCCAGGAATTCATGATCGCGCCCATCGGAGCCGAAACATTCAGCGAGGCAGTGCGAATCGGTTCGGAGATATTCCATACCCTGAAATCCAGACTCGCTGCCGCAGGCGAGAACACCAATGTCGGCGACGAAGGTGGCTTCGCTCCCGATCTACGCTCTGCCGAGCAAGCTCTGGACTACATCGTGGCAGCTGTCGAATCGGCCGGATACCGTCCCGGCGTCGACATCGCAGTCTTCCTCGATCCCGCAGCGTCGGAGTTCTACACGGACGGTGCGTACCGGTACCGCGCCGATGACACCGTCAGAACCACCGAAGAACACATCGCCTACCTGCGAGATCTGCTCGACGCCTATCCGATCATGTCGATGGAGGACCCGATCGCCGAGGACGACCCTCACGGTTGGATACAGCTCACCGCAGCCGTTGGCGAGCGCTGCCAACTCGTCGGCGACGACGTGTTCTGCACCAACCCGTCACTCCTGAACGAGGGCATCGGAGCGGGAATCGGAAACTCGATACTGTTGAAGGTCAATCAGATCGGCACTCTGACGCAGACTTTCGAGACTGCTGCCATCGCTGCAGAGGCCGGATACACGGCCGTCGTCTCCCACCGGTCGGGCGAGACCGAGGACACCACCATCGCCGATCTGGCCGTTGCGCTCGGATGTGGGCAGATCAAGACAGGCTCACTGTCGCGGTCGGACCGCACAGCGAAGTACAACCGGTTGTTGCGCATCGAAGCAGAGCTGGGACGCGAGGCCCGCTACGCAGGTGCCTCGGCCCTGGCGTGCGTGGATCGATCCGCGTGGTTGCCGAGCTGAGGCGTTACTTCGCCTGCGCTGCAGCAATTCTCGCTTGCACTTCGGGGCGGCGAAGCGGCGGTACGGTGGGCGGCGGCTGCCTGCGCTCGGGGAGCGCGTCGAGCAACCGATGAGAGGTGGCGGTCACCTCGGCGACGGCGATCTCGAATGCTTCACGCGTCGCGTCGGAAGTCTTCTGGACGCCGCTGATCTTTCGGACGTACTGCCGGGCAGCAGCCTCGATCTCCTCGTCCGTTGCATGCGGTTCGAGACCGCGCAGAGTGGTGATGTTTCGGCACATGCCCGCCACGATAGTCCTGCTCGCGCCGGTGAGCAGCCCCTCCGGCGCATGTGCTTCGGCTTCCTACGGCCCGAGAAGCCCCTCGAGTGCTCGCAAACACAAGCCCCTGACATCGGCGGCGGTGATGGTCTTGCGATCGAGCCAATCCACGCACACGGTACGCACGAACGACACCCATCCGCGCAGCGCCGCCTTGACCACCTCGTCGTCGCGAATCTCCGCGGGGAGTGCCGCGAGAATTCGTTCCTGCTGAAGGTCGAGTTCGGCCGTGAGAATCGACTGGATCTCCGCGTCACCCATCATCGCTCCGCGGTTGATGGCACGGACGCCGTGCTCGTGTTCGACGGAGTATCGGATGTAGGCGTCGAGTCCCGCTGCCACTTGCTCGGCGACGGGCAACGACGTATCGGGGGCCGTCATTTCCAGAATCCGCGCAGACTCGACGCGCATGATCTCGGCGAAAAAATCGCGTTTCGACGGGAAGTAGTGGTACATCAGCCCGCGGGAAACGCCGGCGAGATCGGCGACCTCCTCGATCCAGACGTCCTCGTAGGGCCTGTCCGCGAACAGGCGGGACCCGATGTCGAGGAGCTGTGTCTTGCGCTGATCGGGTGACAGTCGCTTTCGGGGGCCGGTCATCTCTTTCGAAATGCTACTGCGTCGGCGAACGGTCTCCGTCGGGGCACTACTTGACACCGGTTCAGTAGTGAGTAGGTTCACTATTGCATCCGAGTTCAATAGCGAGCGAAAGGGTCACCATGGTCGTCGACGTCGCACGGAGAACTGCCGCACTTCCCCATCCGCCCCGGCGTCTACCTCTCATCGGCGACGTGGTCGGTGCCCATGCCTCCACCCCCGTACAGGACTCCATCGCTCTTGCGGGTCAACTGGGTCCGATATTCGAGCGCGTCGTTTTCGGACGTCAGTACGTCCTGGTCTCCGGCGCCGACCTCGTGGGCGAGCTGTGCGACGAGGATCGGTTCGTCAAGCATGTCTCCCCCGCCATCGAAGGACTCAGATCCATCGGCGGCGACGGCCTCTTCACCGCGCATTCGTACGAGCCCAACTGGCAGAAGGCACACGATCTGCTGCGCCCGGCGTTCGCGCAGAGTGCAATGCGCAGCTACCACTCGATCATGCTGGACGTAGCCTGCGACCTGATGACGCATTGGCGTTCCCACGACGTCGTCGACGTCTCTCCCGACATGACGAAATTGACGCTGGACACCATCGGCCGCACCGGATTCAGTTACAGCTTCGACTCGTTCACCCGCGAGCGGCCGCACCCCTTCGTCGACGCAATGGTCGGGGTCCTCTCGCACAATCAGCGACGCGAGATCGTCGCCGTACCCTGGCTCGCGGACATCGTGTTCAAGAGGGCCGATCGTCGAAACGCCGAGAACCAGCGCTACCTGGCCGAGGTGCTCGACGACATCGTTCGCACACGTCGAGACTCCGGCACGTCGGGGTCGGGCGATCTACTCGACATCATGCTCGACGCTGCCCGCGACTCACAGAACCCGAATGCGCTCAGCGAGGTCAACATTCGCCAGCAGATACTGACGTTCCTCATCGCCGGCCACGAAACCACCTCGGGTGCTTTGTCGTTCGCCCTCTACTATCTGTCGCGGAATCCGGAGGTTCTCGCCGCCGCGCGGGCCGAAGTGGACGAGGTGTGGGGTTCGGCGCAGCCCGAGTTCGAGCAGGTTCCCAAACTTCGCTACGTCCGGCGCGTGCTCGACGAGACCCTGCGCTTGTGGCCGACTGCTCCCGCTTTCGCCCGCGAAGCTCGCGAAGACACCAGCATCGGCGGTCTCCATGAAATGAAGAAGGGCGATTGGGCCTTCGTGCTCATCCCTGGCCTTCATCGAGATCCCGTCTGGGGCGATGATCCCGACGCCTTCGATCCCGACCGATTCCTCTCGGCCAACGTTCGCGCGCGTCCAGGCCACGTCTACAAACCATGGGGAACCGGTGAGCGCGCCTGCATCGGCAGGCAGTTCGCGATCCACGAAGCCGTGCTGGTTCTGGGAAAGATACTGCAGCAGTTCGATTTCCAGGTGGATCCGGCCTATCGACTGAAAATCGAAGAACGCCTGACGCTGATGCCGAAAGATTTCCGGCTGTCACTGTCAGTCCGGAAGTAGAGGCACCGACAGGTCCGTGGCGCGGCCGAGCATGACCCCACGCGTGAGTGCCTTCTTGCCGAACTTGGTGTGCACACCGTCAAGCGCGAGGTCCAGAGCCGACGCGCTCGGTGCATCCTGAGGTTGCTCGAACTGCAGCTCCAACTGCTCGGCGCCACTGCGCTCGATGTTGCCGACCGTGACGCCGACGAGGGTGATTCCACGATCGGCGATCAGCGAGCCTGCATCACGCAGCAGCGACAGAGCCGCATCGAGAATGTCCTGTGTATCCGCCGTCGCGCGGTGCAATGTGTGCGAGCGGGTGATCTTGGTGAAGTCGTCGAAACGCAAGCGCAGCACTACCGTTCGGCCGGTGCGCTCTGCCGCACGCATCCGCTGCGTCACCCGATCGACGAGGGCGATGAGGGAGGTTTCGATGTCGCGCGTCGATTTTCGACCACGACCGAGTGCGTGCTGGGCACCGATGGAGCTGCGGCCTCGATAGGTCTGCACGCGACGTGGATCGCGATTGTGAGCCAGTGAGTAGAGATGATGGCCTGCGCCCTTGCCGAGGATGGAGACGATCGATGCCTCGGACTGCGAGGCGATGTCCCCGACGGTGACGATGTCGAAGGCGTGAAGCTTCTCGGCGGTCACCTTGCCGACACCCCAGAGCCTTTCGATCTTCAACGGGTGCAGAAACTCGAGCTCACGGCCTGGTTCGACCAGCAGCAGGCCGTCGGGCTTTCCGACGGCGCTTGCCACCTTCGCGAGAAACTTGGTGGTCGCGATGCCGACGGTGATGGGTAGCCCGACCTTGTCCTTCACCTCACGACGTAGTCGCGCGGCGACCTCGACCGGTGTGCCGCGGATCTTGCCGAGTCCGCTGACATCGAGAAATGCCTCGTCGACCGAAATCCCCTCGACGAGCGGGGTGGTGTCGCGGAAGATCTCGAACACGGCCTTGCTGGCCTCCAGGTAGGCGTCCATGCGCGGCGGCACGACGATGGAACCCGGGCACAGCGCCCGCGCCGCAGCCCCGCTCATCGGGGTACGCACACCGAAGGCCTTCGCCTCGTAGCTTGCCGCGAGCACCACTCCGCCGCCGACGAGCACCGGCTTGCCGCGCAGCCGGGGATCGTCTCGCTGTTCGACCGACGCGTAGAACGAGTCGAGGTCGGCGTGCATGATCACGAACATATGTTCGCACGAGAGTCCGACAAGCAGACCGTTCAGGCCGTGAGGTGGTGGATGTAGCACCACCGCCAGCTCTCGTCGGGCTCGGCGGACTGCATGACGGGGTGCGCCGAATCGTGAAAATGGACCGTGGCGTGCTGCTTCGGCGAGGAATCGCAGCACGCGACGTGGCCGCATGCGCTGCACTGCCGCAGAGCGACCCATTCGGTGCCGTCCCTGATGCACTCGTGGCAGGTGCCGTCGGAGACGATCTCGATCACCGGGTACCGGTCGAGCTCGTCGCACACCACCCCGGGATGGGTACGTTGCGCGTTGGCCGTCCTGATGTCGCTGCGCGCCTCATCCGCGACGTCGATCATGGATTCCTCCACGTCGAGCATCGCGAGCACCTCGCCGATGATTTCCGACGGCACCGTCCCGGCGCTGCGAATTTCCAGGATCCGGGCCCGCTCGGCATTGATCATCGTCAGCCTCACCCGCGAGTACAGCTCGCTCGGCGTCTCCTGATCGGCCGTCGTGCCGAGCCGCTCCCAGGCGGAGAAGTTTCGCTGATCGACGCGCTGGCGAACCAATGCCTCCACGCCGTGCGGATCCTCGTAGTCGAGCGCGTCGAGCGCCTTGTAACCGGCTTTCGACGCCTGTTGCAGCAGGGTCGCACGAGCCAGCGCATCGTCTGCGGGATCGGGCGAGGGAACCTCGAGCCGCCTGGCCAGCACCGGCAACGAGAGGCCTTGGATGAACAGGGTTCCGGCCACGACGGTGAACGCGATCAGCAGCAGTATCTCGCGGTACTCCGTTCCCACCGGGATGATGAAGGCGGCCGCGAGCGTCACCACTCCGCGCATGCCTGCCCAGCCGAGAAGAAGGGTGTAGCGCCAGCCGGGAACGACTCCTGTCGAGGTATCAGCCCCCGGGTGGATCAGCGCGAAGCGAGCGACGAACACCCACACGATTCGCACCGCGATGACGCCCACGAGCGTCGCGACGCACACGCCCACGATCGTGGTGATCGGCAACTCACTCTTGCCGACGTCGCGTAGGAGCCACGACGCCTGCAGTCCGATCAACAGGAAGACCGCGTTCTCGAGGATGTAGGCGATGGTGCGCCAGTTGATGCGTTCGGCGATGCGCGATTGCGCGGACTGAAGAATCGGAGCCTTGTGGCCGAGGAGCAGGCCCGCGATGACCACCGCGAGAACTCCCGACGCATGTATCTCCTCGGCGACGAGATACGCCGCGAACGGGACGATGAAGGAAATTGCGGTGTCGAGAACCGGATTGGTGAGCTGCTTGCGCAGCTTGGCGACGACGAAGAAGGCGACGAGACCGACCAGAATGCCGCCACCTGCCGCGATGGCGAAGTCGAGACCGATGCGCCAGGCCTGCACCGAATGTCCGAGCGCGAAGATGGCCGTACTGAGGGCGACGAGGGCCGTCGCGTCGTTGAGGAGGGATTCGCCTTCGAGAATCGTCACGATGCGTCGCGGCAATCCGATTCTTCGACCGATGGCCGTCGCGGCAACAGCGTCGGGCGGTGCGACCACCGCACCGATCGCGAGTGCTGCAGGCCACGAGATGTCCGGCAGAATCGAGTGCACGATGGCGCCGACTCCGAAGGTCGTCACGATGACGAGCACGACGGACAGCAACAGGATCGAGCGTCGATTGGCGTTGAAGTCGACGAGCGAGGACTGGATCGCGGTGGCATAGAGCAACGGCGGGAGAAGTCCCAGCAGCACTACTTCGGGCTCGAGGTGTACCTCCGGTACCCCGGGGATGTAGGACACCGCGGCACCGACCGCGATCAGCAGCAGGGGCGGCGGCACGTCCAGACGCTCGGCGAGCGCAGCGCCGGCGAGCACACCGATCGCGAGCACGACGAGAACTACGGCAATCTCCATCGGCTGATTGTCCACGCTGGATCCGAGAACGGCACGGTCAGGTCGACGGTGGGACGCTCACGGGTCGACGCCGGCGGCCGCACCGCAGGTGTGTTCCGAGAATCAGGTTCGATCCAACCGCTGCACGTAGTGAAGCGGAGGATCGATCGGGTTGTCCGGCGTCAGAGAAGCCTCGCCGATGCGCCGGAAACCGGCCTTTTCCAACGCCCGCCACGATGGACGGTTACCCGCCGCGACCGGGACGATGATCGTGTTCGAGTCGGGATAGCGCATCCATGTGTCCGCCACGAACGCGCGAATCAGCTGTGGTCCTCGGCCCTTCGAGATTTCGGAAAGCTCGCCGATGAGGTAGTCGATGGTGACGGCGTCGTCGGGAACGTCGACGTACTTCCTCAACGGTTCGATGTCTTCCTCGTAATCGATCCATCGGCACCGCTGTACGTGCGCGAACGGAACGCCGTCCTCGAGCGCGAGCAGATTCTCCGCCGGTTCCTCGCCCCGCACGACCGGCCCGAAGTCTCGTTCGATCGCCTCGGCGGTGAACTCCTGATTCCACCAACGCGCCACGTGCGGATGAGACAACCACTCCCCGATCAGTGTGTAATCCGAAGGTTCGACCTGGCGGAAAGTGATCACGATGTATGACGCTAATCCGCTCCGGCCGCAGTTTCCACAGCATTTTCGGGGTCCACGGCGATCGCTACAACCAGGTGTCCGACGACGTCGCCGTCAGAAATGCCTCCAGGTCGTCGCGCCACGGAGCCGGGACCGTCTTGTCCGGCTCGATGCCGGTGTACTGGCCGCGGTAGAACAGCAGCGGCCTATCGCCGTCGATCTCGCCGAGCGAGTGGACGCGGCCGATGACGATGTGGTGATCGCCGCCGTCGTGGACGGTCTCGACGGTGCAGTCGATGTGCGCCGAGCTTCCGGTGAGGACCGGCGAACCGAGCGGCGACGGAGTCCACTGCACTCCGGCGAACTTGTCCGGCTCGCGGGAGCCGAACCGTGCACACGTCTCCTGCTGGTTCTCCCCCAGCACGTTGACGGCGAAGGCGCCGGTTCGCTCGATCGCCGCCCATGACCGCGAAGACTTTGTGGGACAGAACAACACGAGCGGCGGATCGAGCGACAACGCAGCAAACGACTGGCACGCGAATCCCACGGGAGTGCCCTGCTCCGTCGTGGTCACGATGGTGATCCCGGTACAGAACTGCCCGAGGACGGTGCGGAACGTTCGGGGATCGAGCCCGGTCACTACTTCATTCCCACCGTGAAGTCGTGGCCCCACAGACTCACCGCGGTACTCTCGCGCGCCACCCAGGACTCGTCCTCGACCTGTCTTCCCTCACAGCCGAATTCGATGTCGAAGCCGCCGGGGGTCTTCATGTAGAACGAGAGCATCAGATCGTTGACGTGTCGTCCCAGGGTGGCCGACATCGGCACCTTCTTGCGCAACGCACGGTCGAGCGCGAGCCCGACGTCGTCGGAGTTCTCGACCTCGATCATCAGGTGCACGATGCCACTCGGCGTCGGCATCGGCAGAAACGCGAGGCTGTGATGACGCGGATTGCAGCCGAAGAACCGAAGCCAGGCCGGTGGTCCGTCGGCGGGGCGCCCCATCATCTGCGGTGGCAGACGCATCGAATCACGCAGTCGGAAACCGAGAACGTCACGGTAGAACCGCAGCGATGCCTCGTCGTCGTCCGTCGAGAGGACTACATGCCCGAGACCCTGCTCACCGGTGACGAAGCGGTGACCGTACGGGCTCACGAGTCGGCGATGCTCCAGCGCAGCTCCGTGAAAGGCCTCCAGCGTGTTTCCCGACGGATCCTCGAACACGATCAGTTCGTCGACTCGGCGGTCCTGAAGCTGCTCCGCGGTACCTTCCTTGTACGGGGTGCCTGCGCTGTCGAGCGCTGACCGAATTCCCTGCAGCTCAGCGGCGTTCGCCGTCTCCCAACCGGAGACGAGCAGGCGATCCCTTTCGCCCGGCACGATCACGAGGCGGGCCGGAAAGTCGTCCATCCGCAGATACAACGCGTCGGGAACGATGCCTTTCCCTTCGACCATGCCGAGAATCTTCAACCCGTAGTGGCGCCAGGCATCCATGTCGGTCGCTTCGATTCGCATGTAGGCCAGCGATCGGATACCCATGCTTCAGCTCCCCTCGGTCAGGAATGCAGTGGTCAGTCGGTTGAATTCGTCGGCCACTTCCACTTGCGCCCAGTGACCGCACCGCCCGAACACGTGAAGCTGCGCTCGCGGAATCGTCTTGAGGGCCACCAGGGCGCCGTCGATCGGGTTGACGCGATCCTCGCGGCCCCAGATCAGCAACACACGTTGACGGAGTTTGTACGCCTCGCGCCAGAGCATTCCCTTTTCGTAATCGGCTCCGGCGAAGGACTTTCCCATCGCTTTCATGGCGGCGATGGATTCGGGAGTCGACGCCTGGGCGTAACGCTGTTCGAGGAGTTCGTCGGTGATGATCGACTGATCGAACACCATCACTTTGAGAAACGCTGCGAGCTTCTCCTTCGACGGCCCGGGAGGCGCGGCGAAGTTACCGAGGTTCTTCACGCCTTCGGTGGGATCGGGAGCGAACAGGTTGATACTCAACCCACCTGGGCCCATGAGCACCAATCTCCCTGCCATGGAGGGATAGTCGAGCGCGAAGCGCACCGCCGTGCCGCCGCCGAGCGAGTTGCCGAGCAAATGCACCCGCTCGATACCGAGGTGATTCAGCAGATCTTTCAGGGCAGAACTGCTGTGCACGAAGTACTGCGGGTGCTCGGTCGGCTTGTCCGATCGGCCGAACCCTGGCTGATCCACGCACAGGACGTGGAACCGTTGCGCCAGAACGGCGATATTGGCGGCGAAGTTCGACCAGCCGGACGCGCCAGGCCCGCCTCCGTGCAGCAGCACGATCGTCGTGTCGTTCCCGACTCCCGCCTCGTGATAGTGCAGTGTCAGATCGTCGCGCACCTGCGCGAATCTCGACGTCGATTCGTAGGTGAGAGTCTCGGCCACCGCGGTCATACCATCGTGTCCTTGAGTGGGAGGCCGAACTCGCCGCCGCCGAACATCTGATACGCACGTTCGGGGTCGTTGGCGGCGTGCACTCGGCCGGCATGGGCGTCGCGCCAGAAACGTTGCAGCGGAGCGTCGTTCTGCAGAGCGGTGGCGCCTGCACTCTCGAAGAGCAAGTCGATCGACGCGACCGCTCGGCCCGTTGCTCGAACCTGATCTCGACGGGCACGAAGCCGAAGCTCGATCGGGACTTCCCTGCCCGCCTTCAACAGTGCGTACTCGTCGGCGACATTGCCGGACAACTGACGCCACGCCGCGTCGATGTCGCTGCTAGCCTCGGCGATTCGAACTTTCGCGAACGGGTCGTCCTTACCGGTCTCCCCGACGAACGCTTTGCGGACGCGCTTGCCCTGGTGCTCGACGTGCGCCGCGTACGCACCCTCGGCCATTCCGACGATGGGCGCCGAGATGGTTGTCGGATGAATTGTGCCCCATGGCATCTTGTAGACCGGTGCGGAGTTTCGCTCCAGGCCTTCGGCGGTGTGGTCGTTCATCTTCTTGAAGCTGAGAACGTGGTGGGTCGGGACGAACTTGTCCTCCACCACGACGGTGTTACTGCCGGTTCCGCGCAGACCGACCACGTTCCAGACGTCGTCGATGCTGTAGTCCTCGCGCGGCACCAGGAACGTCACGAAGTCGACGGGACGTCCGTCCTTGATCACCGGGCCTCCGAGCATCGCCCAGGTTGCATGGTCGCAACCGGAGGACCACTGCCATGCGCCCGAGAGGCGGTATCCCCCGTCGACGACGGTTCCTGCGCCCATCGGTGCGTACGAGGACGAGATGCGGACGTCGGTGTCGTGGCCCCACACGTCTTCCTGCGCCTGTTGCGAGAACAGTGCCAGGTGCCAGTTGTGGACGCCGATGATCGACGACACCCAGCCTGTCGACCCGCACGCACTCGCGATCTTCTTGACCGCCGAATAGAACAGTTCCGGGTCTTCCTCGTAGCCGCCCCATTGTGCGGGCTGCAGCAAACGGAAGAAACCCGTCTCCTGCAGAGACTTGACCGTCTCGTCGGGAAGCCGTCTCAGATCCTCGGTTTCCTGCGCTCGTTCGCGCAGTGCCGGCAGTAAGGCGTCGAGCCTCTCCATTACCTCGTGAGTCACTTTTGCCTACTCCTGCCTTCAGTGGGTACTCAGCAAAGACTAGAACACGTTCCGGTCAGTGTCGAGAACTTGTTCCAACGCTTTCACTAGCCAATCTTTGCCAAATTCTATAACGTGTTCTAGTAGCTCGAACGAGAAGAACGTAAGGGGTAAGCATGGCCAGGATCCGTGAGATCGACGTGGGCGAGACGCCGACCCGCTATGCGCGGGGCTGGCACTGCCTCGGCCTGACGAAGTCCTTCACGGACGGCGCTCCTCATGCCGTACAGGCCTTCGGCACCAAACTCGTCGTCTTCGCCGAATCGTCGGGAAAGATCGTCGTGCTCGACGGTTACTGCCGCCACATGGGAGGCGATCTGACGCAGGGCACCGTCAAGGGCGACGCCATCGCGTGCCCGTTCCACGACTGGAGGTGGGGTGCGAGCGGCAAATGCACGGAGATTCCCTACGCCCGACGTGTACCGCCGCTGGCACGAACGCGTACGTGGACGACTCTCGAGCAGAACGGGCAGTTGTTCGTCTGGAACGATGCCGAGAACAACCCGCCGCCCGCGGACGTCACCATCCCGAGGATCGATGGTGCGTTCAGTGACGGGTGGACCGACTGGACGTGGAACTCGATGGTGATCGACGGTGCCAACTGCCGCGAGATCATCGACAACGTCGTCGACATGGCTCACTTCTTCTACATCCACTACGCGTTCCCGACGTACTTCAAGAACGTCTTCGAAGGACACATCGCCTCGCAGTACTTGAACACCAAAGGCCGACCGGACATCGGCATGGCGTCGCAATACGGCGGTGACACGCTGCTCAAGTCCGAGGCGTCGTACTTCGGGCCGTCCTACATGATCAACCCACTGATCAACATCTACGGCGGATACGAGGTGAAGAGCGTTCTGATCAACTGCCACTACCCGATAGATCAGAATTCGTTTGTGCTGCAGTGGGGCATAACCGTCGAAAAACCTGCAGGAATCGACGACAAGACCGCGGTGAAGCTCGCCGAGAAGTTCACCGAGGGCATCAGTGTCGGGTTCCTTCAGGACGTCGAGATCTGGAAGAACAAGACCAAGATCGACAATCCACTCCTGTGCGAGGAGGACGGACCCGTGTATCAGTTGCGTCGGTGGTACGACCAGTTCTACGTCGACGTCGCCGATGTCGACGAGAAGATGAAGAGCCGATTCGAGTTCGAGGTCGACACCACCAAGGCCAACGAGGCGTGGCAGCACGAGGTCGAGGAGAACCTGGCCAAGCAGGCAGCGGAGAAAGCAGACGCATGAGGTGGGCGAAAGCTCCTGACTTCGCCGACAATCCGAGCCGCGCTGATGATGTGCATGCGCAGACCGTCCGGGACCAGGAGAACTATCTGGATTCGAGGCTCTCGCCCGTCGAATGCCGGACGTGTGGAACGTGTGTGCTCGTGCGCAAGAACAGTTTCAAGCAGACCTCGGTGCAGTGGACGTCGAAGCCCGCCGACTCGTGCCCGGTCTTTCGCGAGGGAGGAAACTCGGCGACGAGTGATTCGTGCCAGCGTATGCAGGATTCGATCGACCACGCAGTGATGGAAGGAATCCTGGCCGTTCCGGACCAGTGAATCGGTACTCTCACGCTATGCGACCGCTCAGGTACTCCATCAACGTGACGCTCGACGGTTGCTGTGACCACACCGCGATCACCCCGGACCAGGACATGCACCGTCGGGCAGCCGCGAACATCGGCCGGGCCGATGCTCTCCTCTTCGGCCGTGTGACGTACGAGATGATGGAATCCGCGTTCCGGCAGTCCGCTGGAGCGGAAACGGACGACCCCTTCGCGTTGACGATCGACGCCGCCAAGAAGTACGTCGTGTCGAGCACGATCGGGACGGTCGACTGGAACGCCGAACTCGTGCAGGGGAACCTCGGCGACGCCGTTTCCGAACTGAAGAGCGCGCCGGGTGACGGGCTGTTCGTCGGCGGCGTGCAGCTTCCGATGGCGCTCGCCGAACTCGGTTTGATCGACGAATACGAATTCGTCGTGCACCCGAGATTGGCCGGACGCGGCCCAACCTTGTTCGCCGGGCTTTCGAAACACGTCGACCTCGTGCTCGTGGACAAGACCGAACTCGGCTCCGGCGCAGTGGCGATGACGTACGAGCCGAAGAGGTAGAGCTCTCGACCGAATGTGTCGGTGGGTCGTTGTACCTTCCTCCGCATGCAGAAGTTGGGGGACTACCGCAGCGCCGACGCGCTCTCCGATCAGGAGGTCGTCTCGGCTATCGTCGAGATCTGCCATACCGAAAACACACTCGCCGCAGACAAATACGCTCTACTGGCGCAGTTCTCCCGCCGAGGCTTGAACCTCGCCCAAGGGCATTCTTCTCCGGCGCACTGGCTCGCTGCAGGCACCCGCATCGCAGTAGGCAACGGCGAGAAGCAGTTCGACGTCTCCGCGTGGCTCACCGGCTGGCCCACCGTTCACGCCGCTCTGAGCGCCGGAGACATCCATATCGCGCATGTTCGGGAAATCCACGACGGATACTGGACGGTGAAGACCGCCGACTCCACGATAACCGCCGAACGGATGCACGACGTCGTGCGCTTGCTCCTCGATGCCGCGCTCGTCGGAACCGTGCACACCGTGAAGGTCGAAACTCAGACACTCGCTGTCATGGCTGCTCGCGAAGCCCGCGCCCGCCACGACGCACAGGTTCGCGAACAGCAACGCCGAGAACAAGAACGGCGAGATTGGGAGGAACGCCGGCGCCGACGTGGCCAGCCCAACGACCCACCCGTGCCCGACGATCAAGCCGAGCACCCAGGCGACCCCAAGCCCGCTGACCTGAAGATCGGGCCGCCGCCGGTTCCGGTATCGGAGAATGTCGCGCTCAACAAGTTGGAGATGTTCCTCCTTGCCAACGGGCGCACCAGCCTCAAGGGTGACATCGATACAGTGCTCGCGGAGAAGCTGCGGGCGACGTTGACGCCGCTGGCCAAACCTCACCCCGAACCCGATGGCACCCGCGATTCGCGGAGTCATGCCCGTCGCCTGAGCGATGCGCTCTCCCAGATGCTCGACCGAAACTCGCAGCGCGGCCGCAGCGGCGGATCTGGAGGTGCGTCGGCGGCGGTGAACGTCACCGTCCGCCTCAGCGACCTCCTGGTGACCAGACCTGGTGACGGCGCCCAGAACGGCAGGGACCAGAACGGCAGGGACCAGAACGGCAGCGGCAGATCTTCGGGACCCGAGAGGGGTGACCCTGACTGGCCGTTTCACCTCGACTGGACCCACGCCATCAGCACTAGCCTGGCCCGACTCCTCGCCTGCGACGCAGACCTGACGCCGTTCATCGTCGACGAGCACGACGTTCCACTCGCAATGGGAAGAACGGTCCGACTCGCCACACCGGAACAACGCCGAGCCGTTACCCTCCGCGACCGCTGCTGCGTCATGTGCGGTCGAGCAGCCGACTGGTGCCAGATCCACCACATCGTCTATTGGGAGGACGGCGGGAACACCGATATCACCAACCTCGCGCTCGTCTGCACCGCGTGCCACCGACGTATTCACAACGAAGGCTGGGACATCGCCCTCGGCGGCGACGGACACCCCACCGTCATCCCACCGGCAAGTGAAGATCCCCAACGACAACCCCGGCCCAGCTACCACCGACGACGAAAACCCGCAGCCTGATGAATTCACCTGGGCTGACTATCGGGGACGCACGAGAAAGCAAGGGGTGGCCGAAGCGGCGACAAGCGTCGCGGAGTTGGCAGGACGAGTCGATGGTCGACCGAGCGGCTGGTCGACCGAGCGGCTGGTCGACGGGCGTCCAGAAATGTTCGACCGCCCCACCGGCACACCGTCGAGTAGACGAAACGCCGAGCAGTGTGCGGCCGAACGGTGGGGTGGTCGAGACCTGGGTGGTAGAACCGCAGGTGGTAGAACCGCGAGTTGCCGAATCCGTGAACCCCCGAGACACGGGATGCCGAGATCTGCGGGCCGAGACGGGGGTGGTTGAGCCGAGGGCCGCCTGGACACGGGTTGCCTAGATGCCGGTGGTCGAGACGCCGGTTGCCGAGACACGGGATGCCGAGATCTGTCTGCCGAGACGGGCGTGGTCGAACCGAAGGCCGCCTGAACACGGGTTGCCTAGATGCCGGTTGCCGAGACGCCGGTTGCCAAGATCTGTCTGCCGAGACGGGCGTGGTCGAACCGAAGGCCGCCTGAACACGGGTTGCCTAGATGCCGGTTGCCGAGACACGGGATGCCGAGACCTGTCTGCCGAGACGGGCGTGGTCGAACCGAAGGCCGCCTGAACACGGGTTGCCGAGACACCGGTGGCCGAGACACCGGTGGCCGAGACACCGGTGGCCGAGACACCGGTGGCCGAGACACGGGATGCCGAGACACGGGATGCCGAGATCTGTCTGCCGAGACGGGCGTGATCGAACCGAGGGCCGCCTGAACACGGGGTGCCTAGATGCCGGTTGCCGAGACGCGCTCGTCGAGACGTGGAAGGTCGAACTGCGGAAGGTCGAGAACTGGCTTGGACGAGACCCGGCTTTCTTGGGTTCCCAGAGACTCGATTTCCCAGAACACCGGATCACCGAAACGCCGGATCACCGAGCCCGCACGCCACGTGAAGTAGGCCGCGGACAGTCGGCTTCAGGCGATCACCCACCGTCACGACGGATCAGGCGTCGAACACCGCGCCCTTGGTCAGCGACTCGACCATCGCGACCAACTCTTCGGTGCCGCCGAGGAGATCGAACTCGGGATCCATCGTCCATTCGGTGATCAGGCCGTCGATTCCACCGCCGATGACGATCGCCACCGCCCTGGTATCGAACGTGCCGAGAAGACCGCGGCGCTGGCCATCGGACAACAGATCCGCGACAGCCTGCCACCGACGCTCACGCGTCCGATCACCCGGCGCACCGTCGATTCCGCCGCCGAGAACCTCGGCGACGACGCGGAGGTATTTGGGGTTGTCGAAGTAATACCTGTTCATCGCCCGGATATAGGTCTGGATCTTCGGCAGACCGTCCGGCTGCTCGTCGATCCGCGAGCCGACGTAGTGGGCGACGTCGCCGAACATCCATGCCACGGTCGCCGAAATCAACGCCGCGAAATCGGGGAAGATCTCGACCACCGCAGACTCCGAATGCCCCGATCTCTCGGCGATGGTCGCGAGAGACGCCGATTCGCACCCGGTGTCGTCCACGACATCGATTGCGGCGGCCACGACCGAGCCGTGAATGTCGTCGTCGTTCGTCACTGATCACTAACTCCGCGTTGAGGGTCCCGACCCGAGTCTCGACCCTACCGGCGCGGAAATACGCATCGACGACAGGTGCGTCGCCTACGTCTTTCGATCACACGACCGGCGCGGCAGCCTCCCGCTGCAATTCCAGGGCGATATCGATCAGCTGATCTTCCTGCCCTCCGACCAACTTCCGTGCGCCTGCACGTACCAGCAACTCGGCGGACGACACCCCGTATCGCTCCGCTTGTCGCTCGGCGTGCCGCAGGAAGCTCGAGTAGACACCGGCGTACCCCATCATCAGCGCTTGCCGATCCAACAGACATTCCGCGGGCATGATCGGACGCACCACGTCCTCGGCGGCGTCGGCGATCGCGAAGAAGTCGATTCCGGTCTCGATCCCGAGCTTGTCGCACACCCCGACGAACGCTTCGACCGGAGTGTTGCCTGCACCGGCGCCGAACCGTCGGGCACTGCCGTCGATCTGCTGCGCCCCGGCGCGGACCGCGCATATCGAGTTCGCCACCGCCAGATCCAGGTTCTCGTGACCGTGGAAGCCCACCTGAGCATCGTCGCCCAATTCGGCGACCAGGGCCGCGACCCGATCCGTGACCTGCTCGAGCACGAGCGCCCCGGCCGAATCCACCACGTACACACACTGACACCCGGCGTCTGCCATGATCCGAGCTTGTTTCGCCAGAGCCTCCGGTGGCTGACTGTGGGCCATCATCAAGAACCCGACGGTCTCCAGTCCACGCTCACGCGCCAACCCGAAGTGCTGAACCGACACGTCTGCCTCGGTGCAATGCGTGGCGATTCGGCACACCGACGCCCCGTTTCCCTGCGCTGCCACGATGTCGTCCTTGACGCCGAGGCCCGGCAGCATCAGGAAGGCGATCTTGGCGCGCACCGCCGTCGTCGCCGCGATCGAAATAAGCTCCTGTTCAGGAGTTTTCGAGAATCCATAGTTGAAGGAGGAGCCGCCGAGCCCGTCGCCGTGTGTCACTTCGATGACAGGCACCCCCGCTCCGTCGAGCGCACGGACGATGTTCTCGACATCGTCGGCGGTGAAGAGATGCCGTTTGTGATGCGAACCGTCCCGCAAGGATGTGTCGGTAACTCTGATCATCGAACCTCCGCCTCCACACTTCCCCGAGAAATCATTCGCTGAGCAACTCGTTCGCCGACCTTCGTCGCAGCGGCCGTCATGATGTCCAAATTTCCCGCATACGGCGGAAGGAAATCTCCCGCACCCTCGACCTCGACGAAGATCGAGACCCTCGCGAACCCACCGGAGATCTCCGACGGTGGATCGAACTGCGGGTCGTTCAGCAGTCGATACCCGGGAACGTACTCCGCGATGTCCTTCGCCATCGCGAACACCGATTCTGCGATCGCATCGGTGTCCGCGTCTACCGGAATCGCACAGAAGATCGTGTCTCGCATGATCATCGGTGGGTCGGCCGGATTGAGGATGATGATCGCTTTCCCGCGCTGCGCGCCGCCGATCTCCTCGATCCCCCGACTCGTCGTCTTGGTGAACTCGTCGATGTTCGCCCTGGTGCCAGGCCCTGCCGACAGTGACGCCACCGACGCGACGATCTCCGCGTAGGCCACCTCGACGACGCGAGAGACCGCATGCACCATCGGGATGGTCGCCTGACCACCGCACGTGATCATGTTGACGTTCGGCGCATCCAGGTGCGCATCGAGGTTGACCGGTGGAACAACGGCAGGCCCGACGGCAGCGGGCGTCAGATCGATCGCCCGAATCCCCGCCTCCGCATATCTCGGGGCGGCGTCGCGGTGCACGTACGCCGACGTCGCCTCGAACACGATGTCCGGCTTCTCGTCGAGCCCGAAGAGCCCGTCGATACCGTCGGAACTCGTCTCGAGACCCAAGGAACGCGCGCGCTTCAATCCCTCACTGGCCGGATCGATTCCGATCATCCATCGAGCATCGAGGTACTCGGACCTCTGCAGTTTGTAGAGCAGATCGGTGCTGATGTTCCCCGAACCCACTATGGCGACAGTTGCTCTGTCCATGACGTACCTTCCGTTATTCGACGAAATCGAGGGAGACGGTTCCCAGCCCGGCGAACTCGGCACGGAACCGATCGCCGGCGCGCGCATCGATGGCGCGGGTACACGATCCTGGTAGCACGATGTCACCGGCCTTCAGCCGAACACCGAACCCGGCAACCTTTCGGGCGAGCCACGACACCGCCGTGACCGGGTTGCCCAGCACCGCATCACTTCTCCCCTCGGCGATGCGCTCACTTCCGCGATAGAGCACCGCGTCGATGGTCAGCAAGTCGATCTCCGACGGCCGTACCCGCTCCTTACCGAGCACGAATCCGGCGGACGAGGCATTGTCGGCGATGGTGTCCGACAGTCCGATCTTCCAGTCCGTGATGCGACTGTCGATGAGTTCGATCGACGGCGCTACGTAGGCGGTCGCTGCGAGCACATCCGAGACCGTGCACCCCTCTCCCGGCAGGTCGGCCCCGAGAACGAACGCCACCTCGACCTCGACACGAGGAAAGCAATACCTCGACGCCGCGACCGGAACATCCTCGTACACTTCCATATCCGCGAGTAGATGACCGTAGTCCGGTTCGTCGACCCCCATCATCTGCTGCATCGCCACCGAGGACAGCCCGACCTTGTGGCCGACGATCCTCGCTCCCCCGTCCAGCCTGCGCCGGATATTCATCAGCTGGATCTCGTAGGCGTCCACGACGTCCATATCGGGTTGGTTCTCGACCAGCGGTCCGATCGGCGACCGCGCCGATTCCGCGACGGCAAGCCGCTCGGCCAGTTCGGATCGTGTCTGCGTCGACAGCACGGTGCACACCTCTCTCTGGTCGGGCACCGCAGCGGCACCCGAGGACAACAACGGCAGAATCACATCGACTCTGCGTCGACGACACGCTGCACACCTTCCGCCGCATGCGCGCCTGCACGACGGCCCGAAAAGATGCAGTCCGCCAACGACAGTCCGCTCACGTAGGAGTTCGAGCACAGTCCGACGGCGGTTCGCCCCGCAGCGAAAAGCCCCCGGATGGTGTTCCCGGCACCATCGACTACTTCGCCACTGTTCTCGTCGACGACAAGACCGCCGAGTGTGATCATCGGACACGGGTTCATCATCTTGGACAAACCCGACGCTTCCGCGATTCCGACATCGAACAACGCAAACGGTGATTCCACCACCGGCCGTCGAAAATCGTCGTGCTTCCCCAACGGATCGGGGGTGCCCGAGGCAAGTGCCTCGTTGTGTCGCTCCACCGTTGCGCGCAACCCCACCGGATCGATTCCGACCTTGCGCGCAAGATTCTCGATGGTGTCGGCGCGCTTCGCCGTCGACATGAGACCTGCGTTCTGGACTCGTTGAAACCACATCGACTGCGAAGGAAGCTGCTTCTTGGCTTCGCGCACCAAAGCGGCATCGGCGACCAACCACCCACGCCCTGCGCCCTTCTCGACGATCGCCTGGCCGAGCGCAGCCCCGTAACGGGATTCGTCGACCATCCGCTCACCTGCCTCGTTCACCAGCAGCGACCCGAGAAACGGTACCGGCGGGACGATGAACCTCCACGCCGAAATGTTGCCGAGCTTGTCGGTTGCTGCGCCGACATCGGTACCCAATTGGATTCCGCTACCGTCGTCTCCCGCGGTGCCGAGCGCGATGCCACCGGCATAGGCGGGTGCATGAGTCTTCATCATCGTCCGGTCCGCGACGAATCCTCCGGCAGCGAGAATCACTCCTCGGCGCGCCTCGATGCGCAGCACCGTGGCGTACTTCTTCTCGAGGTGTGCGAGCCGGCGCTCCAGCAGGTAGCGAAACTGCGGGGCATAGATTCCAGGCTTGGCCGACAGAAGCCCGATTCGTTTGTGCAGAAGACGAATCCGCGCAGGGGCATCCGCCAGTGACCGGAATTCCACGCCGACGACCCTGCCGTCGGACACTACGAGCGAGCACGCTCGGCTCTGAGGTAGCAGACGCACCCCCACCCGCGTCGCCGATACCGCCAGCGGGGCGAAGAGTTTCTTGCCCGACGTGCCCGTGCCCTTGGCGCGGTGTCCTCGCGGCGCAGGTGTTGCGACCTGCCTGAACTCGCCCGCGGCTTCGCTCCCCGAGTAGTACAGATAGTGCCGATTGCTGGGATACGACGTCTTGTACGGACACAGTGACGCCTCGAACGGAACTCCCCGGTCCTGCAGCCACTCGATCATCGCCGGACTCTCGTCGCAGAAACGGCGCAAAGTCTTCAGCGAGACTGCATCGCCCACCTCTTTGCTCAGGTAGGCGAACATGGCATCCGCAGAATCCTCGACCCCCGCTTGCTTCTGTATCGACGTTCCTCCTCCGGCGTAGACGACACCACCGGAGATGGCGCTGGCTCCCCCGCCCGCGTACCGGTCGATCGCGACGACTTCGGCGCCCCCCTCGGCAGCCTCGATGGCAGCAGCCGCACCGGCCGCACCGAAACCCACGACCACCACGTCGGTATGCAGATCCCACCCCGTCACTGAAGAACCTCCATCAAAACTGGAACGTGTTTTGGTTTACAACCGGAAATCTATCAATACTTCCTGGCAGAAAGCATGGACTGTCGGTGTCATCATTCTATAACGTGTTCTACATGAGTACGCAGGAATACGACATCGTCGTAGTCGGGAGCGGTGCAGGCGGGATGACCGCAGCGCTCACCGCAGCCCACAACGGTCAACGCGTCGTGCTGATCGAGAAGGCATCTCACTTCGGCGGATCGACCGCACGCTCGGGCGGCGGAGTGTGGATTCCCAACAACGAAGCCCTCGTGGCCGACGGCGTCGACGACACCCCTGAAGCCGCGCGGGACTACCTCCACGCGATCATCGGCGACGTCGTCTCCAAGGAACGCATCGATACCTATCTCGAACGCGGTCCGGAAATGCTGAGCTTCGTCCTGCGCAACTCGCCACTGAAGATGCAGTGGGTTCCCGGATACTCCGACTACTACCCCGAAGCACCGGGCGGGCGCGTCGGCGGCAGATCCGTCGAACCGACCCCCTTCGATGCGAAGTGCCTCGGCGACGAAGTGAACAACCTCGAACCCGACTACGGAAAAGCGCCGCTGAACGTGGTGCTCACCCAGGCCGACTACCGCACGATCAATCTGATCCGGCGTCACCCGAGGGGGATCGCGCGGGTACTTCGCGTCGGAATGCGCTGGATGGCAGCAAAACTCACCGGAAAGCACCTGCTCGGACGCGGTCAGGCCCTTGCCGCCGCACTACGAGCGGGGCTTGCCGACGCGCACGTGCCCGTGCTGCTGAACACCCCGATGGTCGACTTTCACATCGAGAACGGACGGGTCACCGGCGTCACCGTCGCGGACGGCCGCGTCATCTCGGGACGCCTCGGCGTCGTGCTGGCATCGGGCGGATTCGAACACAACGAGGACATGCGCAAGCAGTACCAGCGTGAGCCCATCGGTACGGCCTGGACCGTGGGCGCCGACGCCAACACCGGTGACGGCATCCGCGCCGGCCAGAAGCTGGGCGCTGCGGTAGATCTGATGGACGACGCGTGGTGGGGCCCGTCGATTCCACTGACCGGCGGTCCGTGGTTCTGCATCGCCGAGCGCACACTGCCGGGCGGCATCATGGTCAACGCTTCCGGAGCACGGTTCCTCAACGAAGCAGCCCCGTACGTCGAGGCTGTCCATGCGATGTACGGCGGCGAGTTCGGCGTCGGCGACGGACCGGGCGAGAACATTCCCACCTGGATGATCATCGACCAGCGTTACCGGGATCGCTACATCTTCGCGGGTTTGCAACCCAAGAAGGCCTTCCCCTCACGCTGGACCACAGCAGGGATCGTCGTGAAGGCCGAGACCATCTCGGAGCTCGCCGAGAAGACCGGGCTTCCCGTTGCCGAACTCACCGCAACGGTCCAGCGCTTCAACGGTTTTGCGCGCAGCGGTGTCGACGAGGACTTCCGCCGCGGCGAGAGCGGCTACGACAAGTACTACGGCGACCCGACCAACAAGCCGAACCCGAGCCTCGGAGTCCTGGACAAGCCGCCGTTCTACGCTGTGAAGATGGTGCCGGGCGACCTCGGCACCAAGGGCGGACTCGTCACCGATTCCGACGCCCGCGTGTTGCGCGAGGACGGCACCGTCGTCGACGGGTTGTACGCGGTCGGCAACGCAAGCGCCCCGGTCATGGGGCACACCTACGCCGGCCCCGGCGCGACCATCGGACCGGCGATGACCTTCGGCTACCTCGCCGTACTGGACATGATCGCCCGAGGGCCGCAGTGAGCATCGATCAAGGTCTCGCTCTCGGTGCAACCCTCGACCCGGTCGAGTTCAGCTGGACGGCAACGGATGTGCAAGCGTACAACCTCGCGATCGGTGCCGGTTCCACTCCGCTGGACGATCACGATCTGGGCTACCTCGACGATGTCGAACCCCGGGTTGTTCCCACGTTCGCCACGGTCGCTGCGACCCTCCACACCACCGAGGTACCGCAGGTGAAGTTCCCCGGCATCGACATCGACCTCGCCCGCGTGGTTCACGGTAGCCAGGAAGTGACCGTGGGCGGGCCGATACCACCGGCAGGCCGAGCGCGAACGGTCACCCGCATCACCGATATCTGGGACAAGGGCAGCGCCGCGGTGATCGTCCAGGAATCGACGACGACCGCGCCCGACGGTACCGAACTGTGGCGGACACGCTCGTCGATCTTCGCGAAAGGCGAGGGTGGCTTCGGCGGCGAGCGCGGCCCGTCGCACACGCACGCTCTCCCCGAACGATCACCCGACGCCGTCGTGCGGGTTCCGATCCTTCCTCAGCAAGCGCTGATGTATCGGATGTGCGGAGACCGCAATCCACTGCATTCGAGTCCCGAATTCGCCCGAGCCGCAGGGTTTCCCCGCCCGATACTGCACGGTCTGTGCACCTACGCGATGGTGTGCAGAGCGGTGACCGACGCCGTTCCCGGCGCACCGACCACAGCCTTCGGCGCCCGATTCGCGGGCGTCGTCTACCCGGGCGAGACGCTGGAGTGCCGCATCTGGGACAACGCGGACCACGTGATGGTGGGCGTCACAATTCCCGACCGCAGCGGCGCTACAGTTCTCACCGACGTCGTCCTGAAGCGCTGATCGAGACCAGAAAGACGGAGACACAGTGACAGAGTTCAATCGCCGCACCTTCATCGCGGCAACGGCAGGTGCCGTCGCTGCGGCATCGGTAGTGCGAGCAGTTCCCGCCGGTGCGGCCCCTTTCGGGAGTTCGGAAACGACCATCCCTGCACCCCCGAACTTTCCGGCCGGAATCCCGCTCTATCAGCAGCGTTACCAGAACTGGTCGAAAGAGATCATTCTCGACGCCATCTGGACCTGTTCGCCGGTGACCCCGGACGACGTTGTACGACTGGCCAATTGGGCACACGAGAACAACTATCGCATTCGCCCTCGCGGGGCCATGCACGGTTGGACCCCGCTGACCATCGTGAACGGCGAGAACGTCGACCGAACAGTCCTGGTCGACACCATGGTTCACCTCGACGGCATCGCGGTGGACCCGGCTGCAAGCACCGTGACCGCAGGCGCGGGCGCTACCCTCGAGGCAATTCTGCAGCAGCTGGAAGACAACGGGCTCGGCTGGGTCAGCGTCCCGGCTCCTGGCGTGTTGTCGGTGGCGGGCGCTCTCGCCGTCGATGCGCACGGGGCTGCAGTGCCTGCGGTAGGTGAATCCCCCGTGCCCGGAACGACCTACGGTTCGCTCAGCAATCTCGTCACGTCGCTGACCGCCGTGGTGTGGGACGGATCCGCCTATGGGCTGCGAACGTTCGACCGCTCCGAATCCGAGATCACGCCACTCCTCGCGCACCTGGGCCGTACCTTCCTGACGTCGGTGACGATGCAGGCAGGCGCCAATCCGAAGATGCGATGCCAGAGCTACACCGACATCGGCTGGCGCGAATTGTTCGGCGCACCAGGTGCTTCGGGTCGAACATTCGAGAAGTATCTCGACGAGACCGGACGAGTCGAGGCGATCTGGTATCCCTTCACGGAGAATCCCTGGCTCAAGGTGTGGTCGGTCTGCCCGAACAAACCGGCGACGGCACGCGAGGTGTCCGGGCCGTACAACTACATCTTCTCCGACAACCTCCCCGAGATCGCCTCCGACCTGATCGGGCAGATCACTGCCGGAAATACATTCATTGCACCGGCTTTCGGGCAGGTCTTCTACGGAACGACGGTTGCGGGGTTGGCCGCGACCGCATCGAACGACCTCTGGGGATGGGCCAAGGACGTACAGTTCTACATCAAACCGAGCACACTCCTGCTTACCGAGGGAGGCGGCGCCGTCATCACCTCGAGAGCGAACGTCGCTCAGGTGATCGCTGACTTCACGCAGTGGTTCCACGAGCGCACCTCGTACTATCAGTCCATCGGTCAGTTCCCCATCAACGGCCCCGTCGAGATTCGTTGTTGCGGCATGGACGACCCGGCCGATGTCGTCGTCGACTCGGCAGGGCCGCCGACCATCTCCGCGATGCGGCCGCGGCCCGACCATCCGGAGTGGAACACCGCCGTCTGGCTCAATGTCCTCGGCGTCCCGGGAACGCCGGGGATGTTCGCGTTCTATCGCGAGATGGAGCAATGGATGCGCGGTCACTACGTCGGCGACCGGGCGACGTTCCGCCCCGAGTGGTCCAAGGGCTGGGCCTTCAGCACCGAGCTCCCCTACAAGGACGCAGCGGTCATCGAGACCACGCTGCCGAACACCTACCGAGAGGGTGTCCCCGGCACCGAGAACTGGGACACCGCCCGGGCGACCTACAACGCGCTCGACCCACACCGGATCTATAGCAACACCTTGATCGACCAGCTACTGCCCTGAACCGCCGGCCACGATGGTCTTCCCGGGCGCCTGCGGATGCTCGTCTCGCCGCCATCGACGGTTCGGTACTCGCGATTCGGCACTCGCGTTTCGGCGTTGTACATGATCCGCGGCACCCGAATGTGGCACCGTTGAGGAGGTTCGAACACTCCAAGGCGCTTCGTAGGGAGGACGCACCCCGTGAAATGGTGGCTGTTTCCGGCCCTGGGCGGGCTGGTGGGCGTCGCCTACTTCCTGGTGCCACCAGGTATCTGGTCGGAGTCCGTCTTCGTCGGAATCGGACTGTTGTCGGTTGCAACGATGGTCGCCGGGATCCGGAGGAATCGACCCGACTTCGCCGTGCCGTGGATCTTGACCACCGCCGGCTGCGGATTGTGGGTCATCGGCGACCTGGCATATCTGACTCTCACCGATGTCGACGGTCACGTTGCGACAGCATCGATCGCCGACGTGATCTACCTGCTCGGTTACCCGGTGCTCGCAACGGGGCTGTTTCTTCTCGTCCGTAAGCACTGGCGTCGGGGCGAACTCGGCTACATCGTCAACAGCTCCATCGTGATGATCGCGTTCGGGTTGCTGTTGTGGGTTTTCGTCGTCCATCCCAACGCCGACCTGTCGACCACCGCAGGCGTCATCGGCGTCGCCTACCCGGCCATGGACGTGTACTTACTCGGCCTACTCGTCCATTTCATCGGAGCCACGCAATGGAAGAGCCTCTCCTTTCGGTTGATGACGGTCGCGCTCGTCGTGGTGCTGGTCGCCGACACCGCATCGAACGTCACCTCGATCGCGCTCACATCCACCGGACCGAACATTCTCGATGTCGGTTACCTGTCCTTCTATCTGCTGATGGGCACCGCAGCATTGCATCCGTCGATGCGGATGTTGACGCCGGACGTACCGAGCGGGCGAAGTTCCACTGCGGCCGCGTCCTTCGGCACGCCCACAGTCGTGTTGCTCACCGTCGCCGCGCTGACGCCGCCCGCGGCCATGGTCATCCTGCTCGCGCGAGGCGAGCCTGTGGCGAACTGGGGCTGGAGCCTTGTCCTGTGCGCCACGGTGCTGGTCTGTCTCGTCTTCGTGCGAGTAATCGAGCTTCTTCGATTACTGCACCGCCAGACACGATCGCTGCGCGCCATCGCGCACACCGATTCCCTCACCGGGCTGCTCAACAGACGCGGACTCGAAGACTGGATCGACGACGGCGACTCGCCTCTCGCACTGCTGCTGCTGGACATCGACCGCTTCCAGGACATCAACGACACGTTCGGCCACACCATCGGTGATGCGGTTCTGCGGGCGGTCGCCGACCGACTGCGCCGCGCGGTCAAGGTCTGGGGGGTCGTCGGCCGCCTGGGTGCCGACGAATTCGCGGTGGGACTGCGAGGAGACGAAGCGCAAGCCCGTGCCGTAGCCACCGCGATGCACGATTCGTTGCGGCGCCCGGTGACCGTCCGCGGTGCGACGCTCCTCGTCGAAGCGAGCATCGGAATCGCCACCGGCCGACGCTACGACGGTGCCGAAGCCCTGCTCCAACATTCCAACCTCGCCATGCAGTCGGCCAAGACAGTGCAGCCGCGGATCGCGACCTACGCGACCTCGATGGATCGCGACAGCAGCCGACAGCTGCTGCTCCTGAGTGATCTCACCGCCGCCATCGAACACGACGGGCTCGAGATCTACTACCAACCACAAGTGGACCTTCGGTCCATGACGGTCACCGGCGTCGAAGCGCTCCTTCGCTGGAACCACCCGATATCGGGGCTGCTCGAGCCGGACCTGTTTCTTCCGATGGCCGAGCGCACCGGCCTCATCCGGCCGCTCCTCGACGTCGTGCTTCGCAAGGCTCTCGTGCAACGTCAGACATGGAGCCGGGACGGAATCGAACTCCGTGTATCGGTCAACATCTCCACCCGGAACCTTCTCGACAGCAGCATCGTCGAACAGGTTGCCCGCGCGCTGCAGGACGCACAAGCACGCCCGCAGTGCCTCGTCATCGAAATCACCGAAACCGCGGCGATGACGGATCCACCAGGAGCCGTCGACGCCCTGCTGGGGTTGCGCGCGCTCGGAATCACGCTGGCCATCGACGATTACGGCACCGGATACAGCTCGCTCGCCTACCTGCAGCAGTTGCCGGTTCAACAGCTCAAGATCGACAAGGCCTTCGTCAAGGACATGGCGGCCATCCCGGCGCACCACGTGATCGTGCGCTCCACCATCGACCTCGCCCGAGCACTCGGACTCACGATCACCGCCGAAGGCGTCGAGAACGACGAAACACTGCTGGAGTTGACAACAATGGGCTGCCACTACGCTCAGGGATACCACGTCGGTCGTCCTATGCCGGCCGACGAGATACCGGCCGCTGTGGCGAAGGTGCACACCGAGCTCGGAGAATTGAGGACGGTACATGAACGACGATAGTCCGATGTCGGTATATGCGGCGATCCAGTCGCGACGCGACGTCCGTAGCGAGTTCGACGGCACCGTGATCGACGACGAAGTACTGCAACGGATCCTGGATGCTGCACATCGCGCTCCGAGCGTCGGAAACACTCAGCCGTGGGACTTCGTGATCGTTCGATCACCGAAGACCCTGGCAGACTTCGACGCTCACGTTGCCGAGAAGCGTGCGGCGTTCGCCGAATCGCTTCCGGCCGACCGGCGGACGACGTTCGACCCCATCCGAATCGAAGGAATCGAGACCAGCCGAACCGGTGTCGTCGTCACCTACGACCCGTCCCGCGGCGGACGCCACATTCTCGGGCGCGCCACCGTCGACGACACCGGCATCTTCTCGGCCGTCTTGGCTATCGAAAACCTGTGGCTCGCCGCCATTTCGGAAGGAATCGGCGTCGGCTGGGTGTCGTTCTACCAGGAGGATTACTTGACCGAACTGCTGGAAATCCCGGCCCCCGTCCGGCCGATCGCCTGGCTGTGCGTCGGCCCGGTAACCGAATTCCAACAGGTACCGGACCTCGAGCGATTCGGATGGCGTGAGCGTCGCCCACTGAGCGCTGCCCTGCACTACGAGAAGTTCGGTGGCACGTCATGAGGCCCGCTCTCGGTCTTGTCCCACCGAAGATTTTGACCGCAGTCGCTCTGACAGCAGTCGTTCTGACAGCAACGGTTCTGGCCACATCGTGCAGCAACGACACCGAAGCGCCTCCCGCGTCCACTCCTGCCGCCGAGCCTGCCGCCGCACCCGAGTCGACGATGCCCGCCGGTGCGGTCGTCCCGCTGGCGGGCGGTCCGGAGGGGATCGTCGTCACCTCGTCGGGCATCGCCGCCGTCGGAGTACGCAATCCTGACGGAATTCGACTGCTCGACGCCTCTACCGGCGCCGAGCGCGCCTTCGTCCCGACGTCCGGTGCACCGCGGCATCTCTCCCTCGCCGGACCGGATGGTCCCGTGCTCGCTCCGCTCGAACAGACCGACGAATTGCTCAGCGTCGACCCGACGAGCGGAGCGGTTCTGGACCTGGTGGCAGGCGTCGGGAGGCAACCGCACGACGCCGTCGCAGTCTCGGACGGAACCATCGTCGTCACCAACGAAATGGGCGGCGGAGTGGTGTTCGTGCGCGACGGGAAGGTGGCGTCGAGCCTGCCTCCCGGCCCGGTGCAACCTGGCGGAGTCGCCGCAGTCGGTGATCTTGCCGCTGTGGCCGACGTGCAGGGAAACGGTATCTGGATCTACGGCGGCGAAAAGTTGGTGACTCAGGCGCCGCTCGGCACCAAGCTCACCCACGCCCTCTCGCTGGGCGGCGATCGAGCAGCATTCGCCGACACCGACGGAGGTGCGGTGTTCATCGAACGGATTGCGCAGGACGTCACCGAGATCGCCAGGATCGATACTCCGGGGAAGCCCTACGGACTCGCGTTCGATCCTCGGCGACAGCTTCTGTTGATCACACTGACGGAGTCGAACATCCTTCGCGCAGTGGATATCGCCGATCCGGCGGCACCGCGATGGGTGGCCGACCTCCCGACGGTTCGCCAACCCAATTCGGTTGCAGTCGATCCAGTTTCCGGGTCGGTGCTCGTCACCGGAAGTGATCCAGGCGACGACTCGTCGGTACAAATCATTCCGGCCGGCTCGATCGCCCCCTGAGCCTCGCCGATCTGCCCTGAGTCTTACCCGACCTACCCCTGACCCTTACCGACCTGCCGCGACGCTGCCGATTTCTCTGGGCCCTACCGATCGCCCTGACCCTTACCGATAACCCTGCCCCTTACCGACGGCCCTGCCTCATGCCCGACTCGAGCCGAGGCTCCTACTTCGTGCACGTCGGCTGCGTGTCCGGCGCTGGGCGGGGCGGGCTCACCAACCCCAGCTGCCGGGGATGCCCTTGAACGGTCCGACGACGTCACCGGTGATCCACCCTTCGTAGAATCCACCTTCCTGCGGGGTGACACGCTCGCCGTCCACCTCGCACTCCAACCGGCTCGGCGAGAACGCGAGGTGGCCGGTGATCGGGAGGAAACCCGCGGTAGGCGTCTCGTAACTCCAGCCGGCACCGACGCTTATCTCGTTGTCGCCGTGCACATCCCAGTACGTGGCCGCGCCCTTCCACTCGCAGTGCGTGGAGCGGGTCTCGGACGGGGTGAGTGCACCGGCCGCGACGTCGTCGCGAGGGACGTACCAGGTAGGCGGATGGCTGGTCTCGAGAACACGCCACGCATCGCGGGTCTCGGCGATCAGCACCCCCTTGAACCGGACGGTGATCAACCGGGTCGACTGCTCGAGAAGCGGCGGCCGCGGGTAATCCCACACGGATTCTTGTCCCGGGCCGGGCACC
Source organism: Rhodococcus sp. (in: high G+C Gram-positive bacteria) (assembly GCF_023264675.1). Lineage (GTDB taxonomy): Bacteria > Actinomycetota > Actinomycetes > Mycobacteriales > Mycobacteriaceae > Rhodococcoides. Next base: position 43,934 of record NZ_JAHFVG010000015.1, read on the forward strand.
TCCGGCTTGATCTTGCTCATCTTCCCGATAGTGCCATCGGCAGGTCGTGCGGCGCCACCGATACGAGGTCACGCAGCCTCACACGTCTCGGGCAGCTGTTCTGATTCGACCTCACGGAGCATCCACCGGGTAAAGGTCGTCGACGCGGTCGTCGTCCAGGATCCAACGGTCGACGTCTTCCAGCGGATCCCCGCTGGACTCGACGGTCGCCGCGATTCGGTGGTGTACGTCGGACACCCGACGCTCACCGGAACCCGGGCGCTCATCGGAAACCCGATCGTCGCTGGGCAACCGGTGTTCGACTGGCACGCGATGTTCGACCGGCGCGCGATTTTCGACAATCCGAGAAGTGAATGCATCGCCGGTCGAATCGGCCTGCATTCCCGGGCTCGGCGCCAACTCCCTCGGTACCGACTCACTGGGCGGGATCGAGGCGAACCGTGGATGAACGGTGGCCACCTCGGGTGGCGCGGGCTCATCGTCGAACGCCGACCGTTCATCAGTCCACCCTGCCGCCGACCGTTCACCCGGTTCGGAATCCACACTTTCAGGTCGCAGGGAGCGCTCGCGCGCCTGAGACCCACCGCTCGGGTGTTCGGCCGCCGGAACCGACGGGATTCGGACGAGAATGCCGAGACCGTGGGTGGCGGCCAGAAGGCTGACCGGTGCAACCGTCGCGATCGCGGCCGACAGTGCGGGATGCAAGGTGCCTGCTTGGGATATGAAGGCGTGCATCGCATTTGCGCCGATACTGACCAATGCCGCAGTGACGAGCACGCCCCAGAAGAAGCGACGCCCACCACGCTGATCCGGGAACTGAGCGAGCGCGATCACCGAAATCGTGGCCTGCAGGATGGTGCCGTCGACGATGACAGGCCACAGCCACGACAGATTCCTCGGAACGCCCGCCATGGTGGCCAGATCCCAGAGAGCAGCAAAGCTGAGAACGAACGAGGCTATGCCGATGACAGTGGTGATGACGACCGCACTGACGAGCGTCGCACGCAGGACCTTGTTCATGAGTCGTCATCATGCCCGGCAGCACCGACACGAACTGCGAGCCTGCTCAGCCGCCCACGGCAACGACATAGAACGCAGCGCCGATCGTGCAGGTGAGGATGCACAGCAACAATGTGCCCACCGCGAACGGCCACGCCATCCGTTTGCGCGCGATCCGCACCACCGTCAGGATCAGGCCGGCCACACCGATCACGCCTGCGGCCACCAGGGTCGCCGCCACCGCTGTGACGGCGCCGTCGGCACTGCACGATTCCGGTGGGCAGTAGTCGAGAAACGCGAGCGAGAAGATTCCGACGAGCATGCCGAGTCCTCCGAGCATCACGGTGAACACCAGCGAGGTCACCGAGATCGCCACGTCCCACCCCGGCACACGCGGACGGTTCTGGGGGCTGGACACCAGGTGAGGTTAAGCGAGTTTCGGTTCGGCGCGGTAGTGGCCCGCACGATCGTGCGCGGACATGCCTCCCCACACGCCGTACGGCTCGTTCGCCGCCAGAGCGTGAGATCGGCACTGCATCACAACCGGACACTGCGCGCAGACATCCTTCGCCTTGCGCTCGCGCATCGCTCGGGCGCGTCCACGTTCGCCTTCGGGATGGAAGAACACCGAGGAGTCGTAGCCTCGGCACAGGCCCGCGAGCTGCCAATCCCATACATCGGCGGTGGGCACCGGAAGTTCGACCGGCCGCGAGGGCACACCTCTCACCATCGTCCGTCTCCTTGGACACTGAATGCATTCAGGCTTGTGACCTGTCCGCGGACTCCATTGTTGTCGTGAACCAGTTCACTATTTCTCATTCAACATACTTTTTGCAAGCAAATCATTCATTCGTATGCTTAAAAACCAGCACTGCTGCTTCATCTTTCGTCGAGACGCTCGAGTTCGGCGATGATCCGAGCCGCGATCTCGGCAGGCGGCGGACCGACATCGACCACGATCGCGCGCTCGTCGGCACCGATCGGCTCCAGCGTGGACATCTGGGTGTCGAGCAACGTGCTCGGCATGAAGTGGTCCATGCGCGCGTTCAGCCGTCCGCTGATTCGATCGCGAGTACCCGCCAGGTGCACGAACACGACATCATCCCCCGAACCACTCCTGAGCACGTCCCGATAGCTGCGCTTGAGTGCCGAGCACGTGACGATTCCCGGTTCACCCTTGCCGGTGTGCTCCCTGATCCAATCGGCGATGGTCTCGAGCCACGGCCAGCGATCCTCGTCGGTCAGGGGTGTACCCGACGCCATCTTGGCGACGTTCGACGCCGGATGCAGATCATCGCCCTCTTCCAGGTCCCACTTCAGGGCACCGGCGAGAATTCCTGCAACGGTTGACTTTCCGGATCCGGAGACACCCATGATCACCAGGACCGGGTGATTGCTGCTCATGTCAGATCACCGCACTCAATGCGAGCACGCCCGCAAGGCCGGTCACCGAGATCACGCATTCCATCACACTCCATGTCTTCAAGTTCTGCACAACGGTCGTACCCAGATACTCCTTGACCAACCAGAATCCCGCGTCGTTGACGTGAGAGAGGAACAGCGATCCGGAGCCGATCGCCAGCACCATCAGCGATACGTGCGTCGACGACAGTTCCGCGGCAACCGGAGCCAGGATTCCCGACGCCGTCACGGTCGCCACCGTGGCGGACCCGGTCGCGACTCGAATGAGCACAGCGACCAGCCATGCCAGGAACAGCACCGGCAAGCTGCTGGATTTGATGGCGTCGGCGATCACGTCGGCGATCCCCGTGTCGATCAGAACCTGCTTGAAACCACCGCCGGCCCCCACGATCAGCAGGATTCCGGCGATCGGCGGCAACGAACTCTCGAGGGACTTGGCGATGGCCGGACGATCCATCCCGCCGCCGCTCCCCAACAGCCCGATCCCGGCCAGCACCGCGAGCCCCAGAGCGACGATCGGCGTTCCGAGAAAGTCCAACAATCCCTTGATCGTCGAATCGGATTCTGCCGCAAGCACATCCGCTGCAGCTTTGCCGAGCATCAGTACGACCGGAAGCAGGATGGCGGCGAGAGTGGCCGCGAAGCTCGGCCGTCGGCGAGTTTCTTTGTCTTCGTCCGAGGTCTCGAACAAGGCAGGCACCGGCACGTCGACCCACTTCGCGGCGAGTTTCCCGAACAGTGGGCCCGCGACGATCACGGTCGGGATCGCGACGAGCACACCGAGGCCGAGCGTCAGCCCCAGGTTCGCATTCAATGCCGAGACAGCAACGAGCGGGCCCGGGTGCGGCGGCACCAGACCGTGCATGGCGGACAACCCGGCAAGTGTGGGGATCGCGATCCTGATCAGAGGCTGACCTGATCTGCGGGCCACGAGAATGATGACGGGCATCATCAACACCAGGCCGATCTCGAAGAACATCGGCAAGCCGATCACTGCGCCTACCAGTGCCATCGTCCAGGGCAGCAGCGCGGGCGATGACCGGCCGACCAGTGTGTCGACGACACGATCGGCGCCGCCCGAGTCGGCGAGCAATTTGCCGAACATCGCCCCGAAGCCGATCAGGATGCCGACGCTGCCCATCGTCGCGCCGAAGCCTGTGACGAAGGCAGCGACGGAATCTGCCGCGCCGAGTCCGGCGGCGATGCCGACACCGACGGCGCCGATGGTCAGCGAGAGGAACGGATGGAGCTTCAACCAGGTGATGAGTCCGATGATGACCGCGACGCCGACGACGGCAGCGGCGATGAGCTGCGTGTCGGACGCGGTGGCGCCCTCAGCGGCTTGGGCGAGTGTCGTGAGCATGAACGTCGCCCTGTCTGAGTGAGGTGGTTCCGTCGCGGGTACGCGACGTGACTCCGCTCACTATCCCCAATAGTCATACAAATGGCAAGAGCCTGGCTCAATTGCCGTACTAATAACCTTTCAAGAGCGCGTCGGCACGTGGCGCTGGAGAAACGCGATCTGATCGACGACGACCTTCTCGAACGCATCACCGACGTAGATGTCGAAGTGTCCATCGGGGTACACCACGATTTCGCCCCGCGGCGCACGCTTGACGTGGCGAAGCGTCGCCTTCGCCGGAGCAACGGTGTCGGAGCTGCAGACGGCGAACATGATCGGGCACGTCACCTTCGAGGCAGATCGGCCGGGCCGGCGCAGCGGGATGTCGAGCCCGACCCGGGCGAGCACTTCGTTGTGGAACTCGGCACCGTCGGGCACGAGTCCGAGGTAGCCGCTCTCCGCATCCGCCGAGGACATCAGCGCCGTCGACCCAGGCGACCCGGCGAGCGGAATCATCACCGGCGGACGTCCCAACCACGATCCGACTCGGTCGCGGAGCGCTCGCGCGGTCACCCGAGCGGCGGTCAGCGGCGGCGTCGCGAGCGCCGATGCGATGCCGTCGGTGAAGGGGCACTGCGACACCACCGCGGCGATATCGCCGTCACGCGCCGCCGCGACGATGACGTGCCCACCGCCGAACGAACTTCCCCACAGCACGATCCGTCCGGTATCGAGTGTCCTGGCGTAGGCGATCGCCGACGCCCAGTCCGTCAGCTGCCGCTCGACGTCGAGCAACTGCCGAGGCTCGCCGTCGCTGTCGCCGAAGTGGCGGTAGTCGAACACCAGGCAGGCATAGCCCGCTGCTGTGAATCTCTCGGCGAACGCGTCGAGACGCATGCCTCGAACGGCGCCGAGCCCGTGGCCCATCACCACGACGGGCGCGCCTGCATCTCCGGGATACAGCCACGCGCTGCACTGCACTCCACCGGACGGAAAACGAACGTCGACTCGATCCGACATGACCCCACCTCTCACTCACCGAAGCCCCCACGTCGAAGACTAGCGACTTCGGCGGCCCGCGGGCCAGAAAGTTCAGCGACAAGAGAACATTCCCGATACGTGGCACGATCGAACCGTGGTTGCCGAAGCACGCGCAGATTTTCTGCAGTTACACGATTCCGTACTCGAGAGACTGGGGCGGTCGATCGTGGACGGTGGTGTGCCCGCGGGAACCCGGATCTCCGCCGACGACGTGGCAACACGCTTCGAAGTCTCCCGCACGGTCGTCCGCGAGGTGGTCCGAGTCCTCGAGTCCCTCGGCCTCCTCACCGTCCGGCGACGGGTCGGCATCACCGTTCTCGATTCGGTGCACTGGAATTCATTGGACCCGCTGGTCATCCGGTGGCAGCTCGCGGGCCCGAACCGAGCACGTCAGCTCGTGGTCCTCAGCGAATTACGTTCCGGTATCGAACCTTTGGCTGCACGTCTGGCGGCATCGAGAGCAACGCCCGAGCAGTGCGGCCAGTTGACCGCCGCGGTGATCGGAATGTCGGCCACGTCGAGAGCTGCCAATTCCGACGCCTACCTCTCCCATGACTCCGACTTCCACCGAACCTTGCTGGCGGCCTCGGGCAATCCGATGCTGCGGTCGATGTCCGACATCGTCGTCGAGGTGCTTGCCGGGCGTACCCGTCACGCCCTGATGCCGCACCAGGCCGATCCCGAGGCCATTCGCTTACACGGCGTCGTCGCCTCGGCGGTCCAGGCCGGTGACTCCGTCGCCGCCGAGAAGGCCATGTTCGAGATCGTCACCGAATCGGCCACGGCAATGACGGCAACCGCTACGGCGCCGACAGGATCAGACCCGACGTAGGAACCCCGGTTCCCGCGGTCACCAGCACGTTGCTCACGGCGGGAACCTGGTTGACGGACGTGCCACGAATCTGCCTGACGCCCTCGGCAATTCCGTTCATGCCGTGGATGTACGCCTCCCCCAACTGCCCACCGTGCGTGTTGAGCGGCAGCCTCCCGCCGAGCTCGATCGCGCCACCGGCGATGAAGTCCTTCGCTTCGCCGCGCGCACAGAACCCGAGTTCCTCGAGCTGCATCAGCACGAACGGGGTGAAGTGGTCGTAGAGCACGGCCATCTGCATGTCCGACGGCGTGAGCGAGGACTGCGACCACAGCTGGTCGCCGACGAGACCCATTTCCGGCAGTCCGGTCATGGCGTCACGGTAGTAGCTGGTCATGATGTATTGATCGGCGCCGCTGCCCTGCGCTGCCGCAGTGATGACCGCCGCCGGATTCGGCAGGTCCCTCGCACGTTCGACGGAGGTGACCACGATGGCGATCCCTCCGTCGGACTCCTGGCAGCAGTCGAGAAGGTGCAGCGGTTCGGCGATCCACCGGGAATTCTGGTGATCCTCCAGTGTGATCGGTTTTCCGTAGAAGAACGCTGCCGGGTTGTTCGCCGCATGCTTGCGGTCCGCGACGGCCACCCTGCCGAAATCCTCGCTCGTCGCCCCGTAGACGTGCATGTACCGCTGCGCGACCATCGCCACGAACGATGCGGGTGTCCCCAATCCGTGTGGGTACGACCACCCGGCGTCGACGCCCGACGACGTCGGAGCCGCGGCAAGATGCGAGGCCACCTGCCCGAACCTGGCCCCGGACCGCTCGTTGAACGCCCGATACGCGACGACCACGTCGGCGACGCCGGTGGCCACCGCCATCGCGGCCTGCTGGACCGTCGCACACGCAGCACCCCCGCCGTAGTGAATTCGGCTGAAGAACTTCAGGTTCGGGATTCCCACGGCACGAGCGACAGCAGTCTCGGTGTTGGTGTCCATCGTGAACGACGTCAAACCGTCGACGTCGGTCGAAGCGAGACCGGCGTCGTCGAGTGCCGCCGTGACGGCTTCGGCGGCGAGCCGAAGTTCGCTACGCCCCGAGTCTTTCGAGAAATCCGTCGCACCGATCCCGACGATCGCAGCCTTTCCGGACAGCCCGCTCACGACAGCCTCACCGTCGCGGTGATGTGATCGCCCAGCGAGTCCGTGCCGACGACCTCCACGGTCACGCTCTCCCCCGACACGTCGGCCACCGTGCCGGTCAACGTCAGAGTGTCGTAGGCGTACCAGGGCACCCCCAGCCGAAGGGCGATCGAACTCAGCACCGCCGACGGTCCCGCCCAGTCGGTGACGAACCGCTGTACCAGGCCGGTGTCGGTGAGAATGTTGACGAAGATGTCCTTCGATCCTCGCTCGATCGCCTTGTCGCGGTCATGGTGAACGTCTTGAAAATCTCTGGTGGCCAACGCAGTCGACACCACGAACGTCGGGTCGGCGGTGATCTTCAGTTCGGGTAGGACCTCGCCGACGGTCGCGATCATCGGCCCGTCCTGTTCGTCGCCGGGCCTGCGACGCCGATCGGTCGCCATGCAGGCAACGTCAACTCGTCGTCGATTCGCCGGAACTCGACCTCGACCTCCGTCCCGATGGCCACGTCCGCCGGTTCGATCCCCCGCAGTTCACCGAGCATCCGCACTCCTTCTTCCAGTTCGACGAGCGCAACCACGAACGGCAGAGTTCGCCCCGGCACTTTCGGCGCGTGGTGCACCACGTAGCTGAAGACGGTGCCTCGTCCACTCGCCACGACGTACTCGATCGGCTCCGACTTGTCCTGCCAAATGGCCGGGATGGGAGGGTGTCGCAGCGATCCGTCCTGCACTCGCTGAATTCTGAGCTCGCCGACCTTGGTTCCGTCCCAGAAGAATTCGGTCTCCTGGGATGCCACGGGCCGAATCTGTTCGGAAACATCGGCAACAACCGTTGGAGCGAACTTGAGTACGCGGAACAGCATCTCGGCGACCGGTTCGTCGCCGACATACCACGTGTTGTGGACCGTGACGAACCAGCCGAGTCCGAGGCCGGTCTTCTTCGGTCCGACGACGCCGTCGAGTCGCGCGGTGAGAGAGACCTCCTCCCCGAGTTCGAGATACCGGTGATACGTCTGCTCGCAGTTGGTTGCGACGATCGAGGTGAACCCGGCGTCGTCGAGTATCTCCATGATCTGTCCGAGCGGATCGTCGGCGGACCGAGTTCGGTGCAACCCGCCCATCGTCCACACCTGCGCCATCGCCGGCGGCGCCACGACGGCTTTGTGCCCGGCAGCCTGCGCGGCGCCCACATCGACGTAGATGGGGTTGACGTCCCCGATGGCCTCGATCCAGTTGTTGATCATCGGCTGGTTGACGGGGTCACGTCCTGCGCGCGGAGCGCAGTCTCCCTGTGCTGCAATACGTGTCGCAGCGTCGATAATCGATTCGCTCATCGAATCACCCGCGGCAGCCCGAGCCCGGACGTCGCGATCAGCTCGCGCATCACCTCGTTGACGCCGCCTCCGAACGTGATGACGAGATTTCGTTTGACCTGTTTGTCCAACCAGTCCATCAGCTTCGCCGTGTCCTCGTCCGACGCGTTGCCGTGGCGGCCCACCATCTCCTCCGCCAGCCGGCCGACTCGCTGAATACGCTCGGTGGCAAACACTTTGGTCGCGGACGCGTCGGCGATGTCGACCGCGTCGGCGGTACTCGACGCCACCTGCCAGTTCAGCAGTTCGTTGATGCGGAAGGTCGCGTGAATCTCACCGAGAGCACGTCGGACATCGTCGTGACCCAGCAGATCGTGGGCGCGGGCCCACGTGGACAACCGTAGGTAGAGCCCGGCGATCCGTCCGGCGGGGCCGAGCATCACGCGCTCGTGATTGAGCTGAGTTGTGATGAGTCGCCAGCCGGCGTTCTCCTCCCCCACCAGCATGTCGACGGGAACCCGCACGTCGTTGTAGTACGTCGCATTGACGTGGTGCGCGCCGTCACACGTGATGATCGGGGTCCACGAGTAACCGGGGTCGCGTGTATCGACGATCATCATCGAGATCCCGCGGTGCCGCGAGTCCGGCGCGCCGGTGCGCACGGCCAGCCAGACGTAGTCGGCGTCGTGGCCGCCGGTGGTGAAGATCTTCTGCCCGTTGACGATGTACTCGTCGCCGTCGCGAACGGCGGTGGTGCGCAGCGACGCGAGGTCGGTTCCGGCTTCCGGTTCGGTGTAACCGATCGCGAAGTGGACCTCACCCGCCAGTATCCTGTGCAGAAACTGTGCCTTCTGCGCGTCCGTCCCGTACTTCTGCAGGGTGGGTCCGACGGTCTGGAGCGTCACCGCCGGAAGCGGAACATCAGCTCGCGCAGCCTCGTTCACGAAGATCGACTGCTCGACGTCGCCGAACCCGAGGCCGCCGAATTCCTTCGGCCAGCCGACTCCGAGCCTGCCGTCGGTGCCCATGCGCTTGATGATCTTGCGATAGGTCTCACCGTGCCGCTCGGTCATCATGACGTCGGCATCGTGTTCGCTGACGAGGTCGGCGAAGTAGTTGCGCAGTTCCGCTTGAAGTTTCAGTTGCTCTTCGGTCAGTTCGACGAACATGCTGCCCCCACCAGATCGAGTCGGTACGACGCTCCACCGACGAGTCGCGCAAGATCCTTGGCCGCCGAGTAGTACCGGTGCATCGGGTAGGTGACGTCGACGCCGATTCCGCCATGCAGGTGATGACACATCTGCATAGCCGCAGGCAGCTCCGCGGCGATCCAATAGGCGAGTACGTCGTTGTCGTCGGCTGCACTCCCCGACGAGGTCTGCCATACCGCGGACACTGCGGCGACGTGGATGGTTCGGGCCGTGACGTACACGTCGGCGATCTCGCCTGCCACCGCCTGGAACGTGGCGAGCGGCTTGCCGAACTGATGGCGACCGGCAAGGTGGGATGCGGTGAGTGCCGCGGCGCCCGCGGCGAGACCGTCGGCGACCGCGCCGATCGCCGACAGCGAAATCCGATACAGCGTCGCGACGTCGGTGCTGACGAGGATGCCGGGGGCCGAGACGAAGTCGACGGTGTACTCCGGGTCTCCGCTCGACGACGGCGTCCGGTGAACACTCACTCCGTCGACACGGGGATCGACGAGGACGACGCCACTGTCGGTCGGCACGAGAATGCGGTGTGCCTGAGCCGCGTACGGGACGGCAATCTTCGTCCCGCTGATCGATGCGGTGGTGCCGTCGAGGACTGCTCGGGTGGACGGCACGGCGGGAAACTGCGCCCCCGGCTCGGCGAGGGCGGCCGTCAGAATTGCGCCCGCCGGAACCGCCGCCGCGAGCACCTCGGGCTCGGCCAGCGCCACGAGCGGCACGACTCCGAAACCGAGGGTGGCGAGCGCGGGACCGACCGCCGCCGCGGCGGCGAGCTCGGTGAGGACAGCTGCCGCCTCGGGGAGTCCGAGGCCGTCGCCGCCTGCGGACTCGGGAAGCAGCATCGTGCACAGTCCCGCATCGGTCAGTGCCGCCCACAGGTCGTCGGGTTCGCGCGCGAGCAACCCGCGAACCATCTCGGCGACTGTCGTCTGGGTCGCGTCCGAAGTGAAATCCACGCCTGATTACCTGCCTCGGCCGAATCGAATTCGAGTAGAACGTGTTCTATTTTTAACACCTCCCGGCCGGTTCCACCAGAGGTGTCGACGAGTCAGCGCGGAAGCCCCAGAATTCGCTCGGCTGCCACGGTGAGAAGGATCTGCGTCGTTCCACCCGCGATGGACAGGCACCGGGTCAGGAGCATCTCCTTCGCCAACGGCCCCTCCACCGCCCCCGCGGGCCCGGCGGCTTCCAGCACGAACTCCGCGAGATCCTGACGGTGACGAACCCCGACCAGCTTCCGCACGCTCGATTCCGCACCCGGGTCCTGGCCGCCGAGCCGTCGTAGCGTCGCCCGGAACTCGAGCAACGATCCGACGAGACCGTCCGCGACAAGTCCGCCGAGCCGCTCGGTGACGCTGTGATCCTGCGACGTCGCCTCGATCGCGGCTTCGAGCGCGGACCCGAGCGACGAGCCGTGGCTCATGGCGACGCGCTCGTTGGAGAGGGTCGTGCGGGCAAGCGTCCACCCCTTGTTCTCCTGCCCGACGAGGCAGTCCTCGGGGACGAACACGTTGTCGAGGAACACCTCGTTGAACACCGCATCACCGGTGATCTCGCGCAGCGGTTCGATGCGAATCCCCGGAGTCCTCATGTCGAGGAGGAAGTAGCTGATCCCGCGATGCTTCGCCGCGTCGCGGTCGGTGCGCGCGAGGCAGATGGCCCAGTCCGCCTGCTGCGCGACCGAGGTCCAGATCTTGTGCCCCTGCAGAGTCCACCCACCGTCGACCTTTCGCGCCGACGTGCGAAGCGACGCGAGATCCGACCCGGCCTCCGGCTCGCTGAACAGCTGACACCACGCGATGTCGCCGCGCAGCGTCGGGCCGGCGAACTTCTCGATCTGCTCGGCGGTCCCATGCTCGAGAATGGTCGGAACTGCCCACCCTCCGACGACGAGATCGGGCGTCTCGACGCCTGCGCGAGTGAGTTCCTGGGCATAGAGCAACTGCTCGGCGGCACGGGCATCGCGCCCGTGCGGACGCGGCCAGTGCGGGGCGGCAAGTCCCGATTCCGCCAGCGCCGCCCGGCGATCCTCCGAGTGCGCGATGGCGTCGACCTCGGCGCGAACCTGCTCGCGCAGGTCCTCGGCCGCACCCAGATCGACGTGCAGCGTTCGCCTCACCCCTGCTCGTGTTCGATCGGCGACGCGCTCCCGCCACGACGCCGAACCACCGTGCAGCTGGCGCAACGCGAGCGCGCGCCTCAAGTAGAGATGGGCGTCGTGCTCCCAGGTGAATCCGATGCCGCCGAGCACCTGGATGCAGTCCTTCGCATTGTCTACGGCAGCGTCGAGTGCAATCGATGCGGCGACGGCCGCCGAGAGCGAGAACTCCTCGGGAGCGGAGTCCGCGGCCACCGCAGCATCCCACGCGGCGGCGCGCGCCTTCTCGGCTCGACACAGCATCTCCGCACACAGGTGCTTGATCGCCTGAAAACTGCCGATCGGCGCCCCGAACTGCTCGCGAAACTTCGCGTGGTCGACGGCTGTTCGGAGGCACCATCCGGCGATCCCTGCAGCATCGGCCGCGGCGAGGGTGACCGCGAGATCGTGCACCCGGCGAGACGTGAGACCGGGCACGGGCGACGCGCGAACGTGATCGAGCACGACCCGTGCCAGCGGAAGGCTGCGATCGACGCCCACGAGTTGCTCGACTTTCATGCCTGGCGAATCGGCGTCGACGACGGCCCACACCGTGTCCCCGCCGACCTCGACGGGCAGCATCAGAGCGACCCCGTCGGAGCCGCCGACAGCCACGTCGACGACACCGTCGAGCACCAGAAATTCTCCGTCGACGCCACCTGCCGGCGGTGCGCCGGACAGCATCACCGCACACGGAATCGCGCCGTCACAGAAGTCTTCGACATGGCCCGACGCCACGATCGCAGCGAGAGCAGTGGTCAGGACCGGGCCGCTCACCAGGGCTTCGGCCGTCGCTTCGAGCATTGCCGCCAAATCGGCGACGGTGCCGCCCGCCCCGCCGGCGGACTCGGGAACCGCCACCGAGAACACGCCGAGATCGGCGAGCGCCCGCCAGAGTGTGCGCCACCCGGACTGCTCGTCACCGCGTAACGTGGCTATCGGTGAAGCCGACGCCGCCCACGCTCCAATCGACTGTCGGGCATCTCGCTGATCTTCGGTCGTGGCAAGTGTCACAGCGAATTCCCCAGTCCTCGTAATGACTTTTTCATCTAGAACGTGTTCTAATACGCTAGCTGCTCAAGAGTCAAGATGGATAGGAAAAACGTCGATGACCTCATCATCTCGGTCGGGCCCTGCCGACGGAAACGCGACGGGTGAGCCGACCCCGTTGCGCTCGGTCGGCGTGCTCACGGACGACGACCTGAGCTCCAATGCACAACGAGAACGGCGCAAGCGAATCCTCGACTCCACCCTCGCGCTCGCCTCCAAGGGTGGTTACGAGGCCGTCCAGATGCGCGCGGTAGCCGAACGCGCCGACGTCGCCGTCGGAACTCTCTATCGCTACTTCCCGTCGAAGGTTCACCTGTTGGTGACCGCGCTGGCCCGCGAGTTCGAAAAGATCGATTCCAGACGCAAACTGCCGCCCGGCCAGACACCTCAGGAGCGGATGCACCTGATCCTCGGGCAGATCACACGGGCAATGCAACGTGATCCACTGCTCACCGAAGCCATGACGCGGGCCTTCATGTTCGCCGACGCATCCGCGGCCGCCGAGGTGGATCAGGTGGGCCGGCTGATGGACCGTCTGTTCGCCAAGGCGATGAGCGACGGTGAGCCAACGGAATTGCAGCTCAGCATCGCTCGGGTCATCAGCGACGTCTGGCTGTCCAATCTCGTCGCCTGGCTCACCCGCCGCTCGTCGGCGACCGACGTCGCCGCGCGCCTGGAGCTGACCGTCGACCTTCTGCTCGGAGATTCCAAGCCGCTGGGATGACGCCGGTTCCCGGGTGCGCCACATCGGGCTCGATCGCCTAGCCTGAGAAGAGTGACTGCACTGGATCTGCCGCTGGAACTTCGCCGCGCCCTCATCGGCGTGGCCCGGACCCCTCGATTGCTCGTCACCTCCGACTACGACGGCACCATGGCGCCCATCGTGTCGGATCCCCTCAAGGCATTTCCCCACGCCGAGGCCGTCAGCGCGATGCGCGGCCTCGCGACGCTCGCGGGCACCACCGCCGCGGTGATCTCCGGCCGGGCATTGCGTGACCTGGCAACGTTGTCCCGGCTGCCCGCCGAGGTTCAACTCGTCGGAAGCCACGGCAGCGAATTCGACGTCGGCTTCATCCAGGCCATCGACGACGACGCCAAGAAACTGCTGCACGAGATCTCCGAAGAGATGACGGCCATCGCCGCACGGTTCCCCGGCGTCGGCGTCGAAACCAAACCGGCGAGCGCGGCACTGCACGTACGGAACGCCGAGGCCGGTGACGCCGAGCGCGCCCTCAACGCGATACGCGAAGGCGTCGCCCTTCGCGACGGCGTGCAGGTCACCGAAGGCAAGTCGGTCATCGAGCTGGCCGTCATCGTCACCGACAAGGGTGTCGCGCTCGACATACTTCGCCACCAGGACGGTGCGACGGCCGCCATTTTCTTCGGCGACGACGTCACGGACGAAAAAGCATTCGCGCGCCTGCACGGACCGGATATCGGCGTCAAGGTCGGAACCGGTGACAGTACCGCCGAGTTCCGCATCGAGAGCACCGAGCAGGTTGCGCTGGCACTCGCATTCCTGCTGGAGGAACGCCGCCAGTGGCTCTCCGGCGCCGACGCTCCCCGTATCGAACGACTGACGATGCTTGCCAGCCCCAACGCTGTCGCGCTCGTGACTCCCGACGCCGACATGACGTGGCTCTGCCATCCCGAGCCGGATTCGGCAGCGATCTTCGCGCATCTGCTCGGCGGTGACGAAGCCGGGCACTTCAGCGTCGGACCGACTCGGACCGCACTGCCGCTGAGCCAGCAGTACGTCGACGGCACGATGACCGTGCAGACCAAATGGTCGAGCCTCCAGGTCACCGACTATCTACCCCACGACGTTCCGAGCGGGCACACGTCGTTGACTCGCGTCATCACCGGCAAGGCCACCGCCGTGGTGACCTTCGCGCCGCGCCCCGAGTTCGGCAAGGTGAACGTCCGGCTCGAGCCCGAAGCCGACGGCCTTCGCATCCACGGCACCGCCGATCCGATGGTCCTGCGCAGTCCAGGGGTGAAGTGGAACATCGTCTCCGACGGCTCACAACAAACCGCCCACGCCGAAGTGAACCCGTCCGACGGACCGATCGTGCTCGAACTCCGTTTGGGCACCGACGATCTCGAGCCGTCCGAGATCCCCGAGGCGCAACGCCGCGAACAGTCCGAGGCCTACTGGAAAGACTGGGTCGACGGGCTGACCCTGCCTCCACTCAAGCGCGACCTCATGAAGCGATCCGCACTGACACTGCGCGGACTCGTCCACTCCGAATCCGGTTCGATCATGGCGGCGGCCACCACCTCGCTGCCCGAGGACATCGGAGGCGTCCGCAACTGGGACTACCGCTACTGCTGGCTGCGCGACGCCGCCCTGACCGCGTCCGCACTGGTGAACGTCGGCTCGACAAGCGAGGCCGAAAACTACCTGTCATGGATTCACGGTGTGCTGCAATCGGTTTCCGGTCCCGAACGCCTGCACCCGCTGTACACGATCTGGGGTCTCGGACTCCCACCGGAAGCCGTCATCGACGAACTTCCCGGCTATGCCGGATCACGGCCGGTGCGCGTCGGGAACGCGGCGAACCAGCAGGTGCAACTCGACGTGTTCGGCCCCATCGTCGACCTGATCTCGTCCCTCGCCCATGCAAGGGCGGCAACCGGGCGCGAGGGCAAAGACGCTCTGTCCGACGAGGATTGGTCGCTCGTCCGCTCCATGGTCGAGGCCGTCACCCGTCGATGGTCCGAGCCCGACCACGGCATCTGGGAAATTCGCGGCAACCCGCGTCACCACGTGTACTCGAAGGTGATGGGCTGGATGACCATCGACCGAGCGTTGACCCTCGCGGCAACCTTCGGACGCGAAGCCGATTCCGATTGGGAGACACTGCGTTCGACGATTCACGCCGAAGTGCTCGACCAAGGCTGGAACGACGAGGTTCAGTCCTACACCGCAGCGTACGACGGCACCGACCTCGACGCGGCAACACTTCACATCGGACTGTCGGGGCTGATCGATCCCTCCGATCCTCGATTCGCCGCGACCGTCACCGCCACCGAAGCCGAGCTACGCAGCGGCTCGACGGTCTACCGCTACCACCACGACGACGGACTCCCCGGCGGCGAGGGCGGCTTCCACCTGTGCGCGGCATGGCTCGTCGAGGCATACCTGCTCATCGGGCAGCGATCGGAAGCAGAAGCACTGTTCGCTCAGCTCGTCACCGCTGCCGGCCCCACCGGTCTGCTCAGCGAGGAATACGACCCGGTCGCGGAACGGTCGCTCGGGAATCACCCGCAGGCGTACAGCCACCTCGGTCTGCTGCGGTGTGCGGCGCTGCTGAGCGCCTGATTCTCGGTCGCCCGGCTTCGGCGGGCGTCGCCCGGCTTCGGCAGGCGTCGCCCGGCTTCGGCAGGCGTCGTCCGGTTTCGGCATGAATGGACCATCGCAACGGCTAGTCGGTTGCGATGGTCCATTCATGCTGGGGCGCAGCATTTTCCGACCCGCATCAATGGACCACCGCAACGGCTAGGCAGCTACAAGGGTCCATTGATGCGCCAGTGGCGCAACCTACCGAGCCGGCGGCGGACCTGCGGTGCGCCCCTTGACCACCTCGGTCGGCATGAACTCCGAAGCAACAACGCCGGAGCGCGCGGTGGACATCAACAATGATCCAGCGCGCCTGCCCTTTTCCTCGGCATCCTGACGGACGGTGGTGACGTTTTCGCGAATCGCGTCGTCGACGCCGTCGAATCCGGTGACGGTCAGCTGCCCCGGCACGTCGATTCCGGTGACCTTCGCGAAGTTGAGCGCGCCGAGTGCGAGCACATCGGTGGTGCACAGCAGTGCCGTCGTCTCGCGGTTCGCCTGCAGTGCCTGAGCTGCCGCCGAGTGGCCGGAGCGAGAGGTGTGCTCGAAACGTTCGACGACGGTAAGCGAATCGGAATCGAGTCCGGCTTCGGTCATCGCGTCCTTCACTCCGGCGATCCGCTCACGCTGCACGTGGAAGTGGCTCGTCGCGAGGCGATTGGGAGGAACGACACCGTCGCGTCGATCGCGTCCGAGGCGCATGCACAGCACCGCAATGTGTTCGTGTCCGAGTTCGATGACCTGCTGGGCAATCTGTTTCATGGCGGCGCGGTCGTCGATGGCGACGAGGGCAGCTTCGGGGACCCCGCGGGGCTGATCGCAGATGACGATGGGCAGGTGCCGTTCACGGACCGCCTGCAGGTACGGGTCGTCGTCGGCAACGGAATATACGACGAATCCGTCGACGCCTGCCTGCTGGACGACGGCTGCGGCGGCGGTGTCGTCGCGGTCGGGGCCTGCGGGAATCAGGAGCAACCCCTGGCCCGCAGCTTCGCACGACTCGGCGAGACCGGCCAGGAACGCCATGGCCGCCGGGTCACGGAACGAGTAGCTGAGCGCTTCGGTCAGCACGAGGCCGACTGCCCCTGCCTTGCGCGTACGCAGTGATCGAGCGACCGGATCCGGGCCTGCGTAGCCACGGCGCTTGGCTGCCATCAGCACGCGTTCGCGCAGTTCGGGAGACAGTTGGTCGGGCCGGTTGTAGGCATTCGACACCGTGGTGCGTGACACCTTCAACTCGGCGGCGATGGACGCCAACGTAGCCGGGCGTCGCGGCTCCCTCGACCTGGACATACTCGGACGTTAGTCGCTCAGCAGGTCACTTCGAAAATCGAGCAGGCAGTCTCCGATTGGATCTTCGTCCTCCACCGGCGCTAGAGTACAACGGTAACGGTTTTCAATAGCTTCTAGCCTTTCACTCCGAGGAGTGCCCACCGCATGTCATTCTCCCGCACCACCACTACCCTCGTAGGCCTGACCTGCGCCGCAGCTCTCACCCTGAGCGCGTGCAGTTCCGACGACGAGACGACGACCTCATCGGCGCCCGCCACCGCGGTGGACGGTCCGATCACGATCGTCGCCTCGACGAACGTGTGGGGCAGCGTGGCGGAGGCTGTCGCGGGAAACCTTGCCCAGGTCGACTCGATCATCGCCGATCCATCGGCCGACCCGCACTCCTACGAGGCGTCCGCCGGTGATGCAGCCAAGGTCGCCGAAGCATCGCTCGTCGTCTACAACGGCGGCGGCTACGACGAGTTCATCGACGACATTCTCGGCACCGAAGCGAAGAACGTACCGTCGGTCAACGCGTTCGACCTGCTCGACTCCGACCACGACCATGCCGAAACCACCGAGGCCGAAACCACCGAGGCCGAATCCACAGCGACCGGTTCGACCGACGGTCACGACCACGGCGACGTCAACGAACACGTCTGGTACAACGCCGAAGTTGCCGCTGCCACAGCAGAATCCATTGCCGAGAAGCTCGGACAGCTCGACCCGAACAATGCCGACTCGTACACCGCGAACGCCGCATCGTTCCACGATCAGGTCCACGAGATCACCGACGTGACCGGCAAGATCGCCGCCGATCACCCGGATGCGCCCGTCGCGCAGACCGAGCCGATCGCGCACTACCTGATCGAGGCGTCGGGCCTGGACGACAAGACCCCCGAGGACTTCAAGGACTCCATCGAAGAAGGCAACGATCCCTCGCCCGCATCGATCGCTGCAACGCGCGACCTGTTCACCTCGAAGTCGGTGAAAGCGCTCGTCTACAACATCCAGACCGAGGATTCCGTCACCCAGGACATCCGCACGACGGCCGAGACCGCAGGCATTCCCGTCGTCGAGGTCACCGAGACCTTGCCCGAGGGCCTGACCTACATCGAGTGGCAGAAGCAGGCGGCCGAGGATCTTCAGGCTGCCCTTGCTGCATCCTGAATTGCCGGTGCTGGAAAGCTGTAGGACATGTCTGCTGTAGAACTGCGCGACGCCGGCCTGGCGTTCGGTGAGCGCACGCTGTGGCAGAGCCTCGACCTCACCATCGAGCGCGGTGAGTTCGTGGCCATCCTCGGCCCCAACGGCTCGGGCAAGACCTCACTGCTCAAAGTCCTTCTCGGTCAGAACTCCCTGACGTCCGGGACAGCCGCCATTGCCGGGGAACCCGTGCACCGAGGACAATCGGGCGTCGGCTACATCCCCCAGCAACGCAGCATCGACGACGGACTTCCGCTCCGCGGACGAGACCTCGTCGGGCTCGGCTGGGACGGCCACCACTGGGGTGTCGGGTTCCGCGGCATGCGCGAACGCAAACGCATCGTGCAAGCCGCGATCGACCAGGTCGACGCCAACTCCTTCGCCGGAGCACCCGTCGGGACGATGTCGGGCGGTGAGCAGCAGCGACTGCGCATTGCGCAGGCACTCGTCGGCGATCCGACGGTGTTGCTGTGCGACGAGCCTCTGCTCAGCCTCGATCTCGCGAACCAGCGACTCGTCTCGAGCCTCATCGATCGCCGACGCCGCGAACACGACACCGCAGTCCTGTTCGTCACCCACGAGATCAACCCGATCCTCCCGCTCGTCGATCGCGTCGTCTACATCGTCGACGGCAAGTTCCGCATCGGCACGCCCGCCGAGGTGATGACCACCGACGTTCTCTCCGAGCTCTACGGCACCGAGGTCGAGGTACTGAAGGTGCGCGGCAGACTCGTCGTCGTCGGGACCGGAGACTCCATCGACGCACTCGGCACCGCAGGAGCGCATCACCCACCCACGGACGAGGTTCCATGAACGAGAAAGTGGTCGACGCCTTCTCCAAGATGTTCGACTTCAGCACCACCGCAAACCTGCTGAACTACGACTTCGTCCAGCAGGCCCTCATCGCAGCAGCCATCCTCGGCCTGCTCGCCGGGGCCCTCGGACCGCTGATCGTGAGCCGCCAGTGGGCATTCGCCGTTCACGGCTCCAGCGAGCTGTCCCTGACGGGTGCGTCCGCTGCACTGCTCGTCGGCATCACCGTCGGGCTCGGGGCGATCGTCGGTTCGGTCATCGCCGCGGTGATGTTCGCGCTGCTCGGATCGAAGGCCCGGGATCGCGACTCCGTCATCGGCGTCATCATGTCGTTCGGACTCGGCCTGTCGGTGCTGTTCATCTGGCTCTACCCTGGCCGGACCGGGACGAGCTTCTCGCTGCTCATCGGCCAAATCGTCGGCGTCGGGCAAAGCGGACTCCAGCTCCTGCTGATCGCCGCAGTGGTCGTGCTGATCGTGCTCGCCATCGTCTACCGGCCACTGTTGTTCGCCAGCACCGACCCCGAGGTCGCCCTCGCCCGCGGAGTCCCCGTCCGGGCGCTGTCGGTGGTCTTCGCCGTACTCGTCGGCGTCGCCTGCGCTCTCGGAGTGCAGATCGTCGGAGCACTTCTGGTGCTCTCACTCCTCATCACCCCTGCCGCGGCCGCCGCCAGAGTCACCGCAAGCCCACTCAAGGCCACCTTGCTGTCGATCCTGTTCGCCGAAACCGCGGCCGTCGGAGGCATCCTGCTCTCCCTCGCCCCCGGCGTTCCCGTCTCGACGTTCGTCACCACCATCTCCTTCGTCATCTACCTCGTCTGCCGCGCCGTCGGGTCACGGCGAAAAGCCAACTCCGGACGAGTGCTCGCCTGAATCCGGTCATTCCGCAGGCTCCACTCCTGGCTAGATCCGGTCATTCCGCAGGCTCCACTCCTGGCCTAAAATTGGCTGCAATGCCTTCCATCGATTTGAACTCAGACCTCGGCGAGAGCTTCGGCACGTGGAAGCTCGGCGACGACGACGCCATGCTGTCGATCGTCACGAGCGCCAACATCGCGTGCGGATTTCATGCCGGCGACCCCCGAACGCTTCTCGACACCTGCCGAGCAGCAGCGGAGAACGCGGTCCGCATCGGCGCCCAGGTCGGCTACCGCGACCTCGCCGGATTCGGAAGACGATTCATCGATATCGAATCTGCCGACCTGACGGCCGACGTGCTGTATCAGATGGGCGCACTCGACGGCTTGGCTCAGGCAGCGGGGACCGCGATCGCCTACGTCAAACCCCATGGCGCGCTGTACAACGCCATCGTCACCCATCGTGAGCAAGCACAGGCCGTCGTCGACGCCGTCCGTACCTACGATCCGACGCTGCCGGTCCTCGGGCTGCCCGGTTCCGTGTTCCTGGAGGTGGCACGCTCCGCAGGCCTACGCACCGTTCACGAAGCATTCGCCGACCGCGCGTACACGCCAACGGGCGAGCTCGTCTCGCGTCGCCTGCAGGGCGCCGTGTTGTCCGACCCCGCACAGGTCGCGTCGAGGGTTCTTCAGCTCGTCCAACACGGAACCATCGAGGCAATCGACGGATCCACGGTCGAGATCGACGCCGAATCGGTCTGCGTGCACGGCGATTCGCCCGGCGCCGTCGACATGGCACTCGCGGTGCAGAAGATATTGTCCGACAACGACATCGACATCTCCCCCTTCCTCCGATGATCGTGCGCACCGCCGGAGATCGTGCGGTACTCGTCGAATACACCGACCTCGCCGAGACCATGGCGTTCTATCGAGCCCTCCAGAAGAGCAGGATCGCGGACGTCGAGGATCTGATTCCTGCCGCCAGGACCGTTCTGGTTCGTCACAGCGGTGCGGTCGATCGCATCACCGCCTGGATTCGCGCAACACAGCCTGCCGCCGAACAAGATTCGAGACCGGCGGATGCCGTGGTCATCTCCGTCGACTACACCGGAGAAGATCTAGAGGACGTCGCCGACGCCACCGGGCTGACCGTCGCCGAAGTCGTGGCGGCACACACCGAACAGACCTGGACCGTGGCGTTCGGAGGTTTCGCACCGGGTTTCGGCTACCTCGTCGGAACCGACGCTCGCCTGCACGTACCCCGTCGACCCCGCCCGCGCACGACGGTTCCCGCCGGATCCGTCGGCCTCGCGGGTGAATTCTCGGGCGTCTACCCTCGCAGTTCGCCCGGCGGCTGGCAGTTGATCGGCACCACCGATGCCGTCCTCTGGGATGCCCGACGCGACCCCCCTGCGCTCCTGACGCCTGGGGCAACCGTCCGATTCGAGCAAGCGTGAACTCGCTGGAGGTCATCTCCCCCGGACCGTTGTGCACCGTCCAGGATCGCGGTAGACCTGGCCACAGCGCCATCGGCGTCGGAAGGTCGGGAGCCGCGGACGTCGCTGCCCACGACGCGGCGAACAGGTTGGTGGGCAACGTCGTCGACGCCGCTGCTCTGGAGGCAACGATGGGCGGTCTCCGGATCCGCGTGCACGGACGGGCCGTCGTCGCGGTCACCGGCGCTCCGAGCGCGATCACCGTGAACGGTCTGACGAACGGAATGTACTGCACGATCGCGCTGTCCGACGGTGACGAGCTGGCTGTCGGGACCCCCGCGTCCGGGCTTCGCACCTATCTCGCGATCCGCGGAGGCATCGACGTCGAGCCGTTTCTGGGGAGTAGATCCACCGACACACTGTCCGGGCTCGGCCCTGCGCACGTCTCCGAGGGTAGCGCGTTCGCCATCGGCCGCGATTCTTCCGACTGGCCTCTGGTACAAGAGATTCCACCGCCGGGCGCACTGGCACCCATCCACGTGATCCTCGGCCCACGGGCTGACTGGTTTCTCGATCCGACCGTTCTCTTCACCCAGCAGTGGTCGGTGACCGCCGACTCCAACCGTGTCGGGATTCGACTCGACGGCGAATCACCCTTGACGCGTTCGATTTCCGACGAGTTGCCGAGCGAGGGAATGGTGGTCGGTGCACTGCAGGTACCTCCCGACGGCAAGCCGGTGCTCTTCCTCGTCGATCACCCGGTGACCGGCGGCTATCCGGTCGTCGGCGTAGTGCGCAGCGACGATCTGGCCCAACTCGGGCAACTGCGCCCCGGCGACGGTCTGCGCTTCACCCCCGCACGTGCGTAGCCACTCTGCGCCCCAGCCGAACGGGCAAACCGAGGGGCAGCGAAGCCGCGCCTTCGGCTGGCTCTGGTCGGCGTACGCCGTCAGCACGTACGGCACGTGGGTGGCCTTCGGAGCGTTCCCGTTCGTCGCCGTCGCCGTATTGGACTCGACGGCCTTCGCCGTGGCGGTCATGGAAGCGGCCGGACTCGCGGTCGCGGCGGTGGTCGCGTTTCCGCTCGGCCCCTGGGTCGAACGCCGCGCCAAACGGACGGTGATGATCTGGATGGATCTGGCTCGGTTCCTCGCGATGGCGAGCGTTCCGGCCGCCTATCTGCTGGGAGTGCTGACCTACCTTCAACTGGTGGTGGTCTCCGTCGTGTCGGGAACAGCGAGCATCGCGTTCACCGCAGCCTCAGGCGCCTATCTGAAATACCTCGTCAGCGGAGATCGACTGCTCCTCGCCAACGGACGATTCGAGGGCACGAGTTGGGTGGCGACGGCGGCCGGGCCGCCGCTCGGCGGTGCTCTCATCGCCCTGCTCGGTCCCGTGGTCACCATCGTTGCGAACGCGCTGAGCTACCTCGTCTCCGCAGTCGGAATCCTCTGCATCCGTGGCGGCGACGTGGCGTCACCACGCGATGCTGCCGATCAGGGAGCGCGAAAACTCGACCTTCTCGGCGGCTGGCGGTACATCCACCGAGACCGCGTCCTGCGGCGGTTGTTCTTCAATTCCATCCTGGTGGGCGCCTTGATCATGGCCACCAACCCGATACTCGCTGTCCTTCTGCTGGGCGAATATCACTTCTCGGCGCTGCAGTACGGTCTTGCCTTCGGCATCCCGGCGCTCGGCGGATTTTTCGGCGCCCGCCTGTCGAATCCACTCGTGACGCGGTACGGCCGCCACCGAGTCATGACGATCTCGGGATGGCTGCGTTCGCTGCCATTGATCGGACTCGTTTTCGTCCAACCCGGCATCGCCGGACTGGTCACGGTGATCGTCGTCGAGGGACTGCTGATCACCTGCATGGGTATCTTCAACCCGATCTACGCCACCGAACGTCTCCAACGCACGCCCCCGGACCACGTTGCTCGGGTGCTGAGCACCTGGACCGTCAGCAGCAGAATCCTGCAGGCAGGCTTCATGGTGATCTGGGGGATCCTGGCAACGTTCACCGGAACCATCGCCGCAATCGGGGTCGCGGGAGTTCTACTCCTCGCAACCCCGTTGCTGCTTCCGAACCGGACTCACTTCGTCGCCCGCTGATCAGTTCTGTCGAGCCGTCGACGCCCGTGCTGTTCGACGGCATCGACGTTCGCCATGATCGCGGCAATTGCAACGCGGTCCTCCGGCCCGGCTACGCCCCAGCCCGGTTCGTAGCCGTACACCTGGCTCAACGGAGTCGCGGACTCGTGCCCGTTGAGGATGTCGATGTCGTCGACGGTGATCAGTCCCGGATGCGAGACACCACAAGCACCGGATACCTTGAGCAGATCGCGCCTGAGCGTGGTGATGTAGTTGGCTGCTCGCGCATACTTGATCTCGGGATCGAGGCCGTGCATGAGCCACTTGTCCTGTGTTGCAATCCCGGTAGGGCATTTGTCGGTGTGGCATTTCTGCGCCTGGATGCATCCGATGGACAGCATGACCTCGCGTCCGATGTTCACCATGTCGCAGCCGAGCGCGAAAGCCACCACGGCGTTGTCCGGCAACCCCAGCTTTCCCGACCCGATGAACGTGACGCGCTCGGCCAAGTCTGCGCGAGCGAACAACCGATACACCCGCGTGAAAGCCATACGGAATGGCAGCGAGACGGACTCGCTGAAGATGAGCGGGGCAGCGCCGGTGCCACCCTCTCCGCCGTCGATCGTCACGAAATCGACCCCGCGGGTGCCGTCGGCCATCAGGTCGACGAGTTCGATCCAGAAATCGAGATTACCCACGGCCGACTTGATTCCCACCGGTAGGCCGGTCTCACCAGCGATGAGCTCGACGAAGTCCAGCATGCTGTCCACATCGTGAAACTCGGTGTGCCGCGACGGACTCGAGCAGTCGACGCCCTCTTCGATGCCACGGATCTCGGCGATATCACGCGTCACCTTGGCACCGGGCAACAAACCACCGAGCCCTGGCTTCGCACCTTGGCTCAGCTTGATCTCGATGGCCTTCACCGGTGCCGAGCGGACTACTTCGACCAACTTCTTGATGTCGAAGCGGCCTTCGGAGTCGCGGCATCCGAAATACGACGTACCGATTTGCAGAATCAAGTCGCCGCCGTGTCGGTGATGTGGTGACAAGCCGCCTTCACCGGTGTTGTGCAGGCAGCCGGCTTCGGCGGCACCACGATTGATCGCCTCGATCGCCGCGCTCGACAGCGACCCGAAACTCATCGCGGACACATTGATCACCGAGGACGGGCGAAATGCCCCCGGACGCTTGCGATGCTCGCCGAGAACTTTCGCCGACGGGATCGCATCGTCTTGGCCGGCGTGTGGCTCGCTGTTCGGGGCGTTCGTGGTGAATGTGCGGTGCTTGATGATCGGGTAGCCCTGCGTGTATTCGGTGTCGTTGTCGGTACCGAAGCCGAAATAGTTGTTCTGCAGCTTGGACGAGGCGTAGATCCATCGACGCTGATTACGACTGAACGGACGCTCTTCGTCGTTGCCGGTGACGATGTACTGACGAAGCTCCGGACCGACTGCTTCGAGCAGATACCTAGCGTGGCCGACCACCGGAAAGTTGCGCAGCAACGCATGGTGCCGTTGCTTCAGGTCGTAGGCGGCAAGCCCGGCGATACCGGCCGCCGGAACCAGAGAGAGAACGTGAGACCACTTGAGCGGCATCGTAGGAAAGTAACCGACTACGACAGCGTCACGGCGTCACGATCACGAACAGCGCGTGAACCCCCGGGTGTGGATGTGTACGACCGGACGCACACAACCACCCGGGTGGAGAACCATCACAACGACCGGCGTTGCCTCGCGATATCGGCCAGTACGACGCCGGCGGCCACCGAAGCGTTCAGCGACTCCACCGGACCTGCCATCGGAATCGACAGGATCGAATCACACGTCTCGCGCACCAGGCGAGACAATCCCTTACCCTCCGAACCGACGACCACGGCGATCGGGCCGGTGCCGTCGAAATCGTCGAGCGTGGTGTCGCCTTCGGCATCGAGACCGACGATGGTGACGCCCTTGGTCTGCCAATCCTTCAGTGTCCGAGTCAGATTGGTTGCGCGCGCGACCTGAAGGCGCGCTGCAGCTCCGGCACTGGTTCGCCATGCCACCGCGGAGACGCTCGCGCTACGACGCTGCGGGATGACGACGCCGTGGCCACCGAACGCCGCCACCGAACGTACGACCGCGCCGAGGTTACGGGGGTCGGTGATGTTGTCGAGAGCCACGAGCAACGCCGGTTCCTGATGAGACCGAGCGGCCCCGATCAAGTCGTCGGGATGGGCGTAGCGGTACGGCGGCACCTGGAGCGCCAACCCCTGGTGCAGTCCGTTGGCGCTCAGCTTGTCCAGGTCGGAACGCGGAACCTCGAGAATCGAGATGCCCGCATCGGCCGCGCGCTGAACGCTTTCTTTCAATCGCTCGTCGCTGTCGGTTCCGACGGCAACCCACAGTGCCGTCGCGGGAACGCCCGCACGCAGGCACTCGACGACGGGATTGCGGCCGAGCACGACCTCGGGAGCGTCGTCGTTCTTACGGCTGGCGACGCGGCCGCCGGAACCTCCCGCGCGGCCTCCGTGCTTCTGCGCCGACTTCTCGGCCATTTTCGACCGGCGGGACGCGGCGTGTTTGGTCCGCTCCTCGGCGGGAGGGGTCGCGCCACGGCCTTCGAGACCGCGACGACGGTTGCCGCCCGAACCGGCGACCTGCCCCTTCTTGGTGCCCGTCTTGCGAACTGCGCCGCGCCTACTGGAATTGCCTGCCATCACTGCCCTGCTTCGTCGATACCACTGGTTGCCCCGACGGACCATTCGGGTCCGTTGGGGGTGTCTGTCACGTCTATCCCGGCCTTGGCGAGGCGATCTCTGATCGCGTCCGCGGCCGCCCAATCCTTGTCCACCTTCGCCTGAGCGCGGCGCTGCAACTCTGCGTCGACGAGCACGCCGAGCGCACCGACCACGGCATCCTCGTCGCCGCCCTCGGCGGTCCAGTGCGGGTCGAGCGGGTCGACGCCGAGAATCGACAGCATCGCGCGCACTTTCGACGCGTGCTCGACGGCCTCGGTCAATCTGCCACTCTCGAGCGCGCTGTTGCCCGCTTTCACGGTGGCGTGCACCTCGGCGAGTGCTTTCGGGACGCCCAGATCGTCGTCGAGGGCTGCGGCGAATCCGTCGGTCCAGGTGCCGAGTGGAACCTCACCGCCGCGTTCGACGGTGCGCTTGACGAATCCTTCGATCCCTCGGTACGTCACCGCTGCAGTCTGCAGTGCGGTGTCCGAGTACTCGAGCATCGACCGGTAGTGCGCGCTGCCGAGGTAGTAGCGAAGTTCCTGCGGCCGAACACCTTTGAGGACATTGGGCACCGACAGCACGTTGCCGAGCGACTTCGACATCTTCTCGCCGCCCATGGTGACCCAGCCGTTGTGCAACCAGTATCGCGAGAAGCCGTCACCGGCCGCCTTGCTCTGCGCGCGTTCGTTCTCGTGATGCGGGAACACGAGATCCAAACCGCCGCAATGGATATCGAACTCTGCACCGAGGTAGGCCTCGGCCATGGCCGAGCACTCGAGGTGCCACCCCGGCCTGCCGCGTCCCCACGGCGTCGGCCACGACGGCTCGCCGGGCTTGGCCGCTTTCCACAGCGTGAAATCGCGTGGGTCGCGTTTGCCCTCGGCGACACTCTCGCCCTGATGGACGTCGTCGAGCCTGTGGCCCGAGAGCGCACCGTAGCTCGGGAAGCTCACCACGTCGAAGTAGACATCACCCTCGGAGGCGTAGGCGTGGCCGGATTCGATCAGGCGATCGATCAGTTCGACCATCTGCGTGATGTGCCCGGTCGCGCGAGGTTCCGCGGACGGCGGCAGCACACCGAGTTTGTCGTACGCCCAGGTGAACGACCGCTCGAACGTCGCAGCCCATTCCCACCAGGGCCGACCGGCGTCGCGCGCCTTGTTCAAGATCTTGTCGTCGATGTCGGTGACGTTGCGAACGAAGGCGACGTCGACGTCGTGGGCAAGCAACCAGCGCCGCAGCACGTCGAATGCGACTCCACTGCGCACGTGGCCGATGTGCGGCTCACCCTGGACCGTCGCCCCACACAGGTACACCGATGCATGGCCAGGGACCAAGGGGGTGAATTCCCGCAAGGCCCTCGTCTCGGTGTCGTATAGGTGAAGGGTCACGACAAGCCATGTTACCGGGGCTTTTACTCCGTCACGACAAGTGCTGTCGCAACGGCGGCAATTCCTTCGCCTCGGCCCGTCAAACCCAATCCGTCCGTGGTGGTCGCGGACACCGACACCGGAGCGCCGAGCACCGCCGACAACACCTCTTGCGCCTCGATTCGCCTCGGCCCGATCTTGGGGCGGTTGCCGATGATCTGGACGGCGGCGTTGCCGACGACGAAGCCGTTCTCGGCCAGGATCCTGCGGACCTCGGTGAGCATCGCGCTGCCGCTCACTCCGTCCCATTCGGGTCTACCTGTCCCGAATACCGAACCGAGATCGCCGAGTCCCGCAGCCGAGAGCAGAGCGTCGCACAGGGCGTGTGAAGCAACGTCACCGTCGGAGTGTCCTTCGAGACCGTCTGCATCCTCGAACAGCAAACCGGCCAGCCAGCACGGCCTCCCCACCTCGATCGGGTGGACGTCCGTTCCGATTCCGACTCTCACTTACGATTCCTCTCCACCGACCAGCGCCTCCGCCAGCAGGAGGTCGTGAGGGCTGGTGATCTTGAAGGCGAGTGGGTCGCCGACGATGGTGTGAACCGATTCCCCGAGGCGTTCGACCAGGCCGGCGTCGTCGGTGGCGATGTCCGATGACGCGGCATAGGCGCGGGCGAGCACATCGGCTCGAAATCCTTGCGGTGTCTGAATCGCGCGAAGCGCGCTGCGATCGGGAGTACCGACGACGGCACCCATGATGTCGACCGTCTTGACGGTGTCGGTCACCGGGAGTGCGGGCACCACCGCGCCGCGGCCGGCGCGGACCTCTGCGACGACGCGGGCCACGAGCGAGGGAGGCGTGAGAGCACGGGCGGCGTCGTGCACCAGCACGATCGCGGCGTCACCGGCCGCAGCCAGCCCGAGCCGCACGGACTCGGTGCGTTCGGACGCGCCTGCCACGACGACTACCTCGGGATCCAGCAGATCTCGGGTGTGTTCGATCAGATCGGGTGGCACAACGACAACAATTCGGTCGACCGCACCTGACGATGTCAGGCCGTCGACCGAACGTTGCAGGAGGGACATGCCCCCCACTTTCACGAATGCCTTCGGCTCGCCGCGCATCAGGCGCAAGCCTTGGCCCGCCGCCGGAACCAGCGCGACGACGGGACCGAGAAGCGAACTCACTTATGAAGCTGCAGCGAGAACTTCGTCGAGAATGATGTCGGCCTTCGCCTCGTCCGTCCCCTCGGCGAGCGCGAGCTCTCCGACGAGAATCTGACGAGCCTTGGCGAGCATGCGCTTCTCGCCTGCCGAGAGGCCACGATCCTGCTCGCGACGCCACAGGTCACGAACAACCTCGGCGACCTTGTTGACGTCACCGGAAGCAAGCTTCTCGAGATTCGCCTTGTAGCGGCGCGACCAGTTGGTCGGCTCTTCGGTGTGCGGTGCGCGAAGCACCTGGAAAACCTTGTCCAGACCCTCTTGACCGACTACGTCACGCACTCCGACGTACTCGGCATTGTCTGCAGGAACTCGAACGGTGAGATCTCCCTGAGCTACTTTGAGAACCAGGTACTCTCGCGCTTCGCCCTTGATGGTGCGGGTTTCTATCGCTTCGATCAGCGCCGCTCCGTGATGGGGGTAAACGACGGTGTCTCCGACCTTGAAAATCATGTGTCCCATGCCCCTTTCGATTTACCCAGAATACCACGCGCCCAGATCAACGGCGCAGGTCAGGGGCATAGTGCTGTCTTCGCAGGGGTTGACACGGGCCGATGAACGTGTATCCGACACCCCGGAAGGTGCACGGAAAACGCTGTTCACCGCTGTGGCGGACACGACACGAAACGCCGGTCAACACGCCGATGAGGACACTATCGAGTAGTCAGTTTCAGCCCCAGCGGTCCCGCTGCGCGCGCTGACTACTACTCTGCCTAGTGGACCCGACGGATCTGCTCGCCGAGCCGGCCGATTCCGCCCTCTCCACTCACCGGCCACAACTGGAGGACGACCCGTGACTGCGATCATTGCTGCGACTGCGAACCGAAAGACCCGTCGACTGGCTTCCGCTGTCGCCATCGCCGCAGGCGGCGTGCTCACGCTCAGCGCTTGTGGCGCAGGCCAAATCTCCCAGACCGCCGATCAGGTCGCGGCCGTCAACGGAAACTTCGCCGACGCCGGCAGCATCTCGCTGCGCAACGTGCACGTGGTGTACCCCCAGACCGAGGAGTACTCGATCGAGCCGGGCGGCAAGGTCGAACTCGGTTTCCTCGCGGTCAACAACAGCCCCGACACCGCCGACACCCTCACGGGTATCTCGACGACGGCAGCGTCCTCGATCGCCGTCGGCGAGGAGCCTGGCGGCACCGAGATCGCTCCCCTGACCGCACTCGGCGCCGGAACTCCGATCGACAACCAGGTCGACGATCCGGGCATTCCGCTGCAGTTCATCCTCGTCGAACTCAACGGGATCGGCGAAGAGGTACGTCCCGGCCTCACCGTCCCGATCACCTTCACCTTCGAGAAGGCAGGCGACGTCGAGGTCAACGTTCCGATCGACGCGGGCCACGTTCTTCCTCGCGACGTATCGGACAAGTCCCCCATCGAAGCAGAAGCGCACAGCGAAGAGCAGAGCATCGTCGAAACTCAGAACGAAGAAGGCGCTGACGGCAACAACTGACGTTTCTGTCGGTACCTGCGGTTAGTTTCGTCGAGTGGCCAAACCGAAGTCGAACTACCGCTGTTCGGCGTGCATGCACACCGTGGCCAAATGGGTAGGCCGCTGCCCTGAATGTGGCAGCTGGGGATCGATGGACGAAGTCCACATCCTCGCGCCCGTCGCCAGTCGAGCAGGCGCCTCCGGATTGGGCGCAGGCAACACCAGATCGGCGACGGCCGCAATGGTCCCGACGTCTCCTGCCACAGCTATCACGCAGGTCAGCAGTTCCACCTCGCAGGCGAACTCCACCGGAATTCCCGAGTTCGATCGCGTTCTCGGCGGCGGTCTCGTTCCAGGATCCGTCGTGCTCCTCGCCGGCGAACCCGGCGTCGGAAAATCGACCTTGCTTCTCGAGGTGGTGCACCAGTGGGCTCGCACCGGGAAAGATCGACGCGCGCTCTACATCACCGGTGAGGAGTCCGCCGGGCAGGTGCGGCTCCGCGCCGACCGAACCGGTGCCGTTCACGAGCGGGTCTTCCTCGCTGCCGAGTCGGACCTCGCGACGGTGTTCGGTCATGTCGAGCACGTGAAGCCGAGCCTGCTGATCGTCGATTCGGTGCAGACCATGCTCGCCGCCGACGTCGACGGCGTCATCGGCGGAGTAACCCAGGTCAGGGCGATCACCAGCGCACTCACCTCACTCGCGAAGACGACCGGTGTCGCGGTACTGCTCATCGGACACGTCACCAAGGACGGCGCCGTCGCCGGACCGCGCTCGCTCGAGCATCTCGTGGACGTCGTGCTGCACTTCGAAGGCGACAAACACACCACACTGCGGATGATTCGCGGCATCAAGAACCGCTTCGGGTCGTCCGACGAGGTCGGCTGCTTCGAACTGCGCGAGACCGGTATCGAGGGCATCTCGGATCCCTCGGGGTTGTTCCTGCACCATCGCACCGATTCCGTCCCCGGCACCGCCGTCACGGTCACCATGGACGGCAAGAGGCCGTTGCTGGCCGAGGTGCAGGCACTCGTCGTCGACACGCAGATGCCGACCCCACGCCGCGCTGTCAGTGGCCTCGACTCTGCCCGAGTCGCGATGATTCTCGCGGTTCTGGAGCGGCGCTGCGGCGTCAAGATCGCCAAGCACGAGGTGTATGCCTCCACCGTCGGCGGGATGAAGACCACCGAGCCCGCGGCAGATCTGGCGCTTGCCGCGGCGCTTGCATCGGCCGTCGACGACCGGCCACTACCGCCGGGAGTCGTCATTCTGGGCGAGGTCGGGCTCGCCGGCGAGGTGCGCCGCGTCTCCGGTCTCGGGCGCCGTCTCGCCGAGGCCGCTCGGCTCGGATTCAACTACGCCATCACCCCCGAACACGACGACACCGTGCCTGCGGGCATGACGGTCAGAACGGTCACCAATCTGTCCGAGGCTCTCGATTACGTACGTACGCGCGCCAAGTGACGACGCTCCAGTAACCTCTACCTGGCGAGCCTCAGTGATCGCACACCGCACCATCAGCTTGGAGAACGAGGGGACGAACATGGACGACGCCCGTGGCGATGCCACGTCCCCCGCACTCCGCGAAACCATCGCACGTCTCGCACCGGGAACTGCCCTACGTGACGGCCTGGAGCGTATTCTCCGTGGCCGCACCGGCGGACTCATCGTTCTCGGATACGACGACGAGGTCGAAGCCATCTGCGACGGCGGTTTCGAACTCGACGTCGAGTTCGCACCGACGCGGCTGCGCGAACTCTCGAAGATGGACGGCGCCGTCGTGCTCTCCACCGACGGCAAACGCATCGTGCGCTCCAATGTCCAACTCGTCCCCGACCACAAGATCCCGACCGTCGAATCCGGCACCCGCCACCGCGCGGCCGAGCGCACGGCGATGCAGACCGGATACCCGGTGGTGTCGGTCAGCCAGTCGATGAGCATCGTCAGCGTCTACGTCGCGGGCATCAGGCACGTCGTCGAAGGTTCGGCCACCATCCAGTCGCGCGCCAATCAGGCCGTCGCGACGCTCGAACGCTACAAGGCACGCCTCGACGACAACACCCGCCAACTCTCGGTCGTCGAGATCGAAGACTTCGTCACGCTGCGCGACGCGCTGACCGTCGCGCAGCGGCTCGAGATGGTACGGCGGGTGTCGGTCGAGATCGAGCAGAACGTCCTCGAGCTCGGCACCGACGGCCGTCAGTTGGCGCTGCAGCTCGAAGAATTGCTGGGCGACAACGACGTCGATCGTCAACTCGTCGTCCGTGACTACCTAGCAGGCACCGAACCCGCGGGCACCGCTGCCGTCGAG
Organism: Rhodococcus sp. (in: high G+C Gram-positive bacteria); assembly: GCF_023264675.1. Classification (GTDB taxonomy): domain Bacteria; phylum Actinomycetota; class Actinomycetes; order Mycobacteriales; family Mycobacteriaceae; genus Rhodococcoides. The sequence goes on from NZ_JAHFVG010000015.1 coordinate 76,491, forward strand.
AAGGCGCTGGGAGCGCTCGACAAGCTGACCGACGTCGATCTGTTGGACCTCACCACGCTCGCTCGCGCCTTCGGGTACCCGGCCACCATCGAAGCGCTCGACACCCCGATGAGCCCGCGAGGGTACCGAGTGCTCACCCGCGTGCCCCGGTTGCAGTTCAGCCAGATTCACCGTTTGGTCGGCTCGTTCGGGACGTTGCAGGGCCTGCTCGCCGCGACCGCAGCGGATCTGCAATCGGTCGAAGGAATCGGCGGGCTGTGGGCGCGGCACATTCGTGAAGGCCTCTCGCGGCTCGCGGAATCGTCCATCGCCGGTCCGTTCGACTGACCCAGCGGTTCAGGCACTTCGCCGCACACCCGTTCTCACGCAAAAAGCACGTGCGTTCGCGCAGCAACCACGGCCCAACACCCGCCCACACACAAAAGCACGTGCGTTCGCGCAGCAACCAGGGCCCAGCACCCGCCCCCACACAAAAGCACGTGCGTTCGCGGAGTACCGGGGCCCAACACCCGCCACCACACAAAAGCACGTGCGTTCGCGCAACAACCACGGCCCGGCACCCGCCCACACACAAAAGCACGTGCGTTCGCGCAACAACCAGGGCCCAACACCCGCCCTCACGCAAACGCACGTGCGTTCGCGCAGCACCGGGGCCCAACACCCGCCCTCACACAAAAGCACGTGCGTTCGCGGAGTACCGGGGACTAGCTGGTCATGTTGAAGGGCTCGGGCGCGCTACGCAGCTCACCGAGCTGAGCGATCACCTTGTACGAGCCTGCACCCACCGGGACGCGCTCGGCCTCGCAGCCGGGCACCGAGTTGGTGCCGGACCACTTGACCGTGAAGCCCGCTTGCTCGCCGGGCTTGAAGGTACGCAGATCGGACTGAGCGTCGGGGAAGCAATCGGTGTTGGACCAGATGCGCTGATCGTCGAGGGTGTAGACCAACGCTTGCTGAAGGCCTGCGCCGACGTCCCGCTGGCATTCCGTCGAGCTGATGTTGGTGATCACGACGGTGAAGCCGGGCTCTTCGCCGACACGGTAAGTTGCCTTGTCCGGCGTCGCCTTGATAGCGAGGCTCTGATCGGCACACTGATTCGCCGCTGCGGGAGCACCCGACGCCGGGGCGCCGCTCGTCGCCGCACTCGAACTGGTGCCCGCCGCCGAGGATCCACCGGAACCTCCACCGGAGCCGCCCGAGCCGCCTGCGCCGGATCCAGCCTCGGATGCGCCTGCGCTCTGCGGCTGTGAGGACGTACTGGGCGCAGCGGAGGTGGTGGACACCGAGGACACGACACCGGCGGGCTCCGCCTGCTGATCGTCGTCTCCGCCCCCGAGCGAACTGATGAACCACACGATCAAACCGAGCACGACCACGGCCGCACCGATGGCGAGCGCACGACGACGCCAATAGATTTCGGGAGGCAATGGCCCGGTTGGTTCCAACACAGAACAACCGTAATGGCCAGCAGCCTGCTAGCTCCCCAAGCGCACGCGGCGTGTCGTGACCCGGGCAAAACCGCTCGTCAGGGAAGCTCGCCGATGTCGCCGATGACCTCGCGCAAGCGAGCGTTTCCCTCGGCGAGCGCATAGGTCAATCCGACGATGGCGACCTCGCCCGCATCGACCTTGTCCGCGATGATGCGTGAGCGCTGCATGAGCAGATTTCCGGTCTCCTCGACGTGCCGCGCCTCGAATTCGTCGACTGCCTGGTAGCCGTCACGACGGGCCGACAGGACCGACGGCGTGACGCGCTCGACGACGTCTCGGATGTAGCCACCGGGAAGATCGCCGGTGTCGAGTGCGTCGATCGTCGCTTTGACGGCGCCGCACTTGTCGTGACCGAGGACGACGATCAGCGGGACCCCGAGAACGGCGACCCCGTACTCGATCGATCCCAGCACCGCCGAATCGATGGTGTGTCCGGCGGTGCGGACCACGAACATGTCGCCGAGCCCTTGATCGAAGATGATTTCGGCAGCGACGCGTGAGTCTGCGCAACCGAAGAGCACCGCGATGGGGTGCTGGCCTTCGGTGAGGCGTTCACGGTCGGCGATTCCTTGGCTGGGGTGCTGGGATTCGCCGGAGACGAAGCGCTGGTTACCCTCTTTGAGGGACTTCCACGCCGATACGGGATTCGTTGCAGGCATGCACGCCATTCTGCCCGGCTCGTCGGCTACCAGCGAGTCGGGTACTTCGGAGAGGCTGAAACAGACGTGCCGATCGACACAACACGACTGCTCGGATGGTTCGACACCGAGGAGCGCGACCTTCCCTGGCGGCGGCCCGGCGTCACCGGGTGGCAGATACTGATGAGCGAGATCATGCTCCAGCAGACACCGGTCTCCCGCGTCGCTCCGATCTGGGAACAATGGGTCGAGCGCTGGCCGGTGCCGTCGACGATGGCGGCGTCCTCGCAGGCCGAGGTTCTGCGAGCCTGGGGCAAACTCGGCTACCCGAGACGAGCACTGCGGCTGCACGAGTGCGCGGGAGTCCTCGCAACCGAGCACGGCGATGTGGTCCCGCAGGACGTGGACACTCTCCTGGGGTTACCCGGTATCGGTGCCTACACCGCGAGGGCCGTTGCGTGCTTCGCCTACGGCCAGCGAGTTCCCGTCGTCGACACCAATGTTCGACGAGTGGTGGCCCGGGCGGTGCACGGTGCCGCGGAGCCGGGGAATCCATCGACGACGCGAGATCTCGCCGATGTCGAGGCACTGCTCCCGCGAACGACCGCGCGCGCCGCGCGATATTCGGCAGCCTTGATGGAACTCGGCGCATTGATCTGTACGGCGAAGAATCCGGCGTGCCTGCTGTGCCCACTTCCGGAGTGCTCGTGGATCGAAGCCGGCCGCCCAGCGCACACGGGGCCCGCGAAGAAAGTCCAGAAGTTCGCCGGAACCGACCGTCAGGTGCGCGGGAAACTGATGTCGGTTCTGCGTGAGAGCGACGGCCCCGTCGATCGCGCGAAACTCGATGTCGTCTGGTTGAGCGATCCCGGTCAGCGTGATCGGGCCCTGGATTCGCTGCTCCTCGACGGCCTCGTCGAGCAGACCGAGTCCGGCTTGTTCGCCCTTGCGGGCGAGGGCTGAGGTCTCAGCGGAGGAACTCGACCAGAAGCTTGTTGACGACCTCGGGACGTTCGAGGTAACCGAAGTGTCCGGTGTCCGCAACCTGCTCGTATCGCGCACCCGGAATCGACTGTGCCACTTCACGGCTCAAATGAACCGGAATCAGTCTGTCGTCGGCGAATCCGATGACCATCGACTTCGCGGTGATCTTGCGATACGCCGTCAACCGTTCCGAGCCCGCACTCATCTCGAGTCCGACCTGGGCGCGCCGACCCGCGGTGCTCTGACCTCCCGAGAACTCGAGGACGGCCAGCCAGTCACCGATGGCCTGCTCGTCGCGCAGTGTCGCCGGGGAGAAGTTGTTCATCGCCGTCATCGCAGCTCGATACGAGGCAGGCAGCGTGATTCCGGCGTCGTAGAGATCGCGTTCTGCCTTCGACCATGCCTTCTGCATGGTCGACGAGCGCCCGTACGTCGCCATCATGACCGCATGCGACACCAGATCCGGCCGAGCGAGCGCCAACTCCTGAGTCACCCGCGAACCCATCGACGTCCCGACCACCCGCGCACGCATACCGCCGAGATGCTCGATGAGCCCGGCAGTGTCGGCGACGAGGTCGTCCAGAGTCATGCCCTCGCCGCATTCCGACGACGGAGCAATTCCGCGGTTGTCGAATGTCACGACCTGAAATCCGGCTTTCACGAGGGCGGGAACCTGGTGCGCCTGCCAGACTCTGCCCTGGCTACCGGTCCCCATCACCATCACCACGAGGGGTCCGCTCCCCTTGACCTCGTAGCTCAGTTCGATTCCGTTGATCTTTGCCAGCGACATTCGCGTCATCGTAGTGGCGCGAGGAACTCCGACACCGCTGCCCGATACTGCTCCGGTTGCTCGTCGTGCACCAGGTGGGCGGCTCCGGGCACGCGCACATAGGTCGACTTGCGGTTTCGCGCGTGCATCTCGGCCATCTGACCCACCGGTGTGATCCCGAACTCACCTTCGATCAACAGGCTCGGAGCCTCGACTCGTTCCCACTCGTCCCAGAAGTGGCGGGTACCCCACTCCGCCGAAATCGCTTCGAACGTCGACACGTCGCCGTGAAGCAAGAATCCGTCGTCACCGCGCACGAACGAATCGGCGAAGTATTGGCCGGCGACCGGGCCGAAGAACGTCACCATCTCGTCCTCGGTGGCGAACGGCTGCGGCCACGCTCTGATCATCGCGGCCCAGTCGTCCGCAGTACGCCCACGAAAGTCGGGCGCGATGTCTTCCACCACCAAGGCGTCGACCAGATCCGGTCTTGCCGCGGCGAGGCACCATCCGTGGAGCGATCCCATGGAATGCCCGACGACAGTCGACGTCCCGATCGTCTCGGCATGGCGGGTCAGGTCCTCGACGAAGGCTTCGGTGGTGAGGGAAGCGGGAGGTGGACGCCCGTGTCCCGGCGCATCGTAGGTGTAGACGTGGCCGAACTCGCGAAGCCACGGCACCTGACGACGCCAGGTACGCGCACTGCCCATGAGGCCGTGCAGCAGCAGGATCGGCGTGCCGTCTCCACCCTCGTCGCGCAGCATCACAACGATGATATCCGCGCGGGTAGCCTTCTTGGCATGGCTGTCGTGAAGATCAATGCAATCGAGGTACCCGAGGGCAGCGGCCCCGAACTGGAGAAGCGCTTCGCGGCGCGTGCCGGAGCCGTCGAGAATTCACCCGGATTCCTCGGGTTTCAGCTGCTGCGACCCGTCAAGGGCGAAGAACGCTACTTCGTCGTCACGTCGTGGGAGACCGAGGAAGCGTTCCAGGAGTGGGCGTCGGGCCCCGCCAAGGCCGCGCATTCGGGAGAGCGTGCGAAGCCGGTGTCCTCCGGCGCGTCACTACTCGAATTCGAGGTCGTGCTCGACGTCGCCGCGAAATCCTGAATTCGCCGTTCTCTCACCGAATACCGCGAAACCCGAAGCGCCCGAACGCTTCGCCTGATACATGGCGGCATCGGCGGATCGGAACAACTCGTCAGGATCTGCCCTGAACCGATGGTCGACGGCAACGCCGATGCTCGCCGCCACCGTGATCTCGTAGCCGTCGATGTCGATCGATACCGCGAGGGCACGCAGGATGCGTGCAGCGAGCGCCTCCGGGTCCGATCCACGGTGCAGTAAGACGAATTCGTCGCCGCCGAACCGCGATACGGTGTCGCCCGGTTCGGTGGCGCTCGCGAGAACGCCCGCCACCAGCTGTAGCGTCCGATCGCCGACGGCATGGCCGAGGGTGTCGTTGATCATCTTGAAATTGTCGAGGTCGATCACCAGAATCGCTATCGGGTAAGGATTTCCGTGCATACGGATACTCTCGATTCGCTGGCGGACGAGCACTCTGTTCGGCAGCCCGGTCAGCGGGTCGTGCAGGCTTCGACGCCGCAGCTCTGTCTCGAGGTCGTGCCGGCGAATGGCAGCGGACACCACGCCCGCCACCGTTTGCAGGAACGCCAATTCGGCGTCCTGGAACCTCTTCGGTTCGGCTCCGTACACCGCGAGCACTCCCCACGGTTCGCCGAATCCTTGGATCACCACGGCCGCGCCACTGCGGACGCCTCGCGCAACCATGAACTCGGTCGGGAAACGTGTTTCGTGGAGGCGATCGGTACAGACCACCGATTCCCCGCTCCGCAACACCAACCCCGCGTGCGATGCTCGGGCGAGAGGTACCGGCCGCGGCGGTGTGTCGGGGCCACTGTAGGAGACAGCTATCAGTTCCGATCTGTCCGGGAATCCCGGTTCGAAGATGACGGCGCACTTGATGCCCACCATCGACTCGGCAGTCGACGTCGCGTGAGCCAACACATCGGCTGGACTGGCCGCGAGCGCAATTCGACTCAGATCGGCAACAGCTCGCTGCTCTCGTGCATGTGCCGCAGCGTCTTCCGCGACGCGGCGTAGCCGATGCTCCAGTTCGAACCGTGCGCGCAGGTCTCGGCACACCATCGCGATCACCGGCACCCGCGCATGGCGCCCGGTCACTTCGAACGCCGAAACCCACACCGGCATAACTTCACCGGTTCGAAGGTGAGTCAATCCGATGTCTCCCGACCAGGATTCACCCGATTCGAGAACCTGCCACACAGGCCCTCGCTCGTCGTCGGCGTACCCGAAGACGTAGTCGGCGAATTCCGAGATTTCAGCAGGCTCGTACGCGCCGGTCAATGCGCAGCAGGCCGCGTTGACGTACGAGAGATGGCCGTCCGCTCCCCGCAGACACATTGCATCCGGGGACCGGTCGGCCGTGGCCGCGAACTCCGCGACCCAGCTCTCGACATCCGGATCCACTGTCCTGCACTCCACTCACCCCGAGCCCCATCAGCAGGTCATCGCCGACGAGCACACGATCTCGCGCGTCGACACGTGAAACTAGTTCTGTCGACTCACCGACCCGACAACGTCCGCGGCAGCGACGGCATTTCGGTCCCGGTTCCGCTTCTTCGGAGACTTTGCCGCCATCCGCTCGTCGATTCGATCGAGGATCGGGCCGAGTTCTTCGAACGGAACCGGGCGTCCGATATGGAAGCCCTGTGCGCCGTCGCAACCGAGGGCACGAAGCCGATCGAGCGTCTTCTGATCCTCGACACCCTCGGCGACGGAGGTCATTCCGAGGCTGCGCGCCAGATCGATGGTCGAGCGGACGATCGAGGCGTTGGTCGGCTGACTGTTCATCGCGGTGACGAAGGACCTGTCGATCTTCAGCGTCTGCACTGGAAGCGACCTCAGGTACGCGAGCGAACTGTATCCGGTGCCGTAGTCGTCGATCGCCACCGACACACCTAGATCACGCAGTGCGACAAGCGAATCGACGGATCGCCTTGGATCGGTCATCGCCGTCGTCTCGGTGACCTCGAATTCGACTGCGGTCGCGGGGACGTCGTGACGCTGCAGCGCCAGAGCCACGTTCTCGGCCAGCAGTGGGTCGAGGAGATTGCGCACCGACAGATTCACCGACATCGTGAAGTCCGGACGAGTACGCCGCATCTCGCTGCAGCAGGCAAGAGCGTCTTCGAGCACGTACGCGGTGATCTTGGGAAGCAGGCCGGTGCGCTCGGCGTCGGGGAGGAAAGACCACGGTGCGATCAGTCCCTCGCGTGGGTGTTGCCACCGCAGCAGAGCTTCCGACCCGGAGACCGTTCCTGACTGCAGGTCGAGTGCAGGCTGGAAGTACACCCTAAGTTGCCGTTCGCGCAGCGCAGTTTCCATCTCGCCGAGCAAACGCATCTGCTCGTGCCGATCGCGGTCCATCGACGGTAAGTACATCCTGGTGCGGGCATGTCCGTGCTTGGCAGTGGTGAGCGCGACGTGCGCGTGTTGCAGCAACACTTCGGAGTTGACACCGTCGAGCTTCGAGGAGACGACCACCCCGACGGTGGCGTCGAGCGCAACGTTGATGTCACGCACGAACATCGGCTGCGCGACGGCGCTGCGGAAATGCTCGGCGCATTCGGTCGGCGACACGAGCATCCGATCGGCTTCCATCGACACCACGAACTGATCGCCGCCGAGTAGGCCCACCACGGAATCACTCGTCGCCGCTCCGACGAGCCGTTGCCCGATCTCGCGCAGCACCTGATCCCCGACGGCATAACCGAACGTCTCGTTGATCTGGGCGAACCGGTCGATGTCGACGACAAGGACGACGACACCGCCGTCACCGGCGGTGGCGATCGAGCGCTCCAGCAAGACCCCGAGATGGCGGCGGTTCGCGAGCCCGGTCACCGCGTCGGACGTGGCGGCGGCGGTCAGCGCGTCGGACTGCTGACGCAACTCGGCGAGGTAGCACGACATTCTGGCGGCAACGAGGACCACGACCAGAACGGACGTCGCGAACACCACCCACCCCCACTCCGCGACGGGAACGCCTCGCGCGAGTTGGATCGCCATGACCACCGGAGACATCAGGCTCGCGGCACTGGAACCGAGCAGTCGTGTACGACTCACGTTGCGTTGAGGTCGGGGCGCGCTCCCCTGCCTCACCCGCAGCGCCGGCGTCGGATACAACATCGCGGAGGTCACGAGCACGTAGCCGATCAACCAACCGGCACTGACGAGCGGTTCATCGCGATAGTTCAGGGCTCCGTCGACGATGTAGGTTGCCCATCCCGACGCCGCGAACGCCGCGAAGGCCGCCACCGACAGCGCAAGCGGCATTTTGCTCGTTCGTTTGGACAGCAGCAGGACGAACATGAGCGACAACACGAACCCGTCGGCCACCGCGTAGGTCACCGCAGGCCAGAAACGCGAGAACACGTCCAGGTCCAGGACCGCGTCGACTCGGCCGCCGATCACGAAGATCCAAGCAGTGACTCCGAGCCCAGCGGCGACGATGAGACTTTCCAATACATCCTCGAGGCGAACCATCCGACCGGATTCGTCGCGGAGGACGAGCATGCCCGCGACGAACGCCGCGTGGCCCGTCAAGTAGGCGGCGTCGGCCGCCGAGACCATCGGGACCGCGCGGTCGTGGGCCAGATAGCAGATTCCGATCAGGTCACCGATTGCCCACGAGAGGAGACCGACGCCGAACAGCACCCAGGACAACCGGGCTCTGACCTTGCGGCGAAACTCGGCCACGAAGACCACCAGTGAAGCAACGGTGACCGCAGCGTAGATGGCAATCCGCGGAATGCCTGGTGGGACCACCACGAACAGCACGGCCGCCACCGAACCGAGTACGAGGAAACTCGACCACCTCATCACGCGAGCCAGTCCCTTCTTGGTCCCCCAACCAACGTTTGCCGTCCGAGCATGTCCAGAACCCACCGTTAGAACAGCATTCGCTGCCGAAAACCCATCGGATTGGTTCTGAATTCAAGGATTGCAGACAACAGGACCGAACTGTTACCTAGGTACCCCTCTCCGGACCACCGACGTAGGCCAAATCACACTGCCTGGTCGAGAAACTGCAGAAAAACATCGACCGGCTGAGCTCCCGAGACCGCAATACGACGATCGGCGGCGAACAGCGGCACGCCGGAAACCTGTAGTTCGCGGGCTGCCGCGATGTCGGCCGTGACCTCGTCGGCTCCCTGTCCGTCGGCCAGCGCCTGCGCCGCGCCGTGGACACCGACCTCCTCGGCGATCGCGACGAGCACATCCACGTCGTCGACGATGCGTCCGTCACTGAAGTGGGCGGTGAACAGGGCGGCGAGCATCTCGTCGGCCAAGCCCTGGGTGCGTGCGATGTGCACCAGCCGATGGGCGTCGAAGGTATTCGCCGCGACGACGGTGTCGAAGTCGATGTCGAGTCCGTCGGTGTTCGCTGTGGCGGCGACGTGCTCGAACATTTCCTTGACCTGGGCGGGACTCATCCCCTTCATACGCACGAGGGCGTCGAGTTCGCGCTCCCCCGCGCCGACTTCGGTGTCGGGCGAGAGCTGGTAGGACCGCCAGATCACCTCGACGCGGTCACGGCGGTCGAACTGCTCCAGTGCCGCCGTGAACCGCGCCTTACCGATGAAGCACCAGGGACATGCGATATCGGACCAAACTTCTACCTGTGTCGTCTCGGAACTCATGCGCAGTGCAACCGAAGCAGAACCTCGACTGTTCCGCGTCATGGATCGAGTGCGTCAGGATTCGAGCGCAGCGTCCAGCGTGATCTCGACGCCGGTGAGTGCTTTGCTGACCGGACACGTTTCCTTGGCGTTCTGCGCTGCCTCGGCGAATCCGGCGGCGTCGAGTCCATCGACCTCGCCGCGGACGGTGATCTTGATGCCGGTCAGTTTGAACCCGGGCTTGTCGGGACCGAGGGATACCTCCGCGGTCACTTCCAGGCTCTGCGGTGTGCCACCCGCTTCGGCGATGACCGCCGACAACTGCATCGCGTAGCACGACGAATGAGCGGCCGCGATGAGTTCTTCGGGGCTTGTGGTGCCATCCGCGTTCTCAGCGGCGCGCTTGGGGAAGGACACATCGAATGTCGCTGCGCCGGAGCTCGTGAGTTCGACCTGACCGGACCCTTCTTCCAGAGATCCGTTCCAGGCCGTGCGCGAGGTGCGTGTAGGCATGATGAAGTGCTCCTGTCGTCTCGGGCCGAACCGAGCGGCACGGCCGTCCCGCCCAGGCTAACTCGAACCGACGCCCGACGCCTCGGATCTCTCGGCATCGATCGAATGATACTGCGCGAGAAGTCTTTTCTCTTCGTCGCGCTTCGGGAATGCGAAGAACACCAGCACAGCGCCGACCAGGACGACGACGATGGCGGCCGCATAGGACTTCTGGTCGCCGTCGAGAAACGCCTGCTTCGCGGCGCCGATGATCTGCTCCCCGTACTGCGGATATCGCTCGGCGAGGTCTGCGGCCGAGGAGAACGATTTGGTCAGGACCGATTGAGTGTCGGCGCTGATGTTGCTCGCCTGCGGCGAGTTCGCGATCTGCGCTGTCAACGAGGCCGCATAGCCGGCCGTGAGCAGTGCCCCCAGCGTCGATTGCATGATGGCCCCGCCCAGATCGCGCTGCAAGTCTGCCGTGCCGGAGGCCATTCCGGCTCGGTCGACCGGCACCGATCCGGTGAGCGAACGCGACGCCGGGGTACCCGCGAAGCCGACCCCGATGCCCAACATCATGTAGGTGGCTGCGACCAGCACGTACGACACGTCTTCCTTCCACGTCGCCCACGCGAGCACCAGACCGCCGACGATGAAGACGTATCCCAGCAACAGGGTGAACCGGGATCCGTGCGTTTCGACGAGCTTCGCCGACTGCGGGGCGACGACGACCATCGCGATGGCAGCAGGGAGCGTCGATGCACCGGCGGCCAGGGTCGAATAGCCGAGCACGTTCTGCAGGAACTGTTGCCCGACGAAGATCACTCCCATCAGCGAACCGAACACGATGATGCCGGCAAGCCCCGCCGCCCAGAACGTTCGGCGCCGCGCAATGCGGAGGTCGTAGAGCGGAAATGCTGCGCGAGATTGCCGGAGGACGAACACAGCGCCTGCTGCCAATGCGATGACTCCCAGTCCGATGGCGAGCGTGCCCATTCCGTCGACCGGCGCGAAATTGATGCTCAGTACGAGTGCCGCGATGAACACCACCGACACCATGCCGCCGAAATTGTCGACGGGGTCGGTGGTCTCGTTGACGTGCGCGGGCACGAGGAGTGCGGCGAGAACAAGCGCGAGCAGCGCCAGCGGAAGGGTGACGATGAAGACCGAACCCCAGTGGAACTTCTCCAACAGCGCTCCCGACAGCAGGGGCCCGAGAGCCGAGAACGCACCGCCGAGCGCAGACCACAGCGCGATTGCCTTCGTCCGCGACGCTCCCGACCACAACGCCGTGATCAACGCCAAGGTGGTCGGATAGGCCAGCCCGGCAGACAACCCGCCGAGCAGGCGGGCACCGAAGAGCACCTCGAAGTTCGGCGCGAACCCGGCGATGAGACAGGCGGGAATCGACAAGGCCATACCGAGGACGAGCAACAGTTTGCGTCCGTATCGGTCGCCGATAGCCCCGAGGTAGAGGACCGATGCGGCGAGACCGAGCGAATATGCGACCGCGATGAGGTTGAGCTGCGTCTGGCCTGCGTCGAAGTCGCGACCGATCTCGGGGAGGGCTACATTCGCGACCGCAAGATTCAGATTCGCCACGGCGGCCACGAGTATCAGGACGAACAGCACCAGGCCGGCGCGCGCAGGACCCTTGTCGACGGTAGTCACAGGGGTCAGTCAATCCGATGCCGTGGGGCTTCGCCTCACCTTCGGCGTGCGAAGTTGCGCGCCCCCATCGGCGAGTCGGTCGAATCGACCGTAAACACATCGGAAACCGACCCTCGTTCACATATTGATCCGCTATCCAATCTTGATAAATGCTATTCGCCGACAATCGAATTGATCGGTTCGAGACAGACGGCGAACACCGTGCACGCCGCAGCAAGGCACGCTAGCCTCCCGCAGTGTGATCTCTCAACGATTCACCGTCCTCTGCGCAATCGCCTTGGTTGCGCTCGGGGCCGCGCCCGCCAATGCCGACCCGTTGACCGACTTCTACGACGCCCCGAGCGCCGAATCCCCGGCAGCTCAGCAGGGTCAGATTCTTCGTTCGCTCCGCGTCGGCCCACCGCTCGGCGACGGACTCGGGGTGAACATCGAGCGAATTCTGTACCGGTCCACCGACACTCACGGCGACCCGATGGCCGTGTCCGGCTACACCATGACGCCCATCGCCCCCTGGCCCGGACCTGGTCCACGCCCCGTGATCGCCTACGCGCCGGGCACGTCGGGAATGGCGGACAAGTGTGCAGGCTCGGCCGTACTCGGGACGATCGGTTCGTCCCCCGCGGTATTGCCCCTCCTGCTGGCCGGCTATTCCGTCGCCGCCACCGACTACCAGGGGCTCGGGACACCCGGTGGACACACCTATCTCAACCGGCTCGACGCCGGACACGCACTGCTGGATGTCGCTCGCGCAGGCGTCGGGACATCGGGGGCGCCCGTCGTGATGTTCGGTTACTCGGAGGGCGGTCATGCGGCAGGTGCGGCAGCTGAACTCGCCTCGTCGTATGCCCCGGAACTCGATATCAGAGGTTCGTATGTGGGCGCACCGCCGGCCGATCCGTCATTGAACATCGCCAACCTCGACAACACACCGTTGTCGGCGGCACTCCTGTATGCCGTGGGCGGGTTGATCAACGCGTACCCCGAGCATGCCGGCGAGATTCGATCGCAGCTCAACGCAGCGGGACAGACAGCGCTCGACGAGTCACAGGGATGGTGCTCGACGGATCGGGCTGCCGCCCAGACGTTGGATTCGCGGAACCTGACCGTCGACGGCCGGTCGTTGGGCGAGCACCTCGCCGAAGAACCATCGGCATCGTTGATCAGGGAGAACACCGTCGGATTCGGGGTGCCGAGCGCACCGGTTCTGCTGTCGCAGTCGGTGGCCGACGACACCGTGCCCGTCGCGCAGAGCCGGACACTGAGGGATCGCTGGATCGCTGCCGGGTTCACCGACCTCACCTACATCGAGTACCAGATTCCGTACATCCCGGTCCCCGGGGCCAATCACTCGCCGGGTGGGCTGGTGGCCTATGCCGACGTAATGCCGTGGATTGCGGGGGTGTTGGCCGGTCCACCGCCCGCATGAATGGCCCATTCAAGCCGTCTGACCATTGTGATGGTCCATTCATGCGGCAGGGGTGAGCGAACAGGGGCAGGGCGAACAGGCGGTGAGCGAACAGCAAAGCGGGCCACACCGTGATGGTGTGGCCCGCTTCGCTGAAACCAGAGTTGGCTACTCGCTGTCGTCGCCCGAGGCCTTGGCCAAGTCGACCGGCACCTCGTCCGGAACGATGATGGCCTTCTTCTCGCCGCGGAACGTGAACTTCGCGTCCTCGCCGGAGCCTTCGCCGTCCCAGTTCTCGACGTCGACCAAGACGATCTGTCCGGGCTCGATCTCTCCGAAGAGGATCTTCTCCGACAGTGCATCTTCGATCTCGCGCTGGATGGTGCGGCGCAGTGGCCGCGCACCCAGGACGGGGTCGAATCCGCGCTTGGCGAGAAGGGACTTCGCCTTCTCGGTGACCTCGATCCCCATGTCCTTGTTCTTGAGCGCACCTTCGACTCGGTTGAGCATGAGATCGACCATCTGGATAATCTCGTCTTTGGTGAGCTGGTGGAACACGACGATGTCGTCGATACGGTTGAGGAACTCGGGACGGAAGTGCTTCTTCAGCTCGTCGTTGACCTTGAGCTTCATCCGCTCGTAGTTCGAGCCGGTGCCTTCACCCGAAGAGAAGCCGAGGCCGACTGCCTTCGAGATGTCCGCGGTGCCGAGGTTCGAGGTGAAGATCAACACGGTGTTCTTGAAGTCGACCGTGCGTCCCTGGCCGTCGGTGAGACGTCCATCTTCCAGCACCTGCAGGAGCGTGTTGTAGATCTCCGAGTGGGCCTTCTCGATCTCGTCGAACAGCACGACGGAGAACGGCTTGCGACGGACCTTCTCGGTGAGCTGGCCACCCTCTTCGTAACCGACATATCCGGGAGGAGCACCGAAGAGCCGCGACGCGGTGAAGCGGTCGTGGAACTCGCCCATGTCGATCTGGATGAGCGCATCGTCCTCGCCGAACAGGAAGTTCGCCAGAGCCTTCGAGAGCTCGGTCTTACCGACACCGGACGGGCCGGCGAAGATGAACGAGCCGGACGGACGCTTCGGATCCTTCAGGCCTGCACGCGTACGACGAATGGCCTTGGACACAGCCTTGACTGCCTCGACCTGACCGATGATCCGCTTGTGCAGCTCGTCTTCCATGCGGAGCAGACGAGTGGTCTCCTCCTCGGTGAGCTTGAAGACGGGGATGCCGGTCCAGTTGCCCAGAACCTCGGCGATCTCGTTGTCGTCGACCTCGGCAATGACGTCGAGGTCACCGGAACGCCACTGCTTTTCACGCTCGGCGCGCTGCTGAACCAGCTGCTTTTCCTTGTCGCGCAGGTTCGCAGCCTTCTCGAAGTCCTGCGCGTCGATCGCAGATTCCTTCTCGCGACGGGCATCGGCGATCTTGTCGTCGAACTCGCGCAGGTCTGGCGGTGCGGTCATCCGGCGGATGCGCATCCGCGCGCCCGCCTCGTCGATGAGGTCGATCGCCTTGTCCGGCAGGAACCTGTCGTTGATGTAGCGGTCGGCCAGCGTTGCCGCTGCGACGAGAGCGCCATCGGTGATCGAGACGCGGTGGTGAGCCTCGTAGCGATCGCGCAGACCCTTGAGGATCTCGATGGTGTGCTCGACTGTGGGCTCGCCGACCTGGACCGGCTGGAAACGACGCTCGAGTGCCGCATCCTTCTCGATGTACTTGCGGTACTCGTCGAGGGTGGTGGCACCGATTGTCTGCAGCTCACCGCGCGCGAGCTTGGGCTTGAGGATCGAGGCCGCGTCGATAGCGCCCTCGGCCGCACCCGCACCGACGAGGGTGTGGAGCTCGTCGATGAACAGAATGATGTCGCCGCGGGTGTTGATCTCCTTGAGAACCTTCTTCAGGCGCTCTTCGAAGTCACCGCGGTAACGGCTACCGGCGACCAACGAACCGAGGTCGAGGGTGTAGAGCTGCTTGTCCTTGAGTGTCTCCGGGACCTCACCGTTGACGATGGCCTGAGCGAGGCCCTCGACCACGGCGGTCTTACCGACGCCGGGCTCACCGATGAGAACAGGGTTGTTCTTGGTGCGGCGCGACAGAACCTGCATGACGCGCTCGATTTCCTTCGCGCGACCGATGACGGGATCCAGCTTGCCTTCGAGGGCTGCCTGGGTCAGGTTGCGTCCGAACTGATCGAGGACGAGCGAGGTGGACGGAGTGCCTGCCTCGCCGCGGCCGCTGCCGGATTCCGACGGCTCCTTGCCCTGGTAACCGGACAGCAACTGGATGACCTGCTGGCGCACCCGGTTGAGATCGGCGCCGAGCTTGACCAGAACCTGAGCCGCGACGCCTTCGCCTTCGCGGATCAGACCCAGCAGAATGTGCTCGGTACCGATGTAGTTGTGGCCGAGCTGCAGCGCTTCACGCAGGCTGAGCTCTAGTACTTTCTTGGCGCGCGGGGTGAACGGAATATGACCGGACGGAGCCTGCTGGCCCTGACCGATGATCTCCTCGACCTGGCTGCGGACTCCTTCAAGGGAGATACCCAACGACTCCAGAGACTTGGCTGCGACGCCCTCACCCTCGTGGATGAGGCCGAGCAGGATGTGCTCCGTGCCGATGTAGTTGTGGTTGAGCATCCGGGCTTCTTCTTGAGCCAGGACGACAACACGCCGCGCGCGATCGGTGAACCTCTCGAACATCGCTCTCCCTCACTTCTTGGTGGGTGGTAGCACTTCCCACCAGGTCTTCTAGCACCACAGGATCTAGTAACACGGGGTCGCTCGGCATAGAAGGTCTTTCACGCCGACGTTGATGCGTCTACGCCTCCAGCCTCACTGTAGTTGGCTGGTGGTTCACGTGCCGACCCTCGGTCCCTCCAGTCCGCGGTGATGTCCGAGGAAGTGAGGGACTTATGTGCCTGCTTACCGTTCATAACGCAGCTGGGCGCGGTTTCGTTTCCCATTTTCTGTCCGCTGCTGGCGAACAGAAAATTCGGTCAGCTCTGAGGCTTCACGATCGGGAACAAGATCGTCTCGCGAATACCGAGTCCGGTGAGCGCCATCAGCAGACGGTCGACGCCCATTCCGGTACCCGTCGTCGGGGGCATGCCCTGTTCCATCGCGGCCAGGAAGTCCTCGTCGAGCACCATCGCCTCGTCGTCCCCGGCAGCGGCCTGACGCGCCTGGTCTTCGAAACGCTCACGTTGAATGACCGGGTCGACGAGCTCCGAGTAGCCGGTGGCCAATTCGAACCCGCGAATGTAGAGGTCCCACTTCTCGGTGACACCGGGCTTGCTGCGATGTTGACGCGTCAGCGGAGACGTCTCGACCGGGAAATCGCGCACGAACGTCGGCGCGAACAAGGCATCACCGAGCTGGTTCTCCCACAGTTCCTCCACGAGCTTGCCGTGCCCGTAGATCGGCTTGCCGTCCTTGCGAGGAACCTCGAGCCCGACCTTCTCGGCGAGCGCGAGCAGTTCGTCGACCGATGTCTCCGGAGTGACGCTCACGCCGATGGCCTCCGACAACGACGGATACATCTCGAGTGTCGTCCACTCGCCGCTGAGGTCGTAGGTGGTGCCGTCAGGAAGAAGAACGACCTGCGTGCCGAGCGCTGCCTGCGCAACCTCCTGGATCAGCTCACGCGTCATCTTCGCCGAGTCGTCGTACGTGCCGTAGGCCTCGTAGGTCTCGAGCATCGCGAACTCCGGCGAGTGCGAGGAGTCCGCACCCTCGTTCCGGAAGTTTCGGTTGATCTCGAAGACTTTCTCGATGCCTCCGACGACACAACGCTTGAGGAACAGCTCGGGCGCGATGCGGAGGTAGAGGTCGGTGTCGAGAGCATTGGAATGCGTTACGAAGGGGCGAGCAGCGGCACCGCCGTGCAGAGTCTGCAGCATCGGAGTCTCGACTTCGAGGAATCCGCGGCGCTCGAGTGCGTTGCGTAGTTCGCGGACGACGGCGATGCGCTTGCGTGCGACGTCGCGAGCCTCCGGACGCGTGATGAGATCGAGGTAACGCTGACGAATACGCGTTTCCTCGTTCAGTTCCTTGTGCGCGACCGGCAGCGGACGGAGAGCCTTCGACGCGATCTGCCACGAATCTGCCATGACGCTGAGCTCGCCGCGACGACTGGAGATGATCTCGCCGTGCACGAACACGAAGTCACCGAGGTCGACGTCGGCCTTCCAGTCGGCAAGCGCGTCCTCGCCGACGCCTGCGAGGCTGATCATGGCCTGCAACTGGGTGCCGTCGCCTTCTTGCAGGGTGGCGAAGCACAACTTGCCGGTGTTGCGGACGAAGATGACTCGGCCGGCGACACCAACCAGCTGACCGGTGGTGGTGTCCGCGTCGAGGTTCGGAAAAAGGTCACGAACCTCGCGAAGAGAGTGAGTGCGAGCAACGGAGACCGGATACGCTTCCCGTCCCTGCTCGAGCAACCGGTCCCGCTTGGCACGACGAATCCGTAGCTGTTCCGGAGTGTCCGACTGCTCGGAATCAGCGGGCGTGGAAGTAGCTGCGTCAGTCACAGGCACACACTTTATCGGTCGTGCCCGACAAAGACAGAATCAGTGGGCGGAGACAGCCTCGGCTTCGCGAACGCAATGTGTCGCCTTGGTCAGCACACCGAGCAGGCCCGCAGCTTTGAGAGCTTGGTAGCCCCCGACGAGGTCGGTCGACTTGGTCAGGCCCAGGTCCTGCAACGACGCTGCCGCGAGCGAGGACGTGTAGCCCTCGGAGCAGATGACGATCCACTCCACGTCGTGACTCGTGGCCGCAACCAGTCGTGCGTCGCTGGTCGGGTCGAGACGCCATTCGAGGACGTTCCGCTCGATGGCGAGGGCACCAGGAAGCGTTCCCTCGACAGCGCGCTGCGCCTGCGGGCGGATGTCGACGACGATCGCGCCGCGCGCCACGGCGTCGCGCAGTTCGAAGACGGTGATTCGGTCGATCTTGGTACGGGCCTGAGCCAGCATTTCGACGACGGTCATGCGCGAATGCCCTACGGTTTCGACGACGCTCATTTCGATGGCCCTTCGGGAAGATCGGTCAGCTCGGTACGGGTTCTTCGAAGCGCGGACTTGTCTTTGACTTCGTAGTAGGACATCGCCGTCAGCGGCGGCGAATATGCGTGCACGCTCAATGTCGGTCCGGTGGAAATCGACGCCGGAGCCCGCATGACGTCGTGTACCCAACCGAGCGGGAACGACGCCTGGTCGCCCGCGTCGAGGCGTCGACGCTTCAAACCGTCTCCTGCCCAACGGTATTCCACGAGCGAGCCGCTCAGTACCGTCAGCGCGCCGAGTGAGCCTGCGTGGTCGTGGAGTTCGGTTGACCGATCGGGGACCCAGCTGATGAGCCAGACGTCCAGATCGTCGTCGGCGTGTAGGCGGGTGGACCACCGTTCTCCGGTCGGCCAGGTGCCGTCGCCGGGGAGGAGATGGTCGAAGCGACCCTCCAGGACCTCGGACGCACCCTGATCGGTGATCCGCAGCAGGTCATGGGGACGCAAGCGGGTGGGGAGCGCAGCAGGAGCCGAAGACGGCAGAATTCCAGAAAATACAGGTGTGGAAAGCACGGAAACTTCTCCAGGGTAGGTAATTGAACGAGGCAGCGGTCAGCCTCGACAACACTCCTGGGGTCCCATGCACATCATCACGAGAAAGATTCTGACACAGGCGCACGTTTTGCGCCAGCGCGGATCCGCTCGCGCCCTAGCGCGCTCGCCTCTTCGCAAGGTTTCTCTCGTACACCAGACGCAAACCTTCCAGCGTGAGATCCGGCTCGTGGTGCTCGATCGAGACGCTCTCCGCCATGATCAGCGGCGCGCTGTCCCCGGTGCCGATGACCGCGACGTCTGTGCCACCGAACTCGGGCAGCTCCCGCCTGACGCGACCCACGAGGCCGTCCACCAGCCCTGCGAAGCCGAAGACCGCGCCCGACTGCATGCACTCGACGGTGTTCTTGCCGACGACCGAACGGGGCCGAATCAATTCCACATCACGCAGCGCCGCGGATCTCGACGACATCGCGGCAGCGGAGATCTCCAGGCCGGGCGCGATGGCTCCGCCGAGGAACTCCCCCTTTGCCGAGACGACGTCCACACACGTCGTGGTACCGAAATCGACTACTATGCAAGCACTTCCGTACAAATCGAAAGCGGCAAGAGTATTGACGATGCGATCGGCACCGACCTCTTTCGGGTTGTCCACGAGCAGCGGAACACCCGTCCGCACGCCCGGCTCGACGACGACATGCGGAACATGCTTCCAGTACCGATCGAGCATCGTCCGCATCTCACGAAGCACCGACGGCACCGTCGACAGCGCCGACACCCCGGTGATCTGGTCGACGTCGGCACCGAGAAGCCCACGGAACATAAGCGCCAACTCGTCGGCGGTCACCCGCTGATCGGTACGCATTCGCCAGTCGCGCACCAACTTCGAATGATCGCCGCTTCCAGTGAACAAGCCGATCGTCATGGACGTGTTCCGTATGTCGACCGCGAGCAGCATCGCTACACCAGCACGGAATCGCCGCGCAACGTACGCGGGGTGATCAGCCCTGACCCCTCGGGGGCATGCGCCGGATCGGAGCCGAGCTCCACCGGCTTGTTCTTCGCGTCGACGAACACCACCCGAGGCGCGTAGTCGGCACACTCCTGCTCGCTCATCACCCCGTAGGCGATGAGGATGACGAGGTCGCCAGGGTTGACGAGATGCGCTGCAGCGCCGTTGATTCCGATGACGCCGCTGCCGCGCTCACCGGTGATGACGTAGGTCTCCAGCCGGGCACCGTTGTCGATGTCGACGATGGTCACCTGCTCACCCTCCAGGAGATCGGCAGCCTCCATCAAATCCTGATCCACCGTGACCGACCCTACGTAATGCAGATCCGCGTGCGTCACCGTGGCGCGGTGGATCTTGGACTTCATCATCGTGCGAAACATGTTGTCTCCCTGATCTGTAAGTTCTTTCCACTGCCACTCATGCATCCGGTCACTCCACAAGCTCCGCTACCGAAACCCTGCATCACTCCGCAAGCTCCGCTCCGAGAAACCCGGTTCCGACGGCAACGCCGACATTGTCGATCAAACGCGTCGTACCGACCTTCGCGGCCACCAGCAATCGACCGTCACCTCGATCCGGAGCAGGCCCGAGGTCGACGCCCCGAAGTTCGAGGTAGTCCACCTCGACGCCGGGAACCGCATCCAGTACGCCGCGTGCGGTTGCCAGAATTGCCTCGGCACCCCCCGCCGCAGCGTGCGCACCGGCAACCAACGCCGCCGACAGGGTCATCGCAGCAGCCCGCCCCGACTCGTCGAGGTATCGATTGCGGGAGGACAACGCCAGGCCATCCTGCTCGCGGACCGTGGGCACACCGAAGATCTTCACGTCGAAGTTCAGGTCACGCACCATCTGCCGGATCAGCGTGAGCTGCTGATAGTCCTTCTCGCCGAAGTACGCGGCGTGTGGGGAAGCGATCTGGAGGAGTTTCGCCACGACGGTGAGCATTCCAGCGAAATGCGTTGGCCTGCTCGAACCTTCGAGTTCCGCGCCGAGCGGACCGGCGTGCACCGTCGTGCGTGGCCCTGCCGGGTACATGTCGGTTGCGGAGGGAGCGAACACGATTTCGACGCCTTCCTCGCGCAGCAACTCCACGTCGGCGTCGAGTGTGCGCGGATACGCGTCGAGATCCTCGCCGACTCCGAATTGCAGCGGGTTGACGAAGATGGACACGATCACCACCGACCCGGTCCGCTTCGCCTGCCGCACGAGGTGGATGTGGCCCGCGTGCAGCGCACCCATCGTCGGAACGAGCGCAACGGTCTTGCCCACGCCGCGAAGCGCTTTCGACACCGAGGTGACGACCGCAGGATGGTGGTGAACCGTGAGCTCACCCGCTTTGAAACTACCTGCCAGGGTCATCGTTCACCTTCCAGAAATTCGACGAGTTCGGTGGGTGCACCGACCCGCTGCGCCGACCGAAGCGACAGAGCGCGGTAACCCTCGGCAATACGCGGGTCCACTTCGGCCAACACTGCGAGATGTTTTTGCACTGCCGCCAGATCTCCCCGCGCCACCGGTCCGGTGAGCGCACCCTGGCCACGACGGAGTGCGTTCTGCAATGCCGCGGTGACGAGCGGCGCCAGAACCCGTTGCGCTGCTTCGGGTTCGGTGTCCATGCCGGGGAAACCGGGTCCGTCGAGCGCAACCCCCAACGCGTCGACAGCGTCGGCGATGAGCGTGACGAGATGGTTCGAGCCGTGGGCCAGGGCCGCGTGGTAGAGAGTGCGCCTCTCCTCGGCGACATGGACCGGCTCGCCGCCCAGTTCGAGTACCAGCGCCTGAGCCACTGCATATCCGATTTCGTCGGCAGCGGTGATCCCGAAACACGCTGATGCGAGCCTGTCGGTGTCCTCGGGATAGCCCGAGAACGTCATCGCCGGGTGAATGGCCAGTGGAACCGCACCGCACGCAGTCAGGGGACCCAATACCGCGATGCCATTGGCTCCCGACGTGTGAACGACGAGTTTGCCGGGGGCGATGACGCCGGTGGCGGCCAACCCCGTTGCAATCGAACCGAGTTCGGTGTCCGGGACGGCGAGGATCAGTAATTCTGCTTGCTTGGCGACCTCGTCGACCGGCAGGATCCGCGAATCAGGAAGACGGGTACGCGCCCGATGGCGCGAGTCCTCCGACACCGCCGAGCAGCCGACTACCAGATGCCCGACGCGCTCGAGAGCTTCGCCGAGAGCTGTACCCACGCGTCCCGCGGAGACGATTCCCACCGTCAAGCGCGCAGGGGCGGGATCAGCAGTGAACTCGGGTGAGGTCACCGAAATTTCCTCTCGTTCGTTCCAGTCCCGCCGTGCGGGTACCGGACGTTCTGCTACGAAGGATAGTCATTGCGATGCACGCTTGGCCACGCCGCCGGGCAGTGATCTACTTCACCGCCGCAGCGGTCGGAGGTTTCGCCAGGTCAGTCTGCGCGTCGACGATGACGGCGTTCGGATGTGCCCGAATCTCCCGTTTGCATGCCCGCGAGTATCTCGGCGACGGACCGACCGTTGGAGTGTGCTCCCGACGATCCGTCGTCCTCCTGCTCGGCGCGTCGCCTGCGTCGCGGGCGAGACTCGGGCAGGTCCCACGCCGGAGACTCGTCGGCAGCAGGCTCGTCGACCGGAGGTAGCTGAGCCTTGGAGGCCTCGGGTGCGGGCGGCTCGGATGCGGGCACCTGAGCTGCTCGGCCGGGCGTCGGCGGAATGCCGAAGTCTGCCCGACTGTCCGCGGGAGTCTCGGGTGGGTAAATCGGGGGCGCGGGTTCCGCAGCGACGGGCGCCTCGAACGAGGACTCCGGATTGGGCGACGACTGCGGGGTCGGTGCCGAACCTGCGTAGTCGCTCGACTGACCGAACGAATACGTCTCGGCCGCACTCTCACCGAACCACTCCTCACGCTGGGGGCGATCCGGCTCGGCAGGAGCACGTGGTGGTGTCGGAGTGCGCCGTCCTGCCCCCGGTGCGCGGGTTTCGGCTCGCCGTGATTCGTAGACACGCGGGGAGCCGGCCTGGGGCTCGTCACCGATCGGTGCGTCCGGAAAGAGCACCGAGGTCTCCGCGGTCACCGGCTCGTCGTACGGGGTGGCGATGCCTGCCACCGAGCTGTCCGCCGACGAGGGGACCTGGGACTCGTCGGCCGATCTGCCGTTGCCCGCACCCGATTGGGGTGAGCGCCCCGGCACGTACAGGCCCGACGGTGCAGGTTGGTAGCTGTCGTAGGTTCGCCTGCCTCCGAGTTCTTGCATCCTCGTTGCTTCGGCGCGAAGAGCGACGCGCTCGGTGGGCAAGTTCCCGTCGAACAGAACCTGGAGATTCTCACGTAGGTGAGCGAGTTCGGCGCGAAGCGCAGCCACCTCGCTCGTCTCGATCTGTACCTCGCTGCGGACTCGGGCCTCGACACCGAGCTCGTATTCACGACGGGCAGAGATCTCGCGGGCGAGCTGCAGCTCGTAGACGGTCTGCAGATCCTTGGCCTTCGTCTGATCGGCGGCAGCGTCGCGCCGGTACTTGGTCATCGCGAACGCACCGACGATCGCAGCCCACAGAGCCGAGACCAGCCCTACCCGGAGCCACTGGACATTCTCACTGAACAGAAGAAGCACGCTGGCGGCGATACCGAACACGACCAATGCCGCGATGAACAGTTGGCTCGCACTGCGCCGCGAGCGGCGGCCGGCTTTCGCGCGAGTCGGTTGGGTCATGACAACCAGGGTAGCTGGCGAATCGCCACCAAAAGGCGAAGCCGGATTGTGGTTCGCCACAGGAGCACGGCAGAAGCAGGGCGAAAGGAATGTTTCAGACGGCGTCGTCGGCCCGGTCGGTCGGGGTTCGGCAACAATGCTCGAGCCACAGAGCGGCACCGACGAGTGCGATTCCGGCTACGAGGCCCACCACAGCTCCTACCCGGTCGTGCGAAGCCGCACGCACGGTCGAGGTCAGTGGCAGCACGTGCAGAAGGAACCCGATCCAGACTCCCGAGATGGCAGCACCCACCAGTGCCGATGCCTTGGCCAGCGCAAGTGCCCTCGCCACGGTGATCGGATGGAGCTGACGCGGACCGTCGCCGATCCGGCTGCCCCCGATCCGGGAGCGCACGAAAAAGCCCAACCCGAAATCGGCAGCGGCCACCGCGTACAGCGATGCCCCGGCGAATGCGCCGACAGGCGGGAGAGACCCGTAGAACGCGCGAACCAACAACCACGTCGCCACTGCCGCGATCACCGCCAGCCCGAGAAGATCCCACGCCCTGGTGGCCTTCATCTCGTTCACCCGGGCGTGTCCAACGTCATGTCGGTGCGCGACACCGACGACCGTTCTTCCTCCGGTAGCGACGCCAGCCACTCGGACACCGGGCGATCGGCGCCGTCGACGAGCAACGACGCATCGGGATCGACATCGAGCCACGGAACCAACACGAATGCTCGCTGATGGGCGCGCGGATGCGGAAGCGTCAACTCCGGATCGGCGCTGACGATGTTCTCGCACACGATGATGTCCACATCGAGGCTCCGCGGGCCCCAACGCTCGATCCTCACCCTGTCCGCGGCCTGCTCTCGCTCCCCGGCGAACGCCAGCCACGCCGTCGAATCCCGGCCGGGATCCTCCGCCACGACGATCGCATTGAGAAAATCCTGCTGCTCGACGCCTCCCCAGGGCGCCGAAACATACACCGGCGAGACCGCGACCACGGCTGCACCGAGTTCGTCGACGACCGATCGCAAGTGCGCGAGCGAGTCACCGACATTGCTGCCGATCGACAACACCACCCGAGTCACGACGACTGTCCGCGCATCAGGACGTCCGTGTTCGGTGCGCCACCACAGCCACGTCCTGGAACGAGAGCGGAATGGGCGCCGAGGGCTTGTGCAACACGACTTCCACTGCGTCGACGCGCTCGTCCGTCATCACCTTGTCCGCTATTTCCGCCGAGACCGTCTCGATGAGGTCGCGCGACGGTCCGGCGATGATGGCGGCGGCGGCCTCGGCGAGTTCGCCGTAGTGCATCGTCGCGGTGAGATCGTCGGTCGCGGCTGCCGGACGCAGATCCATCCATACCGTGATGTCGACGACGAAGTCCTGGCCGTCACGTTTCTCGAAGTCGAAAACTCCGTGATTTCCGCGAACCTTCAGTCCGCGCAACTCGATTCGATCGCTCATTCGTGGCCACTCTTCCACGCCTGCACGACGGCGACCGCGTCGAGGGTCGCGCGCGCGTCGTGGACCCGAACGCCCCACGCTCCCCCGGCGACGGCGAGTGCCGACACCACTGCGGTAGCAACCTCGCGGCCGTCCGGCGGACGCGGAGCATCTTCCGAGGCCAACAGCGAGCCGAGGAAACGCTTGCGCGACGCCCCGATCAACACCGGCATTCCGAGGTCCACAAATGCGGGTAGCGCATGCAGCAACTCCCAATTGTGCCGAGCGTTCTTCGCGAATCCGAGACCTGGATCGAGCACGATGTTCGACGGATCGACTCCCGCCGACACCGCCATGTCCACCTGTTCCAGAAGCTCGCGTCGAACGTCCTCCACGACGTTCTCGTAGTGATCCGCTCGCCCCGAATGTGTATAGGCCGCCGCCGATCGCCAGTGCATCAGAATCCACGGCACCCCGGCCGAGGCGACGACCGCCGCCATGTCGGGGTCGGCGCGCCCCCCTGACACGTCGTTGACGATTCGCACGCCCGCCTCGATCGCAGCCGCAGCAACCGAGGCGCGCATCGTGTCGACGCTCGTGACGACGCCGCGTGCGCTCAGTTCTGCGATGACGGGGACCACACGCTCGGCCTCGATATCCGGATCGATCCGCTCCGCGCCGGGACGGGTGGACTCACCACCGACGTCGACGATGCCGACTCCGGTCCTGTGAAGTTCGAGCCCGTGAGTCACCGCCGCATCGACATCGAGATACCGGCCACCGTCGGAGAAAGAATCGGCAGTGACATTCAGAACGCCCATCACCACCGGAGCAAGAGGAAGGCTCATTTGCGAAGAATGAGATCCAACGCTTCCGACCGCGACGCCGCACTGGACTGCAGCAATCCACGCACCGCCGACGTCGTGGTGCTCGCCCCCGGCTTACGAATTCCGCGCATCGCCATGCAGAGATGCTCCGCTTCGATGACGACGATTGCGCCCCGCGGATCCAACTTTCGCATCACCGCATCAGCGATCTGACTGGTCAGCCGCTCCTGCACCTGGGGACGCTTCGCATACAGATCCACCACACGGGCAAGCTTCGACAAGCCCGTGACCTTGCCGCTGGTGCCCGGGATGTAACCGACATGTGCGACGCCATGAAACGACACCAAGTGATGCTCACAGGTGGAGAACATAGGAATGTCCCGGACCAGGACCAACTCCTGATGCCCCTCGTCGAACGTGGTGTTCAACACCGAGTCGGGATCGGTGTACAGGCCACCGAAAATCTCCCGATACGCCCGCGCAACCCGCGCCGGAGTCTCCGCGAGACCCGCACGGTCCGGATCCTCGCCCACCGCGATGAGCAGCTCCCGGACAGCGGCCTCGGCGCGCGGCTGATCGAACATCTTGCCCGTCGCCACCGCGACGACATCACTGGGGGTATTCACGACAGAAACGCCCTCTTCGTCGATCTGCTTGACTGACACGCTTGCTCTACCTCCAGTCCAGCACCCCCGGGTCATTCCGCGGGCTGCACTCCTGCTTCCCCCGGGTCATTCCGCGGGCTGCACTCCTGCCTCCCCCGGTCATTCCGCGGGCTGCACTCCTGCCTCCCCCGGTCATTCCGCGGGCTGCACTCCTGCCTCCCCCGGTCATTCCGCGGGCTGCACTCCTGCAGGGCAGACGCTCCGCAGAATTCTGTCAGCTTATCGCCGGCGATCGCGCACGATCACTGGTGCCCGTTCGGGCCTTCCCACCGCTGCGTCCGAGGACCCTCGTCCCCGTCACGTCCGGAGTCCGATTCGTCGGAGTGATCGGCAGGTCGATCGTGACCGCCGAGCGGTAATCCACCGAGCGGATCCCACTGCGAACCGGCCGGGTCCCGATACTGCGGCGCGCGGTCACCGTGCTGAGGAACATCCGAACCACCGGAGGGCTCCTGCTCACCGGTCGGTTCGCGACGCTCGGGCGGCTGATACTGCGGCGGCCGATACTGCGGCGGCTGGTACGACGGCGGTGCCGGGTACAGCGGCGGATTCGGATCGGAGTATCGACCACCGACGTCAGGTCCACCACCGCGAACAGACGGTCCGGCAGGATCGCGAGGCGGCCACCCGGGAGCCGACCACCCAGCGGGCGCGCCGTAGTCCGGTCGCGAAGACTGCGGCCTCGGCTCAGGATTCCGGTAAGGCCCACCGGAGTGCGCTCCGCCGTTCTGACCGTTACCTACCTGGGGCCCACCGTTCTGGGGGCCGCCGTTCTGGGGCCCACCGTTCTGCGGTCCACCGTTCTGCGGCCCACCATTTTGCGGTCCACCATTCTGCGGCCCACCATTTTGCGGTCCACCGTTGTACGGTGCGCTGCCGTACGGCGCACCGTGCGCGGATCCACCGTTGGAGTTGCCACCGTTGTAGCCGTTCGGACGCCCAGCGCCGGCGTAACTATCAGGACCACCCTTGGACAGCTGCGGCGATCCGGCGTAGCTCGGCTGCGGGAACTGTTGAGGCGGAACAACTTTCGGCGCAATCGGCTGTGGCGGCCACGGCTCGCCGCGTTCGATGGCCAGCTCACCCGGAGTCTTGACCGGCGGCTTGTCGGACGGCACGCGCTCACCGAAATCGTTGAACGCGGTGATACGCGGACGCTTGGAGACACCGGTGAAGATCTTCTCCAAATCCTTCCGGGTCAAGGTCTCACGCTCGAGCAATTCGGTAGCGAGGATATCCAGCACATCGCGGTACTCGTTGAGAATGGCCCAGGCCTCGGTGTGCGCGGCCTCGATGAGCTTGCGGACCTCTTCGTCGATCTCCCGAGCAACCTCGTGGGAGAAGTCGGACTGAATTCCCATCGATCGACCGAGGAAAGGATCTCCCTGTTCCTGGCCGTAGCGGACAGCGCCGAGCTTGCTGCTCATTCCGTACTCGGTGACCATCGCGCGGGCGATCTTCGTTGCCTGATCGATGTCGGAGGACGCTCCGGTGGTCGGCTCGTGAAACACGAGCTCCTCGGCCGCGCGGCCACCCATTGCCATGACCAGGCGTGCGATCATCTCGGACCTGGTCATCAAGCCCTTGTCGTCCTCGGGCACCGTCATCGCGTGGCCGCCGGTGCGGCCGCGGGCGAGAATGGTGACCTTGTAGACGGGTTCGATGTCGGGCATCGCCCATGCAGCGAGTGTGTGCCCACCCTCGTGGTACGCGGTGATCTTCTTTTCGTGTTCGCTGATGATGCGACTCTTGCGACGCGGTCCGCCGACGACACGATCCACCGATTCTTCGAGGGCGGCTTCGGTGATGACCGTGCCGTTCTCGCGGGCGGTGAGCAGAGCGGCCTCGTTGATGACATTGGCGAGGTCGGCGCCGGACATGCCGACAGTGCGCTTGGCCAGGCCTTCGAGATCTGCGTCCTGCGCAACCGGCTTGCCCGCCGAATGCACGGCCAGGATGGCGCGGCGGCCTGCGAGGTCGGGGGCGCCGACGGGAATCTGGCGATCGAAGCGGCCGGGACGAAGCAATGCCGGATCGAGGATGTCGGGGCGGTTGGTCGCGGCGATGAGAATCACGCCGGTGCGCTCACCGAAACCGTCCATCTCGACGAGAAGCTGATTCAAGGTCTGCTCGCGCTCGTCGTGCCCGCCGCCCATGCCTGCGCCACGTTGACGTCCGACGGCGTCGATCTCGTCGACGAAGATGATGCACGGACTGTTCTGCTTGGCCTGCTCGAACAGGTCGCGAACGCGGGAGGCACCGACACCGACGAACATCTCGACGAAGTCCGAACCGGAGATGGTGAAGAAGGGGACGCCTGCTTCGCCTGCAACCGCCCTGGCGAGGAGCGTCTTGCCGGTTCCGGGAGGGCCGTACAGCAGGACGCCGCGCGGAATCTTCGCGCCGAGCGACTGGTAACGAGCGGGGTTCTGCAGGAAGTCCTTGATCTCGTACAGCTCTTCGACGGCTTCGTCGGCGCCGGCGACATCCTGGAACGTCGTCTTGGGCATGTCTTTGCTGAGCTGCTTGGCCTTGGACTTACCGAAGCCCATGACGCCACCGCGTCCCCCACCCTGCATGCGGCTGATGAAGAACAAACCGAGGCCGACCAGAAGAACGAGCGGCAGCATGTACATCAGAAGCGTGGTCGCCCAGCTTTCCGTCGTCACCTTGGTGTCGAAGGATTCCAGGCCTGCATCGGAGACCTTGTCGTAGATCTGCTCCGAAGCTCCGGCGGGGTACTTCGCGAGGATCTGAGTGTCGCCACCCGTCGCGTCGTTGCCGTTCTTGAGCGTCAGACGTAGCTGCTGCTCGCGATCGTCGATCTGAGCGGTGTCGACGTTTCGTGAATCGAGCTGCGCTATCGCCACCGAAGTGTCGACAGTCTTCCAGCCGCGAGTGTCGTTTCCGAAGTAGCTGAAGGCAAAGATCACCAACAGAATGCCGAATACGATGGCCAGGTTCCGTATAACTGTCTTTCGATTCATACAGCTTCAGCCGAGACGGCCTCGTCCTTTCCAGTCATCTCCGATGCGCGGATCCGGCCGCACACCGGAAGCACCAGGCTACCGCGAACGGCACGCCCGAGCCTGAAGTGCATCTGACCCACAGCGTCGATACATACAGCAGCGTCGCTTCTCATGACCACGCTCTCCCCCGTCCAACGTCGTCCGAGCCCCGCAGGTTCCCCGGCCTCGTGGGCTCCGATGCAACAGCCCCACCGATATGTCCATTGTGTCAGCACGACCTGGGCGAGGGCACCCCTGCCGCCGACCGGTGCTCCGCTACAGCGAGATACCGCTTCTACCAGGCAGAACATGGGATCGGGGTCTAGGGTGATGGGCGTGCCACCCGGCCCGGATCGAGTCACTGCGCACGAGAGCACCGTTCGAGATCGCACGGACGGTCTCTCGACGGTGACCTCTGCCGCACCGTCGGGCATCGATGCAACGGCCGATGCCGTCGGACGCCTTCGTCGGGCTTGGCAGGCTGCGCGATCCGGCACTCGATCCGACCCGCCCGACCTGGCGATGTACCTCCCCGATTCCGACACCCTCCGTCGTCACCTGCTCGAGCGACTGATTGCCGTCGACCTGCAGGAGAGGTGGCTTCGCGCGAGACTTCCCAAGCGCTTACCCGAGTACTGCGCGGAGTTCGCCGATCTGGAACAGAGTCGCCTTTCGGCGGACTTGATCTACGAGGAGTTCTGCATCAGGAGGCAGAGCGGCGACACGGTCCTGCCCCGCGATTACCTTGCCGAGTATCCGAGCCGAGCCGGCGAACTCGCCGAACTTCTGAACACCATGGTCGGTGAGGACACCGCAGCTCACACGATCGGTGCCGACCCGGATTCCACGATGGAATCAACCATGGAATCAATCAGGTCCGACACGTCATCGATGGAGGAGACCGGTCGATTCACCGGGGAGTTGACCGAGACGTCGGGCAACCTGTTGCGCACGCGACCCGGCTCGCAGGATCAGCTCGAAGACCTCGACGTCGGTGACCGCCTCGATGATTTCGATCTGCTGGTGAGCGTGGGACGCGGCGCGTTCGCTCGGGTGTTCCTCGCTCGTCAGCGTTCGATGCAGCGCATCGTCGCGGTGAAGATATCCGAGGACCGGGGAAGCGAGCCACAGACGCTGGCGCAACTCGATCACGACTACATCGTGAGGGTCTTCGACCAGCGCGTCCTTGTCGATCGCCGCCTGCGGCTCCTCTACATGCAGTACGTGCCGGGCGGAACGCTGCTCGGGCTGCTCGGACTCGTCAAGGCAACGCCGCCGAGCGAACTCGACGGCACGGTGCTGCTGAGCTCGGTGAACCGATCCCTCCAAGACACCGGCGGCCTCCAACCGACGGATTCGACTGTCCGAGAGCATATTTCGACGCTGTCCTGGCCGGAGACCGTAGCCTGGCTCGGACGCCGCCTGGCGGAAGCACTGCACTATGCAGGCGAACACGGAGTACTGCACCGCGACATCAAACCCGCCAACGTTCTCCTCACGGCCGAGGGCGTACCGAAGCTGGCCGATTTCAACATCAGCTTCTCCGACGCCGTCGAGGGCGACAGTCCGGTCGCCTACTTCGGCGGGTCACTGTCCTACATGTCTCCCGAGCAGCTCGAAGCCTGCCATCCGGGCCGCGCGGGCCGCGCCGAAGATCTGGACACCCGAAGCGACCTGTACTCGCTCGCGGTGGTGCTCTGGGAGCTGTTGACCGGCGTCAAACCGTTCGACGACTCCGCGGCATCGGCAGCCGACGGCGATCGGACGACGATCGACGTCCTGCTCACCGCACGACGCGCAGGCGTCACCTCCGCCGCCCTTGCCGCGCTGCCCGCCGATTGCCCGGCGACACTGCGTCGGGTACTGCTGAAGTGTCTGGCTCCCGACCCCGACGACCGCCTCGCGACGGGTCAGGAGCTCGCTCAGCAGTTCGATCTCTGCCTCGATGCCCATGCGCGCACCCTCGTCGACCCGCCGACGAACAGCACGCGATTTCGCGTGCGGCCCTTCACGATTCCCGTCATGACCGCAGCAATCGGAATTCCGAACGTCATCGCCGCGATCTACAACTACCAGCACAACAAGGCCCTTATCATCGGTGACCTGCTCCCTGCTGCCCAGGAGAGGTTCGACACCGTCACCGCCCTGATCAACGGGTTGGCGTGGCCGATCGGCCTGGTGCTCATCGTCTACTTCTTCCGACGAATTCTGTCGGTCCCGAAGGCGCTCCGATCGGGCCGCTCGGTGTCGGACGCGCAGCTCACCAAGACCAGGTCGGACACGTTGCTCGTCGCCGACCGCGTCGTAGCGGTGTGTCTCGGGCTGTGGATCTGCGCCGGAATAGCGTTTCCGGTATCACTCCAGATCGCTGCGGGCGCGGTTCCCGCCCAGGCCTACGTGCACTTCGTCGCATCGCTCGTGGTGTGCGGAGCGATGGCAACTGCGTACCCGTTCTTCCTGATTTCTCTGTTCACCATCAGGTGTCTGTACCCGTCGCTGCTGCCCTTCGGCGCCGGCGAACGGGACGAAGCGATGCTGGCGGCGCTGAACCGTCGAAGCGTCGGCTATCTCACTGTTGCCGCAGCCATTCCGCTCGTTGCCGTCGCGGGGCTGACATTCGTTCCGGCCGCGGACATACCGTCGATCATCGGCGTGGTGCGTGTGGTGTGCGTCGGCGGCATCGCGGCCTTCGTGGCGTCCTACAGTGTGTTTCGTCTACTGGAGAAAGACAATGCAGCTCTGCGACGGGTCGTAGGCGGGAAATAGCCGTCATCCTCCCCGCCGTCATCCTCCGTAGACGCGCGGTTCCAGCGTTCCGATGTACGGCAGATCCCGGTACCGCTCGTTGTAGTCGAGCCCGTACCCGACGACGAACTCGTTGGGAATGTCGAAGCCGACGTTGGCCACCTCGACGTCGACCTTGATCGCATCGGGCTTACGCAGCAGCGTCACCACGGCGAGCGATGCCGGGTTGCGGGTCGCGAGGTTGCGCTTGAGCCACGACAGCGTCAGCCCCGAGTCGATGATGTCCTCGACGATGAGCACGTTCCGGCCGTTGATGTCGCGATCGAGATCCTTCAGAATCCGCACCACGCCCGAGGAGGACGTCGACGAACCATAGGAACTCACGGCCATGAACTCGAGTTGCGTCGGAATGGGCAACGCGCGCGCGAAATCCGTCATGAACATGATCGCGCCCTTGAGGACACCGACGAGCAGCAGATCGCCTTCGGGAGCACCCACCGGATACCGCTTCGCGATCTCCTCCGCCAGTTCGAGGGTGCGCACTTTGATCTGGTCCTCGGAGATGAGAATCGATTGAATATCGCCCTCGTACACGGCGCGTCCCTTCATAGGTTCTCGTTCGTCGGTTCTCGTTCGTCGATTCTCTGACGCCTACGAATTCTTTTCAGGATTGCCCAGGCTCCACTCGAGTATCGAAGCAAGCCTTCCATGTTTGCGCGCGACCACCAACCTCGCACCCGCAGGCCCACCGCTGACCGCAACCCCACCCTGACCGCGCCAGTCACCGATCAGATCGTCGACCAGCCGTAACTGCTTGTCCGACAACGCTTTGACACCTCCAGCCAACATCCACAGGCGCAGTATGCGTCGCCGAACGGCAGGCTCGACGCCGGTGAGCGTGGTCACGTCCAACTCGTCGTCGACCCGTGCCGTGCTCAACAGCGCGGCGGCATCGGCGTCGAGAACAGCAGTGTCCTCACGTACCTGGGCTGCGGTTCGAGCCAGTGCCTGCGCGACGCCACCGCCGAGCACGTCCTCGAGCAAGGGCAGTACCTCGTGACGAAGACGTACACGGGTGAACGCGGGATCGCTGTTCTGTGGATCCTCGAACGGTTCGATTCCCAATTCGCGACACGCCTGCCTCGTCACCGATCTACGGACCGCAAGCAGCGGCCGTCCCCACGGTGCATCCCACGCCGCCATTCCGGCGATCGACCGCGGTCCCGACCCACGCGAGAGACCGAGGAGGACCGTTTCGGCCTGGTCGTCGAGCGTGTGAGCGACGAGTACCGCGGCATCGCCTCGGGCCGCGTCGAGGGCGGCGTACCGGGCGCGGCGCGCGGCTGCCTCCATCCCCCCTACCGATCCGACCGCAACAGCAAGCACCCTCGTGCGAGCGCATCCAAGGCCGATCGCGTGCTCGGCAGCCGCCGACGCCACCGCCGCCGAGCCTGCCTGCAACCCGTGGTCGACGACGAGCGCCTCCACGTCGGTCGTCTCGGCGGCGACCGCTGCCGTCAGGGCAAGCGAGTCGGCGCCCCCCGACAATGCGACCGCCACCGGTCCCGGATGAGAGGCCAACCATCCGCGGACGGCTCGACGAACCTCGGCAATCGCGGGCAGCTCCGGGAGCATCACCCCAGAACGCGCGCGATCCACCGGTCCGGATTCTCGATCTCGTCGAGCAGCGGCAAGGTGTCCGCGTCGGTCCAGACGGTGTTGAACCGCTCCATGCCGACGACACCGACGACGTGATCGACGAATGCCTTGCCCCGCACGTACTGGGCCATCTTCGCGTCCATTCCGAGCAGCGCTCTGATCACTCGCTGCAGCGGGTTCTGCTTACGACGACGTCTGCTGTCGAATGCAGTGCGGATCTGGGCGACCGAGGGGACGACGGCTGGTCCGACGGCATCCATGACGTGGTCGGCGTGCCCCTCAAGCAACGTCCCGAGCACGAGCAGTCGATCGATTGCCTCACGCTGCGGCGGAGGTTGTGTCGCTCGCAGCAGTCCGACGACACCCGCGTCCTCCGCCTTGGTGGATTCCTTGCGGTTCTTGAGCGCCGTCGTCAGCCTCGTCGCGAACTCGCTCATTGGCTCGTCGACACCGTCGGAGAGGACCGCCACCGAACTGCGCATGTATTCACCGAGCCACGGCGCGGACGAGAACTGGACCCGGTGCGTCACCTCGTGCAGGCACACCCACAGCCTGAAGTCGCTCGGGTTCACCTTCAGCGCGCGCTCGACGGCGATGATGTTCGGCGTCACGAGCAACAACGTTCCGTGTTCGCCGGTGAACGGGTCGTACTGCCCGAGGATGGCGCTGCTCAGGAATGCGAGCATCGCCCCTGCCTGCAGCCCTGCAGGCTTGCCGCCGAGAAGCCCCGACGGTTGTCCGGCGTCGTCCTCGCCGGTCAGGTGCTTCATCGACGCGGCCGCAGCCTTGATCCAGCCCGCGCGATCCACGACCTGGGCGTCGGGCACCGGAAGACCGTCGGCGAGACCGGTCGTCTCGCGGACCGGGCCCTCGGCGCGAATGGACGCCGCCGACAACTCTGCGATCGCAGCCTCGGCGGTATACCTCGACGTCGACGGCTCTCGGGGAGCGAGCTTCGCTCCGGTCTTGGATGCGAGTGCCCAGTCGACAGCTGCTCCCAGGCCGCTCGACTCTTTCGTTTCAGCGTTCTCGGTCATCTGCAACCACACAATCTGAGTGTCGAAGCCAGCGCATCCAATGCGGGTCTGCTGACTTCGGGTGGCCGATCGTTGGACATCAGGGCGAACGTGAGGGCGCGGCCGTCGACATCGACGACGTATCCGACGAGAGCGCTGGCGGTGGACAGTGTGCCCGTCTTCGCCCGAACCCAGCCGGCGCCGACGCGGTCGTTGCTGGCATAGCGATCGGACAAGGTGCCGGTGGAACCTGCAACCGGCAAGTAGTCGAGCATCGGCCGTAGCTCCGGATGCTGCGAACTCGTGGCCGACGTGAGGACGGCGTCGAGCAGCCTGGCCGGAATCACGTCGTCGACGGACAACCCGCTCGTATCGTGCAGTTTCATTCCGTTCAAGTCGTACCCGGCGGCGAACAGTGTCTGCCCCAACGCGTCGACCGCGCCGGTGAACGAGGCCGCCGTGTTCGCGTTGATCGCGATTTCCCGGCCGATGGCCTCGGCGAGCACGTTGTCCGAACGACCCATCATCTGGCCGAGGCGATCACGTAGCGGCGCGGATTGCACGCTGGCAACCTGGTCGGCGCCGGACGGTGCCGTTCCGATCGACACTCGTGCCGGGTCGATCCCCAGCCCTCGCGCCAGAGCGCGCCCGGCGTCGAGTGCAGGCTCGGCGCTGCGCGGAGACTCGTCTTCCAGAGGATCCGAGCGGCCACCGTCGATCATGATCGGTTCCATCGGAGTGATGTAACCGGCCGCGACGTCGGGGTCGAACCAACCCTGGGCCATCGTCGGACCGCTGTAGATGGAGGTGTCGACGACGATTCGGTCGACGGGAACACCCGCCTTGGAAATCTGCTCCACCATGTCGTCGATACGTGCCGAGCCCGAGTAGAAGCTGGGGGTCCCGGTCGGCTGCGCCGTGATCGTCGGATCGCCTGCTGCGACGATGACGATCTCGCCGTCGGCCTGGCCTTTCACTACACGGGTGGTGATGCGATGCTCGGGTGACAGCGCAAGCATCGCCGCCGAGGCCGTGAGAACCTTCGTGGTCGACGCCGGAGTCATCGGAGTGTCGGGGGAAGAAGACCACAGCACCTGTCCCGTGACGGCGTCGGCGACGGACCCGGTGAACGATCCGAGGTCGGCCGCAGCGGCGAGAGGCGCCAACGCGGCGGCCAGTCCCCCGGTGGTCGGCGCGGGAGCAGTGTCGGGTACTGCCGCGATGGCGGGATCGGGAATCACCGGTGCCGGTTCGGGGCCCGTCGGTGTCGGGGCCCCGCTCGTCACGTTCTGCGGGACGATCGCTGCGACGGCGGTACCGGCGGCAGCGAGAAGCGCCACCGCTGCCACGACGAGCAGAATTCGGGTCCTACGCCGCTTTCGACGACCGGTCGGACCGAGAATTCGCTTGGTCAAACCCGCCAACGTTCCTCCATCGATGTCTGTCCTGATTCACGGCTGTCGCCGACAGCTGCCCGACGCCAGCATCTCCAACAGTATCCCCGGGTCCGGTACGCTTGCGCCGCCACCATCGTGCGTCACAGACGAGACGCATTCGAGAAGAAGAAGAGCGAGGTCTGCACGTGCCGTTCGACGTCACCATCGAGATCCCCAAGGGTCAGCGCAACAAGTACGAGGTCGACCACAAGACCGGTCGTGTCCGCCTCGACCGCTACCTGTACACCGCGATGGGTTACCCGGCCGACTACGGCTTCATCGAAGACACCCTCGGCGAGGACGGCGATCCGCTGGACGCATTCGTTCTGCTCCCGGAATCGGTCTTCCCCGGCGTCGTCGTCGAGGCTCGTCCGGTCGCGATGTTCAAGATGGTCGACGAAGCAGGCGGCGACGACAAGGTGCTGTGCGTGCCCGCAGGCGACCCGCGTTGGGACCACATTCAGGACCTGTCGGACGTGTCCACTTTCGAGTTGGATGCCATCAAGCATTTCTTCGTTCATTACAAGGATCTCGAGCCCAACAAGCACGTCACGGCAGCCGACTGGGTGGGGCGCGCGGAGGCAGAAGCCGAAATCGCTGCATCGTTCAAGCGTTTGGCGGACAATCCGGAGCACTGAGAAGTTTCGAGCAACTTCTCGCACGCTAGAAAAGCAAGCACGGTAAACGAACGAAGTACCAGGTGGGGAGAACCATGACCGACAGCAATTCGACGGGCGAGCGGCGCAATTCCGAGTCGCGAGCCATTTCCGATCCGGCACAGTTCCCTGACTTACCCGTCACCGTGGTGCTGGACCGGATTCCGGTGCCGATTCTCGCTGTCGATCCCAGTGGTGGCATCGTTTTCGCCAACGAGGCCTTCGACGAACTGTTCGGCACGGACCGTTCCGAGCGGGCAGATTTCCATCTGCACGACATCTTCCCCGATCAGGCACCGGAGGGCGTCAACGTCGCCGACATGTTCCTGACGACGGTCGCTACCCGTGCAGATTCACTGTGGCGGATGACGGACAAGACCGGCGACGTCGTCCAGGTGCGCGCCAGCAAGTCGATCCTTCGCCGCGCCGAGGACGACCTGGTCCTGGTAGCGCTGGAGGACTTCACGGACCAGTTGTGGAACGACCCCAAGAGCGCTCTGCGCTGATCGAATCCGGATGTGACCGGTTCGATCATGACCGGTTCGATCTTGACCAGGGCGGGAATCAGTCGCTGAATATTCTCGACTGATTTCCGCCCGATCTTTTGGCCTCGTACATCGCGGTGTCGGCCTTGAGCAACACCGTGTGCACCATTTCCGCGGCATCCTCGGTGTTCATCTGTCGCCATCGCTCGACGGGAAGCACGGCGGCTCCGACACTTCCGGTCACGGAAATTCTGTCGGCCTTCTCGTAGATCGATGCCGAGATTCGCTCGGCCATCGATTCCACGAAGGTGGATCCAGCGAATTCCGGATCAGCGGTCGAGTCCGCATTCGGGTCGACGACGGCCAACGTGAACTCCTCACCCCCGGTCCGAGCCACACACGAGCCGGCGGGGACGGCACCGGACAGACGTTCCGCCGTCGACCGCAGCACGGAGTCGCCCGCTGCGTGGCCACACGTGTCGTTCACGGACTTGAATCTGTCGAGATCGACGACGAACACCGCGACGGCCTCCCCGGGGTTCGATTCCGTCAACAGTCGATCGACGCGCGTCTCGAAGCCTCGACGGTTCAGCAAGCCCGTCAGCGAATCAGTGTTGGCAAGGTCGAGCTGCGCCTTGATCACCGCACGGAACGCGATGACCGAGTTGACGACAACGAGCCCGACGAGGGCCTGCGCCGTGACCGACAGGGCGTCGTGCTCACCCTCGACATACGTCGCGACAGCAAGAATCACGATGACCGCGCTGACAAATATCGAGTGGGCCCGCAGCACGGACCGTCGCGAGAAGTAAGAGATGTAGATGCCGATCACGGCGAACAGAACGGTCGCATGAAGCGCGAGGCCGCGATCGACGAAGGTGAACAGCACCATCGCCACACCGATGTCGGCATAGAACACGAACCATCCAGGCATCCGAATGACGTCGCGACCGCGGATCCACCACCACGCACCCACCGGCAATGTCGACAACAGCACGACCGTGCAGAGAATCTTCCTGGCGGGCGATGCCGGACCCTCGTTGGAGAACATGATCACGGCACCGATCACCGCGAAGATCGGAACCAGGACAGCAATTCCGAAGCCGACTCGTCGCTCCAGCCGCTCCGCCGGATTCTGGGCCATCCGCCGCCGCAGAGTCTGCGGAATCCATCCCGCCTTCCCCAGCACACGCCCACCTCTCTTGCGGGTCGAGATCACCCCGGTTGACCCGGTCGCACCCGTTCGTAGTCGGTCAGGAACCTCTCCAGCAAGTCGACCAACGCGCCGCGATCGTCGCTCGACCAATCCTCGATCACCAGCCCCAGGCTGGCAGTCCGCCTGCTCTGCATCCGATCGGCCACTCGGCGGCCCGATTCGGTGACAGCCAGAACGAACGCTCGGCCGTCCGTCTCGTCGCGAATTCGCTCGACATGGCCGTGTTCGACGAGTTGGGCCACCTGTCGGCTGACCGTCGACGGATCCGAATTCACTATGGTAGCCAACTCGCTCGAGCGCATCGGGCCGTCGCGCAACAGCCTGAACAGGCACACGAACGCCGCGCCGTCGACTCCCCCCGACTCGGCCGACAACTGCGCCAGCTTTCGCTCGCGAATCCGCTGGAGCCGAACCAGCTGGGTACCGAGTTGCTCGGCGTGATCGACCATCAGCTGCCGCTGAAGTGTGCCGGACGCTTCTCGAAGACAGAGGTGATCGCCTCGGTCAGGTCGTTCGATGCGAGAAATGCTGCGTTCCACGCTGCGACGTAGCGAAGGCTGTCGGCCACCGCCGCCGAGCGGGAGTGGTCGAGAACTGTCTTGATGCCGTGCACGACGAGCGGCGGGTTCGCCGCGATCTCGGCGGCCGTCGCGCGGGCGGCGGCCAGCAC
Source organism: Rhodococcus sp. (in: high G+C Gram-positive bacteria) (assembly GCF_023264675.1). GTDB lineage: Bacteria > Actinomycetota > Actinomycetes > Mycobacteriales > Mycobacteriaceae > Rhodococcoides. Next base: position 115,749 of record NZ_JAHFVG010000015.1, read on the forward strand.
GGCGTCGTGGTCGGCGAACACGTCGTTCACGAGACCGATCTTCTCGGCGCGCTGCGCGTCGATGTCCTTACCGGTCAACGCGAGCTCGCGGAGGTGTCCGTCGCCGATGATCGCGGGGAGCCGAGCCAACGAGCCCATATCGGCCACGATCGCGACCTTCACTTCGCGAATACTGAACTTGGCATCGCTGCTCGCATACCGGATGTCGGCGGAACTGATGATGTCGAGACCGCCGCCGATGCACCATCCGTGCACCGCCGCGACCACAGGCTTACGGCACTCGGCGACGGCGTTGCCCGCCAGCTGCATCCTCTTGATCGTGTCGTGGAAGACGGCGCGGGGACCGGCCAGCGCCTTGTCGGCCATGAGGGGTGCGAACTCGCCGCCCATCGCCGCGAGGTCGAGACCGTAGGTGAAGTTCTTGCCCGACCCGGACAGCACGATCGCGCGGACCTCGGGATCGGCGTCGAGCTGCGCAAACAACCGCGGACATTCGGACCAGAAATCGGGTCCCATGGCATTGCCCTTGCCAGGGCCGAGGAGTACGACCTCGGCGACAGCGTCGGAAATCTCGACCGAGAATGCGTTCCAATTGCGTTCCGTCATGCAGCCGAGCGTAACCAATGCCTCACCCCGTCAGCTCCGACTCTCGCGTCGAGTGCATCGGGACCCATTTGTTACGCCGCGTAACACCTGGGCTAATACCCTGCTGTGCCCTGGAATTCGAGCCCGACGACGCCCATGATTTGACCCATGATGATGCATCAGGGGCTCGGGTTGGAGACGTTCAACGACCTGCCGCGCAGCAAGGCGGTGCATGCACTGTACGAGTGCTGCTGCTCGTTCACCTGGGCATCACGGGTAGCCGATGCTCGTCCGTTCCGTTCGTATGCCGAGATGTTCGCCCGAGCCGATGCCGAGCTCGAAGAACTGTCGGACTCCGATCTCGATCATCTCGTCTCCACTCACCGGCCGGTCGGAAAGACGTGCGCCGGAATGGACGCCGCTACCCAAAGTGTCTTCATCGACGCCTGCCGGATGTACATCGAGCGATTCGGCTACGGATACATCGTCTGTTCCGCCGCGTTGGCGAACAAGGGCGACGATCCGCGCGAGGTGCTCATCGACCTGGGGCACCGATTGGACAACAGTCACGACACCGAACGCAAGGTCATGCGCGACGAACTGGCCAAGGTGAATCGAACGCGAATCGAGCGTGTGCTCGGTCCCGAGGACGGCTGGCCCGAGTACTGACGCAGCCGGCCGGACACATCATTCGGGCCGAAGGGTATTGCTAGAACAGCCCGATGATTCTGCCGATCAATCCGGCCACGACGATGACGACGACGAGGCCGATCAGGCCGAGGAAGACGACGGGTAGTGCCAGCCCGCGCTGCGGGGGTTCGTGTTGAGGCCCACTCACGCCGGTTTCCGCCGGTGGGGTGTCCCCCGGCTGGACGCCGCCGCCGTTTTCGAGGCCGGGGGTGTCGTTCGGTTCGGGGTTTTGAGCGGTCATCGTGGGTAGTTACCCGCTCGGGTCGGACTCAATCTCGCTCGGCCGCTCGTGCCAGCGCACCCGCGAGAAGTTCGGCGACCGCGTCGCCGATGAATTCCTCGTCGATCTCCTCCGGATCGACCGAATGCTCGACGGCCAATCCCGAGATCAGCGCCAGCAACGACGTGGCGACCCGGCGCGCGTCGAGCCCGTCGCGCACTCCCCAGTCTGCGGCCCGCTGTGAGATCAATGTCGCGAGTTCATCGCGGAGGCGGCGTCGCTCACGTCGGTAGTCGAGTGCCAGTTTCGGGTCTCGGCCGGCTTGTATGCCGAACTCGATCACCAACAGTGGCCAGCGCGGCTCGGCGACCACCCACGTCGCGATCGCCCCGCCGCCCTTTCCCGCAGCATCACCAGGCCCGAGGCCGGACACGGTCTCGATCACCCGGCTCGCGAGTTCCATCGACCTTCGGGACAGCAGTTCGGCGAACAGCGCCTGCTTGGATTCGAAGTTGGAGTACACGGCCCCCTTGGTGAAGCCTGCCCTCGACGCGATGTCCTGAAGCTTTGCCGCCGTGAATCCGTTTTCGGTGAACTCCTCGGCGGCGGCGTCGAGCAACCTTTCGCGCACGTTCTCGCGCCCTGGCCGCTGTGTCGGCGACCACGATCCTTGACCCTGGGTACTCACGATACCTAGAGTATTGAATACCCGCGGTATTGACAATCGATCCACCTGGAGGAGTTCGCATGCGCAAAGTTGTCTGGCTCGCGTTCGGAGTCCTGCTGCTCCAACTCGGCTTCATCCTCAGTTACGTCTCGGCCTTCCACGAACCGTCGCCGCGGGAAATACCGATCGCCGTGGTGGCCGAGGCGGGCCTACCGGCAGGCATCGATGCCGACACCGTCGACAAGCTCAACGCGATCGACGGAACCCCGCTGGACGCACGGACGGTATCGGACACCCAGGAGGCCCGCGCCCTCCTTCGCGATCGCGAGATACTCGGCGCCTACGTCATCAACGCAAGCGGCACCGACACCGTCATCACCGCAAGCGCAGCCGGAAGCTCCATCGCCACAGCCCTCGACTCGATCTTCGCCGAGATCGAACAGACCCAGGGCCGCCAATTCGTCGTGCGCGACGAGATCCCCGTCGGCGTTCACGACAATCGCGGCCTGTCCGGGTTCTACCTCTCCGTCGGCTGGGTCGTCGGCGGTTACCTCCTTGCCGCAGCCATCGGACTGCTCGTCGGAGCCCCGACATCGCTGCGCAACGCCGCAGGCCAGCTCGCAGTCTTCGCCGGATACTCCGTCCTGTCCGGGGCTCTGGGAGCGTTCATCGTCACCCATGCCCTCGGAACCTTCGCCGGGCACTGGTTCCCGCTGTGGCTGCTCGGCACCGGCGTGGTCTTCGCGACATCGGTGTTCACACTCGGACTCCGGGCTGCCATCGGCGTGGCAGCGGTGCCCATCGCGATCATCGTCTTCGTCATCCTCGGAAACCCCAGCGCTGGAGGCGCATTCGGCCCGAATGTCCTCCCGGAGTTCTACGCGACCATCGGCCGATGGATCACCCCGGGGATCGGAACCGAAGGCGTGCGCAGCATCGTCTACTTCTCCGGCAGCGGACTCTGGCAACCAGCACTGGCACTGGTCGCGTACTCGGTGATCGGACTTGCGTTGCTGTTCGGGTTCTCTCGGTCGTCCAGCACGCCGCCACGAGCCGAGCAGCCTGACTCCCAGCCAGTATCCTGAGCCGTATGACAGCCAATTTTCCGCTTCCCCTGCCCGATCTCGCCGTCCGAACACTGGGCGGCGCAGTCGTGTGGGCAAACGACGAAACGTTCGCGGAGAAGGAGAATCTGGTCAAGCCGGGCAAGGCCGGATATCAGGCTGCGACATTCGGCCACAAGGGTCAGATCTACGACGGGTGGGAGACGCGTCGCCGTCGCGAAGCCGGATACGACGAGGCCATCGTCCGCCTCGGAGCACCGGGAGTAGTCGACGCCGTCATCGTCGACACCGCATGGTTCACCGGTAACTACCCACCCGAAATCTCCGTCGAAGCCGCAACGGTCGAGGGCTTTCCGTCGCCGCAGGAACTCCACGCGGACACCGAGTGGGAAACCATCGTCCCGAAGAGTCCCGTCGGCGGAGATACCGAGAACCGGTTCAAGGTCGCCTCGAACGAGCGCTGGACCCACGTCAAATTGTCGATCTATCCCGATGGAGGCGTCGCGCGACTGCGTGTCCTCGGACGTGGGCACCCCGACCCGAGATTCATCACGGCGGGCCCGTTCGATCTGGCTGCCCTCGAGAACGGCGGGTACGTCTCCGCCTGCTCCAACATGTTCTACAGCTCACCGAACAACCTGCTGTTCCCCGGCCCTCCTCGTTCGATGGGTGAAGGATGGGAGACCTCGCGCCGACGCAACGACGCCAACGACTGGGTCCAGGTTGCGCTCGCCGGAACCGGAAAGATCGAATTGGCAGAGCTCGACACCTCGTGCTTCCTCGGCAACGCCCCCGGCGCGGCGTCTCTGAAGGGACGACTCGGTGACGGCGAATGGATCGAACTTCTCCCACGCACACGCTTGCAGCCGGACACCCGGCATCGGTTCCTGCTCGATCACACCGAGCCGGTCTCCGAGGTGCGCATGGACATCTTCCCCGACGGCGGAATGGCCAGACTGAGACTGTTCGGCAACCTCTCCGCGTAGCCGAAACAGGCGCATTGGCAATACTCTTGGGACATGCCCCGGCTACTTCATCCGAACGCAGCCCACGTTGCCGACATCCTCATCTCGCGTGGGCACCACGGGGTTGTCGTCACGTCGGCTGATCCGTGCCCGAGCGCCGAGGCCGCCGCCGAATCCATCGGCGTCACCGTGGGGGCGATCGTGAAATCGTTGGTGTTCGTTCTCGACGAAGAACCGATTCTGCTCTTGGTCTCCGGGGCACATCAGGTGAACACCGAAGCCACCGGGAAGCGGCTGGAGGGCACGTTGACCGAAGCGCCATTGGACCTGGTCGAACTTGCGACGGGGCAGCCGGTGGGCGGAATCGCGCCCGTCGGTCACCCGACGAATTTGCCGACATTCGTCGACGAGTCGCTTGCCCGCTACCCCGAGTTGTGGGCCGCCGCAGGACATCCGAACACGGTCTTTCGGACGACCTGCTCCGAGCTGCTCCGCATCACCGCAGGTTTGGCGATCGACGTCACCTGAGCCGATCGGCGGCCAGACGAAATATCAGGAAGCGAGTACGCGGGAGGCCGGGAGGACGCCCGTGACCGATTCGACGGCAGAGTAGGAGAAGCCGACTCCGCGCTGTTCGAGCCACGGCACAACCCCGTCGACGACCTTGTCGAACGGGCGCTTCTTTCCACCGACCGGAACGAGAACGACGCCGTCGGCTACTTCCGCTGCTTTGACGTCGGCGATCAGTCCGGCGAGCCCCGACGGAGTGCCGACGTAGCGGATCGAGGCAGGAACGGCAGCAGCATCGGACGCGGCGAACTCGCGGCGCGCTGTCCTGGCGTCGTCGGCGATGTGGATCTCGATGTCCAGGAAGACTGCGACACTGTCCGCGTCCTTGCCCGAAGCGACGGCCTCGGCGCGGGCGCGGGCTCGCGCCTGTTGGCCTTCGCGGAGGTCGGATGCCTGGATGCGCAGGACGGTGTCGGTGGGAACCGATTCCGTTATCTCGGTCCACGCACCGGAATGATCGAGGGCGACGCGTACTGCTGGGTTGTTCGACATGAAGGTGAGTCCTTCTCGTGCATGCAGGAAGAGTTGACGGTCGAGGTCTAACCCGACCGCCTACACGAACCGGATGCCGTCCGGCACAAATCGACGTACCTGTCGCACCAGCGACGGTTCCGCCACACGACAATTGCTGTCATGAAGCGATGCTAACTGTTCCTGTGGCGCATGGGGATCCCACGCCTGCGGCACCGTCGGCCAGATCGGGAAACGGACGGGGGTCGGGGACGGGATTCCACCATCCGGACTCCTCTTCGTACGTCCAGGACGGACCGTCGTGGACGAGTGTGGAAATTGCATCGACCAGCCGGTCGACATCACGGTCGGAGCTGCCGAGGCCCAGGCTGGCACGTACGGCACCGTCGGCGTAGCCCAACCGCGCAAGCAGTGGGTGCGCACAGAACTTGCCATCCCTGACACCGATTCCGTGCTCGGCCGAGAGGTAGGCGGCGACCTCGCCCTGGCTGTAGCCGTCGACCGTGAATGTGACAATGCCCACACTGTCGGGGGCGTCGTTCCACACCGTCAGCAGCGCGACACCGGCGATGGACGTCAATCCGCGGCGAAGCCGATCGGACAGAGCAGCCTCGTGCTCGATCGAACCTGCTGCCTCGTACAGGGCCAGAGCCTGGCAAGCCGTCGCGAGCGCAACAACCCCGAGCACGTTGGGAGTTCCCGCTTCGTGGCGTGCGGGCACGGGCGCCCACTCGGTGCGATCGAGGCCGACCGAACGCACCGCACCTCCCCCTGCGAGGTACGGCTCGGCGGCATCGAGCCAGTCACGCTTGCCGACGAGGACGCCTGCACCGTGCGGCGCGTAGAGCTTGTGGCCCGAGAATGCGAGATAGTCGATTCCCAGATCACCGATGTCCACCCGGCGGTGAGGCAGCAACTGTGCCCCGTCGACGAGGATCCGTGCGCCGTAGCGGTGCGCCAACTCGGCGAGTTCGCGGATGGGAAGCACCTCACCGGTGACGTTCGACGCGCCCGTGACCGCAAGCAGCGCAGCAGGTTCGGCGGCAAGTTCTGCTTCGATCCGGGCGACGGTCTCCGCGATCGACGAGGCAGCCACGACGACACGGCGGTTGTTCCAGGGCAACAGGTTCGCGTGGTGTTCGATATCGAGAACCACGGTGTCGCCCGGTACGCAACCGGCAAGCAGGTTGAGCGAATCGGTGGTGTTCCGCGTGAAGATCACAACGGAATCATCCTGAGCACCAACGAAATCGGACACGGTGACCCGCGCCTTCTCGTACGCGGCCGTGGAGACCCGAGACGCGTAGCCCGCACCGCGGTGAACGCTCGCGTAGTACGGCAGCAACTCGGCGATCCGCTCGGTCACCTCGGTGAGCGCCGGAGCCGACGCCGCGTAGTCGAAATTGGCGTACACGCAGGTGGTTCCATCGACGAGCGGCACCAGCAGATCGGACCCGCTGACCACAGCGAACGGCGCACACGAGCTTTCCAGAACAGCAGTCATGACAAAATACCCCTTGTAGATCAAGGGACCCGACAAAGTGATGAACTACGATCGAGTCCGCGCTTGCTGCACCGGAATTCCGATGTCAGCCTGGTCGTCACCCGGAGCACCCCACCGCGGAGGAGGGTTGCCGACCAGCAAGCCGGGGCTTGATGCTGGTACTCATGACCTGTCCATGAGAATGACAAACAAAGCCGGGGGTTGTCAACCTGACAGGTAGGAAACCTGGGGTTGCGGGGCAAACCGCAACCCAGGCCCACCGCAACCCCGTCGCACACGACAGAGGACGCCCGAAACGCAGGACGCCCGGAGTCGCCCTGCCGAGTAGACTGCGCCCAGTGCCGAGCCCACCCGAAACAACGTCCGTTCACCTTCTGGCCAACCGAACATGAGATAACGACCCACACGTTTCACTTGTTTTGCTGCCACTCGAGAAGAAGGACACCCGGTTGTCTGTGCAATCACAATCGGAATCGGCCAACACGCTGCCTGCGGTGGCGGTGCCGGCCGAATTCCTGCGCTCCGATCGCGCTCCCCGCGAGCGCACGCTCATCGACGTTCTGCGTTCCACCACTTCGGCGCATCCCGACGCGCCTGCGATCGACGACGGCACCGTCTCGGTCTCGTACCGTGAACTGCTGGAAGACATCGACGAGGGTGCCCAGTGGCTGGCCCGCGCGGGTGTGCGGCGCGGCGATCGCGTCGGGATCCGGATGCCGTCCGGGTCGTTCTCGCTGTATGTGGCGATCCTCTCGATTCTCAACGCAGGCGCCGCCTACGTCCCCGTCGATGCCGACGATCCGGACGAGCGTGCGGAACTGGTGTTCGGCGAGGCGAAGGTGACGGCGGTCGTCACGGCGGGTGGTATCGCTGCAGGCACCGCGGACAAGCAGGACATTCCGGCCCCCGACACCCTCACGACCCCGACGCCGGACGACGACGCGTGGGTCATCTTCACGTCCGGCTCGACCGGCACGCCGAAGGGTGTGGCGGTGAGCCATCGCAACGCAGCCGCGTTCGTCGATGCCGAAGCACGGATGTTCATGCAGGACGATCCGCTCGGACCTGGTGACCGTGTCCTGGCCGGTCTGTCGGTGGCATTCGACGCCTCGTGCGAGGAGATGTGGCTGGCCTGGCGCCACGGTGCGTGTCTGGTTCCTGCGCCGCGTTCGCTGGTCCGCAGCGGGTTCGACCTCGGGCCGTGGCTCGTCTCGCGCGACATCAGTGTGGTCTCGACGGTTCCGACTTTGGCAGCATTGTGGCCTGCCGTCGCTCTGGAAGCTGTTCGGCTACTCATCTTCGGTGGTGAGGCCTGCCCGCCGGAACTCGCCGAGCGCCTGGCGGTGGACGGACGCGAGGTGTGGAACACGTACGGGCCGACCGAGGCCACCGTCGTCGCGTGCGCCTCGATCATGGACGGCAAGGGTCCGGTCCGAATCGGGCTTCCGCTCGACGGCTGGGATCTCGCTGTGGTGGACGGCACCGGCAAGCCGGTCGCGGTCGGTGAGGTCGGCGAACTCGTCATCGGCGGTGTCGGGCTCGCCCGCTATCTCGATCCGGCGAAGGATGCCGAGAAGTACGCTCCGATGCCGACGCTGGGCTGGGACCGCGCCTATCGAAGCGGCGACCTCGTCAAGCTCGAGCTCGAGGGGCTGCTGTTCCAGGGCCGCGCCGACGATCAGATCAAACTTGGTGGACGCCGCATCGAACTCGGCGAGATCGACAATGCCCTGCAGGCTCTTCCCGGTGTCGGCGGTGCTGCGGCAGCAGTACGCAAGACCGGTGCGGGCAACTCGGTGTTGGTCGGTTATCTGGCCAGTACCGATCCGAATTTCGATCTGGAGGCGGCGCGGAGAATCCTGGCCGAGCAGTTACCGTCGGCGCTCGTCCCGCGGCTCGCGCTGGTCGAGGAGATGCCGACGAGAACGTCGGGCAAGGTCGATCGCAACGCACTCCCCTGGCCGCTGCCCGGCATGGGCGAGGGGTCCGATCTCGAGGGCACCGCAGGCTGGGTCGCCGAGCTGTGGACGAACATCCTCGGTGCGCAGGTCTCGGACGAGAACGCCGACTTCTTCCAGAACGGCGGCGGTTCGCTGTCGGCGGCGCAGTTGGTGACGGCGCTGCGCGAACGGTTCCCGGAGATCACCGTCGCGCAGCTCTACGATCACCCTCGGCTCGGGTCGCTCGCACGGTATCTCGACGAGTTGAAGCCGCCGGTGAAGGTGATTCCGCGCGAGGTCGAACCGACGTCGCGAAAAGCACAATGGATACAGATTGCCGCGACGATCCCGCTGACCACCTTGACGGGTCTGCAGTGGATCACGTGGCTGGGGATTCTGTTCAACGTGCTGTCGTGGTTCGCCGAGGTCACCTGGGCGCCGACGCTGTCCTGGTGGTGGGTACTGGTCGCGTTCGTTCTGTTCATCACGCCGGTGGGGCGAATGGCGATCTCGGTGGTCGGATCACGCATTCTGCTGGCAGGGCTCGAACCCGGTGCCTACAAGCGCGGCGGAAGCGCCCATCTGCGGCTGTGGACGGCAACTCGGCTGACGGACGCCTCGGGTGCATCGAACCTCTCGGGAGCGCCGTGGATGGTCTACTACGCCCGCGCGCTCGGGGCGAAGATCGGTAAGGGAGTCGACCTACACACTCTGCCGCCGGTCACCGGAATGCTCGAACTCGGCGACGGATGTTCCGTCGAGCCCGAGGTCGATCTGACGGGTCATTGGATCGACGGCGACATCGTCTACGTCGGCGCCATCAAGATCGGAGCAGGCGCGACCGTCGGGGCACGGTCGACGGTGCTGCCCGGAACCACCATCGGCAAGAACGCCGTCGTCAGTGCAGGCTCGGCCGTCGTCGGCCGCGTCAAGGCAGGTCAGCTGTGGGCAGGATCGCCGGCGACGAAGGTCGGCAAGGCCGAACATCCGTGGCCGGAGCACGCCCCGCCGCGGGCCACTCGGTGGGTCTTCGCCTATGGCGTCGCATCGTTGTTCCTGTCCGGCATGGCGATCTTCTCCATCGGCGTGTCATTGGTCCTGATGGGCTGGTGGCTGCACACCGCGACGACGTTGCTTGGCGCTCTCGGACGCGGCGCGATCATGTTGCCGGTGGCCACCGTTCTCTCCCTCGCGGTGTTCGCCCTGATCACGCTGGTAGCGGTGCGGCTGCTGAGCATCGGTCTCACCGAGGGCTATCACCCGGTTCGCAGTCGCATCGGCTGGCAGGTGTGGGCGACGGAACGACTGATGGACTCCGCGCGAACATTCCTCTTCCCGCTGTACGCGTCGCTGCTGACGCCGCACTGGCTACGGCTGCTCGGCGCCAAGATCGGCAAGGACGTCGAAGCATCGACGGTGCTGATGATCCCCAAGTTCACCACCGTCGCGGACGGCGCGTTCCTCGCCGACGACACCATGGTCGCCAGCTACGAACTCGGCGGTGGCTGGATGCACCTCGGCGACGCCAAGGTCGGCAAACGCGCATTCCTCGGCAACTCGGGAATGACCGGGCCGGGCCGCACGGTACCCAAGAACGGACTCGTCGCCGTGCTGTCGGCGACGCCGGACAAGGCGAAGTCCGGCTCCTCGTGGCTCGGAAGTCCGCCGGTGAGACTGCGCCGAGCCGCTGGCCGTTCCGATTCCTCGCGCACCTTCGATCCGCCGTTCAAACTCAAGGTCGCACGCTCGTTCGTCGAGACGTGTCGTTTGATCCCGGTAATGGTGACGTTCGGCATCGGGCTCGGGGTGCTGTTCGGATTGACGGCGTTGGCCGACGCCACAGGCTATTGGCTCGCGGCGCTGCTCAGCGGCATCGTCCTGCTGGTGGCCGGAGCGGTCGCAGCGGCCGTCTCCGCAGCGGCGAAATGGGCATGGGTGGGGCGCATCGACAAAGTGGAGCACCCACTGTGGAGTTCGTTCGTGTGGCGTAACGAGGTGGCCGACACGTTCGTCGAGACCGTCGCGGCGCCGTGGTTCGCGCGCGCCGCGGAGGGAACCGCCGTCCTGAACATGTGGTTGCGATGGCTCGGTGCAGACATCGGCCGCGGTGTGTGGTGTGAAACGTACTGGCTTCCCGAAGCCGATCTCGTGACACTCGCCGACGGCGCGACCGTCAACCGAGGGTGCGTTGTGCAGACACACCTGTTCCATGATCGGATCATGTCCATGGACAGCGTCACACTCGGACGAGGAGCAACCCTTGGGCAGCACTGTGTCGCCTTGCCTGCCGCCGGTATCGGCGACGGTGCGACGGTCGGCCCTGCATCGCTGGTGATGCGCGGAGACACCGTGCCGGCGCACACCCGCTGGCAGGGCAACCCGATCGCGCCGTGGTCCAAGGGCGACCCGTTCGTCCGCATCACCATCGCGAAGCCTGCCGAGGCGCGCCTGTGAAATTTGCCGGAGCCAAACTGGTGACCTCGGTGTTCGACCTCGACGCCAACGACGCGCCCATCGACGAGTACCTGCCGGAGAACGGCAACCGCGGCTATCGCGTGTCCCGGTACGAGCTCGACCTCGAATACAAGGTGGAGAGCAACCGTCTTGCCGGTAAGGCGAAGATCACCGCCGTGACGACGGCCACCATCGCCAAGTTCGCCTTCGACCTCGGTCCCGCGCTCCGGGTGTCCAAGGTGTCGGTCAACGGTTCACGCTCGGTGAAGTTCAGCCAGCATCGCGGCAAGCTGAAGATCTCTCCGGCGAAGCCGATCGCATCGGGTGCTGCGCTCGTGGTCACGGTTCAGTACGCCGGAATCCCGAAGCCCATCAACGGTTTCTGGGGCGAGGTCGGATGGGACGAACTCACCGAGGGCTCCATCGTCGCGAGCCAGCCGAACGGCGCGGCGTCGTGGTTTCCGTGCGACGACCACCCGGTCTCGAAGGCCAGTTACGGCATCACCATCACCACCGACTCGCCGTACTACGCCGTCGCCAACGGCACCCTGGTGCGCAAGCAGACGCGTGCGAGCCGAACGACGTGGGTCTACGAGCAGCCGGAGCCGATGGCCACGTATCTCGCGACCATCCAGATCGGGCCCTACAGCCAGCACACCACAAGCTCGGGTCCGGTAGTGATGAAGGCTGTTCTGCCACATCGACTTCGGCAGAACTTCGATCACGACTTCGGCCGTCAGACCGAGATGATGAGCACGTTCGTTCGGCTGTACGGCCCGTATCCGTTCGCCGCGTACACGGTGGTCGTCACCGACGACGACCTCGAAATCCCGGTCGAGGCACAGGGTTTGTCGATCTTCGGCGCCAACCATTGTTCGGGGACCCGATATTTCGAGCGACTCGTCGCCCACGAACTCGCGCACCAGTGGTTCGGCAACAGTCTCACCCTCGGCAAATGGAAAGACATCTGGCTGCACGAGGGATTCGCCTGCTACTCCGAGTGGATCTGGGCCGAGAACTCCGACGGCGCCTCCGCTCGCGACAAGGCACGGCGAGTCCATACGATGCAACGAGGGTTGCCGCGTGACTTGATTCTCGGAGATCCAGGGCCCGACAAGCTGTTCGACGATCGCGTCTACAAGCGCGGCGCGCTGACCCTGCATGCCTTGCGCACCACCATCGGCGACGAGAAGTTCTTCGAGTTGATCCAGGAATGGACGTCGAAGTACCGCTATTCGACGGTCAGTACCGCCGATTTCACCGATCTCGCCTCCCGCTACGGGTGTCCCCGCACCTTCTGGGAAGCGTGGCTGGAGAGCAAGCAACTGCCTGCATTGCCGTAAGTTGTCGAGCGCTCAGCGCTTCTTGTCGCGTTCGATCGCCTCGGCGATGCGCTTGATCCGGTCCAGCCTGCGGTCCCACCCCGAGCCCACATCGGCCAGTTGTGCTGCAGCCCTGGCAAGCCCGGCCTCGTCGACCTCGAACCTCGACTCGCGGCCGACGGGGGTCGCGTTCACCAATCCGACTCGGCCGAGAACGCCCAGATGCTTGGCCACCGCCTGCCGGGTCACCGGTAGCCGCTCGCTGAGCGAGGTCGCCGTACCGCCCCCGTCGACAAGCAGCAGATCGAGGAGCTTTCGGCGCGTCGGGTCACCGATTGCCGACCAGACGTCGTCGTCGACGTCGTTCGTGCGGCCGTTCACTGTGCCGCCGTCAAGCTCTCGGCATACGGCGCGATGCGCGGCAGGAAGGTGGCCCAGCCCTGAATGTGTTCGTTGTACTCGCGCTCCAGGACTGCCACTTCCCAACCCTGTTCACGAAAACCGGTTTCGGTCATCCGCAGGGTCGATCCGCTGCCCGCGGGCGAAACCTCGAACGTCACGAGTAGCGAATTGGACACTCCGGCAACCTCGTCGACCGGATTGGTCCACCGAAACCTGAACGTGCGCGGCGCGTCGACCTCCATCACGGTGATAGCCGTGACATGGGCATCGGGTTTGTCGCAGTCACCGAATACGAGATTGCCGGTCGCACCGGGCGTCGTATCGAAATGGGCGTCGTCCGGCCACCACTGCCTGAGGTGCTCGGCGCTGCTGATGACGTCGAACACCACCTCCGGTGACGCCTCGATGTGGAGCTCGCGTTCGATGCTTGCATATTCCATGTCGAATCCCTTTCATTAGCAACCATTGGTTGCGTATGACGTTAGAGGAACTCGCCCGGTTGCGCAACCATTAGTTGCACATTGCTGGGATCGGCTCACTCAGAAGGCTGGAATCACCCTCGGCAGAATCTCGCGGATTCTCGCCTTCAAGTCAGGGATCGCCTCAGGGTCGCCCGACAGAAAACGCAGAAGCGCCTGCTGGAAGAGACCGTCGAAGAGGGCGTACATCACCGGGGAACTCACGGTCACCGACGTCCCGACGAGCTCGGCGTACCGCGATGCGATGCGCCAGATCATCCGTTCCAGACTGCTGTCGATCTCGGCCACGTCGGCCCGGAAGGACTCTTCGAAGAGCGATTGCGCACGAAGGTCGTACCAGAGCCTGTGCATGTACGCCTCGTCGGACAACGTTGAGCCGAGAGTGTCGGTGAAGCCGTCGGCCAGCTGTTTCGGAGTGGATGCAGTCGCGACGATCTGGTCGTAGCGCGTGACGCACTGCGCCTTGTACTGCCGGACGCAGTACGTGATCAGATCGACTTTGTCGTTGAAGTAGTAGTGCAGAACGCCGTGCGAGAACTCGGAATTCTGCGCAATCTCCCGCAGGCTGGTCCGGGCGTAACCGAGCTCGGACAACGTCTTGAGAGCGGCATCGGCAAGCTGAGCGCGCCGCTCGGCCACCTTGTCCACCTGGCGACGTGTCGGTTTGCCGGTGGGTGGGTCGGCAACCTGCGTCCCGTCGACTCGGTTCACGTCCCCCTCCTTCGGCGTCGGCGCAGCCACCCGGGGTGTGGCCGCAGAAATCGAGTCTAACCCCGACTACGAAAGAAAATCTTGACGAGTGTCCAGAAAAGTCTTGACGACTGTCCAAAGATCGCTAATGTGGTTCACGTCACAGCTCGAACCCCACAGCTGGAGGAACTCGATGTCAGTTTTCGATCTCACCGGGCGCAACGCCCTCGTCACCGGCGGAGCGCAAGGGCTCGGACAAGGCATGGCGCAGGCACTCGCCGACGCCGGTGCCAATGTCATGATCGGCGATATTCAAGAGGATGCAGGTAGAGAAACAGCCGAGATCATTGGAAAATCGGGAGTGACAACAGGTTTCGTCAAGCTCGACGTCACGAAGGAAGCGGACTGGGATTCGGCCGTATCGACGACGGTCGCCGAACTCGGCGGCTTCGACATCCTGATCAACAACGCCGGCCTCGAAATCTCCAGACTCGTCATCGACATCGACGCCGACGAGGTACGAAAGATGCTGGAAGTCAACGTCATCGGCACCTTCCTCGGCGTCAAACACGCGTTCCGCGCCATGCGCCCCGAGGGACCGGCAGGGAAGGGCGGCGCCGTCGTCAACATCTCGTCCGTTGCCGCCACCATCGCATTTCCTGGCATCGCCGGGTATTCGGCGACCAAATCTGCCGTCGACCGACTCACCAGAATCTCCGCCGCCGAATCCGGCAAGCTCGGGTACGGAGTACGTGTCAACTGCGTGTACCCGGGGCTGGTTCCCACAGCGATGGGTGCGCAGTTGGCGGGCGACATGGCCGAACTCGGGTTGTTCCCCAGCGCCGAGGATGCCGTCGGGACCGTCGTCGCGCTGACCCCGCTCGGACGTCTGGGCGAAGTGCCCGACATGGCCGACGCCGTCGTGTTCCTCGCGTCCGACGCAGCCCGATTCGTCACCGGCACAGGCCTTGCCGTCGACGGCGGCATGGGCAGCTGACCACCGACCTCACCCTCGTGAATCCCCCTTCGAAAAGAGAGTTGCAGCAATGACGGACAAGCCAGTAGTCGTGTACGGAGCCTCGGGATACACCGGTCGATTGGTGTGCGAATATCTCCGCGAGTTGAACACCCCCTTCGTCGCCGCCGGACGCGACGCCAAGCGGGTCAAGGAGGTGATCGACCTCGTACCGGGGCTCGATACCGTCGAGCACGAGGTGGTCGAGGTCGAGCACACCGTCGAGGCACTCACCGAACTCTTCACCGGAGCCAAGGTCGTCAGCAACATGGTCGGGCCGTTCATCAAGTACGGCGATGTCGTCGTCGAGGCCGCCCTGAACGCAGGTTGTCACTACCTCGATACGACGGGCGAGCAGGACTGGCTACTACACGCGCAGAAGAAGTGGGGCGCCAAGTTCGCCGAGAAGGGACTGCTGTTGTCCCCCAGCGTCGCTCAGATGTACACCACCGGTGAGATTGCCGCCAACATCGCGTTGGAGAAGCCGGGCATGGATACGCTCGACATCCTGGTTCTGTGGAAGGGCTTCCCCACCTACGCCTCGACACAGACGATCTTCACCATCCTCACCGCGGACTGGTTCTATCTGGAGGAGAACAAGTACGTCCAGTGGGCGTCGGACGCGCACTGGGAGGTCGCGGTGCCAGGACAGCACCAGACGGCCATCGCGTTGCCATGGGGTGGCACCTCGCACCCGGTCTGGTTCAAGGACGATCCCCGTGTCGCCAACGTCAAGGTATCGGCAGGCGTGTTCGATCGGACCGTCATGGAGGGTGTCATCGGCACCCAGAAAATGGTCGAGGAGCAGATCAAGTCGCTACCCGCCGACCAGCAGCAGGGAGCGCTCGAGGAGATCGCCGGATCCATTCAGGGCGGGATGCCGCCGCGGGAGAATCCGCGGATCAACGTGTCGGTCGATTCGGTGCATGCGTCCGGGCCACTCGGTCGCAGGCATGTGGTGATCCACGGAAACTGCAATTACAAGCAGACCGGGCTGCTGCAGGCCTACGCGGCGATGTCGCTGATCCAGCAGGCACCGCGGCGAGTCGGTCTCGCCTCGGCATGCCAGGCGTTCGGGCATCGCGAATTGCTCGGAGTGCTGCAAGCTTTCGGCCTCGTCCTCGAACCCGAAATCAACTGACCCCCCGCCCCGTGTGTGCGTGGTCGGCCCAGGCCGCGACTACGCACACACGGGCTCCGAAGGAGCACACACCATGCCGCTGACCGACTATCTGGACAAAGGCGCATCCCTCGGCGCCGACCGACCGTGCCTGACGATGAACGGCTCGTCCATGTCCTACGGCGAGGTACAGGCATTCAGCTACGTGGTCGCCGGCGCTCTCGCGCGTTCGGGAATCGAGCCGGGCGACAAGGTTGCCATTCTGTCCTCCAACGATTCTCGCGCATTCGCAACCGTCTTCGGAATCAGTCGAGCCGGCGCGGTGTGGTGTCCCATCAACCCGCGCAACGAGGCAGGTGAGAACCGAGAATTGCTCGATCTGTTCGACTGTTCGGCCTTGATCTTCAAGAGCGACTACCGCGACCTGGTCGATCGCATCGCCGTCGACCTTCCCAAGCTGAAGACACTGGTCTGCCTCGACGCCGACGACGGCACCATCCCGTCGCTGGAGCGCTGGACGGCCGCCGCCGAGATGGTCGAACAGGATCCGCTCGACGACGTCACCATGCTCGTCGGTACCGGCGGCACCACCGGAACACCCAAGGGCGTCATGCTCACCGGCCACAACCTCGAGACGATGTCGGCGATCACTCTCATGAGCTACCCGTTTCCCACCAGGCCG
>NZ_JAHFVG010000064.1 GCF_023264675.1 Rhodococcus sp. (in: high G+C Gram-positive bacteria)
CATCAAGACCGTCCCCCGCAAGGGTGACAACTCGCCGATGGCCATCATCGAGCTCGTCAACGAGCAGACGGTGTCCAACGAAGCAGATCGCGCTCGTCGCGTGAAGGCTTCGCAGGCGCCGGTTGCCGAGGCACCGGCTGCGGACAACGTCGTCGAGGCTGTCGAAGCCGACGCGACCGACGCCGAGGTCGAGAACGCCGAAGCAGTAGTCGACGGCATCGAGGACAAGGACGCTCACGCAGCGGACGCGTCCGAGGCAGAAGACGTCAAGAAGGACTAGTTCCCTTGGTTTCGGAGCACGACCGAAGCGGACCCGCCCTCCCCACCGGGGACGGCGGGTCCGTTTTTTCGGTCCTCACCAGATATCGCCTCGACATTGCGTACGACGGCACGCAATTCTCGGGGTGGGCCCGGCAACCGGAGCTCCGCACCGTGTGCGGAGTGCTGGAGAAGGCGTTCTCGACGGTCCTGCGCGAGCCCGTCGAATTGACGGTTGCCGGCAGAACCGATGCCGGAGTTCACGCGTCCGGGCAGGTTGCACACATGGACATCGTGGGCTCGATCGACGAACCCCATCGTCTCGTTCGTCGGATGGCTCGCTTTCTACCCCGCGACGTGAGGGTCAAAGCCATCACAGCAGTGTCGCGTGATTTCGATGCCCGATTCTCGGCGCTGCGGCGCCACTACGAATACCGCTTCAGCACAGCGAGGTACGGCGTCGATCCACTCGAAGTGAATTCCGTTGTGTCGTGGCCGCGAGAAATCGACCTCGACGCCGTTCGTGATGCGTCGGCTCGATTGGTGGGCCTTCACGATTTCGCGGCGTTCTGTAAGCGCCGCGACGGAGCGACGACTGTGCGTGAACTGCAGCGATTCGACTGGATCCAGGACGAGGATCGCGTGACTGCCTACGTGAGCGCTGACGCATTCTGTTGGTCGATGGTCCGCAGTCTGGTCGGTGCCATGCAGGCTGTGGGTGAGGGCCGACGGACACTGGAGTGGACCGAGGCCCTGTTGAGCACACGCGCACGGTCGAGCTCGGTGACAGTTGCACCTGCTCACGGGCTTTCTCTGGTCGCTGTCGATTATCCGGCCGCCCATGAGCTGGCTGCGCGAAACCGAGCCACTCGCGAGGTGCGCGCCGAAATACAGTCGCCGGGTGGATGCTGCTGAGTGGTACGCGCACTCGCCGCCACTACTCTGATCTGGTGGCCAACCCCGTCGAACTCGCTGTTGTCGTCGCCAGTGTCCGCCCCGAGCGGATCGGTCCAGCCGTAGCCGACTGGTTGATGCGCATGGTGGCGGAGCGCTCGGACTTCACGGTGACGAAGATCGATCTCCTGGACTATCGGCTCTCATCCGACCTGAGCCCGTCGGCCGGTAGTGCTGCGTTCGCGGCATCGATCGGTTCTTCGGATGCCGTGGTGGTGGTGACTCCCGAATACAACCACGGCTATCCGGGTTCTTTGAAGAACGCGTTCGACAGCGTGAAATACGAGTGGCGAGGGAAGCCGATCGGGTTCGTGTCGTACGGCGGGCTTTCCGGCGGAATGCGAGCAACGGAGCAGCTACGTCAGGTCGCTGCGGAGCTTCACATGGTGTCCGTGCGCGACAGCGTCGCAGTTCACCGGGTGCGACGAGCCTTCGACGAAGCGGGAAACATCAGCGACGGTGCTGTCGTCGACTCTGCGGCCAGGATGCTCGATCAGCTGCAGTGGTGGGCGACCGCGGCGAAGAACCTCCAGGCGACTCGTTCCTATCCCGGTCAGTAGGAAGCCGTCGGGCGACGGATGCTTCGTGGGTGGCCGATGAACGCAGTCTCCTGCGGGATGGTGACCAGGACGAGCTGCAAATCTTCGCGTGAGGTTCGGATATCGATGCGATCCCCGGCGGCGCCGGGCTGCACGATGGAGAGGTCAGGATCGGTTGCCGGAGTTCGCGGCGGATGCTCGCGCAGAGTGAGTATCGTCGCGGAATCCGTTCTCGACCCGATCGGTGCGTCGACGGCGTCCGAGAAGTCGTGGACCACCAGATCGATCCGCGGGCCCGGTCGATGGGGGCCGCCGTCGATACACAGCCTGTCCGGTGCGGCGAGCGAGTCCACCAATGGCCCCCACGCGTGTGGACGATCGCTGCGGACCACTATTCGTGCACCGATCGCGACGGCTCGGAAGACTAATTGCTGAGCGAGGTACAACTCTCCGGTCACCACTACCGAACCGATACCGGGGCCGAACACGCGGACCGCCACGCCGTGACCCGACGAGTTCGAGCCGAGCAGCTGTCCGCATCCTGCCGTCGGGATGGAAATAGCCTGCGCATCGTCGAACCCGATGCGACGCACGGGTTCTGCGTGGCCGGGGGCGGTGATGGCCAGAGGGAGCGAGGTCAGCAGTGTCTGGCGCTGGCGCCCGTTCATCGAGATCGCTCGCGGCAGTCGCGGGGACGGTCGCGTTGTGCGCGTGACGAAATTGCACGAGCCGCTCAGAGCTACATGACAGGCCGTGGGATGGCGCGTGAGATGGACCGCGGTGGTCGTGGACAGTGCAGCGACCGACCACAGATCGGCGAGCACTTCGTCGTCGATTCGGCGGAAATCGAATCCAAAGGCAGTGACGACGACGCCGGGCAACGGCGCTGCTTTCCAGCTTTCGGTCAGCGAGTCGAAGGGGACGCCGCGACACAGGTGCGCGGCCGCCGATCGAATCTCGTTGCTACTCAGCAGTCTCGAGAGAACGCCGTCGGCTCCGAGCGCGCGGGAGATACGTTCGGTTGCGATGCCGACGGTGTGTGCAGCGCCGGATCGCCCGCCGCCACGCGCGTCGACCGCCGCTCGGTTGTCTCGCAAGTCCACGGTCACAGTCACCCAGACGGTGCGAACGGCGACGGCAGGAAGTGGGCCGATCAGCCTCTCGTAGACGTCGGTCGCCGGCGATCCCGACGAGGTTCGTGAGCCGTGCGAGACGATGTCGACCGCCGAGACCGAGATGTCGTGCTGAGTCAGGCACCGGGCAATGGTGGTGAGGTCCAGGGTGGTCTCGACCCTGGCGCGGGAGAGTCCGAGTTCGGTGGCGGCTCCACCGGGAGGCGTCAGCTCGAGTACACACGAGACTCGGTCGCCTCGCCAGTGAACGCCGAATACGTCGCCGTTCGGCTGGGCATGGTCGACGGTGGAACCTGGTGATGGCACCGACCTGGTCAGGTAGCGAAAAGTTGTGTGCATCCAGTCGAGCAACGAGCTGCCGCCGACAGTCACGAACGGCAGGACGGCCAGAGGCAGTGCGATGACCAGCACCACCGATGTCCGGATACCCGTCAGAACTGCGAGTGCGGCGAAGGCGAGGAACGCGATCTCGATTCCGATGATCCTGCCAAGCGTCGGTGCGCGAAATCCGAATCTCTCCCGTGCGCGCGTTGACGGCGAGTGCGGTCGTACAGCAGATGGTCGCGATGGTGCAGTCATGCGGTTGATTCCTCCCCCCGAAGGCTGTGCAGTCGAGCCGCGACCGATGAAGGCGTGCAGGCGGCCGGTAAGAAACTCTACTGGGTCGATTCGATGGGTGGGAGTGAGCCCGCGACTGAACTGCGTGTACGACGGGTGGCGAGCATGGGTAGTCTTTACGCCGGGGACTACTCGCGGGGGAGCGAGTCGGTCGATGTAGGTTCGGGGGGATCGTGGCGGCTACGCCGACAACGAAGTGGCAGGTCGGGGGATACAAGTTTCTCGTCCGCCGTATGGAGCATGCTCTCGTGCGCCGCGATGTGCGAATGCTGCACGACCCCATGCGATCTCAATCGCGAGCACTGGCAGTGGGACTGGTGATCGCATGCCTCGGTCTTGCAGGCTGTGCGGCCCTGGCGCTTCTGCGGCCACAGGACAAGATCGGCGATGCTTCCATCGTGGTCGGCAAAGAGTCCGGCGCAATGTTCGTGCGCATGGACGACACCGTGCATCCGGTCCTCAATCTTGCATCGGCGCGCCTGATCGTGGGGAATCCCGACAGCCCGGTCATCGTCGCGGAATCCGAACTCGCAGGCAGGCAGCGAGGCGCCCTGGTGGGAATTCCGGGTGCACCGTCGACATTGCCGCACGACGAGTCGGGAACGGCCGAAGCGTGGACGGTATGCGACACACTGGGAAACACCGGGTCCGTCGAGGGAACCTCCGTTCTGGCGGGTGATCCTCGGTACGACGACGACATGGGGCCGCTCACGGGGACCGAGGCGTTCCTGTGGAACACGGTGGACGGGACATTCCTGGTGTACGACGGCGTCCGCGCGCGCATCGACCTTGCCGATCGAGCAGTCGTCCGCGCGCTGAGGCTCGAAGGCGAGAAGCCGGCGAATGTCAGTGCCTCGCTGGCGAATGCTGTGCCCGTGGTTCCACCCATCGCGCCGCCCGTGGTTCCGCGTGCCGGTGAGATACCGGATTTCGACATCGCCGGTAAGACGATCGGTTCGGTCGTGAAGGTCTCGGGAGTCGACGTTCGGTACTACGTCGTGCTGAGCGACGGAATTCAAGTCGTCAGCGAGGCGACCGCTCAATTGATCAAGTTCGCGGACTCGCAGGGAAGCCCCGAAATCGACTCGCTCAATCCCGATGTGCTGAAGGGAATCCCCGCGGGATCGCCGCTCGCGGTGGATACGTTCCCCTCCGTCGCGCCGACAATCGTCGACTCTTCGGCCGAACCGGTCGGATGTCTGTCGTGGCGGCCTCAGGCAGCGCCCGATGGAGGACCGAGCGCCCGGCTCGAGATGTCTGCGGGTCGGACATTGCCACTCGACGACTCCGCGCGCCCGGTACGGTTGGCGCAAGCGGACGGCGGTGGACCCGCCGCCGACGAGGTGTATCTCGCACCCGGCAGTGGAGGCTTCGTACAGACCACCGGTATCGCACCGACCAGTGTGCGGCGCGATGCCTACTTCTTCGTGGCGGACACCGGAGTCCGGTTCGGGGTCGCCGACGGCGATGCCGCCACGGCATTGGGATTCGGTCCCGCTGCCGATGCGCCGTGGCAGATCATCGAACTACTCGGTAGCGGGCCGACGTTGAGCCGATCTGCCGCGTTGACGGCTCACGACGGTGTCGGTCCGGATCCGGAGGCAGCGCTGTTGCCGACCGAGTGAGTGTCGAATCTTCTTCGGAACGGGATGGACAGAGCGAGGCCGGCGACGAGGACGACGCCGACAGCGCCCGCGCCGATGACGGCTACGTTTCGCGGACGAAGGTCGGGAGGTGTCGGCGGTGCCGGGGCTTGCATCGCGATCGGCTCCGCGGGCGCCAAGTCGCGTTCACCGGCGACCTCGGCGGTGACGGCTGCGAGTGGATCGACAACGCCGTGGCCCACGAGTGGATTCCACCCCTCGGCGGGGAAGTGTGCGGTCGATTCGATTCGTTGAACAACCTGTGCTGCAGTCAGCTCGGGCCGGTATGAGCGTACAAGTGCCGCGAGAGCGGAGACGAGCGGTGCCGAGAAGCTCGTTCCCTGTATCGGAGCGATACCGCCCTGATTGTCGACGGTGCCATCGGTGAGTCCGGTGTCGGTCGGTGACAACGATGTCATCGATGTGCCGGGTGCCGCGACATCGACCCATGGTCCCGCCAGGGTGAACTCGGCAGGGCGACCGTCGGGTGCGACCGAGCCGACGGTGAGTACTCGATCGTCGAACCAGGCAGGAGTTGCCACGGTCGATACTCGATCCCACAAGTCGGCCGAGGGATCCGCGGGGTCGGGCAGGGGATTCTGGCTGCGACAGGCTGATTGCCCGCCGACATTGCCCGCTGCCGCGACCACGACCACGTCCTTGACTCGTGCTGCGTAATCGATGGCGGCGCCGAGCGGGCCGTCGGCGACTCCCGCCCCGCTCGGAACGCAGGCGACCTCGGAGATGTTGATGACCGTCGCGCCGAGATCTGCGGCGGTGCGAATCGCCATTGCCATCGTCATGACATTGCCGTAACCGGACGCATTGTCGACCGACGACGCCTCTGGTTCGTCGCCGCGTCTTTGGCGCTGAAATTGATTGCTCGACTGACGAATCGAGAGGATCTGCGCGGCTGGTGCACCGCCCGAGAATCCACTGCCCGGTACGCTCGACGCCGCTATCAGCCCAGCGACCAGAGTTCCGTGAGCATCGCAGTCCGAGAGACCGTCTCCGGTGAACACGTAGTCTCCCCCGGGGCGGAGGCCGGGGAGTCGAGGGTGGGGTGACACCCCGGTATCGATGACCGCCACGAGTTGACCCGCGCCACGAGTGAGGGGCCACACCGACTCGAAGTCGAGTGTGCTCATCGACGCCGGGACTGCCGGACCATCCGGCATCGGCGAAACGGGAACACACGCGTTTCGTTGTTCTGTCGGTTCGGGTGGAGCGGCCGGTGCAGAAGCGGGGAGCAGGGCGGGATCGAGAAATGGGCGGTCGGCGGACGCTGTACCCGAACCGCAGCACAGCATCGCGAGCGCCGGCACCGTGACGACGACGAGTACGGCGTCGGCGCACCGCCTGATCGTGTTGCGGGCGATCACAGTCCGCGCATTGCCGAGTAGAGGCCGCACACCCAGCACGCCACTGGAATGACCGCCGCTATGGTCGCGTACTCGATCAACTCGGCGCTGCGACGCAGGACCGGTGAGTACTCACGGGTGGGGACGGCCGACCCGAAGACCACTGCAACCACGGTGATCGACAGCGCGAGTGCACATGCACCCAGTGGCATGGGCGGCGATGCGAACACCCCGACGCCGAGGAGAACCATGCCGATGGCGGTGCCGGAAACGACGAGTGGAATTGCATGGTGTACCTCGGCGAACGTGCGTCCCCGAAGTACGAGCACGAGTGAAACGATCAGCGCCAGCGACACTCCCGGCCAGTAGATCTGATTCGATCCCGACGTGAGCGCCGCGAGGAGAGCACCTGTCATGGCCGTGATACTCCCGGCGCAGACCAGACCGGTGAGGTAACTGCGCGCACGGCGGGAAAGGTGTTCCAGATCAGCGACTCCCGGATGGTCGTCCTCGCCTGCCTCGTCGAGTGGCGCCCCTGCCGTCGGAACCGGCGGAAGTGGCAGGCGCGCCTGCATCATCGACAATCGAGGAGCCGAAGCGAGACCGGCGAGAGCGAGCACGGCCGCTCCCGCACCGACAGTACCGAGAGGGAGATCGGTGAAGAGAAGAACGAGAGTCGCCACGATCGCTGACCCCGATGCCGCGGCGGTTCCGGTGAAGACCGCAGCACCTCGGCCCCCCAGACGAAGGGCCAACACTGCGCTCACACAGACTGCAGTTGCGCCCAGCAACAGGTGAGGAGTGCCGAGAGTGCCTGGAACGAAAGCGATTCCAGCGGTGAAGACAAGGGGGAGCGCGCAGCAGGCGAGGAATACTCCGGTGCGGCTGTCGCGGTAGATCCGAGTCACGATGGTGCCGGCCACGACGAACAGCAACCCGGCGACCGCTGCTGTGATTCCGATCTCGAGGAAACCGTTGCTGTTCGGGTCTGCGCCGAATGCAGGCCTGAGCAACGCGAGGCAGCCGAGCAGGACGGCGACGACTCCGACTCCGAAACCCACCGACTGCGCAGTGGCCGCAGTCCACAACCCCGACCTCACCGATCCCGCGGACGCCACGGCATACATGAGATCGTCGAACAACGGCGGTGGGGCAGGATCCTCGGCGACGCCGAGAACGAGCAGGTCGCCGTCGCGTATCGACGCCTCGTCGAGAGTGACCGTGCCGTCGAGTGGCGGTCTCCCCACCCTGGACAACACCCAGGCTCGGCTGTCGGCATCTGCGGACTCGGGTGCCGAGCGGCCTCGGTCACCGAGAACCTCGACGATCCCCGGCACCAGAAGTGCGACGGGTATGTCCGTCGGCAACGCGAGGTCTACCTGCACGGACCTGGCCAGAATCGTGAGGCGACACAATTCGAGTGGCGCAACGGTCCGCTGAGTTGCACCGCGCTGATCGGCACCGCGATCAGCCAGGCGCCCGTGCGTGGCGATGTCGTTTCGTCGCGAACCGAACTCGCCCGCGCGAGCACCGTCGCGGTCGACTGCCTGTGAAAGATCCCCTGTCATGCGTTCCCCCCGGAATCGGCAGGCCGCATCTGCTCGGCCGCCAGCGACTCTACGATATCGGCGCCGACTCCGGGGAACGGGTAGGGAGTCGGCGCCGCATCCTCGTCAGGCCGGGGTGAGCTCGCTGACGTCGGCGAGCAGCTCGAAGGATCGCAACCAGGACGCACGATCCACGACGCCGGACGCGACGATCAGTTCGTCTGCATCCGCGTGACGAGCGAAACGGTCGAGGTAGTCCTTCACCGTCGGCGGGGTGCCCACCGCCGAGTACTTCACCATTTGCATGATCTGGCGACCTTGCGGTGCGTCGAGCAGCATGTCGGCTTCTTCGTCGGTGAAGCGGCGGCCACGACCGAGCAGAAGGCTGACACGGCTTCGCTTGGTGGCGAGGAATTGTTCCTGCGCTGCGGCTTCGGTGTCCGCGGCGATCACGTTGACCCCGACGATGACATGAGGGGCGTCGAGCTGTGCGGACGGACGGAAGTCTCGGCGATAGATCGCGACGGCCTCCTCGAGCGCGTCCGGTGCGAAGTGTGAGGCGAACGCGAACGGCAGGCCGAGAGCGGCGGCGAGCTGCGCACCGAACAGTGACGACCCGAGGATGTACAACGGCACGTGCGTTCCCTCGCCGGGGGTAGCCACGACACCGGGCACCAGGGACTTGTCGGAGAGATACCCCTGCAATTCCTGGACGTCCTGGGGGAAGCGGTCCGCCGACGACGGGTCTCGGCGCATTGCCCGCATCGTGGGCTGATCGCTGCCGGGAGCGCGGCCGAGGCCGAGGTCGATGCGGCCGGGGTGGAGCGTGGCGAGAGTTCCGAACTGCTCGGCGATGGGTAGCGGTGCGTGGTTCGGCAACATCACGCCACCGGATCCGAGTCGGATGCGGCTGGTGTTGGCGGCGACATGCCCGATGAGCACGCTGGTCGCCGACGACGCTATCGACCGCATGTTGTGGTGTTCGGCGTACCAGATGCGCCGGTACCCCCAATCCTCGGCGTGCTGCGCGAGGGTGACGCTCGCGTCGAAGCTGTCCTTCACGGATTCGCCTTCGCCGATGTGCGCCAGATCGAGGATGGAGAGTGGAACGGACACTGTGGGCGCCAGCCTTTCGTACGGAAGTCGAGCATGTGGTGAGGGAATTGTGATCCCGTGAGTTCAACCGATGCACCGCACTAGGTATTCCGAAGTACGGACGGGCTGGCCGGGCCGCCGTCGATGGGTTAATCTTCTGCAAAACAGACCTTTCGTCCGGAAACGAGAGTGTCTGCGGTAATGGGGATACCGACCAGGTGGGGGCATCTGCAGACGTGAGTACCGTTCGGTTCATTCGTGGTGCGCGCCGACCGGTGCCGCGAACTCCCGGTGGCGAGGTTGCGCTTCAGGCACCACCTGAAATTCCGCGCATCGTTCCGGGCAATCTGATGACCAAACTGATGCCCGTCGTGATGGTGGCAGCGATGGTCGGCATGGTGGCGCTGATGTTCACCTCGGGGATGGCAGCCAACCCGATGATGCTGATGTTCCCGGCCATGATGATGATTTCGATGTTGGGAATGGTGGCAGGCGGCGGACGCTCGGGCGGCGCTCGAACCGCCGAAGCGAACGAGGACCGCAAAGACTATCTGCGCTATTTGGACCAGCTCCGGAAAGACGTCGCCGTCACCTCGACCAGCCAGCGGCGGGCGTTGGAATGGTCGCATCCCGACCCGGGTGTGCTGTGGTCGTTGGCCGGAACTGCTCGTATGTGGGAGCGGCGCGTTGCGGATCCAGACTTCTGCCACGTCCGGGTCGGCCGTGGCTCTCAGCGTTTGGCTACCCGACTCGTCGCTCCCGAGACCGGTCCGGTCGAGGAACTCGAACCTGTGTCAGCGGTGTCACTTCGGCGGTTCGTGCGCGCCCACTCGGTCGTGAGCGATCTGCCGACGGCGGTGTCGATGCGGGGATTCGCTGCTGTGTCGTTAACCGGCGAACGCGGTGCCGCACGGGCTGTCGTGCGAGCAATGCTCGCTTCGCTGTGCACGTTCCACGATCCGGACCAGGTTCGAGTGGCGGTAGTGTGTGGCCCCGACACCGTCGGCCACTGGGAGTGGACCAAGTGGCTCCCTCACACTCAGCACGATCTCGTCCGTGACGGTGCAGGCAGCGCTCGGATGATCTACGGGTCGTTTCTCGAACTGGAAAGTGCTCTCGGAGAATATCTCTCGCTCCGAAACAGGTTCGCGCGTGGAACGCCACCGACCGCGGGCGTTCCACATCTCGTCATCGTGATCGACGGCGGGCTGCTCGACAACACCGGTACCGACCTGATTCGAACCGGACTGGAATCGGTCACGCTGGTGGATCTCTCCAGTTTCGCGACGAATCTGGCGGCTACGCGCGGCCTACGTCTGTTCACCGAGAACGGCTCGATCGGCGCAGTCAGCGGGCCGCAGCTCGAGGTGTTCGGCGCAGCGGACGTGTTGAGTGTTGCGCAAGCAGAGACGGTGGCACGACGGTTGTCGCCCTACCGAACTGCATCGGTCTCCGGAGCCGACTCGTCGATGGACGAGCCCGAATCCATCTCGAGCTGGAATCATCTCCTCTCCATCGCGGACGTCGGCAGACTCGATCCCGACAGGGTGTGGGTTCCGCGGCGAGGTCGCGACCGGCTTCGGGTACCGATCGGCGTTGCGCCCGACGGAAGCGCAGTCGAGATCGATCTGAAGGAATCTGCCGAGAACGGTATGGGGCCGCACGGTCTCTGCATCGGCGCGACCGGTTCCGGCAAGTCCGAATTCTTGCGCACCTTGGTATTGGGACTGATCACCACCCACGGCCCCGATCAACTGAACCTCGTCCTGGTGGACTTCAAAGGCGGGGCGACATTCGCGGGGTTGGAGGATGCACCACATGTCGCGGCCGTGATCACCAACCTCTCGGACGATCTCGCCCTGGTCGACCGCATGAAAGACGCCCTGGCGGGTGAGATGAACAGGCGGCAGGAGCTTCTGCGTGATTCGGGAAACTTCGCCAACGTCACCGACTACGAGAAGGCCCGAGCGGGCGGTGCAGCGCTCGCACCGCTGCCTGCCTTGTTCGTGGTCGTCGACGAGTTTTCGGAGCTGCTCAGTCAGCAACCGGATTTCGCGGATCTCTTCGTTGCGATCGGTCGGCTCGGACGCTCGTTGCATATGCACCTGCTCCTTGCGAGTCAACGATTGGAAGAGGGTAAGTTGCGAGGGCTCGACAGTCATCTGTCGTATCGAGTCGGTTTGAAGACATTCTCGGCCAACGAATCTCGAACGGTGCTCGGTGTACCCGACGCTTATCACCTTCCCGCTCAGCCCGGTGCCGGCTACCTCAAGTGCGACTCTGCCGAGATCGTGCGATTCGCGGCGTCGTACGTCTCGGGCCCCTACATCCGGCCCCGCGGCCGTGTCCGCGACAGTCGGCACTCGGTGGTTGATCTGACACCGAGAATTTTCAGTGCGTACCCCGTCGCCGTGGACGTTCTGGAGGACGCGGCCGGAACGCGGCAACTCGATCACGATCGGGCGCCTGCCGTGGACCCCGATGACGTACCGGACGGCCGCACGGTGCTCGATGTAGTCGTCGATCGACTACGCGGTCATGGAAACTCAGCGCACGAAGTCTGGCTACCTCCCCTCGGCGCGTCTCCGACGCTCGATCGACTGATACCGAACTCCGTCCTCGTTTCGGCGGTCGACGCTACGCCGAGCTTGCAGGTTCCGCTCGGCGTCGTCGATCGACCGTTCGATCAGCGACGGGATCTTCTTCGAATCGACTTGTCCTCGGCGCAGGGACATCTGGCGATCGTCGGAGGGCCACAATCGGGAAAGTCGACCGCGATCCGGACTCTCGTGATGGCATTGGCGCTCACTCACACACCTGAGCAGGTTCAGTTCTACTGCTTGGATTTCGGCGGCGGCACGCTCAATGGGCTGGCAGGCCTTCCCCATGTCGGTTCCGTTGCCAACCGCCTCGACGTGGATCGCGTGCGCCGGACAGTGGCCGAAGTTGCCGCGGTCATCGGTCAGCGCGAGAGATTGTTCCGCCAGCGAGGAATCGACTCGATGCTCGACTTCCGACGGCGACGGACCGAAAATCCCGTCGACGACGAAGACAAATTTGGAGACGTCTTTCTCGTCGTCGACGGATGGGCCAGCATTCGGTCGGATTTCGAATCTCTCGAACCCGCGCTGGCGTCGCTGACGGCACAGGGCTTGTCGTATGGTGTCCACCTGCTGATCACGGCATCGCGGTGGGGAGAAATTCGGCCTGCCACCAAGGATCTCGTCGGTACGCGGATAGAACTCAAGCTCGGTGATCCCTCCGATTCGGAGTTCGGGCGCGCGAAGGCGGCGCGGGTCCCCGAGAACCGGCCGGGACGCGGAATCACCAAGGACGGTCTGCACTTGCTGATCGGACTTCCCCGAGTGGACGATTCCTCGTCCACTGTCGATCTCGGTCGAGGAATCGGTGCGGCGGTGACGGCTGTTGCCGGAGAGTACGTCGGCCGTTCGGCGCCGGACGTGCGGATGCTTCCGGAGAGCCTTCCGAGGGCGGAACTGCTGCGGATGCTCGTCGGGCGTTGGCCTCGATCACGAGGTCCTGCCGCCGAGCTGTGGGTCCCCCTCGGTATCGACGAGGCAGAGTTGAAGCCTGTAGCAGTCGATTTCGCCGAACAGTCGCATTTCCTGGTCTTCGGGGACACCGAGTGTGGGAAGACTTCGCTGCTCACTTCGATCTGCACGTCTTTGGTGGAGGCCAATTCACCCGCCCAGGTCAAGTTGATCCTGGCGGACTACCGCCGGACGATGCTCGGCGCGATCGAGTCGGACCATCTCGCCGGATTTGCCGCGTCGCAGTCGGTTCTGACGACAATGATGACCGAAT
This sequence comes from Rhodococcus sp. (in: high G+C Gram-positive bacteria), assembly GCF_023264675.1. Lineage (GTDB taxonomy): Bacteria > Actinomycetota > Actinomycetes > Mycobacteriales > Mycobacteriaceae > Rhodococcoides. The sequence goes on from NZ_JAHFVG010000064.1 coordinate 12,974, forward strand.
TGGCTGCCAAGCTCGCCGAGCGCATGCCGGGCCCGGGTGTGACACAGCAGCAACTCAGGGAGCGGTCCTGGTGGAGTGGACCCGAAATTTTTGTGATCGTCGACGACTACGACTTGGTGGCAACCGCGTCGGGGAACCCGTTGACGGTATTGGCCGAGTATCTTCCGCATGCCCGCGACATCGGATTCCACCTGGTGCTTGCGCGCCGATCCGGCGGCGCATCGCGAACGATGTACGACCAGATCATTTCGCGCATGAAGGACCTCGTGTCGCCCGGTCTGGTGATGAGCGGAAGTCGTGACGAGGGAAACCTGATCGGAAATGTCAAAGCGAGTCCGATGCCTGCCGGCAGGGGAACCTTGATCGATCGGCGAGGACAGTCGCTGGTTCAGCTTGCATGGACCACGCAATGATGCATCGACGCACGTATGCGGCAGTGCATCTGGGCGACAGTGCGATCTCTGTTCTCCTGTCGGCAGGGGACGCGGTCACCGAGTGTCGATACGACATCGCAGTGTCCAACCGTGCCGGGTCCCCGGTGTATCTGGCCGATGTCGCCGGTGACGGACACGCAGGCGCGTCGAACCTCCCGGTCAGTCCGGGGGATCCGGAGGTGGCGGTCGTGCGCAACCCGTGGGTGTTCGTCGACGACGACGAGATGTTGGTCGGTTCGACTGCAGTGCCGGTCCGGGTGGTGTTCGGGGGCACTGTCGCTGCGGCTCTGCGCGCAACCGGCGCGGACGGGCCGGTGGATCTACTGGAGATCGCGTGTCCGTCCAGCTGGGGCGATGTCCGCCAGGGCGTGATGCGTCACGCACTCACCTCCTCGGCCCGTGAAGTCATCGTGGTGGACTCTGCGACCGCTGCCGCACAGAGCCTCGGCGAGCGCTCGCCCGAGTTCGCTGTCGTGGTGGAGATAGGCGACTCGAGTTCGGTGGTGTGTTCGGTGACGCGAGCTCCGTTGGATGGACCAGCGTCCGACAGAGGGGTCGCGAACACGTCCGAAGCATCGGCGCATGGATACGCGAGAACCGGGCGCTGGGATGCCGTCGGTGTCCGGGACATCACAGCCGACACAGCTGCAGACACGGTGTCCCGACCGGGCGCGGCTGGGTCGAGTGCGGACAAGGCTGTGCGCGAGAGAGTTCGTGCGTGTGTCGCGGGTCGTGGTGGACGCGAACCTGTAGACGTGTTCGTGTTGGACACCGCATCCACCTCGGTTCCGGTCGACCTTCTCGGCGGCGCCGGACAGTATCGACTGCATCGTCTACTCGGCGTGGATGTAGTGCGATCGATGGCTGCCCGTGTCGGCATCTCCATGGCCTCGGCTACCTCGCGCGGTAACGCCGAATCGAGCGTCGGATCGGCATCGCGTAGTGCACGGGCGTCTGATTCGGGCACGACCGCAGCGGAACGTACCGGCGCATCGCCCTACGAGAATGCAGCGCTCTACGAGAATGCAGCGCTCTACGAGAATGCATCGCCCCACGAGAATGCATCGCCCCACGAGAATGCAGCGCTCTACGAGAACGCATCGCCCTACGAGAATGCAGCGCCGTTCGAGTCGTCACTGTTCGACTCGCCACCGTCGATCCGAGCCGGTGCATGGCTCGACGAGGTTCATCCGACCCCGAGTGCGCCCCGGTCGAGGTTGCCTCTCGTCATGGCCGTTGTGGGTGCGGGTGTGTTCGTCGCCGTGGTGGTCGTTCTCGGCGTTGTCGTGTCGGGATCGTCGAATCCGGTTGCGAGCCCGCAACCGTCGGTTACCACGCGCCCGTCGGTTACCACGCGTCCGTCGGTCACTGCGGAGCCGTCGGTCACTGCGGAGCCGTCGGTCACTGCGACCGCACCGATTCCAGGCCCCGCGTTCGTTCGATTTGCTTACGGTCGAGCAAGTGTCGAACTCCCGAGTCGATGGTCCGCGCGAGAGGAGGAGTCCCGCTCGGTCTTGATCCCACCCGATTTCCCGGACCGCCGAATCGTGTTGACGACGATCGAGCTTGCACCCGGTACCACGTTGGAACGCGTCAGCGATGATCTGACGGCGCAGTTGGCTGCGCAGGGAACGGGTTCCACCGTCGGGAATTTTTCGCGGGCAACTGATTTCGGTGGCCGGGTCGGCGTGTCGTACATCGAGTCTCCTGGCGACGATTCGATCGTTCGATGGCAGGTCTTCGTCGACGGCGATCTGCAGATCAGCATCGGTTGCCAGAGTTCGGTGGGAGCCGAGGAGGTCTTGGAGGCCGATTGTGAGCGGGCCGTGTCGACGCTGGTCGTGTCACAGCCTGGATGAGCGGGAGGATGTTTCGAGAATTTTCGCATTCGGTGGAACCGATTCGTACCGCTCGTGCGTCCAAGGTTATGTAGGGGGAGATCCGCCGGTAGGTCGTCTGTAGTTCCATGGCCGCGAATCACTGCCTCGTCCGAGCATTCGTCCGGGTGCTCGAAACCACAGAAACACGGGCACGTGGAGTCACGTGTCCGTGGAAACACACAAGGAGTCGACATGGCAGAAACCGACATCCAGACCATGATTGCCGTCGCGGCAAAGGTCGACGGTCTGCGGGACCAGATCGGCGGGCTGCTGCGGGCGTTGCGCTCCGATGTCGATCTGGCTGCGTCCGGTATTTGGAAGGGGACGGCCTCGACCACGTTCGCGCAGGTCATGACCAACTGGGATTCGAGTGCATTCAAGTTGGAGAACGCGTTGGCGGGCATCAGTGAGTCGATCAAGACGAGTGGTATTCAGTACGACCAGTCCGAGCAGGACAACGTCTCGGGCTTCCAGAACGTGGCAGGCACGCTCAACCTCTGACTCCGACCTCAGGGCCCCGCGCTTCCAGGGTCCGGTGCGCGCGGTGGCGGTGACCAGACGGAACCGTCTGCAGCGCAGAGTATCTCGCACTACCCATAGAACTCACTGGCGGAATCGACTGTGGTCGATGCAACGAAAACGAGGGATCGATGATGAACGGTGAAATCAAGTACAACTTCGGCGCGATCGGTGATCTGGCCGGCGGAATGACCACCAAGTGGTCGTCGCTCAACGAGCGGCTCGACGAGATCAAGTCCTCGATCCAGCCTCTCGTCGCGACGTGGCAGGGCGCCGATTCCGATGCCTACCAGGTCAAGCAGGCCGAGTGGAACAATGCTCAGAACGAACTCAACGGTGTGCTGCAGAGTCTCATCGGCTCGGTCACGTCCGGCAACCAGCGCATGATGGAGCAGGAAGCCGCCAACAGGTCGCGTTTTTCCTGACTCCACCCTTTTCGGTACTCGGCCCCGGCATCATGCGATGTCGGGGCCTGATGCCGTGCAGGGGTGCGTTCTGCCGGACTCGGGACGGACTCGATTGCGGGTTTGTCCGTCGGTCCTGCCTTGTTCACGACGGCTGTGTAGTTCACTTGACGGCGTGGATGTCCGTCGCTCTCGAATCGCCGACGCCAGGGCCGTGGCGTCGGCTCGCCTCGAGTCCTTGCGTGCGCAATATCGAGAGATCGTCGCGGCGTCGCAGTGGTCGACCGACGACGACGAGCACGACCCAGAGGGGTCGACCATCGCCTTCGAGCGAGCAACGGTGGCATCGCTGGCACGCGATGCCGAGAACGAGATCCGCGAACTCGATGCGGCAACCGAGCGCGTGAATACGGGCACGTACGGCAGTTGCGAACGATGCGGACGTGTCATTGCCGAGCCTCGATTGGCGGCCCTCCCGGCCGCGGTGCGGTGCATCGACTGCGTGCGTGTGCGTTGACTCGTCGGCGACTCGACCGCCGAGAACCGAGGTTGGCCGCTGGAGGCGTTTTGACCTGGGGGAGTACTTCCCGGTATCGTCCTTCGTTGGCGTGCATGAGCTCGCCGCGCTGATTGCTGCGCGGTGATCTCTTGATCTCGGGTCTCAACTGGCCGCCGAGGTCATTAACACGCCGTGGCCAGCAGCGACATCATGAAGACAGGAATTTCTGTGTCTACATACAGCCCGAAGGCCGGGGACACCACCCGGACTTGGCATGTGATCGACGCCACGGACGTCGTGCTCGGACGCCTCGCCGTCCAGGCAGCGACTCTGCTCCGCGGCAAGCACAAGCCGACCTACGCAGCCAACGTCGACGGTGGCGACTTCGTCGTCATCATCAACGCCGAGAAGGTTGCCATCAGTGGCAACAAGCTCGATGGCAAGTTCCATCACCACCACTCCGGCCACCCGGGCGGTTTGAAGTCGCGCTCGACTCGACAGGTGCTGGAAAGCCACCCGGACCGTCTTGTGGAGAAGGCCGTCAAGGGCATGATCCCCAAGAACAAGCTCGGTAATGCCATCGCGGGCAAGCTCAAGGTGTACGCGGGACCGAACCACCCGCATGCCGCGCAGCAGCCCGTTCCGTTCGAGATCAAGCAGGTGTCCCAGTGACGGCGCCGGAGGGAAATGACGTGACGTCGCAGGAAAACCCGGCAGAGGTCGAGGCTACAGAGGTCGAGATCGCCGCTGACGAGTTCGTGTCCGTGGAAGAGCCCGAGGTAGTCGAAGAGATCGAGGCCGCTGCTGCAGCGCCTGCACCGATCCTGTTCGATCGCCCCGTTCAGACCGTTGGACGTCGTAAGGAAGCTGTCGCTCGCGTCCGCTTCTCGTCCGGCACCGGCGGCTTCAAGCTGAACGGCCGCACCCTGGAAGACTACTTCCCGAACAAGGTCCACCAGCAGCTGATCAAGGCGCCGCTGGTCCTCGTGGACCGCGCCGAGTCCTTCGACATCATCGCCCTGCTTCACGGCGGCGGACCTTCCGGTCAGGCAGGCGCATTGCGTCTCGCCATCTCGCGTGCACTCATCGAGGTCACCCCCGATGATCGCCCGGCACTCAAGGCTGCCGGCTTCCTCACGCGTGACGCTCGTGCAGTCGAGCGTAAGAAGTACGGCCTGAAGAAGGCCCGTAAGGCGTCGCAGTACTCGAAGCGCTGACGCTTTCACACAAGTTCTACCCGCGAGGGCAGGCGCCGGAAGTATCGGGTGCCTGCCCTCGCGGCGTTTGTTTTCGATTTTTTTCGGCGAGGGGGACTTTCGTATGACGCGACTTTTCGGAACCGACGGTGTTCGCGGCCTGGCCAACGGACTGCTCACGCCGGAACTGGCACTTCAGGTCGCCAAGGCTGCAGCCGCAGTGCTGGCTCCGGAATCGACAGGTACGCGTCCGACCGCCGTTCTCGGTCGTGACCCGCGCGCGAGCGGCGAGATGCTTGCTGCAGCGGTGACCGCGGGGTTGACAGCTTCTGGTGTCGACGTCGTCGATGTCGGGATTCTTCCGACGCCCGCCGTTGCCTACCTGACCGCCGAATACCAAGCAGCTTTGGGCGTGATGATTTCCGCCTCCCACAATCCTATGCCGGACAACGGGATCAAGATCTTTGCCGCGGGCGGCCACAAACTCGACGACGACGTCGAGGACAGAATTGAACAGTTCATCGCCGGGGGGTCGGTGTCGTTCGCGGCCACCGGCGATCGGATCGGCCGACTGCGCACCGCGGCCGACGCCGCCGAGCGGTACGTCGAGCATGTCGGAACTGCACCGAAGCATCGCCTGGACGGGCTTACCGTCGTGGTCGATTGCGCGCATGGAGCTGCATCGGTGGTCGCTCCGGCGATCTACGCCGCTGCCGGTGCCACGGTCATTGCGATCAATGCCGAGCCCGACGGTCTCAACATCAACGACGGCTGCGGGTCCACGCACATGGACGACCTGCAGAAGGCCGTCGTCGAGAATTCGGCAGATCTGGGGATCGCGCACGACGGCGATGCCGATCGATGTCTCGCGGTCGATGCCACCGGGGCGATCGTCGACGGTGACGAAATCATGGCGGTGCTGGCGGTGGGCATGAAGGAATCTGGAACTTTGACGGCCGACACGTTGGTTGCGACCGTGATGAGCAATCTCGGCCTTCACATTGCGATGCGGGAAGCGGGTATCGCGCTGCGCACCGCGGCGGTCGGGGATCGCTATGTGTTGGAAGAGCTGCGCGCCGGCGGATACGCGCTGGGCGGCGAGCAGAGCGGGCACGTCGTGCTGCCGCAGTTCGGCACCACGGGCGACGGTGTACTGACGGCTCTGCTGGTGATGGATCGGATGGCGGCCACCGGTCGCTCGCTTGCGGACCTCGCGTCGGTGATGACGACGCTTCCGCAGGTGCTGATCAACGTCACGGTGTCGGACAAAGCGGCCGTGGCGTCTTCTCGATCCGTTCTCGACGGCGTCGCCGAGGTAGAGGGCGTGCTCGGCGATACGGGACGAGTCCTGTTGCGGCCGAGCGGAACCGAGCAGCTGGTGCGAGTGATGGTCGAGGCCGCCGAGCCGGATCTCGCCCGCCGACTCGCCGAGGATTTGGCGAGTCGGGTCGGGCAAGTCTGACGATTCCGGCCAGGTAGCTGGTCGGTCGGACAGTACGCGTCGTCAGGCAGTGAGGTCGTCAGGCAGTGAGATTGCGTAGCGCGGTGAGCTGCGCAATCCGACCGGCCGTGTTCTCGGCGAGCGGGGCGACGTTCAAAGTCGTGACGCCGGCTTCGGCGAAGGCCGCAACGCGCTCCTTGACGTAGCTCTCGGGCCCGATGAGGTTGACCGCTCGAACCAGCTCGTCGGGTACCGCTGCCGCTGCTTCCTCTTTCTTTCCCGCCAAGTAGAGATCCTGGATCTTCTCGGCCTCTTCCTCGTACCCGTATCGCTGCGCAAGATCGTTGTAGAAGTTCTTCCCCTTGGCGCCCATACCTCCGATGTAGAGGGCGAGGTGCGGTTTGACCCACGGGAGATACTTCTCGGCATCGTCTCCGATTGCCAATGTCGGGCTGGCGAAGATCTCCAGATCGCCGAGCGACGGGTCGCGCTTGGCCTTGCCGGCAGCGAGGGCGTCGCCCCACACCTGCTCGGCCTTTTCCGGGAAGTAGAAGATCGGCTGCCAGCCTTCGGCGATCTCCGCGGTGAGCTCGACGTTCTTCGGGCCGAGGGCTGCGATCACTACTGGGATGCGTTCGCGTACAGGGTGATTGATCAGCTTCAGCGGCTTGCCGAGGCCGGTGCCCTTGTCCGCGGGCAGGGGGATCTGGTAGTGCTTTCCCTGGTGCTCGACCTTCTCGCGCCGCCACACCTGGCGGCAGATCTCGATGACCTCGCGTGTGCGGGCGATGGGGGCGTCATACTTGACTCCGTGGAAACCCTCGACCACCTGAGGTCCGGACGCGCCGAGTCCGAGGACGAATCGGCCATCCGAGACATAGTCCAAACCTGCCGCAGTCATGGCGGTCAACGACGGCGTACGGGTGTAGATCTGAAAGATTCCCGAGGCAATCTTGATCGTCGACGTCTTCGCTGCAAGGAATCCGAGTTGGCTCACGGCGTCGAACGAGTAGGCCTCGGGAACGAAAATGATGTCGAGTCCCGCCTTCTCCAGTTCCGCCACCTCTGCGACCGTCTCGTTGAATCCGCCCGAATAATTCAGCATGGTTCCGATGTGCATGAGACTCCTCGCCGGTGAGATGTGTCTACCAGGGCCGACAGTCCGAAGTACCTGTGACCCGAGTTCTTGTTCCCGGACGTTACCGGTATCGGATGGAACCGTATCCAGGCGGGCTGCGTCGAACATGACAAGAGGCCGATCGGTCTCGCACCGTTCGACGTGGGGGAAATGCCGGACATGGAGATCGACGTAGGAACTGTCACCGATATCGCGAACACCTTCGATGCATCTTCCGGTGCGGTGTCCGGCGTCGCAGCCACCGCCAAGACCTGGGTGTTCGGTACCGCCCAGGCCGGCCGAAACTACGCTGACCTGGGCGCGCGAATTGCCGAGGCCTACGGCGGAACAGCGTCGATACTGAACCGGTGGAGCGAGGCGAGCAAGGACAATGCTGTCCAGCTACGCGGCAGCTGCGCGCAGTACACCTCGACGGACGAGTCGGTGTCGCACTCGTTGACGGGCGTTGTCCAGGCGGGGGACAGGTGAGCCCCGAGGGTGCGTCGGTCGATCAGTTGCTCGACGACGGCGCAGCAGGTCTCCAGTATTTCGAGCGATGCCTCCCGATTCTTCAGCGTGTGAGTGCTGGAGTGAGGTGGACCTACGCCGACCTGTGCGCACGTTACGACCAACAGCGAGGGCTGGATCTGGCATGTCTGTCGGCCGACGCCAAGTCCGTGACCGATGCCGCCGCCACAGCCGCGATCGAGGTCGAACACCAGGAGCGGTGGACAACGGCATTGTCGGACGCGTGGGTCGATTCGGCCGGCGAGGCCGCCGTGGCCGACATTCGATCCGACGTCACCCTCGCTCGTGGGTTGGTCACCGCGATGGACCAGCTGGGCCAAGCCCTGGGGCAGGCGAGCGTGGACATTCGGTCCGTCGTGGCGGACAAGACGACGACCATCGCACAATTCGATCCGACCGCTGCAGCGCCGACAGAGCACGGGCTGATCGACGGCAAGAAGGTGCCCGTTGTGGAGAGCATCGACGCGTTGGCCACGATCGATCCCGACATACCGATCGCGTCGTCATCGATACTGCTCGACGAGGTAACTGCCGTATTGCCTGGAGTGCGGCCCCCCGTCGCTGCTACGACCGCGTGCGCGCCGGTACTGCCGTTCGGGGTGGACGTCGGACCGAGTTCTCTATCCCAACGTGACGAACTCGCGTATGCGAAAACTGTGTGCGAGGACTGGTTGCGCAACACGTTCGCCCCCATAGTCTCCGCCGCGTGTCAGCACGTCGTCGACATCTGCGAGTCGACGGATACTGCGGTGCGCGGGCTTCTCTCGACCGTCGCCGCCGTCGCGGAAGGGATCGATGCTGCGCAGTTTCCCCCGTCGAGAAGTTCGTCGTTCGTCCCCGATTCGACATCGCTGCAGACTGCTCCCGCTTCGGGCTCGATCGTCGATACAATTGCGGCGCAGGAAGAGTCGCCCTTCGTAGGCCCTGGGACTCAGGGGCCGAGCTCCCTGGCGTCGAGTATTCCCGCCGCGGCCGCCCAGGACCCGGACGGCGCACCTTCGCATCCCGCGAGCCCCAATTCCGCAAACCCCCTCGCCGCAAGCCCCCTCGCCCCAAGCCCCGATGTAGCGATACCCGGTGACACTGCGCCCGGTGGATCGGACGCCATTCCCGATGGCGTCCCGCAGAAAGACATCGGCGCTGCGCTCGACTCCATGTTCGGTCGAATGCCCACATGCGACGATCTGGTGGCGGCAATCGAAAGGTCCGGCGAAGACCTCACCGAACGACTGAAGTCGGTGTTGGACGATGCGCTGGCGGGTCTGGCCCCGTCGAGTCCGGACGCAACCGAGCCCGCTACCGATGATGGCAGCGGCTCGGAGAGGCCAGCACCGGCTCCGGTTGCGCCTTCCGGGTCTGCCGTGCCGTCGACTCCCGCGGAGCCCGCACCGCAAGGTTCTCCACTACCGCCAGCTCTTCTACTACCGCCAGGTCCCGTCGATGGAACGGCAGAGCGCGGTCATCTCGACGCCGCACTCGACGGATACAGCGCCCGAATAGCGCTGGCGCACAACGGTAATATTTCTCTACAGTTCGGAACACCTGATGGTGCCGACCGGCACTTCGAGCTGAGACCGGGGCCTTTCGGATTGCCCGTGGTGGTTCAGACCGAGATGTCGCAGGTTCCCGACGGTGCAGTGCCCGTCGATGCAACTCCAGACGTTCCTGTTTCGGTGACTTCGGAGGTGTCGGCTGCATCGGAAGCGACTGCGCTGCCGCCGGCAGACCCGGACGGCCCGCCCTCGGCCGGATCAGACGACGCGTCGCCCGGCGAGCTGTCCGCTGACAGTGCAGCTGTCGCACCACCCCAGCCTGCTCCACCCCAGCCTGCTCCACCCCAGCCTGCGGCACAGGCGCCTTCGGATTCCGGCGCACATCTCACCGAGGCAGGCCCGTTGTGAATGTCTCCGGAACGTGGTGGCGAGAGGAAATGACTCGGATCCGCGACGAACATCGGCAGGCGCTCGCACGTTCGGCACATCGATTGGAGCGGACCGTTCACGTCGCCGCAGCCGTCCGTCCAACTCGGACCACGGACCCCGAAGCGGGGGAGGACGTGCCTCGGTCGTTTCTACGTCCAGCGAACCTCGACGCCAGACCTCGTCGTCGGTCGGCCGAGGAAGTCGACGAGCAACCCCGGTCGAGCTGGATGGAATGAGATCGGGTCGTCAGCGACCTATCACGGCGCGCACCGCCGACAGCGGGCTCGGCTTCGGCTGATCCGCGATCGGCGCGTGCGGGTCGACGACTCTGGTGCCCTTGAACTCCGCGGCGCCCGCCAGATCCTCGTACTTCTTTTCCCCGGTGAGGTGAAACAGCAGGAACGCGGTCAGCAGAATGCGGGTGGTGCGGACGGTCGATTTCTCGGTGCCGCCGGTGATGAACGGGCTCGTGAGGCGTCTGCCCTCGACGATTCCGTCCGACGACGCCTTCTCGATGCGGCGGAAGACCGACGGTCCTCCCATCGCACCGGCGAGCGAGAGCGTGTTGTCGTTGAGCGAGTCGGTGACGGCGGCATCCCCCAGAACCAGTCCGGGGATGCTCAGGGTCTGAGCAGCAGCTTCAGCGCTCGGTGACGACGGCGCCGGGAACAGTGCCGCGACGGCCTTGACGTCCGTTCGCGCAGCAGCGGCGAGGACCGCGACGCTTGCCCCCATGCCGTGGCCTGCGACGGCCAGCTTGTCGGGGTGGACGCTGATGTTGCCGGTTCCGAGCCGTACTCCGGTGACGATGTCGAGGACTGTGCCGAGATCGGCCGCCAGTCCGCGATGTGACGGAATCGGCCCGCGTTCGGTGTCCGGGGCTGCCGCGACGATGCCCCAGGAGGCAAGGTGCTTCAACGTGTTCGCGTATCGGTCTGCTCCGAGCAGCCAACCGTGCCCGAACGCGACAGCCGGCAGGTTGTAGCCCTCAGCAGGACTGAAGACGACGCCCGGCTGTCCGGCGAGCGCGAGGTTGCCACGGAGCACCGAGTGCGGGCCACGTCCGGCGAGGAGGGCTGCAAGCTTCTTAGGAGTCGCCACGGCAGCAACGCTATCGGATCGAGCCGCCGCGAGGCAGGTATGGGGCCGTCGAACCGGCGGGTACCCTGAACCACCATGTGCGGAATCGTGGGATACGTCGGCCACCGCCCAGCTCTCGGTGTTGTGGTCGAGGCGCTGCGGCGCATGGAATACAGAGGCTACGACTCTGCGGGCATCGCGATTCTCGACGGCGAAGGCCACACGACCATCGAGCGCAAAGCCGGACGATTGGCCAATCTCGAGGCCGAACTGGACGAGCTGGGCGCCGACAAATTCGTCGGCACCACCGGTATGGGTCACACACGCTGGGCAACTCACGGCAGGCCGACGGACCGTAACGCGCATCCGCATCGAGACGTGACCGGTTCGGTGGCGGTGGTGCACAACGGGATCATCGAGAACTTCGGTCCGCTGCGCGCGGAACTGGAAGCGACGGGTGTCGAGTTCGCCAGCGATACCGACACCGAGGTTGCCGTGCACCTGGTCTCGGCCGCGTACTCGAACGGGCCGACGGCAGGTGATTTCGTCGAAAGTGCGAAGACGGTACTGCGTCGACTCGAAGGCGCATTCACCCTGGTGTTCACGCACTCCGATCACCCCGACACCATCGTCGCCGCGCGTCGTTCGACGCCGCTGGTCGTGGGCGTAGGAGTCGGGGAGACCTTTCTCGGGTCCGACGTCGCCGCGTTCATCGAGCACACCCGCGAGGCAGTGGAACTCGGACAGGACCAGGTGGTGGTCATCACCGCCGAGGGCTACACCATCAACGATTTCGACGGCGCCCCGGCGTCGGGTCGGCCATTCCACATCGATTGGGACCTGGCCGCCGCGGAAAAGGGTGGCTACGACTACTTCATGCTCAAGGAAATCCAGGAGCAACCGGCTGCGGTGGCCGACACTTTGCTGGGCCACTTCGAGAACCGGCGCATCGTGTTGGACGAGCAGCGACTCTCGGACCAAGAACTTCGCGACGTGGACAAGATCTTCGTCGTGGCCTGTGGCAGCTCGTATCACTCGGGGTTGCTGGCAAAGTACGCGATCGAGCACTGGACGAGGTTGCCGGTAGAAGTCGAACTCGCCAGCGAGTTCCGCTACCGCGACCCGGTTCTCGACAGGTCGACGCTGGTGGTTGCGATCTCGCAGTCGGGTGAAACTGCGGACACCCTCGAAGCCGTCCGGCATGCGAAGGAACAGAATGCGCGTGTGTTGGCCGTCTGCAACACCAACGGTTCACAGATTCCCCGTGAGGCCGATGCCGTGGTGTACACCCGTACCGGCCCGGAGATCGGTGTCGCGTCCACCAAGGCATTTCTCGCCCAGGTGACGGCGAACTACGTCGTCGGGCTGGCGTTGGCACAGGCGCGCGGGACCAAGTATCCCGACGAGGTCGCCCGCGAGTACGAAGACCTGGAAGCGATGCCCGAACTCGTCCAGCGAGTCCTGGACAACGTCGAGCCGGTGAGGGTGCTCGCTCGGCAACTGGCTCACACCTCGACGATTCTGTTCCTGGGCCGACACGTCGGTTACCCGGTGGCGCTCGAAGGAGCGCTCAAGCTCAAGGAACTTGCCTACATGCACGCCGAGGGATTCGCCGCCGGTGAGCTCAAGCACGGTCCGATCGCACTCATCGAGGACGGCGTCCCGGTCATCGTCGTCATGCCGTCGCCGAAAGGCCGTGCGGTATTGCACTCGAAGCTGCTGTCCAATATCCGCGAGGTGCAGGCCCGCGGTGCGCTCACCGTGGTGATCGCCGAGGAAGGCGACGAAGCGGTGCGTCCCTTCGCCGATCACCTCATCGAGATCCCGGCGGCACCGACGCTGCTGCAGCCGCTGCTGTCGACGGTGCCACTGCAGGTCTTCGCGGCCGAGGTCGCACAGGCTCGTGGCTACGACGTCGACAAGCCGCGCAACCTCGCCAAGTCGGTCACCGTCGAATAGCGAGCCACACGATGCGGTACTACTACACGCCGGACCAGGTCCGGGCGGCGGAGCGCCCGCTCCTGGATGCTCTACCGCCCGGAGTCCCGATGCGCCGCGCTGCCCACGGGCTGGCGGGCGTCGTCGCGTCGGAGTTGATCGCGCGCACCGGCGGGGTGTTCGGGCGAAGTGTGTGCGTCCTGGTCGGATCGGGTGACAACGGAGGCGACGGTCTGTGGGCCGGGGCAATCCTGAGAGCTCGTGGAGTGGCCGTCGGCGCTGTTCTTCTGACGCCGGAACGAACCCACGCCGCGGGACTCGCTGCATTTCGCGCGGCCGGTGGTCGGATCGTGACGGCTCCGGGCAGTGAGGACATCGTCGTCGACGCAATCGTCGGCATCTCCGGGCGTGGGCCGCTGCGCGAGGATGCAGCCGCTCTCGTCGCAGCGATCGATGCGCCGATCGTGGCCGCCGACATTCCGAGCGGGGTCGATCCGACGACGGGCTCGGTGGACGGCCCTGCAGTGCACGCGGCGGTGACCGTGGCGTTCGGCGCTCGAAAGCCGGCCCATGTCCTCGCCGTGCCCTATTGCGGCAGAGTCGAACTCGTCGACATCGGGCTCTCGTTCGCCGAACATTCCCTCGCATCGCTCGAGCCGTCCGAGGTGGGCGCCGCGTGGCCGATACCGTCCGCCGAGGACGACAAGTACTCCCAAGGTGTCGTCGGTGTGATCGCCGGGAGTGATCGCTACCCGGGCGCTGCGCTGCTGTGCACCGGGGCCGCGGTAGCAGCGACATCGGGGATGGTTCGGTACGTCGGAAGTGCTGCCGGTCAAGTGGTCTCGCATTATCCCGAGGTGGTGGCCGCCGCTGATCCAGACGCGGCGGGCCGAGTGCAGGCGTGGGTCGTCGGCCCCGGTTTCGGTACCGACGAGCGGTCTCGTTCGTGGTTGACCGCTGTGCTCGACTCCGATCTGCCGGTCGTGGTCGATGCCGATGCCCTGACTGTTCTTTCCTCGACTCCCGATCTGGTCCGTCGCCGCTCTGCCCCGACGCTGCTGACTCCCCATGCCGGTGAATTCGAACGTCTGACGGGGTCGGCGCCAGGCCCGGATCGGGTGTCGGCGGCGGCGGATCTCGCATCGCAGTGGGGGGTGTGCGTCCTGCTCAAGGGTCGTGCCACGGTGATCGCAGACCCCGACGGTCGCGTGCTGGTCAACGACGCGGGTGGCTCGGCGGCGTCGACAGCCGGGTCGGGTGATGTGCTGTCGGGGATTCTGGGCGCTCTCGTGGCGTCGGGCATGGAGATGGCGCTCGCTGCGGCATGCGGGGCCAGGGTGCACGCGCTTGCCGCAGCGACGGCAGCGCATGGCTCCGGGGGCGAGTTCGCTGCTCCCGTGTCGGCGAGTCCCTTGCTGCACGCGGTACCCGAGGCCATCCGGATTGTGCGGTCGGTCACATTATGACGGTCGAGTGTGGAACCCACCGTCGCACCGAATGCGCTTTCCATCGGCTCTGATGGCACTATCGAATGCTGTGGACAACGGACGATCTCGAGCGGCGGACAGCGATTCCGCCCAGAGCCAGGGGCTGAGCGGTCCGGATACCGGTTCCGGATCGTCCATCGTCGTCGATCTCGACGCTGTGACGCACAATGTTCGACTCCTCCGTGAGCACGCGGGCAGTGCCGTGACGATGGTCGTCGTGAAGGCCGACGGATACAACCACGGCGCAGTCGCAGTGGCGAGAGCTGCCCTGGCAGCAGGCGCGGGCGAGTTGGGGGTGACCACGGTCGGCGAGGCCGTCGCTCTGCGGAGGGCAGGAATCACGGCCCCGATTCTGTCGTGGTTGCATCGCCCGGACACGGACTTCGTTCCTGCTGTCGAACACGGCATCGAGTTGGGATTGTCGTCGGCGGCTCAGGTGAGCGCCGTGGCCGCGGCTGCCGTAACAGCACATCGAACAGCCGAGATCACTCTCAAGGTCGACACCGGTCTCAATCGCAACGGCGTGTCGATGGGTGACCTCGACGATGTCCTGCGCGTTCTGGGCGCTGCCGCCGCCGAAGGGTCCGTCCGCCTGCGTGGGATCTTCTCGCACCTGGCCTGCGCTGATGTTCCTGGCCATCCGGCCAACGATCGGCAGGCCGAGGTGTTGCGCGAGTCCGTCGCACGTGCGACCACAGCGGGCTTGCGTCCCGAGGTGGTGCACCTCGCCAACTCGGCAGCAACCCTGACCAGGCCCGATCTGCATTTCGACATGGTCAGGCCCGGTATTGCGGTGTACGGGCTGTCCCCGATTCCCGATCTCGGTGGATTCGGCCTTCGACCCGTGATGACGGTGAGCGCGTCGGTAGCCCTGGTGAAGAAGGTTCGTGCCGGCGAGGGAGTGTCCTACGGACACACTTGGACTGCCGAGCGCGACACCGTCGTCGGACTCGTACCGATGGGATATGCCGACGGCGTCAGGAGGAA